>NZ_CP152427.1:2722500-3382500 GCF_038971285.1 Bacillus paramycoides
CACAATCCTCTTTTTTTGACTCAGGAACTTGTTTTTTCGGCTCAAACTCCCGGTTTAATGGATCCCGGTTTTTCTTTCTTCTACAAACTTCACATTCACACATAAAATCACCCCTTTTAGTCTTAAAAATTAGCAATATTAAAATATTGACTAACTACTAGCATCTTATGTATTTTTTGAAAATTTGTTTGGACAAGTAACTTAATCTTTTATTTTACTTCTACTTCTTTTTCTAATAAAAGAAAGCTGCCTTCAAATAAGAAGACAGCTTTCTTTGTGACTAATCTAGAATAGATTTCATACAATATAATTGTTCCTTTCTTATAACCTGAGCTCTTCACTTTAGTTATAAAAATGTGAGTATATTCTATAACCTTTTTCAGGAATCATCCATAATTTATTTCAGAAAAAGTGCTTTGTTTTACTGAAAGGCGGTTGTGGAAACAATCGCCTTTTTTTTCGGAACAAAATAAAACTTTTATATAAAGGACCCACAATTAAATACTCTTACCTTCATATAATATATTGCATCCTTTCTTTTTAGAATGGGTAGTCGTTACTGAAGGGCACTTTTCGAAGTGCTCTTATTTTTAAATCCCTTTTCCTTTTTCAGAAGGAGTTTTTCACCAAATCCTAATACGATTTTTATCACTCGGGCTGTTGATTATCATATTTCCTCACTAGTTCCAATAAATATAGTAGCTATTAATTAAAGTAAGCCTATAAACTCTATACGCTTAAACAATAATGCGTTACCGAACACATGAACTACTTTTCTTTTTGACTATGTAACACTATATTCACAAGGTTATCATCTTTTGCTTGGTGAACCCATCATTTCAATCCCAACAAACCCACACCTTCAACTAATAACTTAAACAAATTTGGCTATAACTAGGTTCTTTTGATATAGCATCTTATGTTCTATATAATGGAGATAGAGCTAGTATTCGGAGGGAGGATGTATATGAATATTCAATTGGCCACATCTAATGATCTAGAATGGATTAATAATCAATATGACTCAATAGGATTTGTACGAAGTGATTTAAATCGAGATATGGTGGCAATCATTACATACGACAATGCGTATGCAGGTGTTGGTCGTTTAGTCCAAATAGATGAAGATACTATAGAAATGGGTGGGATACTTATTCTCCCTAAATTTAGAGGTCTACAATTAGCTGGGGAACTTGTTTCGTTTTTAGTAGAAACTGCGAAGAAATTACAAGTACAACATGTATATTGTCTTCCTTTTGAGGAATTAGAAAACTTTTATAAGAAATATGGCTATACTGAGGTCGATACTACGAAAGAAGCGATTCATCCAATTATTCTAAAAAAATATAATTGGTGTTTAGATCACTACGATAAACATGTTTTATTATGTAAGCTGTAATTGCGCCTAAAGAAGGCGTATATAAAAATATAAATTACTATACCACTCACTTTATTTGGTCACTATTAGCTTCTACAATTTATACAATTACTACATACGTTTCCTTTTTCTCCTCATATTACTTTCGTATAAAAGATTATTTTGTTTAAAATTACCTTAAATCGTATTCCAACAAACTAATCAGAAGGCGAATTCCTATATAATACAATTAAGTGATAAAAAGGAGCGTTATTCATGATAGATGTAGTAAGACTCGTTATCTTTATTGTAGTTGCAATTGGTGCCATTTTTAACATTTACTTAGAATTTAAGAAACCTAAAAAAAGTATATTCTCAATCGTTTTTCTATCAGTACTCTTTATCGGAGCCTCAGGTTTAATCAAAGATATTTTATCTAAACTTTTATAGTTATTTGATTAAAAATTACTGTTTCGTCAATAATGTAAATTACATGATTGTATTTCTCCATTCTCCTTTGGAGAGGAGCAGTTAGCTTTTGCTAGCTGCTCTTTTATTTAAAAAAGATTTCATCTATTATCCACAAAATAAGCATCATATGCCTTATCAAAAACATATCCTAGCTTTTCTGCTAGTTTAGCAGATGTAGTATTTGCTGCATCCCAGTTTGGGTATATCTCTTTTTCTAAACAATGCAAGATTAACGCCGCACTAACTATAGTTGCCAACCCTTTTCTTCTATGATTGTGATCAGTCGCCACTTCGATTTCAATCCCATTATCATAAATGCTATATGATGATGCACCGCATACAACTTCTCCTTTATACAAAATACTATACCCTATACCTCGATTTAAATAATCTTCTACTGATTGAAATTGACTGATAAAATCTTCAGAGACCTTATGTAACGTAGGAATATTTACGATATGTTCATCTATTCTTCGTAACTCGTATCCTTTTGGAAGCGCTGATATAAAAGATTGTAATTTTGAACGATTAAAAACTTCCGCATTACGTTTGAATTTATACCGTAAAAACTTATCTATTTTTCTTTCGTAACTTGTTTCTAAACGCTTTTTCCACTCTTCACTGTTTACGATTACTAACATTCTATCAGGAATGTTACGTACTAATTCTTCTGTTTCTTTCGCATTCGAATCTCCAGCGTAAAATGTGAAAATCCCTACCGTAACTTGCGCTACTGTTGGATTTTCAAGATCATTTACCCAGGCAGTACCCATATGTCCTTGTAAATAAGAAAGTAAAACAACGTTATTGAAATCCTCGAACATAGTAACTAATTTTTCTCTCGTATGTATATTCGCTTCATATATCATTTACATTCCTGCTTTCTTTAGAATCAATGCACTTCTATTTTTTTATAAGTCCTTTTATTCTACATATAAGCATACGTCTACTACACTCTATATATTTATAAACTATTCGTAAATATAAAATTATTATAACATCTAGCAATAAGTAAATGACTGTCCTGTAAAAAGGTTTACAGATAATATACTTTGTAATAATTGGCAATCTATAATCTTTTATTATGTAATAACCCTCAACATTAGTTTAAGGGTTATTTTAAATATATATGTTATAACTCATTCTTATTAACAAATGATTCTGTTCCTCCGTTTTTATATATTTTAGTCACTTTAACAACTGATGTGTACGTATTATCGTCATTCGATATCATCTTTTTCATCTCTTCTATCTCAGTATTACCTGCTCCACTCTCGATTTTCAAACAGTTCGAGATGTTGAGGTATCCACTCGATGCGAAAAGAATAATAAACGTAAGGTCAGGGAAATTAATGAACAGTATTCCAAACTTTAAAGAATTCGCAGCCATATCAGATAAAACTAACCGAAAGTTTAATAGTTCAGGCACTTGAACAAAATCTTTAGAAACAATCGCTTCACCTACTATAGTAATTTGCTTTACGATATTTCCCATCTCATCTATAAATTCAGTACAACTAGGTGCATCAATTGTTTTTGCTTGTAGAGATACATTTAATTCTGGATTGTGAAAATCAAAAAAGAGTGTACTTCCCTCTGTTAAACATTGCGGACACACATTTCCAAGTAGACTAAAATCCTCTTCAATAAATTTAACTTTCGTTTTACAACTACAAATTTCCCCTATTCGAATTGCATCAATCCTAGAGCAATTTACAAAGATAACCTCATCTTCCTCTTGTACAAATGATACAATCCCTTTTCCCTCATTAAATGAAAGGAAATAGGATACAACAATTTCATTTCCAGCTATTACGATACTTTCCACTTTAGTAAACGGTTCTAGACTTTGTAAAAATTCACATATGCTTTTTTGACCACATTGACAATTTCGTCTCGACCCACAACCCACTTTCACTCCATCCCTTCCCTGTATGTTTTTATCTAATACATATAATATGAGCGGAATATGAGAAAAGCTTGGACAATATAACTTTAACGGAAGGAATTTACACTAACACTAAGGAATCATACATATTTTTCGCTATAAATACATATAACAATTTCATCTTTCATGAAAAAAACGTTATAATGAAGTGTAGCCTCTACGATTACGTTATAAAGGAGATTAAAACAATGGCTAAAATTAAAGTATACCAAGCAAAAGAAGAAAATATGGAAGCAGTAAAAAACATCATTGATGTTGAGGAACAAAATCCAACTGCTGAAAACTTACAAAATCTATACGCATGTGTATTAGATACTGAAGATATGGCATTGCCTGAATCATACATTGAAGAAGATATCTTAATTGATTCTATTGAAGTTATGGTTAACGCTTCTCAAAGCAAAGTAAGAGACTTAGGTGCTTACGATGTAATCGAAGTTCAAAACAAAGGTAAGAAAACACAAATTTTATTATTAGCAGACGAAGAATACGAAATCATCGAAGGCTAATCTAAATCTGTACATACGAAAAAGCTCCCTTCCAATTGGAAAGGAGCTTTTTTCATTACGCTTTTGATGTTTCATTCTTTTTATTCGTTTGTTGTTTCTTAATTACCATTCGCTCATTTCCCATAAAGAAAATAAATATGAATGCTAAACCAGCTGGTACCAATGCCCACATAAATGTTTGAACAATCGAACTAGAAAGAGCGTCAATAATTTTATCTAATATTTGCGGCGGGATTTGAGATCTTGCCGATTCTGATAGAATAGCTCTTGAATCTCCTAAAGCATTTGTATTCATTCCTCCGCTCATCCCTTTAAACGCTTCTTCTAATTGATCTTGAAAACCTGTTCTTTGAATCATTCCGAAGATTGTAATACCTAGTGTCATACCTAATGAACGAATGAAGTTACTCGTTGAAGTTGCAGACCCTCGCTGTTCCATACCAAAGTTGTGAATTGCTGCCATACTTAGTACAGAGAATGAGAATCCAACTCCAAATCCGATAATAATCATATACACTGTTAATAATGCACGACTTGTTTCTGGCGTTAATGTGCTTAATAAAAATAGTCCAATTAGCATAATAACCGCAGAAATAATCATAATGTTTCGGTAGCTAAGCTTGGTCGTTAAAAATCCGCCTAACTGGGCTGTTACAACTGATCCTAACATCATCGGTAAAAGTAATAGTCCTGAGTTTGTTGCAGTGCCACCGTATACACCTTGAATGAATAACGGTATGTACACAGTTGCTGACATAAACGCAGCACCGTAACATAATGCAATAATAGTACTCATGCCGAATAAACGTTGTTTAAACATTTCAAATGATATGATTGGCTCTTCTACTTTTCGTTCAATACATATAAATGCAATAATTAAAATAGCGAATCCACCAAATAAACTTAAAATAAAACTAGAATCCCAATCATACTTTTGTCCACCTAGTTCGAGTGCAAACATTAAACAAACTACTGCACCAACTAAAGTAATTGCACCAAACCAGTCAATTTTTTGCTTTCTATGAACTCGTGACTCTTTATAAAAGAATGTAATAAAAATAAGTGCTAAAACGCCCAGTGGTAAGTTAATATAAAATACCCAGTGCCAGCTAATATAATCTGTAATATACGCACCAAGTAACGGACCAAAAATACTGGATAAACCAAATACTGCTCCGAATAATCCACCCATTTTCCCACGCTTTTCTGGGGGGAAAATATCAAAAACGATAGTAAACGCGATCGGCACTAATGCCCCGCCGCCAATACCTTGAATGGCACGATAAATACCTAACTGTGTAATATTTTCAGCAGTACCACAAAGTGCCGAACCAATCATAAAGACGATTAAACCGAAAATAAAGAATCTCTTTCTACCATACATATCTGATAGTTTACCGAATATCGGCATACCTGCCATTTCTGCGACCATATAAGCAGAAACGACCCATACAAAGTTTTCAAGGCCTCCTAAGTCACCAACGATCGTTCCCATTGCTGTTACGACAATGGTATTATCCATCGATGCCATTAAAATACCTAGCAATAAGCCCGCCACAACAAAGCCGAGCTTATTATTCTTCTCAACCATAACCTTGCTCTCCCTCGTCCTATTTATATTTGTTTATGTTCTTTTACAACTGCATTACCTTTTTGGTTAAAGCTAGTATGATATTCTACAACACTAATTTCACACCCTGGACCAATAGTAACATTGTTTCCTCTTACTTCTTCAGCGATAGTATGCTCTAAATAAATTTCATCTCCTTCAATGATAGACGTTTGGAGGCTTCCAGTGTGACTTGTAAATGGAATAAATCTCGCTTTTTTACGAACAGAAATCTTTTTACCACCGATTTCTCTCACTTTGCTCCCTTCATAACGAAGTGAAATTTCAATATTTTCAGCATTAAGTAATCCATCACTTTCAAGACCACCCGTTAGTGATAATTCCTCTACTTCAATATCTCCTTTCACATTTAAAGCGCCTTTCACATCTACGAAATCACCAGTAAACTTTCCCTTAACTTCTATCATACCTCTTACTTTTGTTTTTTCAATATGTGCATCGTTATGCATTTGTGTGTTTCCATATACTTTTACATATTCCGCAGTTACATTTCCTTGTACTTCACTATCACCATACACGACATAGTTTTTCACTTTCATATTACCGCGTACTTCACTCGTGCCGTACGTTTTAAATTCATTACAGCTCATATCATTAGAAATTGTTCCTTCACCGCGTATCTTCACTTTGTTATAATCCCCGCCTGCTGAACTACCAGAACCATTGACAGTAAGACTATGTGAATGTTCCATATTACTTACTCCCTCCCATTAAACCTGCTTAATTTCCTTTACATTTGCACTTTTATCAACAGTAAGAACACCCGTATATTCAATGAGTTCAATTTCACAATTCGGTCCTACTGTAACATTGCTTCCTCTTACCGTTCTTATGTGAGCATAATCAATTTCGATATTGTCACCTTCTAACAGTTCAGCTTCTAATTGTAAACCAAATACTGATTTAAACAGTCTACTAAAAGTACCGATCCTATGTTTTACTTTAATCGTTTGACCACCAATTTCTTTCGCTCGACATGTACCGTGAATATTTATATTTATTTCATCCGCGCTTAATAATCCACCAATTGTAAACTGTCCATCAGAAGAAAAAGTATCCACTTCACAGTTGCCATCAATCGTCGCTTGACCATTGATTTTAAATTCTTCACCAGTGACATTCCCACCTATCGTACCTTTTCCTGCAATTTTCAAACTGTTTGCCTTCACATCTTTCGTAATAGTTGCTTTTCCATCAATTCGCATCGTTTCAGCATGAACTGTGCCATCGACTTTACCAGATCCGCTAATTCGTGCACTGCTACTTTTCAAATCACCAGTAACTGCACCGTAACCGTTACATTCAAATTTTTCACATTCAACATTTCCATTCACAGTCCCTTTTCCATTTAATTGCACTTTATGAAACTCGCCGCCATTCGATGAACCGTAACCATTTATAATTAAATTTTCTGTACGCATACTTTCTCCCCCACTACAATAGTTTCGTTTTTAATGCTTCGGTATATTTCATAATCGCTTCGCGTAAAACAATTTTGGTGCCTTTTTCAAAAATTAAATCGTCTACGTTTGAAACTAAGAAACAAGTAGAAATCCCTAACTTTCGGACGATAATTAAATCACAAGTTTTATGCTTAATCGCTTCATAATTTTCACATAAAACTTGCAAGACCATTTTTCCTTCTTCTAAACTAACCTCTCCCGATTGCAGTAATTCTTCTAACATATACACATACAGAATATCTGCAAACTGAAACTCTGTTGTTTTATTCGTTTGTTCTATAAAGAATTGTAAAACTGGCTCCGATGCAATCCCTTTACGTAATATGTCTTCCTTTGTTAAAAGGATTTCTCTTACACTCGGTGAAAACATATTTGCTAGTTCATCAAGTGATAAATCCTCTTTCATCGTTTGGATTTTATCAATACGCTCTAATATCTTTTCTTTCGGAAAAAATGTCTCTTGACCCGTGAATGTTGACTTTCGTACAAACCAATCTTCCGGTATTAAATTTTTTCTTTTCCACCTATATAACTGTCCGTATGAAATACCAGTTAGTTCTAATAAATCTTTTTTTGAAATTAAATCTGTACTCAACTGTATAACACTCCTTCCTGATAACAATGTAACATAACACTGTTACGCTGTAAATAGACTTTTATCATAAGTAGCGTAACAATGTATAAAACAACCCTGTTTCACACACAAAAACAGGGTTCTCACGCATCTTATAAAATACGTAAAAACCCTTATATATCAACATGTAAACCATATGTCATAAAAATCAATCCAGCCTTGTGAATTAATCATTATATTTTGTACTTTTTCATGAGAAGTTACTTGTTGTTTGTTACGGTATAAAGGAATAATATGAATATGCCGTAACAAAGTGTTCTCAATACCGCGTAACAATGTAACTCTTTTTTCTTCTTTTTCTTGTTTAAAATACGGGGACAACGTTCTATGAAAGTCCATGCTGCTTTGCCCATGAATAAAACTATTTCTTGTAAGAAACATATATAGCATACTATCTTTTATTCGTTCGCTAATTGTTGCACTATCATGCATCATATCAGCCTTTTGTATCGTACTTATTTCCAATAACTCTTCTATCTCAAGAAAATTAGTGTCTACACGAACCCCGTACTTCGCACACTCTTTTTGTATCCATTGTGCATCTTCAACGTGATCTCGTCCTGTAAATGTATAGAGTTGTAGCACTTCATTATGATACGTACTTCTCTTAATTAAACTTTCTATATCTTCCTCAATTTCTACTATGCTTTCATTTGCTAATATTAGTTTCTTCGCTACTTCTCCACGTTCTCCGCTAAGTTCTTGAACAATTTTATCGCCATGAATAATTTGATGTAGTGCCTTTCGCAATAGCTCATCTTGCATTGGCCCTTCTTTTACAAGATTACACGTTACATATGTCACGTTCGATTCAAGCCGAGAAATTTCTTTATTATGTTTTTCTTTATCTTTATACTGCGCCTTTACTAACACGTCATATGTATTTACAATTTGCTCCACATTCAATAGTTCAATTCGGTCAAGGAAAGCTCTTTCGCGATAATATAAATCATGTGCTTCTAGTACAAATAGATTTGCACTCTTCTCTCGTAATGAAAAAGGCCCTGTACCAATGAAGTTTCCTGCTTCATCTTCATGTACGATAGAACACTGTTCTGCGCTAAGCATATGTAAAAACATCCTATTTTCCGTATGTAATTGAATTTCAACAACATATTCATCCACTGCACGGACACTTTCAACATGTTGTAACATCCATGCGTGTGGGTTGTTTTCAGTTTTCATAAATCGATTCAATGAATGGATAACATCATGTGCAGTAAGTCGTTTTCCATTATGAAGATAAACGCCTTTTCTTAAATAAAATGTCCAAACCTTGTCAGCATTATTATATTCCCAGTGAAAAGCAAGCCTTGGTTCTATAGAATTTGTTTCCTCATTTATATATACGAGTGTATCAAAAATATGTTTAACCATATGACATTCTGATCGCATCGTAGCGTAAACCGGATTTAAAGCGATGTCCAGGTTCATTTGTACTTGTAAACGAAGTACGTCTTTTCTTCCTTCAGGTGTCCGTTCTATTTGATGACCAAATATGGAATCTACCCAAGCTTCATACTCTTTCTTTATTGATGGAAATTGTGAGCTGTAGCGTTCTACAAATGAGATTCCACTTTTTACATCTCCTTTTTTCGTTAATTCTTTTCCTCTTTCTAAAATTAGTGGAATTGGTTGCTTTTGAAATATTAATTTAGAACGATTCCCTCTCCCGCGACCAGGAAACCAAGTGATCCAATGTAACTCTTCTAATTTTTTTATAATTAATTTACTATTACGCTCTGTACAAAATAATGTTTCTGCTATCATTTGTACGGTTACTTCTAATCGTTCTCCTTCTCGTCTCCCTTTACCGTAGACACACCATAGTTCAATATATTGATCTAAAATAAACATCATAATCCCCCTAAAAGGTGAAAAATAACCCCTTTTGTTTCTACCCTTTTTCCATTTCTCCTTTCATCTTATCATTTCAATATAGAAAGGAGGAATTAATATTGAACAATCTTTTACTACGTTATAACAAACCAATTATTATTAGACTGTGCGGCGAATTATTAACCCGAACGACTGAATCTATGTTAGCTCTCATTATGATTATTTACGTTAATAAAATGTTAAACGGTAATATAATAATCACCATGCTCATTTTTGGACTACAACCTCTTTCTGACATCATATTTACACTTATTGCTGGGGGAGTTACTGATAAATATGGGCGAAAAAAAATTATGTTGCTCGGCTTATTGCTACAAGGCGTTGCAATCGGCAGCTTCGTCTGTGCTCAATCTGTTTTTATATTTGCATTGTTATACGTCATAAATGGGATTGGGCGTTCCTTATATATTCCCGCTCAACGTGCACAAATTGCTGATTTAACGAAACAAAAACAACAAGCAGAAATTTTTGCTATTTTGCATACGATGGCTGCAATTGGTTCTGTAATTGGTCCAATAATTGGTGCTATTTTTTATCAAACTCACCCTGAATATTTATTTATAATGCAAAGCATTACACTGATGATATATGCAGTAGTTGTATGGACGCAGCTTCCAGAAACTGCTCCAGTACTTACAACACCAAAGCAAAAATTTGAAGTATCATTTCCAAAACAATTTTTACACAAACATTACGCCGTTTTGGGACTTATGATTTCTACAATCCCTATTAGCTTTTTTTATGCTCAAACTGAGACAAATTATCACATTTTCGCTAAAGATATATTTCCAGATTTCGTATTCATGCTCGCTTTTATTTCAACATGCAAAGCTATTATGGAAATCATTCTGCAAATCTTTCTCGTGAAATGGTCTGAACGATTTTCTATGGCCAAAATTATACTTATTTCTTACACCTGCTTTACGATAGCTGCAATTGGCTATGGATTTTCAGCAACAATCTTGTCACTATTTTTCACATTACTCTTTTTAGTCATTGGAGAAAGTATTGCTTTCAACCATTTACTTCGATTCGTTTCAGAAATCGCTCCTACAGATAAACGCGGATTGTATTTTTCAATTTATGGGTTACATTGGGATATATCTCGAACGTGTGGTCCTGTACTTGGTGCGGTTTTATTAAGTCAACTAGATGGTAGCATGCTATTTTATATTTGTGCTTGTTTTTTAATAGTCGGAGGCATTATGCAAGCACTGTTTATCCAAAATGTAGAACGTAATAAAATAAATAAAAACGTTTCGGAGCATACTACTCATATTTTATAGGATGCTCTCTTTATAAAAAGAAGGATGTCACAAAAGTCTCGAGACTATTGTGACATCCTTTTTTATTACCCTGCCATTTTATTAATACTATCTTCTGGCGAGAATACCGAAATATGATTTACTTTACCAGTCGATTCTGGAATAATGAATTTCAGCTCAAACTGATTGTTTACTTTATATACATATATTTTATCTTCCCCATTTATCTTAACTGAAGTTGGTTTTCCTAATGCTTTCTCTATATCTTGTAATGTAATTGATTTTAGCTCTGCATGATAGGAGCGTACATCAAAAACTTGTGATCCTTTATTAAAACCGAAGGAAACATTTTTATTTGTAAAAGTTGCGTACATTCCATTACCTGCTTGTTCCGTTTTATCCGCTTTTCCCCACGCTTTTTCTATTTCTTCAATATCTCCTGTATGTGCTGCGAACGGAACGTTAGGTACTTTTCCTTCTTTCGCTAGTTCTAACAAATCTTTAACGTGGTTAATTGATTTTTGATTTATTACTGTATCTTTCGTGCTTGAATCTGTCTTTGGTTTTGTTGATCCTTCATTATTTGATTTTGCATCAGGTTCATTCTTTTCTTCAGAAGAATTATTCTGTTCGTTTTTACTATTTTCTGATGTTTGGTTTGTTTCCTTCTTTTCGTCTGTCCCTTTACATGCTGCTAATGAAAATAGGCATGTAAAAGAGAATAATAATATAACTATCTTTACATACACTTTCATACATTTCAGCCCCCTATCATAATCTTATTCATCTTGATAACCAATCCAATCCATTACACTACTTTTCAAATCGTGGTTTTTCCAAAAAGTAAATGCTTCACTCTCTCCTAATGCTTGCACAACATATTCTACATAAGCTGTTCCTAAAAAATAACCAAGTCGGTTGTATCCAAAATATTGTCCGCCAGATAACCGGAACCACTCTTTCTCTTTTTCTAACGTCCATCCTTCTATATAATCTTCCAAAAAACGTTTCTTTATATGTTCTTCATTTTCTATATAGCATTGTAACCAACGTTCACCATCATCGTTATATGAGTAATACACTGATTCATTTAAACCTTTCATAATTTGTTTTGATAAATATGTCGCAACACCCTCGCGATACAAACTAACTGCTGCGTCGGTCCACTTGGCTTTACTCCAATCCATCCCATCATTTTGTAACATAACATTATGATATATATGGCCTATTTCATGAGCAACAATAACACGAAGGTGATTTACATCTGGAGATAATTTTTCTGCTGCAAAAAATAAGTCACCAATGATTTCCCTTTCTACAAATGCATTAGAGCCAAAAGCTCCAACAAATAAATGAAACTTCATATTTACATCAAAGTTATATTTATTATGATATTCATTCGTTATCTCTTGAATAATAATCGGTAATGTTTCTGCAATGATATGAATATCTTCTATTTTTGCGGGATATTGTTTAATGGCAGTAGAAATACGTTCTCTCGTTTTAGGACAATGATACTTAAAGTATTCTTCAAATACCTCAGGATGTGAAATGAAGTATTGATTAAGAATTTCTAATTCTACATCGTCACTTTCCCATAATTTTAAAAAAATTGGAATTGTATTATTTATCATTTTTCCCATCTCCTTATATATCCCTTCTCGTCATATACACTGCAATCCTTCCTTAAACGTAGAAAAAGCAACAAAGGAGGATAAACCTTCTTTGTTGCTTTTTCTGTTTAGTCAAACCACCTATCATCATCAGAAATCCAATTTGTATATTTTGCTTTAGAAAATGAAAAAAGCTGTCCATAAAGGACAGCTTTACATATGTATTTTTACACTTCGATTGACTTACCATCTTCAACAATATGATAAAGTAAGTGAGCTAAATGATGAATCGGGCCATACTCTTCCTCTTCTTCATCTGTTTCACCTTGGAACTCAAGATCATTTAAGTACAGTGCTAAAAATTGATAGTATAGTTTTAAATCAAATCCGTAGCACGCAGTTGGCTCTTCATGATCGCCTTCGTATTGTAACATTAAGTATTGATCGTTTCCTTCTGCATCTTCTGCGTCAAAGAATACGAAGAATCCAACGTTTGTATCTAAATCAAATAGATGACGAGTGCCTTTTTCTGTTGCTTTGTTGAAGTCCTCTTCACTTAATTTATGTACTGTTGTCGCTTTAGCATTATCTTCTTGATGGAAATTTACTGTAAATGTTTTCAATGCTGACACCTCCTGATTGTATAATACTAGCATAACATATAAAAAGGACTGCTTACAAATGTAAACAGTCCTTACACTCATTTTCGCAGTGCTCGTAATAAGAAGCTTACGATGAAAATTAAAATGATCGCACCGATTAAAGCTGGAATAATTGCATATCCGCCAATGACTGGACCAAAACTACCAAGTAATTTCGAACCAACCCAAGAACCGATAATACCAGCAATAATATTACCAATTACACCACCAGGTACGTCCTTTCCAGTAATTAAGCTCGCAAGCCATCCTAATATACCACCGACGATTAAAGACCAAATCATATAATAACCTCCTTTATATTTTACCAATCAAAATATAATTAGAAACAATTGCTTACCATTAGTTATGTTACATTTTTCAGTAGTTATTCATACAGATCAACTATTAGATTATTTCAAAATAATGAACGGCCAGTTTTTCGACTCGAGGTTGATGTTATTCATAATACACATATTAAGGACAGTCAGGCTTTAATATTGTCCGCATAAACTCTTCTTTAAATGCAGGATAGTTAAAACCAACTGCAATTTTTTGAATAGGCCTATTATCAAATGTTGTTGGCTCAGCTATTTTTCTAAAGTCTGCCACACTTTGTCCTCTAGTTACGTCATTTGTCGTACTGATCCAAACTGCTGACTTTTTATATTCAAAAATATCATCATTAATAAAGGAAATGAACGGAAGTAAATCATGAATCGGACTTCCAGCAATACCCGGGTATTCTTTTTTATAAAAGTTCTCATAATAAAAATCGATCATCGGTTTAATAAGTTTTGCCTGTCCTGTTCCTTCTTTATTAATAATATCCACCATTTCAGGAGTAATGAGGGCTTCTTGCGTTACATTTAACGGAAAAATAGTCGCATTCTTTGCATATTTCATTACAATATTTGCGGCAATCGGATCTCCATAAAAATTTGCTTCTGATACAGGAGTAACGTTACCAGGAAATAAAAATGCACCACCCATAATATAATAAGAACATATCTTATCCATTACATTTGGATATAATAAAAATAACGTCGCCAAAGTTGTTAAACGTCCTGTCGCTACGATAATAATATCTTCTGGACAAGGTTCAATTAATTTAATTAATTCACAAAAGTTTTCCCGTTTACAAATCCTCATATTAGGTGGAATAATTGGGCCTAGGCCGTACTCCCCATGGATTTCAGGAAAGAACAAAGGTTCTTCAGCAGTCATCGGCCTCGCTGCACCCTCAATGATTTTTACTTCTGTAGCATAGTATCTTTCTAAAAAATACACATTTTCCGTTACGATTTCTCGCGATACATTTCCATATTCAGCAACAATACCTATAATATCTAATTTACATGTTTTATTTGCATATATTAAAGCCACCGCATCGTCAATACCAAAGTCTCCAAAAAAGATGATTTTCTTATTAACTACCCTCACCCCTCTTCAGCATGATCTACTATTATTATTATGTAAAAAAGACAAGGCTGTGAAACAGTGCAAACTAAAAAAGCCGCCTATTTATTGGCGACTTGGATCTTTTTATATGATAAATATGCTAATACATTCTTACTTGAATCGTATTTTGGATTATTCCCTTTTCTCGGTTCTCTCATATGTGTTTTTTCAAATCCAGGAATGTCCGGCATTTTCTCCATAAATTCAAGCATTTCTTCTTCAGTTCCTTCAATACGTACGCGAATCATTATTACTTTCCTCAATTCTCATTTTCTCTGTACTAAGTATAACGTACTTTGAAAAGACTGCAAGAAATTTATCTTTTTAATGTCGGGCTTTTTTTACATACAAACAGGGCCATTTCAGTATAAAACGAGTTTATTTTATTATTTTCAATTTGAATATGAAAGAATTCTTGCATTTCAACTGGTGTTTTCATCATACATTCTGTTAACTTCATACGTTTCTGCAACGATACATCCATCATATCGCACCACCAGTCAAATTCAAACTTCTTGTCAAAAGTAAGACACGACTGCATTTGCAAACTGTTTCTTTCTAACAAGGTAATCCATTCTGTTTTTTTCAACGCTCGTTCATGACTCGGATCCCGCTTTTTTTCTATAAAATTATAAAATGTATCAAATTCATTATTTTCCGGTGAAACATTATCTATTAAAATAAATAATCCATTATCTTCTAACGTACGATTTACTTCATAAATAAACTGAGCTGGATCCGTAAAATGATGTGCTGCAATTCGGCATGTTATCGTATCAAATGAACGATCAGCAAACGGTAAACTTTCTGCGTTTCCAGCAACAAAAGATACATTTTCATGTCCATTGCTTATAATAAACTTTTTCGCATTCTCTAACATTTTTTCTGTTAAGCCTAAGACAACTACTTCTTGAAACAATGGAGCTAATGCATTCGCAACATGTCCTCCGCCAGTAGCAATATCAAGAAGACGATTATTGTGACGAGACTCAACTTGTTGAACTACATATTGTAAATCAGGTCCTTTAGCATGAATTTTACTTTTCACATACTTTTCCGCATTATTACCAAACTGTTGTTTCACAAGTTCTTCTTTACTCATTTTATCATCTTCTTTCTATTGTTATTTACATATAGGATTCATGTAATAATTAAAGTTCTCTTTATGTATTTTCAAATCCTCTTTTCGACTCATTTCTTACTATGCTTTCGTATCATCAACCTAATATAGATTTTACGTTTTATTATGAAACAAAAAAGGCTACGGGAACTTGTCCCCTAACCTAACTAAATATCTATTACATTTTTACTTTTTCATATACATCTATATAATATAAATCCTCTTTTAACTTCATAATAACGTCTACTTCGTTATAAGTAGCCTCACGAGCATGTAAACCAAATTGATCCATGCCAATCCATATCCATCCAGGTGTATGATATAGAACATCTATGTTAAAATAATCTAATTTAGTAAGCTCCGATTTAATAAATTTATCTTTATTAGCGATTTGTTTATCTATTAAACCATATTCTTTTCCATTTTCCAATAGCGATATAATTTTCCCTACAATCGGATGTTCACGAACAATAAAGTGATATTCCTTTTCCTCCACATTCGCCACAATTAAACGAAAATCAGATAAATCAGATCTTAAATTCGACATCTTTATTTATTCACCTCCTTTATGAGTTTCACAAATATAACAACAAATGAATATTCAAATAATATTAATATAATGTAAAAAATATAAAAGCTGACTTCCCTTTAGAAATCAGCCTTTATATTTTGAACATCTGTATACTTTTACAAACTATTATAATGTTTCTTTTTCCTCATCCTTTCCGGAAACTAAATTCCCAATAGCATCTGCTGTTACTTCCACCACAAATTCACAAATACCTGCTACTACTTCTCCAATCACATCATCCATCTTTTTCCCCCCTTATTTTATATAGCTTATTTGTAGTATAAAAAAGATTGGTTATTTTTAACTATCGGCAAACGTGACAACAACATTACATTTTTGTAAGCTTTTTCAATTTATGTAGCTTCTATCCTTTGAAACTCTAAGTATGATTCACAAGCATATAGACCATCATAATATTAAGTAAGTTCTAATTATGCTAAAGGAGGCGTGTAAAATTTACTACGTAAAATTAATTAAAGGTCAATCATTCTATGCTTTTGATCATCGTTTCTTAATGTATGAAGAAGAAGAAGTTTCCGAGAAAGTTTATAATTACTTACGTCGTAATGAATTTTTCGAAGTACGTAAAGAAGAATATTCTGCTTAAAGTATAAAAAGCATCAAGAAAAATATCATTTACTTGGGATATTTTCTTGATGCTTTTATTTTGTTTATCCTCACTTTCAATGAATATTTAATCATAAGTTTTTTACATTTTGACTTACTTGTTTTATCTATTAACACATCAAATTTTTTACAAATCAAAAAAATTGAAATCCACTCATGAAACACGTAATATAGACTCTGACTCTAAAAAAGTTCGTTACTAATAATACATAAAATAAGGAGGTTTTATATACGAGTTTTTCATTTTAAAAGACGGAGAGGTTTTATATTATGTGGCGTAATAAAAATGTTTGGATTGTTTTAATTGGGGAGTTTATTGCTGGTTTAGGGTTATGGCTTGGTATTCTTGGCAACCTTGAATTTATGCAAAAATATGTACCTTCGGATTTCATGAAATCCGTTATATTATTTATCGGTCTATTAGCAGGTGTTCTAGTCGGTCCTATGGCTGGTCGCATCATTGATCAGTATGAAAAGAAAAAAGTTCTTCTTTATGCTGGGTTCGGTCGCGTAATTAGTGTTATTTTCATGTTTTTCGCTATCCAATTTGAAAGCATCGCCTTTATGATTGCATTTATGGTTGCCCTTCAAATTTCAGCAGCATTTTACTTCCCTGCATTACAATCTGTAATCCCACTCATCGTACGTGAGCACGAGTTATTACAGATGAACGGTGTACATATGAATGTAGGTACAATCGCTCGTATTGCAGGTACTTCACTAGGTGGAATTCTTTTAGTTGTAATGAGTTTACAGTATATGTACGCCTTCTCAATGGCAGCGTACGCTTTATTATTCCTCTCAACTTTCTTCCTACAATTCGAAGATAAGAAATCAACAACACCAAGTAAACAAGCTGCAAAAGATAATAGCTTTATGGAAGTATTTCGTATATTAAAAGGAATTCCTATTGCTTTTACAGCACTTATATTAAGTATTATCCCTCTATTATTTATAGCTGGATTTAATTTAATGGTAATCAACATAAGTGAAATGCAACATGATCCAACGATTAAAGGATTTATATATACCATTGAAGGTATCGCATTTATGTTAGGTGCTTTCGTTATTAAACGTTTATCTGACCATTTCAAACCTGAAAAGTTACTATATTTCTTCGCTGTTTGTACCGCTTTTGCACACCTATCATTGTTCTTTAGCGATATAAAATGGATGTCTCTTACATCATTTGGTTTGTTTGGTTTTAGTGTCGGTTGCTTCTTCCCTATTATGTCGACAATTTTCCAAACGAAAGTGGAAAAAAGCTATCATGGCCGCCTCTTCTCATTCCGTAATATGTTTGAGAGAGTTATGTTCCAAATCGTTTTACTTGGCACAGGTTTCTTCTTAGATACGATTGGACTGCAATATATGGTACTCATTTTCGGTGTTATTTCATTATTAATTATTTTCATATCGCTATCTAAGCAGAAACAATATGAAAAACAACCTTCACAATCTGCGAATTTATAACATAATTAAAGAAGCATGGATTATTAGATTAATTCATGCTTCTTTATTATATAAAACCTTTTTTCTTACGCTTATTGAAATTATTTAAAGGAGTACCCTCTTTTGTATTCGAATATAGTATATTAACAAGATATATACTGGAGGTGCGAAAATGTCTGATGGTATGCAGTTATTTATTATCTTTATTTTTGTATTAGCTCTGTTTAGCATAATAAACTTTTTAGCAATTTCCTTATCTGGACATAACTTTAAAAGAAGAATTATCGCAGGTTTCATATTTTTACTAATAACTCCTATTGTTTTTTTTGCTACCGTAGCATTCGCTTCTATATTCGATAAAGCTGCATTTGGCGTAGGCGGGATAGCCTTCATTGTTGCAATTATATACATTTTAAATGGAATTGTGATCCTACTTTCCTCTTTATTTTTCCTCAAAAGAGACATAACATAGGCCACAGTACTCGGCATGAATCTGACTTTATACTAGATTCATGTTTCTTCAATTCCCGCTAAATTTTTATATGAAATTAAATAATTCTTTATAAAAATTTAAACTTTATTTATTACAATATTCGTATCGTATTCGCACGTTTATTGAAAATGAAAAGAAAGGAGTACAAAATGAAAAAGGTTTTATTAATTATTCCAATATTCATCGTTCTACTGAGTGGCTGTAGCAATAATGATATATACGGTTCTTGGGAAGTCGTTGATAACAAAAATGGACTTTGCCCTGCATCTTATAAATTTGAAACAGTTGTAAAAGAAGAAAAGAAAGAAAAAATTGTTCAAAACTTAGTAGAAATGCAAACAACGAAGAAAAAAGAAGATTTATACAAAGGTTCCTTTGTAAAGAATTCTAATGTATATCACATTGATTATGGTAACTCATTTACATCAGATCAAACTTTAGAAGTTGTCGATGGCAAATTAAACGTATACTTTTATGCAGTTGAAAAATTATGTACATATAAAAAGAAATGATTACACTTCATTTAAAACGCAGAAAATATTTTCTGCGTTATTTTTATTTTACAAAGCTAACTCAAAATATTTCCCCTTTTAAATCTTTAAATTCAAATGTATTATTATATAATAACAATATTTTAATGTGAGGTGCTTTTTTTGAGAAGTTTAAGTTCATTAATTGTATCAACAATCTGTTCCATTATCCTAATCCTATGGAGTGCATTTTTATTTTACGAAAAATTCACGACAGGAAATTCATACTATTGGCTCATTGGTATATTAGGCCTCGTTTTCGTGTTCTTTTTTATCCAAAATATGCGGGATATACTTAATAAAAACTATAAAACATCCTAAACCATCTAGAAAGATATAATAGACAGTCCAGTTAAACGATCCTTATTTACAGCCCCCCTTTCAAAAAAGACTAATCCCTCCTCTAAATTTGTCAATCATTTTAATTTTCATAAAAAAATGATAAAATATAACCATGTGTTTTCAGAATAATTAAAAACGCAGATAGAAAACACTGTTTTTAGGAGGGGTTTTGATGACTTACACGTTAGCAACTAGAATGAAAGCATTCCAATCTTCTATATTTAGTGAATTAGGGGCTTATAAAAAAGAAAAAATTGCAGCAGGTCACAAAATGATTGATTTAAGTATCGGGAATCCTGATATGCCACCTGCTGACTTCGTAAGAGAAGAAATGGTACATACAGCAAATGAAAAAGAAAGCTACGGATACACATTAAGCGGTATTCAAGAATTTCACGAAGCTGTAACTGAATATTACAACAACACTCATGACGTTAAATTAAATGCCCATAAAGAAGTTTTATTATTAATGGGTTCACAAGATGGACTCATTCATTTACCTATGGTTTATGCAAATCCGGGAGATATTATATTAGTTCCTGATCCAGGATATACAGCTTATGAAACTGGAATTCAAATGGCTGGTGCAACATCGTATTACATGCCTTTAAAGAAAGAAAATCAATTCTTACCTAACTTAGCAGCTATCCCCGAAGATATCGCTAATCAAGCGAAGATGATGATTTTAAACTTCCCAGGAAATCCAGTTCCAGCAATGGCTCATGAAGATTTCTTTAAAGAGGTAATCGCATTCGCGAAAAAGCATAATATTATTGTTGTCCATGATTTTGCATATGCTGAATTTTATTTTGATGGCAATAAACCAATTAGCTTCCTCTCTGTACCTGGTGCTAAAGAAGTTGGCGTAGAAATCAACTCTTTGTCAAAAAGTTATAGTTTAGCAGGTAGCCGTATTGGTTATATGATTGGTAATGAAGAAATTGTCGGCGCGCTTACTCAATTTAAATCAAATACAGATTACGGAGTGTTTTTACCAATTCAAAAAGCAGCATCAGCTGCACTAAGAAATGGCGCTTCGTTTTGTGAGGAAAATCGCGGTATTTATCAAGAACGTAGAGACACTTTAGTTGATGGATTCCGCACATTTGGCTGGAATATCGATAAGCCAGCTGGTAGTATGTTCGTCTGGGCCGAAATTCCGAAAGGCTGGACTTCTATAGATTTCGCTTATGCGTTAATGGATCGTGCGAATGTCGTTGTTACACCAGGTCATGCATTTGGACCTCATGGAGAAGGCTTTGTACGTATTGCACTCGTTCAAGATAAAGAAGTGTTACAACAAGTTGTTGAGAACATTAGAAATAGTGGGATTTTTTCTCTTGAAAAAGTAAATGAATTAGTTAAAAATTAATGGTAACTCCCCTGCTTAACTGTAGCAGGGGTATTGTTCATTGGAGGTACTTTCATATGCATATTAAAGACACACTCCCCCATCGTTTTCCATTTTTAATGATTGATAAAGTAACAAATGTAAAACATGGTGAGTCCGTTACGGGATATAAACTCATTTCAAATAACGAGTGGTTTATAAATGATAATCAAAAACATATGCCTCATATGTTAATTGTAGAGGCACTTGCTCAACTTAGTGCATTTGTACATACAAGTAACTCTGAAGGTTTAGGCTTCCTCTCCTCATTAGATGGGGTTGAATTCCACGGAAAAGCATATCCCGGTGATAAACTAGATTTACATTATGAGCTAACTCGTAATCGTCGAGGTTTTATTCTCGGTACAGGTACTGCAACTGTAAACGATCAGCCGATTGTAACTATAGAAAAGCTATTAATATACCAAGCAGAATAGAGACGATGTAATCCTACAGGGGATCTATCTCCTACAAATTCTTTTTACTAACATGAACAGAGTAAATAAATAACTTGGTTAGGGGCAGGAAAATGGAAAGTACTATCGGTATCGATGCTGGTGGAACATTAATAAAAATTGCTTATTTGAACGAACGAAAACAATTAGCTTTTCAAAAATTTTATTCAAATGAACAAGATAAAATAATAAATTGGCTTAAGAAAAACACTCGTATAAAACAAATATGTATTACAGGTGGCAAAGCAAAACAATTACAGCAACTACTTTCAAGCTCATATAAAATAGTAGAAATAAACGAATTTGAAGCTACTCTTGTAGGTGTCCGATACATATTAAAAAAAGAAAAATATAATATAAACAACTTTATTTTAACGAATATCGGTACAGGTACTTCCATTCATTATGTTTATAATGACAAATATGTTCGCGCTGGTGGAACCGGTGTTGGTGGTGGTACTATTATGGGGCTTTCAAAATTATTAACAAATATAGATCATTTTGAAGATGTGATTCCTTTAACAAAATTAGGTTCTAGAAAAAATCTAGATATTACGGTTGGAGATATTTACGGTGGCATTCTCTCACCTATTGATAATAGCTTAACTGCTAGCAATTTTGGTAAAGCCGCTATTTCAGAATCAAAATATAATAGCTCAGACATACTTGCTAATGTACAAGGACTTGTCGGTGAAGTCGTTACTGCATTAAGCCTTCAATTCGCCGAAACAAAAAACATTGACCATATTATTTATATCGGTTCCACTCTATGTAATAACGTACACCTTCAAAATATTATTCGTAGCTACACAAAATATCAAAATAAAACACCTATTTTTTTACAAGATGGTGGTAATAGCGGTGCGATTGGTGCTTTACTTCATGCTACGAATAAAAAAAGCTGACTTTTGTCAGCTTTTTTGCAACGGTACTTCAAATTCAATAACCGATTCCCCGTTCTCTCCCATTCGCTCTATACTAATTCTATCAATTACACATTGTAACTTTTCAGGGAAACTATAAATATCCTTAGCTGCTTCAGTAGCTAACTCAGCACTTTCTTTTCTCCCGACTGTTACATGCGGTATATAAGGAATATCTTCTTTCAAAAATTGCAATAAAACTCCTGTATACAGCAAGTCATGTAGTTCTTCTATTTGTTTTTGTCCCTTTTCAACTCGTAAAAATAAATATTCCCCTTCACCTGTAATTTGATTCGCAAATTCAATTTCTATCTCTTGTATCCCTTTTGATAATTTTAAAATATGTAATTTCAACTCATCGTTTGAAATGGAGCTTTCAAATGGGAATATAACTGTAATATGCGGTGGGATTAAACCGAATAAAGGATCATGTTTTTTCCTAATGTCCTCTATTTCATTAATAGACATGCCGTTTAGAAAAAGTAAAATTGTACGCATTTTTATATCCCCTACTTTCTCTTTTTATATTCATCATATTGTATGGTAGCTTGCACTTCAACAAGTGATTTCAATTACATATAAAAAGAAAAGTTTTTTCTTATAAAGCATGATTATTATTTTCCCGCCAAACTTTCCTAAACTTTATATAACAAGCAATTCTCCAAGGAATAATATACGAGACAGCAACAACATAAAATAATAAACCAATTGTTTGTTGATCTAAATCTACAATATATTTCCTTGAACCATATCTTAAAACTACAAGTGCAATAAAAGTAATTAAAAAGGCTGCACTTTTTTTCGTATAAATATTCCCATTATCTCTTCGTTCATAATTTGTTAAAACTATAAGTGGTACGGCGAGAAGAATTCCAATTAATACAGCTATAACTACTTGTAATATAGCTGGATGTACGGGACCAAAAAACCATAAAACACCCGGTGTTAAAAATAATAATGGCCACAAAATACGTATCCCAGTTCCCTTTATAGGTTTATACATAGATTGATAACGACGCCAAAATATTAGTAGTGCAATGCATAAAAAAACTGTAATGAGTGAAGATGTGTCTCCCATTTGCTATCCTTCTCTCTATAGTAATCTAATACTATTTTAAATCGTTTTTTCGAATGATACTTTTCGAATAAATATACTACTAGTTATGATATAAAGCACAGTTAATCCAATTGAAATAACAGTAAAATATGGAATATCTACTGAGGATACATCACTCGTAAATAATAAACTGGTTACTCCCGCCTCTCCATAAAGCACACTATTTGTTGATAAGATAAGTGTTCCACCAATCATAAGACCAATCCACTTAAATCGTTGCTTAAAAACTACTACCACTTGAAAGAAACATGCTGTTGTAACATAAAATAAAAATTGCAAAATAAATTGTTGTATCGATTGCTCCCCAAAATTAACATTTACTACGTTATATTTTAAATCTTGCAGAAGCATAACTTGAAGAAATGAAAATAATGCAGATTGAAGTACAATGTAACAAATTGCTCCGATAAAATATTGTATTCTCGTAACACCGAATGAAATAGCTAAACGAAATAGCTCATCTTGTATGATGAAAACACTCCCTACTATAAATAACATAATTGCTATTGAAGGGTTATTTATAATTTCAGGTAAATAACCCATGTTTGTTCCATTTAAATGAGCAGCATTTAAAGCCCCTTTTATTAATAAAGCTACTATCCAGAATATTAAAATTGCTTTATAATGAAAATTTATATGTAACTTCAACTGCTTCATTAACATTGTCATTTCACTTCACCACCAGTTATGTGAATAAATAGTTTTTGTAATGTAATTCTATCAATTACTAAACCTTCTTTTTCAAGAGAGGAATAATCTTCATTAGAAAGTTCTTCCCATATAACAGTAATGCCTTTATTTCCATAGACTTCTCGATTTATTACTTTCTTATTGATTGCAAACTTATCTACTTTATCTTTTTTTCCTGAAATAATATGAGCTTGTTGTAATAAATCTTCCACTGATGATTGAACAACTAGTTTTCCTTCTTTTATAATGATTACTTCTTCAATCACATGGGTTACTTCTTCTACTAAATGTGTTGATAATATAATTGTTCTTGGATACTCACCGTAATCTTCTAGTAGTAAACTATAAAACAACTCGCGATGTGCTGCGTCTAAACCAGTAGTTGGTTCATCAAAAATGGTAATTGGCGCCCTACTCGCTAGTCCTTGAATAATTCCTACAACAGTTTGCATGCCGTGTGATAGTTTATGGTATTTTACTGTCATATTAAGTTGGAATTTATCGGCAAGTTCTTCTGCATACTTTCCATCCCAGTTTTTATAAAACATACTGCACATCTTAAAAATTTCTTTTACTTTATAACTTAAATGCGCTTCTTCTTTCACTCTCACAAAACAAATATTTTGCATCGCTTTACTATTTTCAAAAACATGTTCACCAAATATTGATACGCTACCACTACTTGAATTAATTTGACCAGCAAGCAAATTTAATAGTGTCGTTTTTCCTGCACCATTTCTACCGAGCAAGCCATATATTTTATGTTCTTCCAATGAAATCGTTACTTCATTTACTGCTACTTTCTTTTTATATTTTTTCGTTACATCTTTCGTTTCAAGTGCAATCATCCCTCTTTCCCCTCCTTCGTAATTTTTTGAATCATATCCATCAATTCATCTTTCGATATTTCTAATACTTTTGCTTCCTCCCACACTTTAGGTAAATATTCGGTCATAAAAGTATTTTGTCTTTTTTTAAGTACGACTTCTTTCGCTCCCTTTGCAACAAACATCCCGATCCCTCTCTTTTTATATAAAATCCCTTCATCCACTAATACATTTACCCCTTTAGCTGCAGTAGCTGGATTTATTTGTAACATCTTCGCAAATTGATTTGTTGATGGTACTTGTTCTTCTTCAAGTAATATGTCTTTTAAAATATCAGATTCAATCGTTTCTGCAATTTGCAAATATATTAATTTATTTTGCTCCAGAGTAGGTTTCACAATTTCACCACCTTAGGTTCATAGGTTCATCACTTATGTAATTAACCATACCACATAAAAATGTATATTTCCATAAATTTCTTTTACAAAAAAAGAGAGTCATTCGTTTAAGAATGACTCTCTTTCTAAAATTTCGAAGTTTCAACTCTCGTTCTCGCATTCTTTTCATTTATACCATTTTGACAAAAATTAAATTGTTGTCCCTTTATAAACTTTGTACGATCTACTACTTGCCCTAAATGATAACTTGTATGCTGCACTAAATGTAATAAACTATGAAGGTCAATATACTTTTTTTCTTCCCATGCTTGTATATATGCTTTTCCCCATTCATCAAATACTTCTTCAACGTACTGTAGCAAAACTTCAGTACGTTGTCGTTTCACTGGAAAATACTCCTCGATTCCCCTTTCAAAAACTATATTTGGATTTTTATAACGACTAGTATTTCTCTGTATATGTTCACAAATATGCAATACGATTCCACCAATTGAATTCACAGAATCCCCTTGTTTCCACAAATCTTCTTCACTAAAGAGACTAATTGCCTGTACTAACTTAGGTAAATAATGATCTTGCATTCGATGATAAGTAATTTTGTATACTAACCCCACCTTTTTTCCTCCCATCATTTCAACTGCTGCACTGGATATTTAGCAAATAAAGCTTCCCGAAACTCTTTATCATTCATAAGCATTGTAATTTTTTCGTTTTTATCTTTAAGGAACTTTACTACTTTCTTTTTATCCCATATATTATTTTCTTTTGGGAAATCATCAAATTTTCCATACAGGATTGCTAGTATTTCTTCTCTTTTTATTGTGAAATTTTTATTTTCTACTTGAAACTCGTAACTTTTCGCATTTGGTACTAAAATCGCTAGATAAATAACGTTAAAGAGAAAATTCTTCTCCATCGTATCCTTACCATCAAACCAATACGTCTCAACCATGTCTTCTGTCAGAGTTCCATTTCCTTTTGCACCATAGTTCACCTTTATACTTTCATTCTCTAAACTAATACTTTGAAATGTATCACCACCGGGTAAATGATTAACAATTGCAACCACATCTGAGTTATTACCAACATATGTCCCAGCATATTTCTTAAAGTCACCAGGTTTCACATCAGATATTTCTTTTATTCTTTCTCCGCTAGAACAAGCAGTAATAAATAACAAAATTGTTAGCATAACAACTACATTACGATGCATATATTTCATTTAGCATCCCCCATTTTTATCGATATTTCGTTAATTACAATACATCTTTTCAAAACCCTTTAAAATATACGCATTTTAATCAAAATTAAAAATTTTCATTTTTTCTGTTTACAATTATCCATTAATTGTATATAATTACTAACGTAAGAAAAATATTCTAAAAGGAGGTCGAAGGAAATGATGAAATTACAATTACATGCTTTAACTTTAGCGTTAACTGCACCTGTGTTTTCTGGACAATTAAATATGAATTCGACCACCCTAATGGAGAGTTGAAAATCGTACATTATTTCGATTAATTCATAAATTCGCCACAGGAGGTCGTATACTTTCCTGTGGCTTTTTGACGCCCTGCCATAGGAGAACTATATCTTCCTGTGGCTTTTTTGTGCGATTTTTTAGCCTCTTACATCATTTTTTTAAGAAAGGAGCAACATTCGATGACTATTAGCGTATTGTTTTTAAGTATTACGATTCAAAGAAATAAAATTTCTAAAGATGAAATGTTTCATAATGAGCAAATTGAAAAAGCTATGAATGATGTTAAGGAGCGCCAAGCACTTTATTGTGATCACATGTAATTCCTTTTCGAAAGGAGGAATTCATTTATGACTTTTCATATTTTCTTTTTTACGACTGTACTTCAGAAAAATACTTTAACTGAAGCTGAGATCAATCGTAAACAACAAATAAAACAACTGACTGATAAAATGACTGACATTAAAAGTTCATATTATACGCATATGTATTAAAAATATATTTTTAAGGAGCAATTCCCTAATGAAATTTAAAGCATTCTTTTTAACTATTACCATTCAAAAACGTAAACTTTCTCAAAACGAAATTTTACGTGAACAACACATTCAATCTATTATGGACGAAGTGAAAGAGCGTCAAGCTTCTTATTACAGCCGTCTTTTCTAAATAATTTATAAAGGGGCAATATGTAATGAAATTTAAAGTATTCTTTTTAACAATTACGATTCAAAAAACTAAGTTCTCCGACAGTGAGATATTACATGATCACCAAATTAATAAAGCTATGGAAGATGTAAAAGAACGCCAAAGTCACTACTGTAGCCATCTATAATTCCTTTCGAAAGGAGGAATGTATTATGAAGTTTCACCTTTTCTTTTTAACAATTACGATTCAGAAAAAAAACTATTCTGAAGCTGAATTAAAACAAGAACAACAATACAAACAGGTTATAGACGAAATTCGAGATCGTAGAAGCAAATACTACTCTCACCTATAATTCTTTAAAAATATAAAACATGAAAGGAGTCGATTATGATGTTGATAGCACGTTGTAAGGAAATGATTTGGATAGTTCAGAGGGACTCCACATAGTTTTACCGAGGCTATATCATACAAATTTTCCGCTACATTTGATATGTAATAAATATACAATAAAATTGCATCAATACAATTTTAACATTGATTAACAAACAAAAAGATACACCACTAAAAAAGCGGTGTATCTTTCTCAACATATACTATTTTCGATTACTTCGTTTCGTCTTAAACAATCTTACTAAATTCGATACAACTGTTTTCGTTACTGCATAAACTGGCACTGCCAAAATCATTCCGATAATTCCCGCAAAGTTACCTACCCCTAAAATTAAAATAATAATTGTTAACGGGTGGATATTTAATTTTGAACTCATAATACGCGGTGAAATGATGTTACTTTCAAACTGTTGTACAATTGTTACGATAATAATTACGTACAACGCTTGCATCGGAGATACGAACAGACCTACGATAACAGCTGGTGCTGCACCGATAAACGGACCTAAGTTAGGAATGATATTTGTAAATGCTGCTATAATTCCTAAAACGAAAGCGTACGGTAAATCGATAATTAAATAACCGATAAAAGTAAACGCACCTACAAATATACAAACGAGCGCTTGCCCTTGAATATATGCAGATAATGTTTCGTTCGTTTCTTTAATGATACGAAGTCCTTCTTCACGGTAAGACTCAGGTAATAGGCTAACTGCTTTCCCTGGAAACGCATGTCCATCTTTAAACATATAGAATAAAATGAACGGTACTGTAAAGATTACTAATGCGACGTTCGTTATAATACCAAATAAAGCCGTTGCACTCGACGTAATCGTGTTTGGTATATCCTTTAAGTATTCAATTGCATTTTTTTCAATTGTTTCAATGGAAACATAGTTTTGTGTAGATAACCATTCAAACAATCTATGATGGGATAAATCTTGTATGTATAGTTTTCCCTCTTTTATATAGCCTGGCATATTTTTCACTAAATCCATTAGCTGTTGTGAGATCGTTGGAACAACTACCCCAACGCCAACCGCAGTTAATGTTATGATAAAAAGATATAACAGTAAAATCGCTAAATTTCTAGGTACTTTTTTCTCCTCTAAAAAGACTAACACCGGATTAAATATGAAGTATAAAAATAACGCGATTAAGATTGGGAAAAACAACGTTGATATGAAGATACCAATTGGTTGAAATAGAAACGATATTTTTGTGCAAATAAATATAATCGCTACAACCATTAGCACTTCTAATGTCCAAAAGTGCACTTTCGATTTCAAAAAAACGTCCTCCTTTAAACTAGCACTTCACTTCATTGTACCAAAATAAGTAACAATTTCACATAATATTTTCCTTTACAATATTCCAAAATACCAATAAATACACTACAATGAGATTACATACAAATTTGCAGGTAAAGGTGATAAAAATGACACAATGCATCATTTGCAGAAAAAATACGAAAGAACTTAGTGAACAATATGTCATCCCAGAAATATTATGTGGATATTATTTCACAAACTCAATTTGTGATACTTGTCATGAACAAATGACAACAAATATTGATCGTCCCTTAATTCGGCATAAATTAAGTCAATATAAGATTGAGCAAATGAAAAAACAAATTGACTCTCCCCTGTATACGAATGAGCATGGTGAGGAACTTGCGGCAGCTGAGACTGATGTTGTTGAAGTAAGTGATGAAATACTTTATTCCAATGCATTAATTATGAAACTATGTAAAAAGCACGATATTTCACTACATAACGAAATTTGGAAAGAAGAACGTGTAACAAAAGTAGCTAGCTCTATTCAACGTGAATTACTTTTAGATAACCGTAAGTATAAAATGAGTGTATTAAAAATGGCTTATACATTCGCTGTACAAGCCGTTGATGGCTATTTTGAAGATCCAGATGCGATTGATATTTCCAACATTCTATCAAATGCCGATTTCATGGAATTAAAAGAAAAGAGCATTGTGCGCGATTTAAGTAAAAGTTCTTTATGGAATACATTAAATACAAATAGTGAAAACCATTACTTTATTTTATTAAGTGATAAAGATGGCCTGTTTTGTTTCATCCGTCTATTTGATATCTTTGATGTTGTCGTTCATTTATCAGAAAAGAGATATGAAATTCCATCACCTATTGTTGGCGTAAATAATGTAAGTAAGCAGGAATTTTATATCCAAACTTTAAAACAGTATATGGATGGGCTATTTAAAGAAAAAACTCCTTCTATTTAATCGAAATCAGAACATACGGTCTCCTTTCTTGATGAAAAGACACTGTGTTATAATAAGTATGAAAAGAACAATACAATCACATAAACTAATTATTAATTGTATATAAATAAAAAAGACTAGTGTGCGGCTACACACTAGTCCACGTAACTTAGCAGATTGGATTGTTCATTTATCCTATTTGTTTCTTACAAACAAAACAACCCACATTTTATTGGCATAGGTGGGTTGTTATTTTTTGAGCTTGTCTATTAAAACGACGACGAACGTTAACAATGCAACGAGAAACAGTCCACCCTGCAGTAGCAACGCTATTTCACTCACGTATTATCACCCCCCTCCTACTTGGAGAAGTGATAATTGAACAACCAACCGTACCTTAAGTTACTATTTAATTTTACCATATTTTCTAATAGTTTACGATGAAAACCCGCGAGTGAAATACTTGCGGGTTTTTTATCCCATATTAACAGGCAGTAAACAAAATGGAGCAAAACATAGGGGAAAGTTTAATCCTCACTATTTTTTTAATGCATATGCATCTGCTATCATTTCACCAACAATTTTAGTTTCTTGTTTCTTTTCTTCTTTCAATAAAGGAAATAACAGTTCTGCCACCTCATACGCTTCTTCTAAATGCGGATATCCTGATAAAACAAACGTATCAATTCCTAACGCTTCATATTCTTTTATTCTTTCTGCTACTGTGCGCGGATCTCCTACAAGGGCAGTACCTGCACCACCTCTAACAAGCCCGATGCCAGCCCATAAGTTAGGACTTATCTCTAACGACTCTCTCGTACCTTTATTTAAATGTGTCATTCGTTTTTGACCGACTGAATCATATCTTGCAAATGTTTTTTGAGCAAGCTCAATCGTTTCATTATCTACATATTGAATTAACTTTTCAGCCTCTTCCCATGCCTCTTCCTCTGTTTCTCTTACAATTACATGTAATCTGATGCCGAATTGTACCGTACGCCCCTTCTCATTCGCAAGTTTTCTTACTTCTTCTATTTTCTCTTTCACTTGCTCTGGTGGCTCTCCCCACGTTAAATATACATCACTGTGTTCTGCAGCTACTTCTTTACCTGCCGCAGACGATCCGCCAAAATAAATTGGTGGATACGGTGTTTGAACTGGCGGGAATACGACTTTACTATCTGTAACTTTAATATGTTTTCCTTCTAAAGAGATCGTTTCACCTTGTAAGGTCGATTTCCAAACTTTTAAAAATTCATCCGCTGCTTCATACCTTTCATCATGTTCAAGATATAATCCATCCCCCTGCAGTTCGACTGGATCTCCTCCAGCTACTACATTAATAAGTAACCTCCCATCTGAAATTCTATCAAATGTCGATGCCATCCTCGCTGCTACTGTCGGTGACATTAGTCCTGGTCTAACCGCTACTAAAAATTTTAATTTCTCTGTTTCAGCGGCAAGTGCCGATGCTAATACCCATGGATCTTCACAACCTTGACCAGTTGGAAGTAACACACCCGTATATCCTAAATAATCAGCTGCCTGTGCAACTTGTTTATAATAACCATATTCAGCTGCTCTTCCTCTTTTTGTCGTTCCTAAATATCGACCATCTCCATAAGCTGGAATAAACCATAACAATTCCATACTATTACACACCCCTTAATTGTTTTGAAAAATCCACTAAAACACTCTATATAAATTACCCCTAATAATTTATATATTAATTCCCTGTCTCTCCTTTAAAATTATCTCGCCATCTTAAAAACTTCACTTCTAGTAAACGTACGAGTGAATCAGAAAACTTTCCAACGAATGCAAAGATAATAATGCCTACAAATACGATATCTGTATTTGAAAATTGCCTTGCATCCATAATCATATAACCAATGCCTTCTGTAGATCCCATAAGTTCTGCTACTACTAAACTCACCCATGCAACTCCTAATGATAATCTTGCCCCAAGCAATAGATTCGGCAATGCCGCTGGTAAAATTAGTTTCGTAATTAATTTTCTTTTACTAAACTCTAACACTCTTGCAACATCAAATAATTTTGAATCTACACCCCGTATTCCTAAAAACGCGTTTACATATAAAGGAAAAAACGCACCGTCTGCAATTAATAATACTTTCGATGTTTCTCCAAAACCGAACCATAATACGAAAAGCGGTGCTACAGCTAAATGAGGTACAGTTCGTAACATTTGTACAGACGGATCTAAATATTGCTCACTTCTCGTTGAAAACCCAACAATCGTCCCTAAAATAATGCCTAAACTCCCGCCGATAAAGAAGCCGGCCGCAGCCCTGAACACACTAATGTTTAAATGACCGAATAACTCTCCTGTTTTTATAAGTTCTTGAAAAGCTAGTAATATATGTAATGGCGTTGGTAAAACTGTTTTAGAAACTAGATCGAACACTCCGGCTAACTGCCAAATACTTAATACGATAATCGGTATAGTAATCGCTCTTACTACCACTTTTACATTCGTCTTTCTCACTTTCTTTACATTGTTTTTGCCAATCGTTATACTCGCACTTTTCATAACAGCTTTCGTATTCTCCAATTTACAAAACCTCTTTTCATTTCGCCTTTACTGCTTTTTCTACGAAAGAATTATCTACAACTTTATCTGTCTTGATTTCTTTCTTTATAGAACCGAGTTTATATTGAAAATCCGCTGTCTTTTGCTGTTCCGCTATTATTTCTTTCGTTACTGGAACTAAAATTGGTTTGTCGTGATCAAATACTTCTTTTACAATTTCAACATCTATTTTCTTTGCAGAAGTATATATTTTTATCGCCTCATCTAAGTTTGATTCTTGCCATACACGAGCTTTTTCATAAACTTTGAGAAACTTCTCAACTAATTCTGGATGCTCTTTCGCAAACTTTGTTCTTGCAATTAAAAACTCTGGTGAAGAAACATTTAATCGTTCACCATCTGTAATAGCCTTTGCTCCTTTATTTAACGTATGTAGTGAAATGAATGGATCCCAAATGGCCCATGCATCTACTGATCCAGATTCAAATGCCGGCTGTGCTTCATCTGGTTGCAGTTGAATGACATTTACATCTTTCGCATTGATACCTTCTTTATCTAATGCTCGATATAATAAATTAAACGCGCTACTCCCTTTTGCTACGGCAATTTTTTTACCTTTTAAATCTTTTACACTTGTAATCTTGCTATCTTTTTGTACAAGAATTCCAGTTCCTTTCCTCGCATAGCTGGTATTAGCAATTTCGGTAAATTCAATACCTGCTGCTTGCGCGGAAATAACTGGGGAGTTGCCAACTTCACCAAAGTCTAATCGATTTGATGCGATCGCTTCAAAATAAGGAGGTCCGCTTTGAAACTCTGTCCATTTCACTTTAACTCCTTCTTTTTTAAACTCCTCTTCAAACCATCCTTTTTTCTGTGCTAATAATAGAGGGCTTAATCCTTGCTGTATACCAATTTGAATTGTTACATCTTCTTTCTTGCTACTTGCTGTACTTTTTTCGCATCCTAATAAAAATAAAGATATAACTAATGCAAAAGAAAGAACTTTTCCTTTTTTATTCATATATAATCCACCCTTTTCCTATATACTCGTTTGAATCAGTCCCCCGTGTTCAAACTGTTGTAATACTTTCGTACGAATTTCTTGGAATAATTCCGAAGTTTTACTACGGGGATAAGGTAAATTATTTTCAATCACTTTATGTATTTTTCCAGGCTTTGCACTCATGAGGATAATTCGGTTTGAAAGATATATCGCTTCGTCTATATCATGAGTGACGAATAACATTGTCGTTTTCTTCTGCTCCCAAATGTTCAACAGTACTTCTTGCAAATGACTTCTAGTAAAAGCATCAAGTGCCCCGAACGGTTCATCAAGTAATAATACATTCGGATCTCTTAATAAAGCTCTCGCAATCGCAACACGTTGTGACATCCCGCCTGAAATTTCCTTCAGATAAGATTTTTCAAAACCATCTAATCGAACGGTTTCAACCCATTCCTTTACCTTATCTTTTACGTACTTATCTTTTAACGACAAATCTGCAGCAATATTTTCTTCAACTGTTAACCACGGAAATAAGCGATGTTCTTGAAAAATAAAACCTTGTTTCTTACTCGGTTTTACGATTTTCTCTCCATCGATGATAACTTCACCTTCAAATTCGTTGTCTAATCCCGCAACAATTTTCAAAAGCGTACTTTTCCCACAACCACTCGGTCCAATTACAGTGACAAAATCCCCTTTCTCTAATTGAAAATTAATATCTTCTAATACTTGAACCGTACCAGTTTGTTTTGAAAAATATTTTGAAACCCCTTCAATTGAAACAGTCACTACTTCCCCTCCTTAAAATGATTCATCTTAATGAACAGATTCATTATTTATATAATAAAAAAACCAAAGGCATTTCATTTTGTAATGAAATGCCTTTGGTTTTTCCAATCAGCTATACGTTATAGAATTAACTACATATTATACAAATATTTCCGATAAGTCAACTGGGTTTTATTAAACTTTATTTATTTTTAAAAATAGTAGCAGTTTCTAAAATGATGTTTGGAAGCAACTCTTGTATTGCATTCAATACTGTATGAAGAGCTTTTTCTACATATCCATCTTCAAATTGTTCTAACGGCTCAGGTAATTCATCCTCATCCAATATGAAAAATTCTCCGCTTGGAAGTACCATAATATCAACAATTAAATCTTCAAAGGATACCACTTCATCCGTTATACATGTATTCTTTACAAGATTAAAATAAGAACCTAGATAACTCCCATCCTGATCTCTCCAAACGTATAAATTATATGGACGATTTCCCCAGTAATATGCAACTGTATAACTTCCTTTCGGGATCGTTAACTTCGTATCGTTTGCTGTCATAGTAAAAGAGTACTGTACTTCATGATACAAAACAATTTTATCTTGCTGCGTTTCTATTAATAAACAAGCATGATCTACAGTTGAGGCATCATAGCGAATTTTCCTTTCAATAATTTCAATTCCTGACGTACGTAAGCAACTCATTTTTAAATTCCCCTTTAGTTGTAGTTCTTTCATTATAACCCTTTTTCCACTAAGAAGCCGTTCAGTGAATTCGTTTCTTGTTTTTAAAAAATAATATTAATATAATCTCATTTTCTTGCCCACAAAAAAGCTCCTTCTAAGTTAGAAGGAACTCCAGTTGTATCATTATTTTATAACCCATGATTTATAAGCCTTTACTTCTAAACGAAACTTAGATTCTGTTAACAACTCCACAGCACTACATACAAGAGGAGATGAATTATCTTCAGTAATACTTTCTATTGGAATCCATCTAGCTCCTATTGAATCTTGCGAATTGTTCCGGTGCTTTGAATTCACCTTCACACCTTTCAACAACGTAAAAAACTGCGATATGATGAACATGTGTGTACTTCTTAAATTTTGATGGGAATTGAAAATCAACTGTACCTATTTATTTTACTACCTTAACTTTCAACCCAGTCTCCTCTTTTATCTCTCTATGAAGTCCAGCTAATAATGATTCCCCCTGTTCTAAACTACCTCCAGGTAAATCATACCGATTTCTATATGGACCTTTTATTTTATCAATTACTAATATGTTATTGTTTTCGATACAAATGCCATACACACCAAACGCACGATGAAAATTAGTATCATTATTCATATTTTAACTTCTCCGTAACCATATCATAAAATTTCCGTTCCTCATCAACATTTAAGTGGACACGACTTACTGTTTTAGAAAATCCATATAACACTTGTGCTTCCACTGGTTCTTTTAGTGTAATTTCAAATGCTGGAGGTTCCTTTATAAATTCCATCACGGTTGCGTCAAGAACTTCCTTCTCTTTCTTTAAAGGTTCGCCTTTATAAAACTCAATTTTATCAATTTGTGTAAATGGTATAACAATTTTCTTTCCTAATCCAATTTGAATGATTATTTTTTCTTCCGCAACAATAATTGGATTTTTTCGCATTGCTTGTATTTCAGCTAAAAAATAAAACATTGCGTACGCGTTTAAAATAAGTAAAATCCATGCTACAACTGGATTCCATTGATGAAGTAAATAATGAAAACCGATACTTTCTATTACGGTTGCATGGATAATCATAATATACACACCTATTGCACCCGTCTTTTTGTGATATGAGTATACGCATTCACCTTCTGGTACTTTTACACGCCACGATAAAAATGCATAGTAGATTAACTTACACTCTGTTACAATGATATCTACTAATTTATTTCTTTTTATAGTCGCATCAAACGCTGCATCAATTGCATAAGAGAATGAAAAATACTCTCTTTTATATTCTTTATATTTTTGTATTATGTTAGGTAGCATTTTAACAATTTTATATAGAAGGAATAATTCTACGCATACAAATGCAATTTCTCCCGCCACTATAACATAAGAAACGTATGAAAAAGCTTGAAAATAATCACTTGGAATAATAAATCTTGCAAATACATAACCAGCTATTACGACAGGAAATATATACGTTAATGAGTATCTTTTCCGAATGATAAAGCAATACGTAATGAACGGAATTACAAACATACAATCTAGCAAAGAACCAAGTACTACTTCTTTCGGAGCAGCTGGTACAATTGGAAGGGCATACAATACATAGTTTGATAATAAGATGAAAGATATTAATCCAAACCAAATACCTTTTCGCCTTCGTGATAATGCGACATTCATACGTTCACCCTCTTATTTAAAAACCTCATCTAAATGGTCTTTATAAAATGAAATAGCACGCTCAAATTCTTTTACTTCCTCTACTTTTACGACTGTTTCAAGTAATAATTTCATTGCGGATTCATGATTGTTTACGTTATATTTTGCTAATGATAAAAATACTTTTATCACGTCATTATCCGGGAACTGCTGCAAACCTGTTTCTAAAACAGTAATCGCTTTGTCATACTCACCTATACAACGATATGTACTGCCAAGACCGATATACGCTCCGCAAAGTGACTCACCATCAAGACCATTTGCAATTGCCTGTTCATAATATGGTACAGCCTCTGTTTCAAGCCCCATTACATCATGTATCCAGGCACATTGAAAAAGCACTTCTGCATCTCGCGTAAAGTTTGTTAATCCTATAAGTATCTCTTTGGACTGCGCATATTTCTTTTCATTTCTTAGTTTAATAGCTTGCTTTAATAAATGTTCCATAGAATCCACTCCTCACCAATTATGCTATGTATCCATCTTAAATGGTTAACGTTTGTGCAAAAGTAAAATTCCCATAAATTAAAGTTTCGCTTCTCTCTATATACTATGCGGATTTACTCTTATCCAAATACTTAAAATTATAAAGTGGTAACACGATTACATAGTACTTCTAACCTTTTGACAATTTCTTTCGCTGTTTCATCTTTCCCATTACACGACTTCTCTTTACCGTCTTGTCCAATTACGTAGTGCAATGCTCCGCGCGAATATAAAGAATGTGGTGAATTTGCGATCATTACACTCGCCTTAGCTTCTTTCATTCTATTTTTTGCTCTTTCAAACAGTTCCTCTTCGTTTACATCACTTTCAAGTTTAAATCCAACGAGTACCGTTTTTGGATCCCACTCTTTTATTTGTTTTAATACTTTCGGAGCCTTTTGAAAATGAATAATTGGTGCTATATCACTAGAAATTTTTCCATTCATATTAAGAACATTACCATCTTGATCACAAATTTTGTCTACAACCCAATCTGATCCAGCCGCTGCCATAATGACTGCATCGACCTTTCCATGCGTAATTATACTCTTCATTTTATCTTGTAAATCAACAATTCCTTCAAATGGGTGTAATTCCAATTGATTATTTATATCGTTCGGTTTCTCCGCAAAATAACCGTGTAAATATATAACATGTGCCCCTTTATTTATAAGCTCTTCGGCGATTATTCTTCCTATTGTTCCTTTTGCCATATTCGTATGACCACGCACTTGGTCCCATTTTTCTAAACAACCACCACTTGTAATTAATACCTTTTTCCCCTTCATTGTAACCATCCCTTACTTATTTTTCTTACGAAACCATTCTGTTCCAAAGTCAACTATATCACGTTGTTTCATAAGACGACATTTTGCGTTTCCTATTTTCCCATTTGTTACAGTTCCCTTTTGTTCAAACGCTACACCAATTTCTACAAACTTATCAGAATCGTAATCCATATCAACAAACTCTTTCCAAACTCTTTCACCATTTTCTATAATAGGCGCTCCTACTTTTATTAACTCACATGCACCAGAACGTACTTCAGATAAATGTACAGACGTATTTGAGTCATATCCAACACCAATTAATAATATGTATCCGTCTAAATCATATATTTTTCTTAATGGAGACTCCTCTCCTAAACTCATTGATAGTGATTGATTCATCGTTATTTCTACTGCATGTTTTCCCCATGCAGCAAAACTTCCTAATGGATGATTGCTACGTACTACATTCGGATATGTACGAAAACATTCAACTACCTTCCCCATTGCCCTTGTTGGAGTTATATGTGGCTCAAATGCTGGTACGTTTTCACGAATAATTTCCCACCATTCTTCAGGAACAGGTGGTCTTGACCAATGTTTCGGATCAGATAAATCCGAAGATTGCGTTGGCATAATAATGGTTCCCTCTTCTGTAATCACTTTCATTAATGCCTCTACTACCGCAACTGCTCCGCCTGATACCCAGCCAATAGAACTTAGCGAAGAATGTACAATAACTGTCATTCCTTTTTCTAACCCTAATTTTCTTAAATCATTTGTAATTGTTTTGATTGTATTTGGCAATGGCGTACTTGCCACTATGTCATTCATTTTCACAATTGTTCCCCCATTTGTTTTAAACTACTACATACATATATTATCATATTTTTCTTAATTTTTAACTTAATCATTTTTATGAACATAAAAAATGGTAATATACTTACAAAGATATTGGTTAAATTATGGTGTATTAATTTGAAATAACAATAGAAGGTGAACAAATGAAAAAAGCTTTATTCTCTTTTCTACTATTTGGACTCGTCTCCTTAAGCGCATGTGTTTCTTTTCAAAATGAATATGAAGATTATTGGGTATTAGAAAAATCCAGATATAATGAAATTGGATTTGGCCCATCAAATTTATATGAAAAAGCACAAGAAGATCCAACGATGGTACATTACTCAAATGGTTGTATTAGTGAAGGTAAAAGAATGATATATTTAGCATTTGGAACGAAGTACAAAAATGACAAAATTACAGTAAAAGAAGTGAAGGATGAAAAAGACACATCTGTTATCGTCTTACATATCGAGAAAAGTAAAGGAAAAGATGAAAACCCAGTCATGTATATTGGTGTACCAAAACTTAGAGACTTTATTAAAATTGTAGATGAAGATGGAAACAAAATCTTTGAAATGAAGAAAAATGAAAGCGTTACATCACAGCAATAAAAACACTATATTTAAATGAAAGAGCTCATCAAAAATGATGAGCTCTTTCATTTAATTTATCCTTCAATTGTAACCCCAGTGAACATCGATAAGTTTCCCGTTATTTTCTCACCTACACGTAAAAATAAACCAGCAGCTCTCCCGCTAATACAGTGTGAACCAATTAATAGTTTACCAGTATACGGACCATCCCATGTATCAATTGTATAATCAGGCATTTCTATGTATTGCTGATATATTTTCCGCTGTTCAAAGTAATACTCTGTTTTATCTTCAGCTAATAGTTCATTATTTTCGTATATAGATACTCCTCCACCTTCACGACCGTATAAAGGTTTAGAAACATATGATTCATTTTTTTCTATAAACGGTTTATTTGTAAAATAGGTTGGTAGGAAGTATTTCTGTATAATCTCTCGCTCTTCTTCCTCAAAGAAGACTCCTTCTTCGTAAAGTTGCCAAATGAATGCGAGTACACTTTTATTTTGCATAAGAAAAGCAGCTGGTGGATTAATGATTTTCACTCTGCCTTGCGCTATATGATCTAAAAATTGGTGTCCAATTCTTTTCCCGTTTTTATCAGCATCTGAAACTAAATATTCAATTGGATATAGTCTATATAAATAATAAATTCGTTCACCATTTGGCGTATATATACCATCATCTGCAACGACAATATCTTGTATACCTATATAATCCGTTGATTGATCTAAGCAATAGCTTCTTAAAAATTGAACTGTTTGATGGTCTTCTTCGTGCCAATCATAACTCGTAAAATATATCGTTTCTCTAGGATCTATACTATAGTCATGTTTAATTTGTTCCCACGCCTGCACAATATGCTCTTCTATATGATTTGGATGATTGACATCGTGATAACGGCACAACACTTCATTTGCGACAGATGGCTCTAAATAACCTGTTGGTGTATCACAATTTACTTCTATTAATTTTATATCTTCACCATTTACGATAAAATCAAACCTCGTAAAATATGAAAACAAACCAGTATGTTTCATTCTCGCAATTTCCCACGTTTCAGCTGGAAATCCAAGTTTTTGAAAATCTTCTGTCGTATTGAGAATATATTGATACATTCTATATAGCACATACATAATTTCTTCTGTCGCTTTTGAAATAGCAGTATAAGTTTTTACTGGCATACGATACATACCTGTTGCCATATATTGATTCCATTCTTCTTTTTCTAATAGACTCGGCCACGTAAATCCATTCCGACCCGCCTCTTCCGCAAGTGAAAACCATACTTTCATATACTTTTTCTGCTCTTGTTCTGTATACATGATCCTATTATCCTTTCGTATTATGATCCGGCTGGTGCTTTTGCATTCCCAATTCCACTGGAACCAGAATTCACTTTCGGCGTTTGAGTCGTAGATGATTTCGGCGTATTTGTATCTGGCGTCACTTTATTTGAGGAATTTGGCTGTTGTTTATTTAAATCCACTTTATTAGAAGAATTATTGTTGTTACTGTTAGTTCCGCCGTAATACCCTCCACCACCGCTGCCACCAGTTCTACTTTGGTCTTTTTCACGATATGGAATAATATTATTTGCATACGGTTTCTTCATTATATTTGGTTTTGTTGTATAATTCATATTTGAAGTTCTGCTTGCTAATAAATATCCTGCTACGAATGGAAGTATCGGTAAATGTGAATTTTCATGATACGATGAAAATGATGGATTCATCTCTTTACATAACTCATCATTTTCTACATTTTCATTTGTAGGCGTTTTATCATTACAATTTAAAGTTTCTTGTTCATTTCCTTGTTTTCCACCATCTGTTTTAACAGCAGTACTTTCTTGTTGAGCAGTATCTTCTTCATAATCGCCACATCCAGTTAATAAAAAAGATGATACCCCTATTGAAGTAGCAATTTTTATAAATTTACTTTTATCCATTCTCATGTGTTATACACCTAATTTCTTTTATCTATATTTTTCCAGTTACCTATATTATATAATGTAATTATTATTTTTTTCAAACTATACACAACATGTATATTTACATATTTTCAATGCTATTCTTCCAGATAGCATAGAAACCTTTCGACTCCCGGATATTTTTCTCCTAAATTTTTAACCTGAAAACCACTTTTCTTATAAAATTCTACTGCTTCTTTGTCAGTCTCTGCTTCCACATAAGTCAATTGGTGTATTCTTACTACTTCCTTTATCATTTGCAAAGCAATTCCTTTTTGACGATATTGCGGAACGACTGCAATGTGGCAAATTCTCGCTTTATTTGCCTCGATTATTTCAATACCTATGCAAGCTTTTTCTTCAAATTTATAAAAAGTCCCTTTATTCCTTCCATAAAATAAGACCGCTTTCTTTAAGCTAGTTTCACTTGGCCCAACTGCATACTGTAGTACATGTAAAATTGGATCTTTTTCTATTTGTTCAACACGCTGTAAATTCATTCTTCCATCCCTTTCTATGAAAAAAGACTAGCTCTTTATAAAAAGAGCTAGTCTCATTACGCCGTTATTTTTTCTTCTTTTTTCACAACGACCGCTACATAACTGTGTAGTATCATTCCGACAATAACGAGGCTCATACCAATCCAAGATAAAGATGACGGAATTGGCGCGGATAGTAAGATAAGCTCTCCTACTAGCGCAAATAAAACTTCACCAGATTGAGTCGCTTCCACTGTTGCTAGTTTTTGTGGATCATCTTTTACAAGATCTGTCGCAAAGAAGAATAATACTGTCGCGATTAAACCAGAACTAACTGCTACAATAAAACATTGGAAAACTTGGCTACTTGACGGTAGCCCGCCTGTTGATACTTCATAACCAGATAGTAAAAACCAAAATGGTAAGCTGGCTAATGTCATACCGAGAACTCGCTGGAATACGTCTAATTCACCTTTACAAACTTGCATCATTTTTCGATTTCCAAGAGGATACGCAAACGCTGCAATAAGTACAGGAACTACACATAAAACGGTTTCACGAATTCCTAATGAAGAAGCATGTTCTACTTGCATGAGTATAACACCACATAAAATAATGCCCGACATAACTAATTCCTTCATTGGAAGTTTTTTATGTAACGGATCTACTGCAAAAAATGGTGTTAACAAAATCCCTGCGACAATCGTAATTTGCCATGTTGATGCAACGAGCCAACCAGGTCCAAAAGCTCCAGCAAAACTAAGTGGTGCATAGAAGAGACCAAATCCAACGATACTCCAAACTAACCATTCTTTCGGATTGTTTTTCATATATTGAAAGAGTTGCTTTAAGTTACCTCTATACATGACAATAAGTAAAAGCATTGGAACCATAAAGTAGTACCGTAATGATGCACTCCAAATCCAGCTTCCACCTTCTAAGTCCATCGCCCGGTTTAAAACGAAGGTAAAGGCAAAGAAAAATGATGCCAATATCCCTACTGCAATAGCTTTCATTATAAAACCCCTTGTTTAGTTTCTTCTTAAATACTATACAACAAAATGAATATAATTAAAATTTGCAATCTTTAATTTGGACATAAACTAGCTCTATATAGTTTTCTCAATCGACTAATATGAGCTTGATGGTACCGATTATGTTCTGCTATATGCCATATCCCCCATCTTATAGTCGCATTTTCTCCCTTTTCGTAAAAAATTTCTCGTGTTAAATCATATTCTGTTAGTTTCATGCATTCCTCATAAAACATATGATGCACTGCTTCATAATCTTGCATTAATTGTTGCAACGTCTGTTTTCTTAAACTTGGCAGTTCTCCTACTTCATTTAACATAGGTCCATATTTATTTTCAAGTGCGAATGGAACTGCTTCTCCTTTTAAGCGATACACCCAATGTAAATCAACAACTGCTAAATGTTGAAGTAGTTGTCCGATGTTATTTTCATTATTTTCTGATCCTTTAAAAGACAATTCTTTCTCATCAATACCTTCTACTAACTTTTGCAATCGTTTATATGTATCCGTAACCGTCGCATACAAAATTGCCACTTGCGGGTTCATATTTTTTTCTAAATGGAGATCTTTCATACTAAACTCCCTCTCTTAAAAGAACAACACCATATATTCATCATCACTATATACACCGTTCATTTTTAAAGCTCTTTTCTCAATTCCATACGTTTGAAAGCCCATTGATTCATACAACTTTTTTGCTGGCTCGTTTGTAGACACAACCCCTAATGTCAATTGTTCCAAGTTCATTTCTCTTGCTCTTTCAATTGCCTTACGTATTAACTCACGTGCAAGGCCACTTCTTCGATTGCTTGCATCTACATACATCGCAACGATATGACCTTTATGTTTATACGCCTCTTTCTCTTCTGTTAGTAAAGTAACCACTCCAACTAATTGATAATCCTCATTAAAAGCACCAAATGTACAGCTAGTAGTAGCTGTTAAATTATTTTCCACTCGCTTAATCGGATTTTCTTGACGAATCGCTTCTTCATAAGTTGTTACAAATGCTTCTGGATTTACTTGTAATGCTTGTAAACGTAACTCCCAATATTGTTTCGCATCCTCTTTCGTAAGTAATCGAATCACATTATTCCAGCCCCTTTAAGTTAACATAATATTTTTATAAACTACTATTTATAAATTCGTATTCTTCTCTTAACATACTATAACGATAACGATGAATAAACTTTCCTTGACGTAATCGATCATTTCTCATTAATCCTTCACAAACAAAACCAACCTTTTCATAACTCTTTCTAGCTTGAAAATTATCTTCATCTACACGTAGCCAAACTTTTTCTAATTTAAATTCAAAGAATGCTAGGTGTAACATACTATATAAGGCCGCTATTCCATACCCTTTACCCCAGTATTCTTTATTACCAATTGCGATTCCCAGTTCTGCATTTTTATTTGTTTTATCAAAGTTTTTAAGATCTACCCATCCAATATGTATGCCGTTCTCTGTAGTGATTGCTCTTTGTTCATAACCATTTTTTCGTATCTTCACGAGTGAACGGTGGATATTGATCTGGTATAACTAAATGTTCCGTTACTTTTGTATCTAATGACCATTGATATCGATCTTCTACATCATTTAGTGTCAGTTCTCTTAATTGAACGAATGGTACATTCATTGTGCTATCCCCTTCTTATTTTCCTATAGAAAACCCTTCGAACATTCTTCCTCCATACTGTTCTAGCGTTTTTTCTACAAAAGTAATTAATTTCATTTTCTCTCCCGTTGTATAAAAACAATCGAAAGCCGCTACAAATTGATCTGCATACTGTTCATCATATTTTCTAAGTACCCTTATAAACCATTTTGAATTTCCAAGCCATTTACCATTTACTCTTAATACATATTCATGTAATAAATCAGCTAATAAATTCGCAATAAATAATTCTTCTTCTCTTTTTGATGCACCAATAAAATCATCCAAAGTATCCGTAATAAAATATCGCTTCTGTTTCATCATTTCTTCGGTCCATTTAGCTGGTCCTTTATTTAGTAAATTATTTGCTTCTCTTTTTAGTTTTTCAACAATTTCATTTTCACCTTTTAATACAACCCCCTCTGAAACTAATTGTGGTAACGAAGGTCTCCCGCGATCGCAATCCATTTTAAAAAAGGTTTTATACGTTTCAAAATTATGTACAAACACTTCGGCTGGCCATCCATTACTATAGAAAGATTCTCGATAACAAGACGTTAAACTTTGATCAACTATTACAATGTCCAGATCGGATGTTTTTGTCGCTTCTCCTCTTGCAACGCTTCCTCCAAGTAAAGCTACATCACAATTCGGAAATTGTGATGTAATTATGCTTTGTGCCGCTTCCATTGCTTTCATAACCGTTCCCCTTTTCTTATTTCACTTTCTTTTTTCAGCTCTTTCTCTCGCTTTTTTTATATACGGCTCTGCGTCTGGTGTTTTGCATGACGTTGCTCCGTGATCAACCTGTACTTTTCCAATTTCACGTGCAATTTTAATCGCCGTTTGCTCTAACTGTTCATTACGAATTCCTATCGCAATTAATGCACTATTCATCGCTTCTTTTTTTCTATTTTTTTCATTATGTATATTTACTTTAATTTCTTCTAGATACGGAGAGAAGAAATCATCTTGTAACGTTTTATTTTTAATCGCTATGTTTGCTAATAAAGACCAGCCTGCTCTTCCAATCCATTCATTATCAGACTTTGTCCATTCTTCCATTCTTTCTATCGCAATTGGCGACGTACAAATAGCCGTCATCAAAACATCCATTAAACAATAATAATCAACTTCCTGTACCCAATTATTTAGCAGTTCTGTCGTAACTTTTTTCGGATCTAATATCATTGTTGCTAAAGTCATTGCATCCATATTTTTTGTTTCCCATAATGAAATTGCTAAATCATGATCTTTTTTTATCTTCTTTTTTAATAATTTTAAATTCGCGAAACTAACTCCAAATAGTGGCTCTTTCGCTCCGTGGTTTTTATACGTTTTACGATTTTGTTCTGTTCCATATTCCTCTAGTTGCTGCATTACTTCTTCAAGTAACATATGCCCACCTCTTTATCTTTTATGTTGACTTCATATATGTATGTACGATATATTCTACATTACTTTTTAGTTTTCCTATATGTATTTTTAAAATACGGTATGTGAAATTTTAAATTTATCCAAAAAAATATACCGTCTCCTTATTTATTCGCAAGAAAATATATTTTTTCATCATGAACTCCGTATTACATGAAACATCTAATAAGTATAGTATACAACTGCTTTTCTTAATAAGTTACGTATATGAAGATGAAAATAAGTGTGGCTATCTATATTTTTTTTATATTCATTAGCTCATATACAATTATAAACCACTTTCCTTTTAGGACGAAAAGTGGTTTATGTTTTCCGAAAATATTTGATGTGTTAAGCTATACAATGCATTAATGTTCGACTACTCATTTTCTTTTTTCTTCTTTTGTTCCTCAGATGGCTCTTCTGTTGGATCTGGTTCTTGTTCATCCTTTTTGTTTAACTCATTATTTTTTTCATTAGCAGGATCTTGTTTTTCATTTTTTTCCTCCTGCCTTTGCTCAGAAGGTTCCTCCGTTGGATCTGGCTCCTGTTCATCCTTTGGAGCTGGATTACACCCAAATAACATTCCTACTGTAAATATGCTCAGCATAAATATAGATAGCATTTTTTTATAATTCAATTAAAGCACCTCCCTAAAATTAATATCCGTTGTAGTATTCCAATGAAGGATTAAAACTATCCGTTTCTTGTCCCATTTCTTTAAAAGTGTTATTCCTTTTAAATCTTGCATAACTTTGAACAAACTTTTTTGCACTTGTAAAAAAGTTTTTTTGCAATTACCTCCCTTTAATTGCTAATATAGTAGAGTAGAACTTTTATAGAGAGAAGGAAAATTATGCACAATGGAATTCGAATGACAACTTTAGTGAAAAGGGCTATGCTGGTTTGCGCGGGGGTACTATTTACATACGAAGCGGCTTTAGGATCAGCACATACTGCTCTAGCAAGTACAGAGGATGAAGCAAAATCTGTTCAACTTGTAAGTGAAATTCAATCATCTCTTGCACCGAAAGAAGCTCCAAAACAATATAATGGGCAAGTTAGAAAAGTAGCTTATTTAACATTTGATGATGGTCCTGGAAAATACACAGCTGAGCTTTTAGATATGTTAAAGAAAGAAAATGCAAAAGCAACATTCTTCCTAATTGGTTCAAACGTAAAAGCATTCCCGGATCTTGTAAAACGTGAAGATGCTGAAGGCCACTATGTTGGGATGCACAGTATGACTCATAACTACAAGAAACTTTACACAGAAGGTCATTACGTAGATGAAATGAAGGAAGATCAAGGCTTAATTGCTGGCGTTCTAGGTAAATCGCCAGTATTAACTCGTCCATCTTACGGCTCAATGCCAGGATTAAACGAAGCGCTTCGTAACAAAGTTGTTGAGAATGGGCTAAAAGTTTGGGATTGGACAATTGATTCATTAGACTGGAGATATAACAAAATGCCTGTTGACGCTGCATCAGCTAAAATTGTAGAAAACGTTATTAATGGTGCAAACAAGCCAACAGAAGTTATCCTTATGCACGACATTCATCCACAATCCGTAAAAGCAGTACCTGGTATTATTAAAGGGCTGAAAGAAAAAGGATATGAATTAGAAGCCTATAGTGAGAACGAACACTTCCCATTAAACTTCTGGCATGATAATCGTATGTAATGAAAAAGACTTGATTTCCTTTATCCGGGAATCGAGTCTTTTTATCGTTTCGGGAATTACTCCGCGTATATTAGACTCAAACTCCCCCTTCTCTAATATCAATACAAATTAAAGATCACATGCTATACTATAATCTAGTTTAAATAAGTAGGTGCCATATGATTGTATATACAGTACAAACTGAAGAAGCTTGGAAGCAATTTAAGAAACTTGGTTATTTAGAAGGGAATAAAGAAGTCATCGATTCAGACGATATATATTCATATGACTGGATGGTGCGCGTTGCTAAAACAAGATTGCCTCATTACGAAGGTAACTATCCTATTTGGGTTTGGGAAGCAAATAATTACCCAAACCGAAATCATAAAGCTTGGGGTAGAAAAAATTCAAAAATGGTAATTTTAACACTAGATGTACCGAAAGAATGGGTACTATGGAGTGATATTAGTTACTGGTGTTGTGCCATGGGTGATAGTTCTATGTATTTTCATCAAGCAAATAAACCTGCACTGGAAGAATGGTATACCTATATGGATAAAGAATACGGGATAATATTCGATTTCGACTATTTATTATCTCATCCTGATTGGTATAAAGATAAAGAAGATTCGTTAGAAAAACAAGGTGTTATCGGTAAAATCCCTATCTCCTTCGTAAAAAAAGTAAGGCGTTTTCGTGCTAAGGAAGATACATCTATTCATACAATCAGAAGTGATAACTGGGATAGTAGAAAAGAAAATCGTATTAAAAAGATGAATCGAAAATTAAGAAAAAGAAACGAAAAGCAAAAAAGATTGCAAAAGCGACTTATACGAAATTAAAACAGATTTATCAAAATACAGTAAGAAATTATAGATTGAATATACAAATTCAATCCTATTTTTTATATTATCAACACTTTAGCACATATTACTCTTAAGGGGGGATATATATGGATTTTCTTTCAGCTGAATATTTGTCTGCCTTACTTGCCATCATTGTAATTGATTTAGTGTTAGCTGGTGATAATGCCATTGTAATTGGATTAGCAGCAAGGCGATTACCGAAAGATCAACAAAAGAAAGTTATTATATGGGGAACTATCGGAGCGATCGCAATTAGAGCTCTCGCTACCTTAGTTGTCGTTTGGTTGTTAAAAATACCAGGGCTACTTCTAATTGGTGGTGTACTCCTTATATGGATCGCTTATAAATTAATTGCTGAAGGCAAAGATCATGATATTAAGGCAGAAGAAGGATTTTGGTCTGCTATTAAAACCATTATTATCGCTGATGCATTAATGGGTATTGATAATGTTCTCGCTGTTGCAGGAGCTGCGCATGGCAATTTTTCTTTAGTCATCATCGGACTATTAGTATCTATTCCAGTAGTAGTTTGGGGCAGTACATTAATTTTAAAATGGGTGGACCAGTTCCCTGTCATCATTACGATTGGAGCAGCTGTTTTAGCTTATACTGCTGCGAAAATGATTGTAGATGAGAAATGGTTCGCTGGATTTTTCGAAAGTAACCCTTTCATAAAATGGGCATTTATCATTATTATCATCGCCGGTGTAGTTTTCTTCGGAAAGGCAAAACAAAAAACGACAAATGGTTCTATGTAATAATGATGTTATATTTACAAACAAAAGGCGCTATTCATTTGAATAGCGCCTTTTGTTATTTATTTGGCTTCCCCTTCCGGAGTCGTCTTTACCTTCGTTTTATTTTTATCACGATTGTTATAGTTATACTTTGAACGATCTACTGGAGTGAAGCCTTCTGGTGTGTAGAATCGTAATAAGTCACCATTTACGACTTGGTCGGAATATTTTAACGAACTTTGAACCATTTGTTCATTTTGTTTTATTTCATCTGTAAATTCAACTGGTTTTCCAGTCTTTGTATCATAGTATTTGCCGTTTAGTGCAGTAACTGTTGGACTTACGTAGTTACCGTTACGGAACGCAACGACTTGTTTATGATCTGGTGATAGTAAATCTGAGCCAAATTGAACATAATTTTTCGTATCTGTACCTAGTAAGTGTAATAATGTTGGAAGAACATCAATTTCACCGCCGTATTGATGTTGCACGCCACCTTTCACACCTGGTACACGAACGATTAAAGGTACACGCTGTAATTGCGCATTTTCAAATGAGTTAATTTCTTTCCCCATTACTTTTGACATTGCTGCGTTATGATTATCTGAAATACCGTAATGGTCTCCATACATAACAATAATTGAATTATCGTATAAACCAGATTGTTTCAAGTAATCGATGAAACCTTTTACAGATTCATCTAAATAACGTGCCGTTTGGAAATACGTATCTACAGATGAGTCACCTGTGTTTGCTGGTTCAATTGTCGCTTCCGCTTTATCAATTGGATAAGGGAAGTGGTTAGATAACGTAATGAACTTCGTATAGAACGGTTGTTTCAATGTTTGTAATAACGGAATGGATTCATTAAAGAACGGCTTATCTTTTAATCCATAGTTTACTACATCTTTTTCGTTCATATCATAGTATGACGCATCAAAGAATTTATTAAAACCAAATGATTTATAAATATCGTCACGGTTCCAGAACGTTTTATAGTTACCGTGGAACACAGCTGATGTGTATCCTTGCTGCCCTAAAATAGCTGGTGCTGATTGATACGTATTATGAGATTTCGTTGTAAAGACAGATCCTTGTGGTAAACCAAACATTGAATTCTCTAACATAAACTCCGCATCAGATGTTTTCCCTTGTCCTGTTTGATGGAAGAAGTTATCAAAGTAAAGCGTATTCGCATCTTTTGTGAATGAGTTTAAGAACGGCGTAACTTCTTGACCATTTAATTTATAATCGATTAAGAAGTTTTGGAATGACTCTAAATGAATATAAATTACGTTCATTCCCTTTCCTTTACCGAAATACTCAGGATTTGGACTTGCATAAGTTGATGTTAAATAGTTTCTGACTTCTGTCATGTTATCTCCATCAGCTAATGCTCTTTCCGTTGATGCTTTCGCACTTTGAATCCCATCATAAATTGTATAGTTATATGCTCCTAAATATTTCACAATATAATTACGATCGAATGTTCTTGTTAATAATTCAGGACGGTCAGATTCTGCAAGACCTAAGTTAACACTGAATAATAAAATACCTGCTACAAATACTAGTGATACTTTATGTTTCGCAACACGAATTGGTTTTGGATTTGCAAATTTCGTTGCAACTAAAACAATTAAAATGATTGTGTCTAAGAAATATAGCGGATCATAAAGATGTAGCAACGCAAGAATACTACCACCTAGATCTCCAAAGTTATTCGTTTGTGTTAATGTCGGGAACGTAATAAAGTCACTGAAAAAGCGATAATATACTACGTTTGCGTATAAAAGAATCGACAATAACAAATTAATGATAATTAACCAAATATAAGATCGTTTCCCTTTTGCAAATAATGCAAGTCCTAGAAATAGAACTGCCGAGCTAAGTGGGTTAAAAAATAGCAAGAATTTTTGGATTGTGTTTGAAATACCTAAATTAAATTCCGTTACATACGCTGCATATGTTTTGAGCCAGAATAAAATAACGGCAAACAGAAAGAATCCAAAATGATTGCTTAACACACTTTTGCTCTTTAATATGAACTTTTTCATTTCTCCACCTCTTTTGATCATCCAAGGCTTATTTTTTTATAAGTCTGTCTCTCTATTCAATTTTTCTTCTTCAAATAGATTATTTTTATTTAACTATATGAAGAATATTAGTAATTATAATTTGAAGCTATTATTTATTCAACTATTTCTTTCTAGACATTTTGACCTTGGTTTCTATTTAACAAAATAAATTTGTAACATTTCCTGTTTTCTCCCAAGATTCATCCACTAATTATGACATCACATACTATAAACCTTTATTCACTACTTCGCAAATAATTATATCTCCAGTTTTGGAACATTAATGTAATATAATGAAATTTACTATAGTTAGCATTTAGTTTTTTCGGTGTATATTAAACCTCTTCATGTATTTCAACTATATTCATGCTTCAGCCATTCCTCTATATACAACTTCAAAATATATTTTCTCCTCCAAAATTATTCTTGCATAATTATTCATATTTTATAAAATCAATGATTATAAAAAACCTCGCTCTCATAACGAGAGCGAGGTTTTTCATCATTTATTATTGACCTTTGTACATTGCATCTACTTGTTTTTGAAGTTCTTCATTTTCTAAGAACTCATCATAAGTGGCCTCTTTATCGATTACACCGTTTGGCGTTACTTCGATAATGCGGTTTGCAATTGTTTGTACGAACTGATGGTCATGAGATGTGAATAAAATTGTACCTTTAAATGCAATTAAACCGTTGTTTAATGCAGTGATAGACTCAAGGTCTAAGTGGTTCGTTGGATCGTCAAGTGTAATTACGTTTGCACCACTTAACATCATTTTAGATAACATACAACGAACTTTTTCGCCTCCTGATAATACAGAAACGTTCTTCTTAACTTCTTCACCTGAGAATAACATACGACCTAAAAAACCACGTAAGAAGCTTTCTGACTCATCTTGTGGAGAGAATTGACGTAACCAATCAACTAAGTTGTAGTCACTGTTCTCAAAGTATTTAGAGTTATCTCTTGGGAAGTACGATTGAGATGTTGTAACGCCCCATTTGAATGAACCACTATCTGGCTCCATTTCACCCATAAGGATTTTAAATAATGTTGTCATTGCAATATCGTTACGACCGATAAATGCAACTTTATCACCTTTATTTAAAGTGAAGTACACATTATCTAACACTTTTTCGCCGTCAATTGTTTTAGAAAGACCTTCAACAGTTAATAAGTCATTTCCTACTTCACGTTCTGGTGTGAAGCCAACGAATGGGTAACGACGAGATGATGGCTTAATATCATCTAATGTAATTTTATCTAATAATTTTTTACGAGAAGTCGCTTGCTTCGCTTTAGATGCGTTTGAGCTAAAACGTGCAATGAAGTTTTGTAACTCTTTTACTTTCTCTTCTTTTTTCTTATTTGCATCTTGTGTTAATTTTAAAGCTAATTGGCTTGACTCATACCAGAAGTCATAGTTACCAACATAAAGTTGAATTTTACCGAAATCAAGATCAGCCATGTGCGTACAAACTTTATTTAAGAAGTGACGGTCATGGGATACAACGATTACTGTATTTTCAAAGTTCATTAAGAAGTTTTCTAACCATTGGATCGCTTTTAAGTCCAAGTGGTTGGTAGGCTCATCTAGTAATAGAATGTCAGGCTTACCGAATAAAGCTTGAGCAAGTAATACTTTTACTTTCTCTGCCCCAGTTAATTCAGACAATTTCTTATCATGAAGATCTTCACCAATACCTAAACCTTTTAGTAAGATTGCAGCTTCTGACTCAGCTTCCCAACCGTTAAGCTCAGCGAACTCACCTTCAAGTTCAGCAGCACGCATACCATCTTCATCACTAAAGTCTTCTTTCATGTAAATGGCATTTTTCTCTTGCATTACTTTGTAAAGTTGCGTGTGACCCATAATAACTGTTTCTAATACTGGGAACTCTTCATATTCGAAGTGGTTCTGTTTTAATACTGCTAGACGCTCACCTGGCGTAATATGTATGTCACCTGTTGATGGTTCAATTTCTCCAGATAAAATCTTTAGAAATGTCGATTTACCAGCACCGTTCGCTCCGATTAAACCGTAGCAGTTACCTGGCGTAAATTTTATGTTAACATCTTCAAATAATTTGCGATCCGCGAAACGCAAACTAACGTTACTTACTGTAATCATTTGTGTCCTCCTACTAATACCGCTTATTTCAGCGTTTTCTCACCGATTGTCTTAAAAAATCGCATATTACGACTCAATTATTCTAGACTATAGCTATTATATAGTAGAAGATGGATGAATAGCAACGGTTGATTACCTTTCTACAGTGAAATCGAACAGTTTTTATCCATTCCCTACCCATTGTATGTATATCATCGACCTCTTTCTAAAATATCCTTTCTCTTCTCACTCTGTAACACATTGGATTAATTTTTGATTTTAAATTTTATATTCAAAAAAAGACTGTAGAGTGGTCTTATCCCTGTCAAGTAGACAGTATTAAAAAGACTAAGCAGCCATCGAGATTCGATATTCTATCGGAGCTCGATGGTTGCTTAGTCTTTTTTGGAAACGTTTATAGTTATAAAAATAAATATATTCTTCAATTGCTTGTATTAAATCCGCTTCTGTTTTAAAATGATTCAAATACAACATCTCCGATTTAAAATGGGAGAAAAATGACTCGATACAGGCATTATCATGGCAGTTTCCTTTGCGAGAGTGGCTGCCAATGATACCTAAATCTAAAAGTCGTTTGTTGTAGGCATGAGATGTGTACTGGAATCCCTGATCTGAATGGAGAATGGTTCCACGCACATCTCTTTTTTGTGCCAGCATTTCAATTGTATCTAATACAAGTTCATTATCATTACGCTTGGAAATTTTCCAAGAAACAACTTCGTTATTATAAATATCTTGTACAACAGAAAGATAGCGGAAGCCCTCTTGAAATCGTAGGTAGGTAATGTCTGTAACAAGCGCTTCATTTTGCTGGCGATCTTTGAATTCACGGTTTAAAACATTTGGAAAAGTATTAGAATAATTCCCTTTAAAGAAGCGACGCTTCTTCCGAATAATAGACTGAATGTTGAGCTCACTCATTAATCGATATACTTTTTTGTGATTTATAAAATAACCCTCTTCTTGTAAAGCGATTTTCATACGTGGATAACCATATTCTTTGTGCTTTACGTGAATAGATTGAATTACCTTTTTTAATCGTTTATCGGATTCTAGTCGCGTGTTGTTCACACTTTTTGTATGAACCCACTTATAGTAACTTGAGCGATGTACATTCGCAAAATTAGTAAGCCATATAACAGGATATTTTCTCTTTAGTAATTCAATGATATGATATCGTTCTTTATATTTTAGTACGCCTCCATTTACAGATTTGGATACTGCTTTTTTAAATATTCAACCTGAGCCTTATAGTAGTCACGCTCTTCTTCAACAGTTTTAAAATGAATCCGTTTGCCTTTTAAAGGGTTTGGTATACCTTTCATTTCACTATTTTTTCCACGAGTATCTGTAATTTCACCACATTCTTTATACTTTTTCACCCAATTTTTAAGTTGTGTAGAGCTTCTAATCTGATATTTCTCCGCTATCATATCGTAGCTTTCCTCACCGTTTAAATAACTTTGAACAGCTGATACCTTTATCTCATTTGAGTATGTATTAAATGTTGTACCTTTTTTAGCCATGAAAAATCCCCTCCAAGTAATAGTGTAACATCCATGTGTATACATGGTCTTTTTCACACTGTCTACCTAAAGGGGATAATATCAAGAGAAAACATTCTCTACAGTCTTTTTTTATTTCGTATTTATTATTTTCTCTTTATAACTCTTCACCTTACTCACCAATCCTATTAAAGCAGGTAACAATATCGGCATTACAACGATAGCTAATAGTAACAGTGCAACACCAACAACAGATGCTACTTGTATAAGCGTTAATACACCTGAAGGGATTAATGCAGCAAATGTTCCGCCTAAAATAAGCGCAGCCGATAGTACAACTCCTCCTATGTGACGAGATGCATTTATAATTTTCGTTGCTGGGTCCCCTTCTAGCTCATTGTATCGCATCATTACGAAAATACTATAATCCACCCCTAAAGCGACAATCATAATAAAACTAAAGAATGGTACATTCCAGCTTAATGACTCTACGTTTAGTAAGTGTGTACTAATTTGTTCACTTATACCAAGTGATGCAAAATAAGCTAATATTAACGATCCAATAATAAAGATTGTATTTAATACTGAACGTGTAATCACAATTAATACAATCCCAATACCAATTAACATAATCGTAGCTGTACGTAAGAAGTCTTGACCTGTAACTTCTTTTAAATCAACATTTCTAGCTGTCGTACCTCCGATTGCTTTTTTTGCTGATTTTAATTCTGTACCATTTAACTTACCGTCTATCGTTTTATTAATTTCTTCAATGATTGGCATCGCTTCTTTTGAATACGGATTTACGTCTAAAACGATTGTCATTTTAACAGTCTTTCTATCTTGTGACATGTACGTATTCAAAGCTTTTTGGAAATCTTCACCCTCTAAAACTTCTTTTGGAATATAAAATTTCTCAGAGCTTTTTGATTCATTCAGTTCTCCTAAATATTTCTGAGCATCTCCTAGGCCGTTACTTACCTTTTCAAGCCCTTCTGTACTTTTAGATAACCCTGATTGTAATTGCCCCATCTGTTCTTGCAAGTCTTTCAGTCCGGTTAATAGCTGGTCTTGCCCATCATTTATTTTCGTTAATCCAGTTTGTAACTCAGTTGACTTGTTTGCAATTTGTTTTGAACCTGAAGCACCTTCATTTAATCCACTTTTAAGATCAGCTGCTCCTTTTTGTAACTTAGTAACTCCATTGCTCATTTCTTTTAAGCCGTTATCCACTTTTAATAATGATTGATTTGCTTCTTTAAATGAGCCCATTGCAGCTTTATGCTGCGTAGCTAATTGGTTTAATTCATTTGAAAGTCCACCTAATTGCTTTTGAGCCTCTTTGGCAATTCCTATCGTCTGCAGTATGTTCGGATCATTTGCTAATTCTGGTTTCGTTTGAATAAAGTTGGTCATTAACATTTCAATTTGTTCGTAACCTTTTTTCGCACCATCAATTGCTTGAGAAATACTTCCAAAGTATTGATTGTAAGAACTTAAACCTTTTTCTAACTGCGAATAACCAGCGTGTAGTTGTGAAGTTGCATTAGATAATACATTTATATTTTCATTTACTGAAGTTAACCCACTCTCAATTTGCTGCGCACCTTGTGCTCCATCATTTATGCCACTTGAAAGTTGATTTAAAGCTGTTCCTAATGCTGATACACCATTTTTCGCTTCAGTTGTTCCATCAATTAACTTTTGAACGTTTGCAAGGCTATTTGAGTCTTTACTACCCATTTTATCTTTCGCAGTAGTTAATCCATCATTAATTTCTTTTATACCACCATTGGCATCTCCTAAGCCTGTATTTAGTTCTCCCGCTTGTTTATTTATATATAGTTCTTTTATCCTTTCACCAGTTGGACGCGTCGGTGAATATACTTCTGATACACCTTTCACTTTCAAAATCTTATCAGTTAGTTCATCTAAAGTTTGGAGCGAATTCGCCTCATCTAACTTACTATCTGATTGAATGACGAACGTACTTGGCGAAGAAAAACCAGGTGGAAAATGATCTTCTATTACGTTAATCCCCATTTTTGACTCATATTTATTATCTACTTCAAATAAATCGTTGTAATTTAATGTGTTAGAGTATTTCATTACAAAAGGAATCGATATTACAAATACAATGATTAACGCTGCAAATGGTCTTACTACTGAGTTTTTCGCAAGAAACCCCCATAAACGACTATCCTCATGCCCTTTAAATGTTTTAACTGGATAAAACATTCCTTTTCCTAAAAGCACCATAAAAAATGGATTTAACGTAGTTAATACGAGTAATAATACTGCGACACCAATTGCTACCGCTGAAGTAGATTGATATAGTTTGAAACTCGCTAAAGCAAGAGATGCAAAACCAATTAATACTGCAATTCCGCTATATAAAACGGTTCTCCCTGCTGATTTAAACGTTTCTTTCGTAGCCAAAAATGCATTTTCTTGTTTACTTAATTCTTCCTTGAACCTTGTATATAATAAAATGTTATAGTCTGTTCCAACCCCAAACAGGACAACCACTACAAACACTTGTGTAAAGTTTGAAAACGGAAAATTAAAATGATCTACAAGGTGGGCAATAATCCCCATTGAAACTAAATAGGATACACCAACTGTAAGAAGAGAAACAATTGGAACAATTGGTGAACGAAATACAATGATTAATACAACTAGAATGAAAATGATAGAAATAACTTCTGTCTTCTTCACTCCTTCTTGAGAGGATGTAAGAAAATCACCCGCTATTAAATCACTTCCTGTTAAGTACGTTTTAACGCCCTTTACTTTAACTTTTTTATGAAGTGCATTTGCAACTTTTGATATTTCACCATGTTTTTTGTCTACTGAGATTTGCGTTAAAATAGTTGTATTGTCTTTAGATATCAGCTGTTTTTCCAAGTCTTTATTATCTAAATGTGAAACAACTTCCTTAATTCCTAATTTCTCTTTTTCATTTTGTAAAGCGTTGATTGTTTTTATTATTTCATCTTTTTGCTCAGTTGTTAAAGCTGCTTTACTCCCACTATTAAACACAGCTATAATTTCATACTTCTCTGTACCGTCTTTATCCATCTCTCTTATCATTTTGTCAGCAATACTACTTTGTTCTGTATTAGGGATCGTAATGTGCCCTTTTTCTTTCACTAATTTATCCATATTAGGCATCGTTACGATCATTGTAATCGTAATAACTATCCATAATAGAAAAGATAAACTTCTCCAATTTTTTAGCTTACTCAATTTAATCCTCTCCCATTTTGAAAGTTTCATGTTAGTTTCGGAATGAATATTCATTCCTAATATTTTGAACCTATTTACAGGAATGAACGTTCATTCCTATCGTTCTATTGTTTCTTTATAAATTCTATTAAACTATCCTTCCCGGAATGAATGTTCATTCCTTTAATTGTAAAGATTAATCATGTTCTGTTTTTCTTTTTATATCATTCTCGGAATGAATATTCATTCCTGTCCTTATAAAGCTATAGAATCAAATGATTCTAATAGCGTTCCAAGAGCTTTCTTCTAGTTCTTTTACTAACTCTTTCGAGTATTCTAATTGCCCTGTTGCAATTACTTTCGTTAATTTTTCTAGCGGTTGATATACAATAATAATTAAAGCAACTGGAGGCAACGGACGAAGAAAACCTTTTGCGATTCCATCTTCAATAATACTCATAAAGAAGCCTATAAAATCGTCAAATATTTGCTTACTTTGTTCATCAAGAAAATAACTATCACAGTGAGAATTTGTAAATAAAAAAGCATCCACATTGTTTCTCGCAAATTCAAATAAACGGTTGTACGTATGACTAAACTGTTCACGAATATTTGCTTCAACAGGAAAATCTGTTTTTATCATTTCAGAAAGCTCTAACATACTTTTTGAAAATAATGAGTTAACAAGTGCCTCTTTATTTTCAAAATAGCGATAAATAGTACCCGCACCGACTTTTGCCTTTTCAGCAATCATTGGAATTGTCGTACCATCGTAACCACGCTCTGCAAAAAGTTGCATCGCAGCATCAAAAATATCCTCTTGTTTGTTTTTAGCCATTTTTTCCACCTCTATTTTTAGGAATGAAAATTCATTCCGTTTTTAATTATAAATTACATCGATTAAAAGTCAAGTGCGTGAAAAAGTATCGTTGCGTTTTAGTGAAAAAAATTATATCAGCGATTTTCAAAATATATCGACTTACCGACAAAAACTGATACCCAAAGAGAAAGCTGTCCCAAAATTTGATTTTGGACAGCCCTATTTTTTAAAAGAAATCATAAATAAATGCTTCTCGTACCGGAACTATTTTCTCAAACGCTTGTATTTCCTCTTCGCTTCCGTTAATTAATTCTAGTTCATTAAGTTGTAACGGACGCTTGTAGCCAAACATTATGGTAGATAGTGCGTTTATATCTAGCCTAATTCCTTTATCTATTGTTTCCTCTTTTATTATTGTTATTTTATGATTTGCCAGTCTCACTGATACGTTATTCCACGATGCAAATGAATCTGTAATATGTAAAATTAGTTCTTGTTGTACATTGTTCCAGTTTAATTCATATTGTTTAAAGAACTGCTCCACATCTACAATTCTACCCATAAAATACGGCTTTATTTCCGCCTTCACACGTGGCTCTTTTAGTGTATATAATAACGGTTCGTTTTCACTTACTGTCATTTCAAGATCTTTAATCATAGAATCATGCTGGCAAATAAAGTTCCATAGACCATTTCGCGCTTCGTTATCCAGTGGAACAAATTCTTCTACTGTCATTTTGTTGTTTTCAATTTTATATAACATATAGCCAGCTGCCGTTTTATTTTCATCATAATAAATTGCTAATGTTAAGTCATCATAAACAGCCTGTAACCACCATTTTTTATCGCGAACTAGCATACCGGAAAAACGTGCTGCAAATGTTTCATAAAGCTTCTCGACCTCTTCTGGGTGATTTTCTTTATTGAAACGTTTCACAGTTCCATTTACTTGTTTTTTCATAACTAAATCACTCTTTGTCATATGGCATACTAGGAGATTCGCACACAGTTCCCAGCCGTATTTACGGTAAAATGAAACAGCAAATGGATGTAGCATCGATACTGTATATCCGTCTTTTTTCATCGTTTGAAGTGAGTGTTGAAGTAATTCTTTTACATACCCGCTTCTTCTATACTCTGGATACGTCGCTACCCCTGCAACGCCTCCCATTTTATATTTTTCTTTACCTATGTATATATGAAACGGAATAAGATGAAGTTTTGCAGCTAAATCTTCCCCTTCCATAATACCGTATATTTCATGACTTTCTTTCATCTTTGTAAGTTGTTGCTGCAATCGTTCTTCTTCAACTTTATATTGAAAAGCGTATTCTGATAAGCGTAATGCTTCTCTAAATTTATCTTCTTTTAATCGTATAACGTTCATCTACTTCTCCTCCATTCCTTATTTGAATTGTACCATAATTCTAAACATTACAGTCCGGTGAATGAAATTATATCGACTTAACGATAGGACCAATATAAAAAAGCAGATACATCTCGTATCTGCTTCTCATCACTTTATTTAGCTAACTTTTGAAGTTCTTCGAAGAAGGTAGGGTATGATACGCCTACTGCTTCTGCATCTTCAATTGTTGTTTTTCCTTCTGCGATACATCCAGCGATTGCGAGCATCATTCCGATGCGGTGATCACCGTAACTATTTACTGTATTGCCTTTTAAAGCTGATTTCCCGTAAATAATCATTCCGTCGTCAGTTGCATCTATGCGAGCTCCTAGCTTTGTTAATTCTGCTACGACTGTATCAATACGGTTCGTTTCTTTCACTTTTAATTCATGCGCATCTTTAATTACTGTAATTCCTTCTGCTTGCGTTGCCGCTAATGCAATAACAGGAATCTCATCAATTAATCTTGGGATAATATCTCCGCCAATTTCAATTCCTTTTAATGAAGATGTTTCAATCGTAATGTTTGCAGCTGGCTCTGATGATCCTTCGTTAATTGGCTCTACAGTGAACGTAGCACCCATTTTCTCTAAAACATCAATAATACCTGTACGAGTTGGATTCATCCCTACATTTTGTAATACTAGTTTACTATTTGGAATGATTGCACCCGCTACTAGGAAAAATGCAGCTGATGATACGTCACCTGGCACTTGAACATCTGTTGCTGTTAGCTTTTGTCCACCTGCAAGTTTCACTGTTTTTCCTTCGCGCGTTACTATAACGCCAAATGCTTCTAGCATTCTTTCCGTATGATCACGGGAAATATGTGGTTCTGTAACAGCTGTTACACCTTCTGCACGAAGTCCTGCAAGTAAAATAGCTGACTTTACTTGTGCGCTTGCTACAGGCGAAGTGTATTGGATAGCTTTTAAATTTCCGCCACGTATTGTTAGCGGTGTGAACGTTCCTTCTTCGCGGCCATCAATGTTTGCACCCATTTGTTTTAATGGGTTCGTAACACGTTTCATCGGTCTTTTTGCGATAGATGCATCACCTTGTACACAAGAGAAAAATGGTGTATTTGCCAAAATCCCTGACATTAAACGTATAGTTGTACCAGAATTACCAACATCTAATACAGTTTTCGGTTCTTGTAATCCTTCTAATCCTTTACCAACTACAATGACTTCATCACCGTTTTGCACGATGTCTACTCCCATTTCTTTAAAACAAGAAATCGTACTTAAACAATCTGCACCGGGTAAGAAACCTTTAATTGTTGTTTTTCCCTCTGCAATCGCGCCGAACATGACAGCACGGTGAGAAATGGATTTATCCCCTGGAATTGTAATGTTGCCATTTAATCCGTTATTAACAAGTTGAATTGTTCTTTCCTTCACGTTTTCACCTTCTCATTTAAATTGTTTCATAAGTTTGGTATTTTTCTTCTCCAAGCGCTAGTTTCGCTTGCATACGATCTTCTTCTCTTTGGAAGCTAATACGTAATACTCCAAGCAATCCTTCACGCGCTTCTAATATTTGCAAGTTCGTAATACTAATTTCTTCGCGCGCCAAAATGCTCGTAATATGAGCCAATGCCCCTACTTTATCTAAAACATCGACGTATAAGTCGTGATAGGCAGGAATTGCCCCTCTTTTTCGTACTGGTAAAGAGTCACGGTATTCTTTCGCGTCTGCAAAATAGTTTTGAATCTCGCCTGCATCTCCAGTAGAAACTGTATTATATAAATCTTCCATTTCAGAGATCCACTCTTTTAATAATACCATTAAATGCTCACGATTTTGTTTAACAATATCACTCCACATTTTTGGGCTACTAGATGCGATACGTGTAATGTCTTTAAACCCTCCGGCAGCTAGTTGATGAATAAGTGGATTATCTCCTGCATGTTTCTCCACTTGCTTTACTAATCCAGCGGCGATAAGATGCGGAAAATGACTAACAATCCCTGTTACATAATCATGTTCTTCCGTATTTAAAACGAGAAAATGAGATCCTGTTCCTTTTAACCAACGCTTTAGTTCTTCCACATGTTCATTTGGCACATGATTCATCGGCGTTAAAATGTAAAATGCATTTTCAAATAAATGCGCTTTTGCACTTTCAACTCCCGTTTTATGAGAACCTGCCATCGGATGTCCACCAATGAAAGAAACTTCCTTTGAAAATAAAGCTTCTGCTTCATTCATAATCGTTCCTTTTGTACTACCAACATCAGTTACAATAACATCTTCTCGTAAACGAAATGACGCTAATTTGTGTAATAACTTCTTCGTTTCTTCAACCGGAGAAGCAAAAACAATGAAATGCGCCTCTTCACATGCACGCTGTAAATCTAATTCTATTTCATCTACTACTTGTAATTCTTTTGCACGCTCTACTTGTTCTTGAAATATATCATAACCTGTTATCGTTACATCGTGCTCTTTCTTAATCGCTAATGCGAGAGAGCCTCCGATTAAACCAGTTCCAATTAAAACTACCTTTTTACGCATTTCCCTCATCTCGAGACTTTCTTTTTTTATTTTCAAAGTGTTGTTGTAACACTGAAATCACTCCTTCATTTTGCTCCCTTGTTCCGACTGTAATACGGACACCATTCGGGAACGGACGAATAATAAATCCTGCATGTGCACAAGCTTCATAAATCTCTCCTGCATTCTCAACTGGCAAGAAGATGAAATTTGTTTGTGATGAATAAAATGGAATTTCATTTTCCTTACAAAAGCTTTCGTATTGTTGTAATCCCTCTGTATTTACACGAACTATTTCCTCAATAAACTCATCATCATCAAAAGCAATCGTTGCTGCTTTTTGCGCTAATGAAGATATGTTAAATGGCAAACGTACGACATTTAATTGCTCGATTAGTTCTTCCTGTCCAATCGCATATCCAACGCGAAAAGAAGCTAATCCGTATGCTTTAGAAAATGTTCTTAGTACAAGAATATTTTTATGTTTTTCTAAAAGTGATAATGTCTCTGGAAAATCTTTTGCTGTTACGTATTCATAGTACGCTTCATCAATGACAATTAACGTATTCTCACTAATACCTTCAATAAATTGATTCAATTTTCGATCATTTACATATGTGCCTGTCGGGTTGTTCGGATTACAAATCCATACGATTTTCGTATTATTATTTACCGCTGACGAAATTTCGTCTAAATCGTATACACCGTTATTTAAAGGAATTTCTTTCACTTCACAACCTTCAATAATCGCATGATGACGGTACTGCGGGAATGTTGCACCAGCCGTCACGATGTTATCTCCTACTTTAAGTACTGCACGACTTATGATTTGAATGACTTCATCTAAACCACTACCGCAAAGTACTTGTTCCATTTGTACATATAACTTATTTGCAATTGTTTGACGGAGCGTTGTAGCACCTCCGTCAGGATATAAAGCATGTTCCAACCACGATGTTTGCAACTCATCTAAAACACGTGGTGAACAGCCGAATGGATTTTCATTCGATGCTAGTTTCACAAATGAATGATCTCCATACACTTCTTTCATTTGTTCAGGTGATTTACCTGGTTTATATGGTTGTAATGATGAGAGTTGATCTTTTACTTGCATGTTAAAACCACCTTTTTATTAAAATTCTTTTGCGTATTTATTATGTTGCGTAATGTTTTGCTGAATTAACTCTATACGATCTTTTCCGAATTGTTCGACTAGTGCATTTGCAAGTTCCCATGCTACAACAGATTCAGCTACTACTCCAGCTGCTGGTACTGCACAACTATCAGATCTTTCAATACTCGCCTGGAAAGCTGCTTTCGTATCAATATCAACACTTGCTAACGGTTTGTATAATGTAGGTATTGGTTTCATAACACCTCTAACGACAATTGGCATACCTGTTGTCATACCACCTTCTAAACCACCTGCATTATTCGTTTTTCTCGTGTATCCTTGTTCTTCATCCCATAAAATTTCATCATGCACTTTACTTCCTGGCTGCCTTGCTGCTTCAAAACCAACGCCAATTTCAGCACCTTTAAATGCATTAATACTCATAATCGCACCAGCAAGTTTGGCATCTAATTTACGATCGTAATGAACGTAACTACCAACGCCAATCGGCATTCCTTCTGCAATGACTTCAACAATACCGCCGATTGAATCTCCGCTACTTTTTGCGTTATCAATCGCATCCATCATTTCTTGTTCTACTTCTTTATCTAAACATCGAACTGGTGAGTTTTCAGTAATCGTTTGAATTTCTTCCATTGATAAGTTTGAAACATGTTTTGCTTTTACTCCGCCAATTTCAAGTACATGCCCTGCAATTTCTACGCCTAATTCTTTTAAAATTTGTTTCGCGACTGCACCAGCGGCTACACGAACTGTCGTTTCTCTTGCGGATGAGCGCTCTAGTACGTTTCTTATATCACGATGTCCGTATTTAATTGCTCCATTTAAATCTGCATGTCCTGGACGTGGTTTTGTAATTGTACGTTTCATTTCTTTACTTTCTTTTTCCGAAATTGGCTCTGCACCCATTACTTTCGTCCAATGTTTGAAATCATCATTTTTTACGATTAGCGTTATCGGTGAGCCAAGTGTCATCCCATGACGAACACCACTTACAATTTCAACTGTATCCGTTTCAATTTGCATACGTCTTCCGCGTCCGTGCCCTTTTTGTCTTCTTAATAATTCTTTATTAATATGTTCCGCTGTTAATGTTAAACCTGCTGGCACACCTTCTAAAATAACTGTTAACTGCGGTCCATGTGATTCTCCAGCTGTAATGTATCTCATTTCTCTTGCCCCTTTTCTATTTTTTTTGTACAAAAAAATCCCTACTGAGCGCTCAGTAGGGACGATGTTTATCGCGGTACCACCCTAGTTGTAGACAACTATCGTCTACCTCTCTTCTTTTTTAACGATCAATTGACCGTCTTTCCCTGCAATAGTTTGCGGAAAAGATGCTCCAAGGCTGTAATTCATGCTTACCTTTGTACTGATTCACACCGACCATCAGCTCTCTTTAACAGTGAGGTAAGCACTACTGTTTCCTCTTCAGCGCATATATGATATGGAATTAAGATAATTTATTTTTGAATCCTTTTAACTCTTCCATGAATTTATGGAATTCTGGAATATCCATTTGTTGTGCAGAATCTGATAATGCAACTGCTGGATCTGGATGTACTTCAGCCATTACTGCATCTGCGCCAATTGCAAGTGCTGCTTTCGCCGTTGGTAATAATAAATCTCTACGTCCAGTTGAATGTGTTACGTCAACGATAACTGGTAAATGTGTTTCTTTCTTTAAAATCGGTACAGCAGAAATGTCTAATGTGTTACGTGTTGCTCTTTCGTATGTGCGGATACCGCGCTCACATAGAATAATTTGGTCGTTACCTTGTGCAATGATGTATTCAGCTGCGTTAATGAACTCATCAATTGTTGCTGCTAATCCACGTTTTAATAATACTGGCTTGTTAATTTTACCTACAGCTCGTAATAAATCAAAGTTTTGCATGTTACGTGCACCAACTTGAATTACATCAACGTAGTCTAATGCCATTTCAACATCGTTTGGATTTAAAATCTCACTGATGATCGCTAAGTCGAACTCATCTGCTACTTGGCGTAAAATTTGTAATCCTTCTACTCCTAAACCTTGGAAATCGTATGGAGATGTTCTCGGTTTGAAAGCACCACCGCGCATTAATTTTAAGCCTTGGTCTTTCATCGCTTGCCCTACTTGGCGAACTTGCTCTAAGCTTTCTACCGCACAAGGTCCCATGATGAACGTTTGTGTTCCGTTACCAATCAATTCACCTTTTACATCAACGATTGTGTTTTCTTTTTTCTTTTTACGTGATACTAGTAATGCTTTACGGTTATCATCTTCTTGTAATTCTAAGCTAGCTTTGAAGATTGTTTTGAAAATATGTTGAACTGTTGATGTTTCGAATGGTCCTTCGTTATTCTCTGCGATCATATCAAGTACTTCACGCTCACGTACTGGATCAAAACGTTTCGTACCTTGTACTTGCTTTTGCTCCCCAATTTTTTGAACGATTTCACCACGTTTATTTAAAAGGTGTAATAGTTGTAAGTTAATTTCATCTACTTGTTTACGTAATTGATCTAATTCATGATTTGCCATTTGGAAATCCTCCTCTAATGTTTTAAAAATATAGTAAGAGAATGAAAAATTCTCTATTTTCTGAACTGATAAATTATACAAATTTTAAGTGGAATCGATACCTCTTCTTATTTTAAACGAATATTTACTATAAGGATACTATCTACTAGATAAAAACCCACTTTTTTGTACAAAAAATCCCTACTGATTCAATCAGTAGGGACGATATTTATCGCGGTACCACCCTAGTTGTAGACTTCTTTCGTCTACCTCTCTTCATTGTTAACGATCATCTGACCGTCTTTCCCTTCATAAAGACAATACTATCTTTACTACGAAAAAGATGCTCTAGGACTGTAATTCGCTCTTGTTTTTGTACTGGTTCGCACCAACCACCAGCTCTCTGTTACAGGGAAACAACAACTACTGCTTTTCCTTTCAACGCATGAATATTAAATTTTCAAGTTGGACCACTAAAATACAAAAAGTCCCTACTGAATAAATCAGTAGGGACGATATTTATCGCGGTACCACCCTAGTTGTAGACTAAATTTCCGTCTACCTCTCTTCACTGTTAACGATCAATTGACCGCTTTTTCTTCATAAAGACAATACTATCTTTACTACGAAAAAGATGCTCCAAGACTGTAATTCATGATTATCCCTGTACTGGTTCACACCAACCACCAGCTCTCTGTTACAGTAAGACTAACCACTACTGTGATCTCTTCATTGCACTTTGTTTATTCAAATGTTTTTTGAAATTGAATAAGTATGATTCGTATTATAGAACGCTTTTCAAAACACTGTCAACAACTTTTTATATATTTTTTTAAATTCCACTTTCGCCCTACATTTCTTCTTGTAAATTCTCCATAACAATTCCGATGCGAATTATCTCATTATCTATTGCATTTAATACACATTTTTCGGCTCCAAACCGGATTAATACTTCTTTTATTTGAAGGATTTCCGTTTCTAGTAAATCAGCTTCCTGAAGCGTTTGCAGTAAAGTGAAAAATACGTTTGCATACAATTCTTTATACATTTTTATACTCTCTGTCTTTTTAAGTATTTCATTAAATAACTGTTTTAACTCCATTTGATTCCCTTTTCCACTCACGTACGAAAACGATTTACATATTATCGATAATCCTCTTTCTACTATTTCATCCATAAATAAAATAATACGTAAAAGCATTACATATTCTCTAGCTGTAATTTCACCCATTTTCGGTCGTTCTCGTAAAAATATACTAAGCCAAGCTGTCCAAAATTTTTGTTGTTCTTTTGCACTTAACGTTTTGATGTAATAGCATAAAAACTGCATAAATTTAATTTTATTTTCTTCATTTTCTCGTATAAGCAACGGATATAACCAATCGGTTTTTTGTTCCCAATACAGTACACATTTAATAAATACAAAACTGAGCCATTTCAAGAATGCTTCCCTCGTATGCGGATGTAATACTTCCAAATGTTCTACCGCATACTGAATAAATCGCTTCATTTCTGTAAATAAAGGTAAATTGATTTGCGTGTAACATAAGCCTGCCCATGCATATTTCGTAATCTCGTTTTCCTTCTTTAAATCTAAGTACGGTAACAAATATTTTCGGCACCATTGTTTCTCAATATGATAAAGAAATGTAATATCTGCTACTAAACGAGCTAACATAAAATTTGTCCGTTCTGAACTAACTCTTACTTGTTCCTCAAATAAAAATAAGTATTCATACACGTTACGATCGTATAAATGATCATATGATAACAGTTTTAATAATACAGCTGTCATTTTTCCAACGGGATGCTGGATTGATTCATTGTAAAAATCTTGTTTTCCAAGCTTAAAATCTGTACCACTTTTCATTACTTGAGGAAATACCGCAAAAGCAAATCGTTTCACGTTGCGTATACTATTCTCCTCTAACTCTTCTAACCGATTACTAATTTCATATAGAAAACTACTAATTAACCAATGAAAAGCAGTATTTCTAACAAATTTCTGCAATAACGGAACAACTTTTTGGATTTGTTCATTTGTCAGTCCTCTGTTATTTCTCCACTCTCTAATACAAACAAACCATACTTCATTACTTATTTCGTGCATACCAACTAATTGATAAGCAAAAGAAATACTCCATTCTGTATTCAATTTACATGCTTTCGATAACATCTCTAAAAAATGGCGTTGTTCAAAAATACCATCTTGAGAAAATTGACGAACTTGTTTCATAATTTCTTCATCTTTCAACTGCAATAATCCATCAGCTGTTATATTACAAGTAATACTTTGTTCTGTCGTCTCTTTTTTTTGTACACTGAATCGATCAGAATGAAAGTGAGGATGTTTTTGCCTCATTAACTCATAACCTTTTGCAGTAGATGGACTATTCGAATCACAAGTGAATAACAAATCTAACACTAAACAAACATCAAATGCCCTCTCCTCCGCAAGGTCCTTCAATACAATTCGAATGACTTCTTCCTTTGTTTTTTCTAAAGAGAGTGCGAAATGATTTTTTATAAGTTGAAAAACTTCTTGTTTATACGTGACATCTAAAAGAAGTCCTTCTTGTAACAACCATTTCATTTTGTCATCGGCGCTAACAAATATATTTTTATTCATCGCATCAATTGCAATTCGATTTTGAAGTATGCTGTTTGCTTCTATCATTTCTGTAATATAATAATTAGCTTTTTTCTCATTGTTTTCACATAAATAGACTAAACACTCTTTTACAATTTGAATTAAAAACGCAAGATCATTTTGCTGAACCTCTTTTTCTACATTCTCCTTATCTTTTTTTTTCAGTGCCGTTTGTCTTAGTGATAACATTCGCATCTTCTCTATTCCCATCATCATAATTGGAACGGCGTAATAGGAAATATGCGGCTTCATTTTCTCATTCCAAATTTGCTCCACATAAGCAAATGTAGACACTGATAATCGACTCGATTCCTCGAGCTCTATTGATTCTTGCGTATCATTTCCCCATTTCCTCTCTCGCTTCAACTTAAGCTTTCCGTCCAAAATAAACGTTAGTAACAATAAAGCAATTTCTTTATGCTCAGGAAAAGAACATTTTTGCAGTAAGCAAGAAATTATTTCGATTGATTTACTATCTTTTTCAGCTGTTTCTAATAAAAGAAGTGCCCATCTTGCGAACAATAATGGGTCCATCTCAATTTTCGTCTCACTTAAGTAACTACAAATTGTTCTCCATAATAACGGAGATAGTTTAGATTGATTTTTAAAAATTAATTGAAATAATTCTTTTTGATGACTAAAAAGAAATTGTTCCACTAACCATTCTGCAAGTAGTTCATCTACCTCATTATAGTTTGATGTAACTAAAAATAAATTTTGTAATTTCCCTTCTGCTTCAAGCCATTCCACCCATTCATAATCATGAGCAAATTCAACAAAGTAGCGAACTGTTTCAATTTTTTTTATGGATTGTTTTATGTATGATAATTGTTCCTGCTCTACTGAAGGTGGAACTGTTACTATGTCACGAATGCGCATTCGTTTTGTAATATAATTATCCCCCATTAATTCTGCCCATCGCTTCACTGCTTTAACGAGAGATTGATGATTATTACCTTTATTCGGATATACAATCGGCCGTATTCCTAAATGCTCCCAGTGGTACGTATTATCCCCTTGTGCAACAAAAGCATAACGCCTTGTACTTGGTGGTAATCCAGTCGCTAAATATTTCATTACTGGGTCATTATGACTATATCCAACGAATAAAACAGTATAATTCGAGAATAAATCAACTAAAAACCTTCTTGCCCATCCTTCCGTCAAGTAAGCCCTTCCAAAATCACCATCTGTTAAAATTAAAGCTTCTTTCTCTTGTTCTATATTGCCATGTATGTAAGCAAGCCCTTTAAACGCTCTCCCTGTAGGTAACGCAGGTGCGTAATATACATTTAATTCTCTATTCATTTCTTTCATCGCAGTTGTAAAATGTCGATCAAAATTTGTTGTTACAATGCGGACTTCTGTATCTAAAGGAAACAACCTCGGAATCGCATAATGAAGCGGGTTCGGCTTTGACTTTTCAGTATGAACTAAATCTCTCGCAACTTGATGCACATCTTTTGTTTTCGCAATTTTACCAAGATAATAATCATGAGGTTCAGTTATTTCACGTTTTTCGACATATAACGTTTTTGCAATTTCATCAACTAAATCATCAAAATTCGGTAAGTTAGATTTCCCTTTCATAGAAACTCCCGCTCCAACAAATAATACTAACTTCCCTTGTTCAAGATGATCAATTAACTCATCTGGAATTTCTACTTCTGAAGTAATCCACATCAAGGATTCCCCCTTACCTAAAAATGTCATATACTCTCATTTTACTATAACATTTCTTTGTTATTTTTATAATATTTAGACTAAATTCCGAACATGAAAAAGTTTTATGTAAATATACCCGTTGCAATGTATGAACTCCATAATTTATTGAAAAACTATGTATAAATCGGAGGTGTAAATTTTGAATGATTTCACAGTAGTGCTTATCAAATTTATTTCGTGTATTATCGCATTCAGTATTGGACTCGCTTTATTTTTCCCTGCAACGTTCGTCCAAATTATTTCTTTCAGTCTTTTTGTAACAATCGTATCTTACATATTCGTTGATAAAATTATTTTGAATCGAATTGGCAATACTGGTGCCATTATGTCGGATTTCTTACTAACATATTTAAGTGTATGGATTTTCGGTAATATTTTATTAGACAACTATATGCAAATTGCATGGGGAAGCATCCTTTCTGCGATCGTCTTCACATTATCTGAAGTAATCGTCCATCGCTTCTCTAACTCCCGCACAAGACACCACAACGATAATATTCATATTAATCGCCGCTTTGCATATGGCACGGAATTTGCTGAAGAACAGAATATATTGGATAAAGATAAGAAGAAGTAACATTTTGATGCAGGAGCGCCCTTTTTAATTATGTGGTGCTCCTTTTTGTATATTTTCATTATGATACGTGAAATTATATCGACGATTATTTCGATATATCGACTTATCGACATGATTTCTTCTAATAAAAAACTGCCTCTTATTTAGAGACAGTTTCTTTCAAATCTTTTAATGTAACAACATCAGCAAATGCTCCAAACACTACATTATGATGCTTTACAATGCCTTCCGCACGTAACACGTCTGTATTAAACGTACTATGTGCATCACTCACTAACGTTACTTTATACCCTTCACTAAACGCTCTTCGCGTTGTCGTATCCACACAGTACTCTGTTTGCATTCCTGAAATGATAACATGTTCAATTTCTTTTTCTTGTAATACTTCGTTTAAGTTCGTCTTATGGAATGAATCTGGTGTCGTCTTTTCAACAATATTATCTCCTTCTTGCGGAGCGATGGCCGCATGAATTCGCCATCCATCCGTACCTTTTTCTAACGGACGGTCTTTAGGACCGTTATGTTGGACATAAATAACTGGAATATCATTAGACCGACATTCCCCAATAAGTTCTTGTAATATTTCTAAAAACTTTTCCCCGTTATGTACTGGCATTCCCGCTGTGTACATACCTGCTTGCACATCAATTACTATTAAAGCTTTTTTCATTTCGTGCAGCCCCCTTTGTTTGTACTCCATCATCCAACAATCCTCTAATTTCCCCTCATGAAGCTCATGTTCCTTTAACATCTTCACCTTTTTAAATCCGCATTTTTCATAACAGTTTATCGCGCGTTCATTATTTACTTTCGGGTCCATTGCGATTGCTTCTGCTCCCTTGTTCTCCATAATATATGTAATTGCTGCCTGAACGAGTTTCGTTCCAATTCCTTTTTCCCAATAAGTTGGCTCACCGATAAATTGATCCATTCCCCATACATTTTGAGATTCTTCATAGCCATATAATGCTTTCCACTCAGAATCAACTGGATACATTTGAATATAACCAATCGGCATATCATTAAACTCTATTACACATCTTTTTTCATGACTATTGGGATTATGTATGAAATGATTCAGTACCATTTCTACAGATTGCGGATTATCTCGCCCTTCGTAATACTGCAAGACTTCTGGGTCTGTTAACCATTTTGAAATGATCTGTGCATCCTCTTCTTTTACGTACCGAACCGATACTTGATCTTTTTGAAATAGCATATAATACCTCTTTTTAATTATTTATATTTTTCCTTGTTGTAAAATCTTTCATTGCACCTATTAATGCGTATGGTAACAATGTAATCGCAAAAAATGCAGTAAACACATTAAATTGAGGAATTTCATATGGAGTGAACCATTCCATGAAAAATTCAGACTGTAAAATTCTATTTAAAAACTCTCCACTTGGCTTAAAATTTGGTGCCCATCCTGTAATCTCACAAGTAATAAATAGTAATTGAACAATTATAAATGCCCCTAGATAGCGAAACCATGTCCGTTTCCAAATCGGCTGCGCTTTATTTAATTCATGTTCCATCTAGCTCCCACCTTTTTATTTCCATCCTATTAATTATACACTTTTCACAGTATATTTGTTAAATTTTTCTATATAATCATTCGTAATGGGGAGAATTCATTATGTCTAATCCTATACATAAATCAACATTAATCATTCTTAGAGGAAACCCCGCAAGTAGTAAAACAACAATCGCAAAGCAACTACAAGAACATTTCGGACATGGTACACTTTTAGTATGACAGGATGTTGTACGTAGAGATATGCTTAGAGTACACGATACGATGGGTAATTTATCGCATGATTTACTATTTGAAATTACAAAGTACGGAAAAGGAAAATGTGAGTTTGTTATTTTAGAAGGTATTTTAAACAGTCGAAGATACGGTGAAATGTTAAAAGAATTAATACATTTTTTTGAAGGAAACGCCTATACATATTACTTTGATTTATCGTTAAACGAAACGATTCGACGACATAATACAAGGGAAAAAAGGCATGAATTTGGTGAGGATTCCCTACAAAAATGGTATAATCCGCACGATACCATTAAGGTTGCCAGAGAAACTATTTTTACAGATAACTTTACGCAAAAAGATATATTTGATGCAATTCTTAATGATGTTGCAATCAAAAAACAAGACTAACATAATATGTTAGTCTTGTTTTGTACTTTGTATTTCAGTTTTTATAATTGAACAATCTTTACATAAATAATAGTATATATTCATTTCCCCAAACTGGAAATCAACTACTGAAATCAGTCCGCGTTCTTCGATATCTTGTGTAATTGTAGCAACATACTTCATCTCTTTAGAACAACTTGGACACGCCGAATTCTCTGGAAGGTCATCATATAATAGTGCCCCTAATAATCTACATACATATTCAGAACCGAACAAATCAAAAGCTTCCCAGTAACTATCTTCATCTATAGGTATGTCATCATTTTTCATATTTATAAGCTTTACCGTTGTTTTTGGTAATGAAACTGGTAACTTATATTCCTCTTCCATTATCCATTCTTCTGTATTTTGCTGCTGTATGATTTGAATTGTTTTACCTCCATCACTTAACTGAAAATATTGCGGTTCCCACACCATCGCGCAGTTCAAACATGAAACGAATGGTAAAATATTTAGTTCATTACTTTTAAGTTCAGTAAGTCTATCATCTTTTAAATCAAAACAGAGAATTTGATGCATCTTCTCACTACATAACTTACATACTGGCAAATTGCAATCTTCACTACCAAATTAATGATTATAGGAATCTTTCCCCTCAATTACTCTATACCCTTTCAACCCATTGCAATGTGCGCCATATAATTCTGTTGTCATATTCTATCCTCGCTTTAAATAGATCTAATCCAATTCATTATAAATAAAACTAACACTAGAATACACCTATACTTTAAACTTAATTACACTATTACGAGTAAAAATACATAGTAAATGATTTGATAGATAATATATTTAGTTTTTCTTTCCTGATATCAATCATATTTACTCTAAAATAAAAGCCAGTCTCAATTAAGAGAACTGACTTCTATCTAGTTTACTATATTTATTAAAGAATTTTAACTTTAACAGTTTGTCTTCCCCAATTCATAGCTTTACTTTTTGAACCCATTAAAACATCAATACGATTTCCTTTAATGGCGCTTCCAGTATCACCAGCGATAGCTTCTCCATAACCTTCTACCCAAACTTTAGATCCTAATGGGATTACTTTCGGATCAACTGCAATAATTCTCATATTCGGATTAGCCGTTAAATCATGCCCCATCGCAGTTAAAACGCGTCCACCATAAGTACCATTCTCACTTGGATCCGCTGTATATGCTGTCGCTACTACCGTTAATTCACGTTTAGCAGACTGTATGTTATTTTTAGACTCTTCTTTTACTTTTGCTTCTTCCTTAGCCTTTGCTATTTCTCTTGCTTTCTCTTCTTCCTTAGCTTTTGCTATTTCTCTTGCTTTCTCTTCTTCTTTAGCTTTTGTTATCTCTCTTGCTTTCTCTTCTTCTTTAGCCTTTGCTATTTCTCTTGCTTTCTCTTCTTCTTTAGCCTTTGCTATTTCTCTTGCTTTCTCTTCTTCTTTAGCCTTTGCTATCTCTCTTGCTTTCTCTTCTTCTTTAGCCTTTGCTATTTCTCTTGCTTCGGCCTCTTCCTTAGCTTTTGCTTCTTCTTGGGCTTTCACGTCTTCTTTAGGCTTTACTACTTCTTGTACTTTCGTTTCTTCCTTAGGCTTTACTACTTCTTGTACCTTCGTTTCTTCCTTAGGTTTTACTACTTCTTGTACTTTCACTTCTTCCTTAGGCTTTGCTACTTCTTGTACCTTCGTTTCTTCCTTAGGCTTTACTACTTCTTGTACCTTCGTTTCTTCCTTAGGCTTTACTACTTCTTGTACTTTCGTTTCTTCCTTAGGCTTTACTACTTCTTGTACTTTCGCTTCTTCCTTAGGCTTTACTACTTCTTGTACTTTCGTTTCTTCCTTAGGCTTTGTTACTTCTTGTACTTTCGCTTCTTCCTTAGGCTTTGCTATCTTTTGTGCTTTAACTTCATCCTTAGCTTTAGCTGTTTTGTGTACTTTCGCTACTTGCTTCGTTTTCTCTTTAGCTGTTTTTTCAACTGGTGCTGTACTTGATAGGAAAGAAACATTAACATAAGCTGTTTTTCCTTTATACTCAAATTGTAACCAACCGTCTTTTACTTGATGCGTTGATTCAATTACATCATTTGTTTTTAGTCTGCCAAGTATTTCTGATTCTGTACTTGCATCAGAACGGACATTTAACAAATTCGCTGTTACATAATACACATCTTTTGTAAACTCCGCACTTACAAAGACTTCTTTACCATTTAAATCAATTTTGGACCATCCTTCTTCCGTATGTGTAACCTTTAACTTTTCTCCTTCTTTTACTTTTTTGACAACTTTTGATTCCGTAGTCGGTTTTTCACGTACGTTGAGTACATCTGCTGTTACGATTGTTTCTGCGGTAGCAACTGTGGTAAAAGCCCCCATCCCAAAAACTGTTGCTGTAGCTGCGCCAATTATTTTTTTCATATTAGCCTCCATTATTTTTTTGAATTCTATCAAATGCTCCATAAAATTAGGAAAGCATTTGCAGCAGTATATTAATACGACTTAATATACTGCTATTAAAACTCCTTACTCCAATACTATCAAATTCTTATTTTTAATTCTATATATTATAAAGTGAAACTTTAATCAGTGGGGGGGTTTTGTTCATCCCCCACCTAACTTCTTTGCTTTCGCTGAATTTTGAGGTGGGGGTCTTACTGCCCATTAAAGCGGGATAAAATGAGGTGAGCAAAAGTCTATTTGTTTAAGAATTTCTACAGTTATCTTTCTTGATTATCATAATATGTTTTATCTGCATATTTTTTATCATTTCCTTTTAAATACGCTAAGATTATTTTTGGATTTTTAACTAAAGTCCAATCTCCATATGTATCAAATCTTCTGCACGAAGTTATCATTCCATTTTTTATTGTACCGAACTTCTTATTTTGTTGTTTTCCCCATTCTTTTAAACGTTTTGCAAAATCTGCATCTTCTGCCATAAGCATATTTTCATTAAATCCATTAATCGCCATAAAATCTTTTCTATAGCACCAAAAAATACCGACAGATATAGCCCCGTACTTAAAAAATAATGGAATTATTATTAACAATGCGGAAACAAATATTCCTAAAGATATTCTTTCAAACTTACCAGTTACCCCACCGCCAATATATTTACCTGAAACTAAATATTTGTCTACGTTAGACAAAAAAGACTCTGTCATTTGCGTATCAGCATCTATAGTAATGATTATTTCTCCAGTAGCTATCGCGGCTCCTGCATTTCGGATTTTTGATAAATTTTTATCGTCATTTTTTAATGTAATACAGTTATACCCCTTTGCTATTTCTTCTGTTTTATCTGTACAACGATTTAAAACCACTATGACTTCAGTTTGATTTTTATATGCTTCCGCTGCCTTTGAAACGGAATCTAAACATTTTCCAATGTACTTTTCTTCATTATGCGCAGGGATTATAATAGAAAACTTTATATCTTTCTTTAAATCTTTTCCAGAAGATTCATTCGTTTCTTTCATGACACACCCCTTTTTATAAAATGAATTTTCGCTCTATATAACACATATTAATATTTATGAGGTTGTATTATAAAAATTTAAAATATACTAATACTAGTTTGATTAAAGTTACCTAGAATTCTACTATCAAAACAAAATGAAACAATACTTTTTATGCTATATAGTTATCACGATTCCTGCCACAAACAAACTTACGATCGCTAAAAATTTTGTACCGACTATAGCCCCTCTTAAATGAAACTTATAATCTTTATACCCCTTCATGCCTTCTGTACTAGGAATAACAACAAATCTTGGGGTAATCCAGCAAAAGATTAGCCAATCCAGTATAAACAAATCTACTAAATTAAAAATCATTAAAATACCAAAAGTATGTAAATAGGCATCAATATATAATAATTTTTCATGTTTATGTAATATATATGTAGAAACGAAAGGAGTACCGAAAAGAATAGCATTATATGCAATATTAAAGTATATCGTTTGCTTTTTTTCATGAATCGATTTTGGAAACACTACCTTTTGAATATCTTTCGGATACTCAGTTAACGAAAGACGCGGATTATAATATAAAGATCCTAAAATCATTACGGATAATACAATAGACATAATGACACCAACGTACATCATTTGCTCAAATGGATTCATATGCTACACTCACCTTTTTCTTTAATTACTATGTTGCTCCTTTACTTAATTACACATTGTATGTTCATAAATAACCAAAAATTAATACCACCTTCAACACCCAATCAAAATTCTTGCAATGCAAAAACAATTTTTATAAAGTGAAAGCCTAATTAGTTAAGTTAGGATTGGTGAAAACTATGAAAATAGAACATATTGCAATTTGGGTAAATGATTTAGAATTAATGCGTTCTTTCTATACGAAGTACTTTAATGGTAAATCGAACTCTTTATATCATAATGAAGTGAAACAATTTGAATCTTATTTTATTACGTTCGAATCTGGAGCAAGACTTGAAATTATGCGTAAAAAAGGTATAGAAAACGAGCCTAATCTTAACATAACTGGCTATGCTCATATGGCTTTCTCTGTTGGTAGTGAAGAACGTGTAAATGAATTAACTACAACATTAAAAAATGATGGTTATCCTTTATTAAATGGACCACGTTTCACTGGAGATGGCTATTACGAAAGTGTGATAAGTGATCCTGAAGGTAACCAAATTGAAATTACGATTTAATTATCTTTTTTCTGAAGAACAAGTGAAAATTAGTTTGGAGGAATATTACACAAAAGCTAAATTTAAAGAAACAGATTTTAATTTATATTTCCAACTCGTATCTAATAATGAAATAATGGCGCAAATTACCGAACGCGCTATTCCGTTAGATGGAGCGAAAAATGCCTTTACAAGGCTAGTAAAACGCAATGAAAATCATCAACTATTCGGCTCTTATAAAGTATATGATTCTATTACAAACGAGTATATTGGTCTTGGACATGTTCCGGTAAACGAGGATAATGTTAGAGAAGCTGCAATTGGATATATAATTTTGCCAGCGTACTGGGAAAAAGATATGGATTGCCTAAGGAGATTTTGATTATAATTATTTAACTATATAAAAAAGAAATACTGCTTTTGAACTAAACATAGCATTTCTTTACATATTACGCCCTATTCAACCATCGAAAGTAAAACTTTCTCATGATCTTTCACACTATATTCGCCCGTTTCTCACAAAAGGTTCATTTTACATGGGGATTTATTTATTACAATAAAAATATAAGTTATATTTTTAAGGGAAGGAGGATTTTAAGAATGAATATAGAGGGTAAAATTCAAGCTGAAAACGTGTTAAAAAATCTCTTTGTAGGAGCACAAGTTAATGGATTACAATTTGGGGTTTCTCCAGCCGCAATAAAGATTCATTTTACAAATTTTCACGATCCAGTTCATTATGAGGGGCAATTATATATCAATATCGAAACGAAATGGTGTTTATTTAATAATCCTCCCCACAAGTACCCATCTAATGAAGAAGAATTTGACGATTATACTGAGGAAGAAGAATATAAGAGAGTATTTGAAATGAGAAGACAAAAAATTATAGATATACAACTCGGCATAGAAAGCCCTCATTTAATCATTACATTAGGGAATGGGCAAACTATTTTCGTAAATGGTTTTCATGACGATTATGAATGTTGGCAAGCTGGTGTACAATGTGAGAGTTGGCTTGTTGGTGCTGCACCTAGTAATGATATCTCTACTTGGACTCCCGATGAGTTTATTAATAATTAAACTGTTTTTTATAAAGAAGAACCGAAGATATTTTATGAAGCATGATACTAATTAACTACATAACCATTTCTATTACCTTTAAACGAATGAACATTTTACTCTATTAAATTTGAAAGGAAGATAACGGTGGCATGTGTCCATGATTTTGGAATAATTGAGGAATTTGATTCTCAAAAAGGTTACAATGATTATACACCAGAGAAATATCATTGTGTTTCTGTTGATGATGATATTATCAGTAGTTTAGGTCAAAATTTATCAATTATGAAAACCTACTTTCATACAGTTAATAATCAGGAATACGGTTTAGCTTATTGTGGGATTACAATTATCCCTCCTGAATCATTAGCAATTTTCTATGAAACAGTTACATCTTCAAAGTTCTTCAAAAAATCTGATGAGCTGAATGAATTAGCTTCAAAAATTTCACAAGCTGCAGCAGAAAAGAAGTACATGATTCATTATGGGATTTGAATGTAATTCAAAAAATGCTTAGGATTTCTCCGAAGCATTTTTTGTATATGAATAATAAATTTATTCCTTAGCCATTTAGTCAATGCTTAAACCTATTTCCTCATCTTTTAAATGTGAAAGTGTCCCTATTAATCTAAATAAGCGTTTCCTTCCCAAGCTTCCAACTAAACCATCTCCCATGCCCTTCTGTTTCCCCAACCGTTTCACGATATTCGTTTCCGTTAATATAATAATCAATATGAAGGTCACGATCCCACATGTTGTTATATAGGTGGAATACATCACGTTTTGCGCCGATTTCTTGTATTTGTTTTTCTAGCTTATGTTTTACTTGTTCAGGTATTTGATTTGCGACGTGTGTATGGAAAATACAGATTATAGCATCTTCACTTATTTGCTCAATAATAGATGGCAATAGCTCTACACCGTCGCCTTCTATTAATTGAACGGATTCATTTTTCACTAAAGATGCTGCTTGGTCAAACATTTCAAGTCTTTCTTTATGTTCTGGCCAAATGAGTGAACGTAACCATAAATAATCTTCATCACTATGTAAATCATTCACATGTAAGTCCAGTCCAATTCTTTCTACGACAGATGGGCTTTCTTTTAGAAAATGCGGCATATTCTCCCCTCTTATTTCAGAAGTTACATGTACATTTGAATTTATATTTCCGTACATTTCATCCGTTCCGTACGAATAACGATATTGGTCCCAAAACAATTGCAATCCAGAGCTTGTTCCAATTTCAATTAACGCTAACGGCTTTTTCACTTTATTAAATATGTAACAAAAACTTGGGTATAAGTACGCACATCGCCTTACTTCATTCGTTTGAACGAGTTTCGTTTGTAATAAAGTAATGATTTCTTCTCGGTACGTTTTACAGAAATCCTTAAAATGATCAAAAGCTTGGTCTAAATCCGTATTAACATTTTCAACTAAGCTACTATAATACGTTTGTACATGATGTTCTTTCCCTGTTAGTAATAAATAATGTACGGCTCCTAATAGTAAGTTTGGGACTGGTTGACCTGCTTGAGCATAGGAAGATAGTGTAAGTACTTCCTCATCTTCAGCAATTTGTATTGATAAGTATTCATATAAGTCACTTGACCCTTTACATTCCTTTATTGAAAAATTTCGAAATAAGTTTGCGATTTGTTCTTGTGTACGCATTGGTATCCCTCCCCGTTAATATCACAGAATAATCTTACTATTAAAAGGGCAAAAGTTCCATAAAAAGGTATCCATTCTACCCACTTTCGTATACGTAAGCTTTTTCGGGATAATTTCAAACTGTAATTTTTTTCTATTTACCACCTTAAAAGAGCTTGTTAAATAAGATTTTTGGCGAATAAAACGTTAAATAGTTTAAAATTATCAGATAACACTAGATATTTTAGTCTATTAATTATTATAATAGAGTATGAGATGGTTATATAATTGAGACAAAAAAGGTAAATACCTAGGTGGGGCCTAGGCGGTGTTTCTCTTTTACGGCTTAGACATAGAAAACACCTACTCTTTTTTGCCAATATAGGGGATGGAGAGATTATCATGAGCAACATGCAGCAAAAAACAGACGTTATCTTAATTGGTGCAGGAATTATGAGTGCAACGTTAGGCTCATTACTAAAAGAATTAGCACCTGAATGGGAAATTAAAGTTTTTGAAAAACTCGCAAGTGCCGGGGAAGAAAGCTCTAACGAATGGAATAATGCAGGTACAGGGCATTCTGCGCTATGCGAACTGAACTATACTTCCGAAAAATCTGACGGATCTATAGATATTAGTAAGGCTGTAAAAGTGAATGAGCAATTCCAGCTTTCAAGACAATTTTGGGCATATCTTGTAAAAAGTAAATTAATTCGTAATCCACAAGATTTCATTATGCCTCTACCTCATATGAGTTTAGTACAAGGTGAAAAAAATGTTGAGTTTCTAAAAAACCGTTTTGAAGCGCTTTCAAAAAATCCACTGTTTCAAGGTATGGAATTTTCCGATGCTCCTGAAACATTAAAAAAATGGCTTCCACTCATTATGGAAGGACGTACATCTAACGAACCGATGGCTGCAACGAAGATTGACTCTGGAACAGATGTTAACTTCGGTGCATTAACTCGTATGTTGTTTGATTACTTACAAACGAAAAATGTCGAGCTAAACTACAAACATAGTGTCGAAAATATTAAACGCACGAAGAATGGTTTGTGGGAAGTAAAAGTACACGATATGAATAGTGGTAAAATTGAACATCATACTGCAAAATTCGTCTTTATCGGCGGCGGTGGCGGGAGTCTACCTCTACTGCAAAAGACTGGTATCCCTGAATCAAAACATATCGGTGGATTCCCAGTAAGTGGACTATTTATGGTATGTAAAAATCAAAAAGTTGTCGAGCAACATCATGCGAAAGTATACGGTAAAGCTAAAGTTGGCGCTCCGCCAATGTCTGTACCTCACCTTGATACGAGATATATAGACAATAAAAAAGCTTTACTATTTGGACCGTTCGCAGGGTTCTCTCCTAAGTTCTTAAAAACTGGCTCAAACCTTGACTTAATTGGTTCTGTAAAACCAAATAACGTCTTAACGATGTTAGCTGCTGGTGTAAAAGAAATGGGATTAACAAAATACTTAATTCAGCAAGTTATGTTATCACATGAAAAACGTATGGAAGAATTACGCGAATTCATTCCGAACGCAAAAAGTGAAGATTGGGATATTGTAGTTGCTGGGCAACGTGTACAAGTAATTAAAGATACTGATGCTGGCGGTAAAGGTACACTTCAATTCGGTACTGAAGTTGTTAGTGCGGCTGATGGATCAATTGCTGCATTACTTGGCGCATCACCAGGTGCTTCTACTGCCGTTCATGTCATGCTTGAAGTGTTAGAAAAATGTTTCCCAAGCCGCATGGTCGAATGGGAAGGAAAAATAAAAGAAATGATTCCTTCTTACGGTATTTCACTAACAGAAAATCCAAGATTGTTCCAAGACCTACACACTTCTACAGGTCGTACGCTTGGATTAAATGAAAAAGAAACAGTTCATAACTAATGAAGAAATGAAAAAACGTCCGATATATTCGGACGTTTTTTCGTTACTAGAAATTATATTTATCAATATTCTCTTTCGTAAATACAACCCGCTCTGGCAATACGATAATTCCGTTTCCTTCTGCCTCATAATCATACCCTTGGATGGAGTTTGGCTCTACTTTCACTTTTCCGATTCCTTTTACTTCGAAACTATCCCCTACTTTTAGCTTCTTCCCTTTTACTACTATTTCATTTGCTACATACGTTGCGAGTGCACCTTGCTGTTTTACATCCCATAATCCAAATTGTTGTACTGTTCCTCGTTTTACGTAATCACGCATAACGTTTGGTGTAGAGAAGCCAGTTACAACAACTTTTTTATCCATTTTCAAGTTTTCAGCCGCTTGTGCCATCGCTGGTAGTGCCGTTGCATCCGGGCAAATGACTGCATTAATATCTGGATATGTTTTTAATATGTTCTCCCCTACTGATAACGATTTTTGCGCATTATTTTCACCGTACTGAGTCGTTACAATTTCCCAGTTTGGATATTTCTTTTTAATAATTTCTTTCGCTTTCGTTACCCATTGGTTTTGATCCGTTACTGTTGGACTAGAATAAAAGAATGCTACTTTTCCTTTATCTCCAATTTGTTTAGAAGTCATTTCAATTAATAAATTAGCAAGTTGATCTGGTGTTCCTTGGCTTATATAAAATGAACGGTCTTTCGGATTGACATCAGAGTCCCATGTTAAAACAGTCATCCCTTTTTTCTTAGCACGTTGCAATGATTGTGATAGACCATCTACTGACGTAGAAGAGACCATAAGTGCATCATAGTTTTGATTAATAAAGTTGTTTATATATTTCACTTGCCCTGATACGCTTGCTTCAGACGGTCCATCATATTTCACTTGTACGCCTAACTTATCACCCATCTCTTTTGCTCCTTCACCGCCCGATGTAAAGAAGCCGACTCCAGTTAATTTCGGAATGAATGCAAATTTCACATCATCTGCCTTTTTCTTATCTGCTGTTTGACTAGAGCAAGCGACTAAACCGATTAAACAAATGCATACAATGAATACAATCTCCAGTTTTCTCTTCATGACATTTCCCCCTTATGCAAGTTCTTTCTTTTCCACGGTGTGAATTGATGTAATTTGAAATGTCTCATAATAACTGAAAGAATAAGAATAATACCAATAACTACGTTAGATTGTTCATTTGTTAAACCCGTCATTTGTAAGCCATACTGCATGACTCCAATAAAAATACTCGCCAGTACAGTACCGATAATACTTCCTTTTCCCCCTGTAATAAGTGTCCCGCCTAATACGACTGCTGTAATGATTGGTAAAATCGTTTCACTTCCCATATCAGCACGTGCGGAACCGAAATATGCAGTTAAGAAAGCGCCCCCTAATCCACCTCCTAACCCGGAAAGTATGTAAGCGATGATGACTACTTTTTTCGTTTTGATCCCAGTATATTTTGCTGCATTTTCGTTCGCACCTGTTAATTTTACGTGGCGCCCATAAATAGTACGGTGAAACAATACAGTGCATAAAATCGTTAAGATAATCAGTAGCCATAATAAATTCGGTATTTCTATAAAATTACCGTTTGCCAGTTGTACAAATGTATCAGGTAAACCACTTATCCCTTCATATCCAGAAGCACCTGCCCCTCCTGAAATGACGAGTGCAATTCCGCTGTATAAAAACATCGTTCCGAGTGTAACGACAAGTGGCTCTACATCTGTCATTTTTATAATGATTCCGTTTAAAGCTCCTGCTAAACAACTGATTATAAGAGCTATTATGACCGCTAGCAAAATAGGTATTCCATTCATCCAAAGCACACCGATTAAGATCGAAGTTAGCCCCATTATGGAGCCGACCGATACGTCAATTCCTCCTGTTACAATAACGAAAGTCATTGGTATCGCCGCGATTGCGATAAAGAGGAAATCGTTTGTACTAAAAAGGAGATTACTAATATTTAAGAAATCACTATTTATAAAACTAAAGAGAATGAATTCTAAAAGAAGTAATACGATTAGAACACCTTCCCATCTGTATAAATACTTCATAGATTCATCCTCTTTTCTGCCTTCCACTTTTTCATAACACTATCTAATATGACAATTATTAATAATAAGAAACCTGAAATAGCATTATTCCAAAATGCTGGTATTTTTAAAAATACGAGTGAACTGCTTATCGCCTCTAAAAATATCGCTCCTAATGCAGCTCCAACTATAGAACCCGTTCCTCCTTTTAAATGAACTCCTCCTAGTACAGCAGCTGCGATAACCTGTAGTTCTATCCCAGTTCCTGTTTGATTTGGAACGAATCCGATATTCATAACAAATATGCAACCAGCGAGCGCAGCGCTTATGCCTGAAATCATAAATGCATATATCTTCACTTTATTAACAGGTATACCAATGAGTCTCGCGCCATCTTCATTATCACCTACCGCATAAAAGTATCTTCCGAATGGCACTTTCCTTAAAAAGAAGTATAGTAGTAGTAAAATAATAAGAACAACCCATACAATTATCGGCAAACCAAGTATGACGATCGATGACAGTTGCTTAAAATCGTTTGGTATATCTTCAATCCACTTTCCACCTGTGAAGATTAACATCGCACCTCTAATGACCCCTAACATACCTAATGTCATAATAATAGCTGGTACCCGAAACTTCGCAACACCAATCCCGTTTGCGAAACCGATAATAGCTCCAAGTATGACAGCAACAGTAATAGACAAGAATGCACTAACCCCATCCGTTAACAACATTCCGCAAACAGCTGCGCTTAATCCCATAATTGAACCGACTGATACGTCTATATTTTTCGTAAATAAGACAAACGATTGGCCAATTGCTAGCACGACTAAAATCACGCTTGATTTTATCATTAAAGATAACGAGTTAAGCTGAACGAAACTTGGATTTATCATTCCGACAATGGCAATGTAAATGAGTAATAATAGTATGATAGATGTTTCGTGCATTTTATACATACGTTTCATTCCGTTACACCTCCGTATGCAAGACGTGTAACTTCATTTACAGTCATATTTTGTTTCTCTAAATGAGAAACAAATTGTCCATTTCGCATTACATATACACGATTTACTAATTGAACGATTTCTTCAACATCGGAAGAGATTAATAATATCGCGAGCCCTTCCCTTTTCATTTTTTCTATCGTCTCATATACTTCAATCCTTGCTTTCGCATCAATTCCGCGAGTCGGTTCGTCAAGAATAATAATTTTCGGATTACACGCAAGATATTTTGCCAGCACGACTTTTTGTTGATTACCTCCCGATAAAGATGCTAGAACTTCATCCATGCTTCGTACAACAATTCGAAACTGTTCTATATACGACTTCATTAAAGCGCTTTCTTTTTCTTGGTTAATGAAAAAACGACTCTTCTGATGTAAACTTGCTGCAGTCATATTTTCTTTAACTGATGCAATTGAGAAAATCCCATTTCTTGCTCTATCCTCTGGCACATAAACTAATCCTTCGCTAAGTCTTTTATGCAAAGAGCATGAATCAATTGATTTTCCTTCTAATAAAATAGAACCTGATTTTATAGACTTCAATCCAAATATGGCTTCTGCTAATTCCGTTCTGCCTGATCCAACAATGCCAGCAATACCTACAATCTCCCCAGCATGTACAGTAAATGATATATTTTCGAATGCGTGACTCGTTATATCAGTGACTTCTAATATTCTTTTCGTTTCCTTTGTCTCTTGCACTACTTCTCTTTTCTCTTCTTGTTTATACCCTTTCGGTAATAACCCCTCCATTAGCATGTCATATGTATAGTCACATACATCACCTTGGCTTACAATCATTCCATCACGTAATATCGCTACTTTGTTCGCAATTTCAAATATTTCTGGAAAGCGATGCGTAATATATATCATTCCAATTCCTTTTTCTTGTAAGCTTTTCATCAGCATAAAAAGACTCTTTATTTCATGAGTTGTTAATGTCGATGTTGGCTCATCTAAAATAAGAATCTCGGCTTCCCGTATTAATCCTCTAACGATTTCTACTAACTGTTGCTGCGCAATGGATAGTGATCCTCCTAGTTCTTTAAGGTCAATATCCCACCCTAAACTTTCCATCAATTGCTGAATCTTTACTTTTAATTCCTTTTTCTTCCCTTTTAGTCCGATATATATATTTTCTTCAATGGTCATATGCGGAAAAATGAGGGGTTCTTGTGGTATTAAGTAAATCCCGTCTCGGTGTGCTTCTTTCGGATTTACAAACTGTTTCCTCATTCCTTTTACATACATTTCTCCACTATCATACGAATATAACCCTGTTAATATTTTCATTAATGTTGATTTTCCAGCACCATTTCCTCCAACTAAAGCGTATATATCGCCACGCTCTACTTGTAAGTTCACTTCTTTTAGTACAAGTTGATTTGAAAACGCCTTACTCATTTTCTTTACTTGTAATAAGGGTACGCTCTCCACATGATGTCACCTACCTCTATTCAGAACATTTTTTGAGAAAATGATTATTTGTTCTACTTGTTTTGTAGCATTGTATATTCCTTTTTTCATATCTAGAACAATTTTTTCACCAGACAATTAATCGTTTCAACTGGAATAAACAAAATATATGGCACATATGTTTAAGCAGTGGTCAATTGTTGAAAGGGATGAAGAGTATGACACAGCTGAACTTTGAAGAGAATTTATTAACTAAAGTAGCTTGGTACTATTATAAAGACCAATTAACACAACAGGAAATTGCTTCACTTCTTCACATTTCAAGAAATAAAGTTGTCCGATTATTAGATAAGGCACGCAGTGAAGGCATCGTTACATTTCACGTAAAAGGAACTGGTTTACACTGTTTAAGTATTGAGCGTGACCTAATGAAAAAATTCCACTTAAAAGATGCTTTTATTATCCCTACTCCAATAAACAATTATCACGCTTCTCTCGGAAAAGCTGCTGCACAATATTTAGAAACTCAGCTCCAGCAAGGTGATTTACTTGGCATTGGATGGGGCGAAACGATTAGCAAAATGCTAGAAAATATTCATTTTGAAAGTTCTATTAATCTTTCAATCGTAACGCTAACAGGCGGAGTAAATCACTATCTCCCAAGAAAACAAAACTATTTACACTACATGCAAGGCGATCTTCACATTATCCCTACGCCGTTTCTAGCATCTACAACCGAAATGGCACAAAGTATTCTATCAGAACCGAGTGTAAAAGATATGCTTCATGTCGCTTCACTTGCACATACAGCAGTTGTCGGTATTGGAGGGTTATCTCAAGACGCTACGATTGTAAAGGAAGAAAAGTTAACGTTACGTGAGATGACATATATCCGTAGTCAAAACGGAGCTGGTGATATTTTAGGACAGTTTTACAATACGAATGGTGATTTATTAAAGCTCCCACATCATAATCGACTAATTGGTACGCCGCTCACAATTCTGCGCAAAATGAAACATGTCGTTGGTGTTGCTGGAGGTATAGAAAAGATAGATGCAATTTATGGTGCCTTAAAAGGAAAGTTCATTCATACATTAATTACCGATGAGGAAACGGCCCTCTCCTTATTACGAAAGGATGGTGATTGTTAATGTCTCATTTATTAGCTTTTGATGCTGGTACAGGAAGCGTTCGAGCTGTTCTTTTTGATTTATTAGGTAATCAAATTGCGGTTAGTCAAAAAGAATGGGTTCATAACACGGACCCTCGTTACCCAGGTTCTATGAATTTTGATGTAATAGAAAACTGGAAGCTAGTACAACAGTGCACGAAAGAAGTTTTACAAAGAAGTAATGTCACGCCCTCTTCTATTCTAGCTATTAGCGCTACTAGTATGCGAGAAGGTTTTGTTTTATATGATAAAGGTGGGCAAGAGATATGGGCTTGCGCAAATGTTGATGGACGTGCATCTGCTGAAGTTAGTGAGCTAAAAGAAATACGGTCACATCTTGAAGAAGATTTATATACTAGATCTGGTCAAACTTTTTCATTAGGTGCTTTACCTCGCCTACTTTGGATTAAAAAACATGAACCAGACGTCTATAGTAATATTCATTCTTTTACGATGTTAAACGATTGGATTTTATATAAACTAAGCGGCGTACTACAAATTGATCCTTCAAACGGATGTACATCCGGTATTTTTGACCTGCAAAATAGAGTATGGGATAACGATGTCGCTATTGAGTGCGGTTTAACGTTGCCATTTTCACCAATAGTAAATGAAGCTGGTACAGTAATTGGTACCGTCACAAAAGAGTGTGCAACATTAACTGGATTATGTGAAGGAATTCCTGTCGTCGCCGGGGGCGGAGATGCTCAAATGGCCTCACTCGGAACAGGAGTAGTTAGGCCTAATCAAACGTTAATATGCGGAGGTAGTTTTTGGCAACAAGAAGTAAATGTTACAGAACCAAAAACAGATCCACATGCTTCCATTCGAGTAAATTGTCACGTTATACCTAACCTTTGGCAATACGAAACGATTGCCTTTTTTCCAGGGCTTGTTATGCGCTGGTTTCGAGACGCTTTTTGCCACGAGGAAAAGAAACTTGCTGACAAACTCGGTGTAGATGCTTATGCCTTATTAGAAGAACAAGCGAAAGACGTACCTGTCGGCTCACATGGTATTATTCCTACTTTTTCAAACGTAATGAACTACATTTCTTGGCGTCATGCCGCACCTTCTTTTTTAAATTTAAGTTTAGATGCTGACAAATGTGGAAAGAAAGAACTGTTCCGTGCTATTGAGGAAAATGCTGCCTTCGTTACACTTGGCAATTTAAAATTAATAGAAAATCTCACAGGAACATTCCCTTCTGAAGTCATTTTTGCTGGCGGTGCTGCTAAAGGAAAACTATGGCCACAAATTCTAGCGGACGTTCTTGGTATTCCTGTGAAAGTACCGGTTGTGAAAGAAGCAGCTGCGTTAGGAACTGCGATTGCTGCTGGAGTTGGCGCAGGCATATATTCATCTATGGAAGAAACTGCTGAACAGTTTGTACAGTGGGAGCACACATTCGAGCCAATTACTGAAAATCATGAACTATATAAAGAATTCTATGAAACATGGAAAACTGTGTATGACAGTCAACTCGCTTTAGCTGATAAAGGGCTCACCTCACATATGTGGATTGCGCCTGGTGCTCTGTAACACATTACATAAGGGAGTGAAAAAGTATGTTAAAAGCGAATGAAAATGACTTCTCCTATCGCTTTGGTGATAATGGGCCGAAATATTTAATACAAGGTCCGAATATTGATCTTGGCCTTGTTGTCATTCAGCCTGGGCAGGAGTTTCAAAATCACTATCATACGACGTGCGAGGAAGTCTTTTATGCATTAGAAGGTGAAATTGATTTCTATGTGAATAACGAAAGAGTTCCGATTAAACAAGGCGATGTGTTGCAAGTCCGCCCTCATGAATCTCACTATCTTATTAACCATTCTGACAAACCTTTTAAAGCAGTTTTTATTAAGTCACCACATTTACCAAATAAAGATACGGTACAAACGGAAAATCCAACATTAACGAAGGAGTGATTTCTAATGACTTGGGGATTTAAAAATCGATTAAATACAATTTTACCTGATGGAAGAGCGGTTATGTTAGCGATAGATCACGGCTACTTTTTAGGACCAATTCACGGGCTAGAACAGCCACTTGAAACAGTTAAAAACTTACTTCCTTACACTGATTCCCTCTTTTTAACGCGTGGTGTACTTAGCTCCTGTATTCCTGAAAACTGCAGCACACCGATGGTTATGCGTGTATCAGGCGGAGCTACTGTCGTCGGTAAAGATTTAGCGAATGAAACAATTGTTACACCTGTAAAAGAGGCAGTAAAACAAAACGCAATTGGCGTCGGCGTTTCTGTTTTCGTCGGATCAGACTATGAAACACAAACCGTATCAAATCTCGCAAATGTAGTTTCAGAAGCTCACGATTACGGTCTACCAGTACTCGGTATTACTGCTGTTGCAAAAGAATTGCAAAAACGTGAAGCACGCTTTCTAGCACTCGCTTCCCGCGTATGCGTGGAAATGGGAGCTGACATTATTAAAACGTATTACTGCGAAGGATTCGAAAAAATAACGAGTACTTGCCCTGCCCCAGTCGTAATCGCTGGTGGTCCAAAACTAGATTCAATTGAAGACGCATTAAACATTACGTACAATGCACTGCAAGAAGGCGCAATCGGCGTAGACATGGGCCGAAACATATGGCAATCTGAACATCCTGCTGCCATGATCCAAGCAATACATGGCATTGTGAAAAACGGATTGAATGTGAAAGAGGCTCTCCAATTATATGAAGATGTAAAAAATTAAAACAAACGAACAAACTATTGCATTTAAAAGAAAAGCCCATATGTTAGATTACTGAGGAATCTAACATATGGGCTTTCTTTTACATTTTTCATTGTTTTGAATTTAATCTACAAATCGCGCACATTCCAAACAATCTCACCACGTTCACCAAACGTACTGTGATGCCGCTTAAATCCTATCTTTTCTAATACCCGGAAAGACGCCGTATTCCAAGCACCTACAGTAGACCAAAGTCTATGACGACCCGTAGCAATCGCTGCCTCAAGCACTGCTGATGCTGCCTCTGTCGCATAACCTTTGCGATGAGCATGTTGAAACAATTCATATGCAATCTCTGGCTCTTCAAGCGTGGAACGACCAATGATTAAGCCACAGTATCCGATAAAATCCCCTTCTTCTCGCCTACGTATAGTAAGAAGAGAAATGCCATTTTCAGTTGCTTTCTTGCGCATTTCGATAAGAGAGCTACGAACAGATTCAATGGTTGGCATGTCCACACCACGTTCACTAATTAATTTTCTCAGCCAGACTGCATCAGATTCCTCCCACATATTCAGATCGAGTCGTTCCGTTTTTAACTGGAACGCCATATCTTTAAAAACAGCTGTCATAGCGATAACCTCCTATTTATATCACTGTACTACTTATAATAATTTCTATGGAAACCTGCTTGATTCTCTAAATTTTCTTGCAACAGCATACATTAATGTTATTTTATGCATAAGCGACTCCTTTGCAAAATAGAACTTGTTTTCAAACTTCATTTTAAGTCTATAACATTTGATTTACACTTAATATTTAAAAATGTATTGCCCTTTCTTTTTTGTTAAAATAAAGAAAAGGAGGAATGATTATGAAACGAATGGCTTTTGAACGTCCTACTGATTATTACGATGAAAGATTATATACTATCGATGAAAAAATTTGTGCCCTATTAAAAGAACGTAAAGAACTTTCAGGTGGTGACTCAGGCTTTCCACATGATGAAGCGATTTATAAATGGGCAAAGCAATACGGATTTTATCCAGACTATCTAAATTCATTATTTTCTTCTATGATGGACGAAGGTGAATTTAAACCTCGCGTCGAACCAACTACATTCAAAAAACATATACCTGTTTTTAAAACGCATGAACATAATGGTATCATGTATACGGTAACTTTTATTCGGCAGTATGCAAATACTAGTGTAGTGTATTTATATAGTGATTGGGATTCCACTGATAAAGTTTTTAATGAAAATAAGCCTCATAGTTTCTTCCAATTATCAATAGATGATACATATGACTGCTGGTCAGAAGGTGGTGGCGGCACTGATGGACATTTTAGTCATCATTTCGTTATATCTCCTGCCCTTCCTGATAATTTGTCTGGAATAAGCTTACGATTTAAAGAACTCAATATGCCGTTTAGGAAAGATCAAACTGTGCTTGAGTTTGAAATTCAACTGGATTAAAAAAAGCGTAATCTAGCTAGAAATTAGACTAGATTACGCTCTTTTAGTTGCTAGTTATATAGTATATGAAATTTATATGAACGATTTTTTCAATATATCGACTATTCAACACAAGATATCGATTTACCAACAAAATTAGACACTATCATTTATGTAACACCCACTCCATTAACACGATTGCCGATTCAATACGTTCTTTCGTATCCCCTAAAAATAGTTTATGAAGTAATACCTCCAAATGGATTGGTTTATTAGGCAACGCTTGAATATACCTTAAAACAGATCCCGCTGGCGGTGTAGGTTTGTTATTAATAACCCATATCCCTTCTAACAATGTCCAAATTGACGTATGAACGATGTATGAAGCCTTTAACTCATCATTTGCTTTCAATGCTGACTGAATTTTAATGAGCGAACTATGTAACCAATGAGAAATATCTTTCACTTTGTCACTAGAAACACGATAGGTTTCAAATTCATATGTAGCTATTTCCTTTAACCTTTTCAACTCGCCGCTTTTATCAAATAAAATTTTCCCTTCTAAAAATGAGTATAGTTCCATCGGATTGTTTTGAAAGTTTACTCGTATTTGATTAACATCTGCATACTTATATTCAACTAAAATATCTTCTCTCGTTTCAAAATGAAATTTTTTCTTTTGTCCGTCTTCTAAAAGAATATATATGTCTAAATCCGAATCAGGATATGCATCACCTCTTGCGACAGATCCGATAAGCATACATCCATTTACCTTATCTAAAGAGAAGTATTCAGCCACTATTGTTTGCACTAATTTTTTATGTTGTTCATGTTTAATAGATGTTTGTGCTTCTAACATTTGTAACCTCCAAACATTTTTTCACTTCATTTACCTCCATTTATAATGACACAATAAAACATATACCACATCCATATTTTACCATAAATCAAAAAAGAGGATACTCGTTTATTACTAAACAAATATCCTCTACTTTTACATATATATTACGACTGTTGATAAGCCGCTTTTGATGATTTCACATAGTAAACTGCATGATCCACGTTAATGATATGATCTGGTTTTGGCTTACCACGACTCGCTCTATGTCCTGCTAAATGTTCTTCACTCGTTTCCCAGTTTTTCCATGCTTCTTCAGATTCCCAGCGAATCATAACAACAACTTCTTCGTCGCCGCGTCTTACTTTTTTCACAAGAACACTTAAATCGATAAAGCCTTCAAATTTTTCAATAACACCTTCGCCAGTGAAACGTTCTACAACTATATTTGATGTACCTTCTTTTACTGTAAATGTTTTCGTTTCGATAAACATATATCCCACTCCCTCTTTATAATACGAATACTACTATTCTTCTATTATAGTTGATTATGATAATTATTTTCAATTATAAAGTTTGCATTATGCTGATTTCTCTTCTATAGCCTCATCTAAAAACTTGAAATACGGAAGTATTAGTCCTATTAAAGAAGTAACACATATAATCGCACCGATGATAAAGTATAATGCTCTCACTCCCCACATTTCACTTAGTATGCCTCCTAATAACACACCTAACGGCATAGCGGATCGTATGAAAAATAAACGCACTGAAAATACTTGTCCTATCATATTGTTCGGTACTGTTTGTTGGCAAATTGTTGTGTTATGAACATTGAAAAATGAAATACAAATGCCGGCAACTACTTCAATAAACACTGCAATTACTATACTATGATTGAACCCTAGAAAAATGTATGTGAGTCCTCCTATAAACAATCCACCAAGCATAAGTATACGCCGGCTTTTATATGCTACTTTTCCGACTAGTATAGATCCAATTACATAGCCAAACGGGAAACCAGCCATAAAATAACCAAACTCCGCATAACCTGCTGACAGCTCATCTTTTATATAAGGAAGATTTGTAACCAGCGTTACCCCGACCCCAAATTGCACGAAAGTAAGAAAGACACCGAGCCAAACGATAACTGGTTTTGTGAAAAAATATGCAAAACCGTGAAGAAACTGTTCTAGCCACGTTTTCCGAATAGGTTGTTTTGTTCCCTTTTCTTTTATATTAAGTAATAATGCACCACTGACAAAAAGACAAATACATACGAAAGATAATGTAAGTTCTGTTCTAATCAAATGAATGACTACTCCGCCTAATACGGGCCCAAGAAACATCATAAGACGAGCCATCCCATCAATATACGCATTTGCGTCTTGAAGTTGTTCTTTACTTACAATGCTCGGTGTAATGGCTTGACTTGCAGGTGTATACAGCGGCGTAATAAGTCCGATTATAATTTGTACGACATACACATGCCAAACTTCTATATTACTTGTAAGTATCATGACGAACGGCAATAAGAAAACGGAAGCTCGCACCCATTGTGAAAAAATCATAATCCACTTCCGGCTCCATTTATCTATAAATGGGCCACTTATTAGTTGCAGTATGAGTGATGGGATGAAATATAATAGCCACATACTACTTAAAGCTGTTTTTGAGCCTGTTAATTCATAAACAAGAATCGAATTACATAACGTTCCGAAAGCCCCGCCCAATTCTGAAATCGCGCTACCTATCCACATGAAAAAGAACGAACGATTTTTCAATACATTTTTCAATTTCATACACCAACTTTTCTTTTATATTCCTCCCTCTATGTACATTCTCGTTGTTAATTATCTATTCAAAAACATATCTAATTCTTTCGCTAACGACTGTACTGCTTTCTTTCTTAATACATATTTCCCGTCATGTATATCTACTAACTTCGCTGCACGTAACAATTTCAAATGATGGTGTACAGTCGATTTACCGAGTTGCAGTCTTTCTGTAATTTCCTGCAATGTTCTTTCTTTTTCAAACAACATTTTTACAATGCGTAACCTTGCTTCATCCCCAAGTGCTTTATGTTTTTGAACTAAAAAATAATTCGGTTCATATAGATCTTCAGGGTGGATGCTTTCATTTGCGACTGGGTAATGAAATACTTTCGTATCTTCAATATCCGCCTCAATATTCCACGGTCTGTACGTCATTTGCGGGATAAGAAGTACATTATGAACACTTGGTTCTGGCATATAGTTCACACCGCCAGTCGCCCACTCGACGAACTCTTCCGGTTTCATCTTTTTATTCATCTCATTTTTCGCTTCATAGTCTCTTTGTAATATAGAAAGTATTTTCTCTTCCTCTTTCTGAATAACACTCTCATACCAACCTGTCATAACGGCTACTAAATGATCCTTTAGTTTTTGCACATCGATATTACATATAAAACGAATATACGCGGAGAAAAACTGATGATCCTGCGTCAGTTCCATTAGTTCATATATTGTAGTTACGTCCCCACTTGCTGCTAAATGTCTTTTCTTTTCATATTTCTCGCCTAAAAACGGTAAGCATATATATTTCAAATCTTCTTCTGAAATCGAATCGATTTTAGCATGAAACTGTGATAAATCCTGAAACTCTTCCTTATACAACAACTGAAGTAATGCTTTCCACGTATTATGTTCTTCTACAAACTGTAAGTGTTCTCTCATTTCTTCTGTTAATGATTCCTTAATTTCTTCCCATTCATTTTGACTCTTTTCAAGAGTATCGATTAACCTTTTATGAGTAATTGCCGCAATGCCAAGTGCGCATTCGAAAAGTATTGAATACTTCACTTGAACATGATAAGTTTCCCTCTTTCTACTCGTTATGTGATAAACCTCCATTTTTATCCCCTCCTTGTTTGCTATATATTTAATTCTATTTCTATCGAATTTATCCTTCTATATTTTTAGAATTCATAAAATATGAGTTGAAATACATTCATTCTAAATTAAGAAGAATAGGAGCTTTTTTATATACAAATAATAACTTTCAAGGAGTTGTTGACATGTATTTCATATTAAATATGTTAGGGATTTTCGTTGTCATATTAATCGTTTTCCTCTGTTCGCCTAATAAAAAACAAATAAAATGGAGACCAATCTTAATTCTAATCATATTGGAGCTCTTAATTACGTGGTTTATGTTAGGCACGAAGCTCGGCAGTATTATCATTAATAAAATTGCGTCATTTTTCAGTTGGCTACTTTCATGTGCGAATGAAGGGATTCGGTTTGCGTTTCCTTCTGCTATGGAAAACCAAACAATTGATTTCTTCTTTAGCGCATTACTTCCAATCATTTTCGTTATCACCTTCTTTGATATTCTTTCTTACTTTGGAATCTTAACTTGGATTATTGATAAAGTAGGTGCAGTTATTTCAAAGATTTCTCGTTTACCAAAGTTAGAAAGTTTCTTTTCGATTCAAATGATGTTTTTAGGAAACACCGAAGCACTTGCGGTTGTTCGTGATCAATTATCTGTTTTAAAAGAAAATCGCTTATTAACTTTTGGAATTATGAGTATGAGTAGTGTCAGCGGATCCATTCTTGGCGCATATTTATCAATGGTTCCAGCTACATATATTTTCAGCGCAATCCCTTTAAACTGTATTAATGCATTAATTTTAGCCAATGTATTAAATCCTGTGGAAGTTACGAAAGAAGATGATGTCGTATATACACCTTCAAAACATGAAAAAAAGGATTTCTTTTCTACTATTTCAAACAGTATGTTAGTCGGTATGAATATGGTTATCGTTATTTTAGCTATGGTAATTGGTTATGTAGCATTAACTGCATGTTTAAACGGGATTTTAAGCTTTTTCGTAACAGGTTTAACAATTCAAAAAATCTTCTCCATAATCTTTAGCCCCTTTGCTTTTTTACTCGGTTTATCGGGGAGCGATGCTATGTATGTAGCTGAATTAATGGGGATTAAAATAACAACGAATGAATTTGTTGCAATGATGGATTTAAAATCGAATTTAAAGTCGTTACAACCTCATACGGTTGCAGTTGCAACAACATTTCTAGCTTCATTTGCTAACTTTAGTACAGTAGGTATGATTTATGGAACTTACAATTCATTATTTGGCGGCGAAAAATCATCAGTCATCGGGAAAAATGTTTGGAAGCTTCTTGTGAGCGGAATGGCTGTTTCCTTATTAAGCGCTATGCTTGTTGGGCTTTTTGTATGGTAAATAATTTTTTAAAATAAAAGACACCCAATCGAATTGAGTGTCTTTTATTTTTATTTTCGAATCTGACCATTTCCACGAATCACATATTTTGTAGAAGTTAATGCAGGTAGTCCCATTGGCCCCCTTACGTGTAGCTTTTGTGTACTGATGCCAATTTCTGCGCCGAATCCGAATTCAGATCCATCAGTAAAACGAGTGGATGCATTGTGGTACAGTGCAGCCGCATCTACAGCTGTGAAGAATTTGCTGACGTTTTCCTCGTTTTCTGAAATAATCGCTTCGGAATGCATAGAACCATACGTATTTATGTGGTGAATCGCTTCTTCTATAGAAGAAACTACTTTCACTGCCAACGTGAGTGATAAAAATTCTGTACCCCAGTCTTCTTCTGAAGCAATTACAATTGAAGAATCAATTGCCAATGCTCTCTGATCACCGCGTAGCTCCACACCTTTTTCCTTCAAAGTTGAAAACAGCTCGCTACCAAATTGCTGCGCCCACTTCCCATGAAGTACAATCGTTTCAATGGCATTACATACAGATGGACGCTGCGTTTTTGCATTTATAATAATATCAATTGCCATTTGCTTATCCGCTGTTTCATCAATGAAAATATGACAATTTCCTGCACCTGTTTCAAGTACTGGAACAGACGCTTCTCTCACTACAGTATCAATTAATTGTTTTCCACCTCTTGGAATAAGAACGTCTAAGTACTCATTCAATGTAAACAACTGCTTTGCACTATCTCGCGTTGTATCTTCTATAAGCTGTACACTTTCTTCTGGCAAGCTTGTTTGTTTAAGCGCTCGGTGAATAACGTCAACAATAGCTTTGTTAGAATGGATAGCAGAAGAACTACCACGTAATATAACTGCGTTTCCTGTTTTCAAACAAATTGTAGCAGCATCTACCGTTACATTCGGCCTTGCCTCATAAATCATCCCAACAACACCAAGTGGTACACGCATCTCCTGAATAGATAGTCCATTTGGCCGTTGCCATTCACTTACACATTCTCCAACAGGATCACGTAATTCGATTAACTGCTTAATCCCCTCTGTCATATCAACAATGCGTTGTTCAGTTAGCATAAGTCGATCAAGGAGTGAATCAGAAAATCCTTTTGCCTTACCTTCTTCGATATCACGTTTGTTTTCCTCTAAAATATAAGCTGTTTCTACTATTAGCCTTTCAGCAATTGCAGCAAGTGCTTCGTTTTTTTGACCTGTAGATTTAAGCACAAGATCCATTGCAACTTCTTTCGCTCTTTTCCCCTTTGCCAACACTTCATTCATTTTTGTTTCCTCCTTTTTAACATCACTATTCTTAAAGTGAAACCCAATAATCTCTATGAATGACTTCATAATTATGTCTTTCGCCTCTTGCTTGAATATGTTGGCTTTGCATACCTTTTATTTCTCTTAACTCCTCTGCGCTATAGGTGCATTGTCCTTTTCCGATTACGCGCCCTTGTTGCGTCATTACTTCTACGACATCGCCAACTTTGAAAGATCCTGACACATTTGTAACGCCAGCAGGAAGAAGACTCTTACCATGCTGAATAATAGCTGTAGCTGCTCCGGCGTCTACTACAATTTGTCCGCTTACAAGCGAATGCAACGCGATCCATTGCTTGTTCATCTTCATTTCTTTTTGAGGGGCATTTCCGACATACGTACCATCACCTTTGCCCTTCAAAACATCTACAAACTTCTCTTGCCCACATCCTGTTCCAATAAATACACTCACGCCAAGAGAAAGTGCTGTCTTCGCAGCATCAATTTTTGATTTCATACCGCCAGTTCCAAGTTTTGAACCAGCATCTCCTGCAAGAGAAGCGATTTCTTCCGTAACTTCAGGAAGGAAATAATATTTTTTCGCATCCGCATTTTTCTGAGGATTTTTGTCATATAGACCGTTCACATCTGTAAAAATCATAAGCATATCCGCTGAAACAAGTCCGCTTACTAAAGCTGACAGCATATCATTATCACCGAACGTTAGCTCCTCTAAAGAGATGGAATCATTTTCATTAATGATTGGAAGAGCAGAACGGTTTAATAACTCTCCTAAAGTAGCGTAAGCGTTACTATATTGTTCTTTTCTAGAAAAGTCACTTCTCGTCAGCAATAATTGCGCAGTTACAATACCATATTTACGGAATTCCTCCGTGTACGCCTGCATTAACAAGCTTTGTCCGACAGCCGCAGCAGCCTGTTTTCCTTTAATTGTCACAGGTCTACTAGGATACCCTAGTGCTGAAAAACCTGCAGCGACGGCCCCAGATGTAATTAACAACACTTCATGCCCTTCCTCTTTCAATCGAGCCAATGCGGCAACGTGATCTGAAAGTTGTTCTTTAGAAATGCCTCCGTGACTATCTGCCAAGGAACTGCTCCCAATCTTTACAACAATTCGTTGTTTTTTCACTTTTGTATCCTCCACAAAGTTTTTTATACATTACAATTTTATTCATACAGCTTGCAGCGATTTCCATTCTTATCAGTGCTGCAACTAGCCTATTTATGAGCAAAATAAAAATGACCGCTTCGCCCTTAATAAAATAAAAAGGACGAAACGGTCATTGTTCCGCGGTACCACCTTAATTGATATACATAGATATCCACTTGGTGCCTATAACGCAGGCGAACGCCTAAACTTTCATTTAAGACTCAGGGATAGGTTCGATATATTCTATACGAGGAATCTTTCAGCCGGTGAATTCCACTCTCTTTCGCAAGAAGACATATGTACTATTTCCCTTCAACGATTTACGGTTTAATTTTTTTATATTATGCGATATAGTTTGATTTGGTGTCAAGAGGTATTTTAAAAAATAAATAGAGCGGAAAGTTACTTGTATGAAATTAACACCCTACTGAATGAAAATACAAATCGATATAAGGTTAAATCATGTACATAAATATAAGCTCTTAAATTATAGTGTATATATTTACAGAATGTCGAATATAATTCATTTTTATCTTTTACTGTTGCAAAAAAGAATATATTCTCTTAGAATGTTTCTTTATATTGCATGGAGATGTTGTTATTATTTTAAAATAACAATTTCAGAATGATATACTTTATTAAAAAGGAGCAAAATTGAATTATTATGGATAAACAAATTGGATTCATCGGATGCGGAAATATGGGAATGGCTATCATTGGCGGGATGCTAAACAAAAAGGTAGTGTCTGCAAATCATATTATTTGTTCAGATTTAAACACTACGAATTTAAAACAAGCAAATGAAAAATATGGAATAACTACAACTACCGACAACAATGAGGTAGCTAAAAATGCTGATATTTTAATTTTATCAATTAAACCAGACCTATACGCAGCGATCATTAACGAAATAAAAGAGGTCATCAAAAACGATGTTATCGTCATAACAATTGCTGCCGGGAAAAGCATTAAAAGTACTGAAGAAGCTTTTGATAAAAAATTAAAAGTTGTACGTGTAATGCCTAATACACCTGCTCTTGTTGGAGAAGGAATGTCTGCATTATGCCCTAATGAAATGGTGACAGAAAAAGATTTAGAAGATGTGTTTAACATTTTCAATAGCTTTGGTCAAGCAGAGGTCGTAAGTGAAAAATTAATGAACGTTGTAACATCTGTAAGTGGTTCTTCACCAGCATACGTATATATGATGATAGAGGCGATGGCAGATGCAGCTGTATTAGATGGTATGCCTAGAAATCAAGCATATAAATTTGCTGCTCAAGCTGTGTTAGGCTCTGCAAAAATGGTACTAGAAACAGGAATACATCCAGGTGAATTGAAAGATATGGTTTGTTCTCCTGGCGGAACAACGATAGAGGCTGTAGCAACATTAGAGGAAAAAGGTTTACGCACAGCCATCATTTCAGCTATGCAGCGCTGTACACAAAAGTCTATTGAACTGTCTAGTCAAACAAAAAAATAAAACGATAAAAGAGATCACGTTAGCTATGAATTTAATTGAAGAATGGTGCATTACATACTCTCCCACTTTCACAAAATAATAAACGGACAAACTCATAAACACTTGAGTTTGTCCGTTCTTTTGGTTATACTGAGATAATTTTATTTATATCTTCTTTTGGAATTCTAGTTTTAACTCTTCTTTATTCCCTACTACGCTTGTGTAATTTTATTAGAAACTAATAATTTTTCAATGCATTTCGGCAACATATCTAATAACGTTTCAAATGCGTAATTTACATCTAAACGTTCTGTCCATTGATGTGCATCTTTCCCTACCGGCCCCATATTTAATACAGGAACGTCAAACTCTTCTAGTTCCTGTAGGGGAATCGAGTAACCTTTATCCCATAACGGCATATTATCTACCAGTGAACTCATTGAGTCTAGAGGATTCTGTAAGCCCACATAGCTCAAATCTGAAATTCCTCCAAAATAGTTTTGGTTTTCAAATGTAATGTTATGATTGTAATGTGCATACTTTTCCATTTCTGTAACTACTTCTTTAATTAACGGATTGTTGCGTGAACTTACAGCTGGATAATATGGTGGAGCAAAGAAAAGTACAATCATCGGCGCCTTTTCTTTACATAAAATAGCTAGTTTATCTACTAAATCAATTGTTACCGCACGATCATCTTTCTCTTTTCTATTTTTTATTATACTGGATTGAATATCATCTATTTTCTCTTGCCCATGTTGTTCAATTGCATAAGCAATAAGCTCTTCGTACGTTAATACATTCACTTTCATATTAGGCGCTATAAACGGATTATATTTAGAAAAACGATATGCTTGCTTTTCATATTTCTCTTCTATTTCCTCTGCTACTTTCGTTACTTTTTGACGTAACAATGAAACGACATCTGTCATTGATTTTTCTAATAAAAACAAATTAAATAATGTGACGGCACGATGCGGAATTTGAACAGAATAATCCTCCTTTAAGTCCCGTTGAAGTAAGTTAGTTGGCGGAGGACTCGCTTCCCCTTCTACAATATCACAGAGGTCTGTATTCAACTCTAATTCTGCTGTTATTAATGAGGCCATATAACTCCCATTTAGGCCCGCAAAAGGTTCACCTACATGTGTTTCTTTACCATAGCAAAGAAAACCAGGTAACACTTTACCAATAGAACCAGTGTAAATATACTTATTTTGGTCACCAGGATGTCTTGCAAACATAGGCTCTGAATTTAGCACTGTTTTATAATTTAAATCATGTTCTTTTGCTAACTCAAGTAATCTTGGAACAGCAGCCCTCATTCCCACCGAATTTACTTCTTCATCTGGAACGGCTAATAAAAGAACATTCCCATCAAATCTTCCGTCACAGGCCTGCTCAATCATTGCCATTTGTAACGTGAGGCCACATTTCATATCCATTGTTCCTCTACCAAATAGCCAATCTCCTTGTTCTATATCTTCACGTACATGGCCTGGTAGTTTATCTTTATGAGAATAAAACATAGACGTTAACTTTTTAGGGTTGAATGCATCCTCTTTCCATACTCCGTAATCTTGTACATCTACAACATCAAAGTGACTAACTAGAATTACTGTATTTTTTGTACTATCGCTTTTCTTTACGAGGGCTGTAACAAAATATCGTCCGTCTTCTGTCGGATTTTTTTGCAAATGATGCGGGTTTTCTTTGAAGTACTGTAAACCTGATAATTGTTCCACAACAAAGTCTGGCAATATTACTTCGGCTTCTGTACCTGTAATACTAGGAATTTCAACAAGACTGCTTAATAATTGAATCAATTGTTCTTTTGATTGCCACTTTGACATATAAATCCCCCTATTTTTCCGCATTATGAAAATAAATTCCATTATATGAATAAAAAATGACGACAGTTATCAAAATTATAGTTCTGATGTACTGCCGATTTTTATTGATATTTCATGAGCTGCTTGTTTTACCTTACTAATAAGAAAAGATAGTCGATCTTCATTAATACGATGACTAATTAACCCAACACTTAATGCTCCTACTACTTTATGATTAAATCCGATAATTGGTGCAGCTACTGAGGCTGTACCTTCTGTTTTTTCACCATAACTTACCGCATATCCTTCATTTCTTATATGCTTTATTTGCTCTAAGAGATTGAGCTTTTGTTCTGGTAAAGAAGAAAGTAAATGTTCTACAATATGTTCCATTTCATTCGTTTTCATATTGGCAAGCATTGTTTTATTTGCAGCACCAATTGAAAGTGGAATTTGCTCCCCTAAGTTATCGATTACTCGAATTTTTAAAGGGCTATCAATTCTTTCAATGATAATAGAATGTGTTCCATTTGGAATGTTCAAATACACACTTTCTTCTACTTCAGAGGCTAATCGCTTCATCACTTCTCTTGCCACAGATCTGTAGTCTACTTTCTCCAATTGACGTAATCCTATTTCCATCCACATGGGCCCAATTTTGTATTGTTTCGTTTCTGAAATTTGCGTAACTAACCCATGCTCGATTAGAGAATTAAGTAATCTATGTACTGTACTAACTGGGAGATGTGTTCTGTCCGCTATATCAGAAATAGCCCAATACTCTTTTTCATTAGTAGAATTTAATAACTTTATAATACTTATCGCTCGATCAATGGACTGTACCATAACTCACCTCAACTTGACTTGTAATATGTTAGTACGCTCAATTACCTATCAATTTAACAAATATTCAAAATGAAATCAATTAGTTTATTTAATTTTCTAAAAATAAAAAACATACCGCGATAATAATTTGAAAGCGTAAACAAAAAAATATTGACTTTTCTTTTTAATTATCTGAAAATTATAACAAGATTTCACATCACGGAATACATTCCACAATACGGAAAAACATCAAACTTTATTCTATCAACTACGAAAGTGAGGAAAACAATGACGCAAGTAAACAATACAAACAATGAATTAAAACGTACGATGAAAAGTAGACACTTATTCATGATTGCACTCGGTGGTGTGATTGGAACGGGGTTATTTAACGGATCTGGCTTTATTATAAGTCAAGCTGGGCCTGGTGGATCCGTACTTGCCTTTATTGCTGGTGGGTTATTAATGTATTTCGTTATGCTATGTCTTGGTGAGCTTGCTGTAGCCATGCCTGTTTCCGGTTCGTTCCAGGAATATGCCACTAAGTTCATCAATCCTGCAACTGGATTTACAATCGGATGGTTATATTGGTTAAGCTGGGCGAATACGACCGGTCTTGAATTTACAACTGCCGGCATTACAATGCAGCGCTGGTTTCCTGATATTCCTGTTTGGGTTTGGTGTTTAATATTTGGCGTTACAATCTTCACAATTAACGCATTATCTGCTCGTAGTTATGCAGAAACAGAATTTTGGTTTTCAAGTATAAAAGTATCTGCCATTATAGCTTTTATTATCCTTGGCGGCGCCGCTATGTTCGGTTTTATTGATTTAAAAGGCGATGAACCAGCCCCATTATTATCAAATTTCGTAAATCATGGTGGTTTATTCCCAAATGGACTTGCAGCTATTCTATTAACAATGGTTACAGTCAATTATTCCTTCCAAGGTACAGAACTTGTCGGAATCGCAGCAGGTGAAAGTGAAGATCCAGCAAAAACTTTACCTCGTTCTATTAGAAATATTATATGGCGCACAATGTTTTTCTTCGTCTTAGCAATCTTTGTTCTCGTTGCTTTAATTCCTTGGGAAGAAGTAGGATTAACAAAAAGTCCGTTCGTTGCTGTATTTGATAATATCGGTATTCCATATGCAGCTGATATTATGAACTTTGTTATTCTTACTGCTGTTCTTTCTGTCGCAAACTCTGGACTATACGCCGCAACTCGCATGCTTTGGTCATTATCAAAAAATGAAATGGCTCCAGCTTTTTTAAAGAAATTGTCATCGCGCGGAATCCCTTTAAACGCTTTAATTATGACGATCGCTATTTCTGCTTTTTCCCTTTTGACGAGCGTTGTAGCTGCTGAAACAGTTTACTTATGGTTAATTTCTATTTCTGGCGTCATAACAATCATTGTTTGGATGTCAATTTGTGTCTCTCAATTCTTTTTCCGTAAACATTATTTAGCAGACGGTGGAAGATTAGAAGACTTAAAATTTAAAACTCCACTTTATCCACTTGTACCAATTCTTGGTTTTGGATTGTATGGCATTATATTAATTAGTCTTATCTTTATCCCTGAACAACGACTTGGAATCTATTGCACTGTACCATTTATTATCTTTTGCTACACGTACTATCACTTTAAAGTTAAGAAAAGAATTGCTACTAACACTCGTAGTGAAAGTAAAATTAGCGAGACTATGTAATACTATACTTATATATAAAAGACCGCACATAGCTTTTACCTTATGTGCAGTCTTTTATCATTCTAATTCGCTTTAAAATTATATAATGGCTTAATAATGTGCTTTATATCTATTGTTTCTTTCGTATTTTCGATAATTTCATCCATTGGCTTATATACCATTGGTGCCTCATCAATTGTGCTTTCTACTACTGATGTAGTCCACACCTCTGTCATCGTATTTTGAAATTCCTCTAGACTCAATGATTCTTTAGCCTTCTTACGACTCATGATACGTCCTGCCCCATGCGGACCAGAAAAGTTCCAGTCTGGATTACCTTTACCAAATGCAATAATTGAACCATCTCTCATGTTAATTGGAATAATGACTCGTTCAGCTTTCTGAGCTGAAATAGCACCTTTTCTTAGAATCATATTTTCCATGTCAATATAGTTATGTATTGTAGTAAATTGATCCGTAATTTTCCAGTCCATTCTCGTAACAATTTCATCAATCATTGCTTTACGGTTTAACGCAGCATACTTTTGGGCAATATTCATATCATTCATATAATCTTTGAATCCTTTTCCTTCTAAATAAGCTAGTTCTTTACGAATATTAGGCTGCTGAATTCCTCGTAAAGTTTCTTGTATTTCTTTTACTCTCCCCTCTTCAGTTAATCTCTTAATAATTTCAGCTTTCATTGATGTAACATCAGTGAGTTGTTCATATGCGAAGTTTTGGTAATACTCTGCAATTTGTTTACCTAGATTACGAGAACCACTATGAATAACAATATATACATTTCCTTTTTCATCTTCATTTAATTCGACAAAATGATTTCCTCCCCCAAGAGTACCTATACTTTTTTGAGCGCGTTGTAATGTAAATGGAGCTCTTACACCATCAAAATCAATCATTTTTGAGAATCGATGTTCTTTATCTCGTATACGAAAACCACTTGGAACGAATTTACGAATTGTTTCGTCTAAGTAATCGAAATTAATTTCTTCTTTTTTCTTATCAATTACAACAACTTCCATCCCACACCCAATATCTACCCCTACAAGATTAGGAACAATTTTATCTTGTATTGTCATTGTTGTTCCAATCGTACAACCTGCTCCTGCATGTGTATCTGGCATAATACGAATTTGACTATCCTTTACGAATTCTTGGTTACAAAGATCAATAATCTGCCCAGTCGCAGTCTCATCAACGTTATTTGTAAAAACTTTCGCTTCATTGTATTTTCCTTGTAATTTTAACATCTTTCATTTCCCCTTCCTTTTGAAAGAATTATTTTATTACGTTGTTTCTGTTCTTATCATTATTCTCATCCACCTTCTGCTTTCCATTATATATGCACGATATCCTTCACAGTAATAAAAAATTATGATGATTATCCTTATTTACATAATATAATTACCGTCTCTTTATGTTTATACCTACACATGTAGTTTTCCACGTCCTCGATATCCGTTATGTATAACAAAAACTCCCCTTACATCGTTAATGATTAAGGGGAGTTTTATAGCCGATGAAATTATAGTTCCGATTTCACCCGGACAGAAACATTGTTTTTAATTATATTTTTGACTTCTTTAAAGCTAACAAAATTGTTACTCTTCTCATCCCAAAGACGGAAACGAAGTGAACGTAAGCTTGTAGCAAGTGTAATCGTTGGTACATTTTTTAACGGAAGCGTATTATTGTGTGCCTCTTCTAGTTTATAGTTAGGTACTCTTGGACTTAAATGGTGAACATGATGAAATCCAATATTACCAGTTAGGAATTGCAAGATTTTTGGAAGTTTATAAAATGAACTTCCTTCCACAGCCGCTTTCACATATTCCCAATCTTTATCTTCTTCAAAGTAAGAATCCTCGAATGTGTGCTGTACGTAAAACAGCCAAATCCCTACTGAACCTGCAATTAAGAATATCGTACCATGTACTAATAGAAACGATTGCCATCCTATTGCCCAGCAAAGTATAGCTACTACAGCAACGATAATAATATTCGTCAAATAAGTATTCATACGTTCTTTCTGTCTAGCACCTTTTCGGTTAAATCTATTTTTAAGCAAGAAAACATAAATCGGACCTAATCCAAACATAACGAATGGATTGCGATATAAACGATATGCTAAACGAAGTCTAAATGGCGCAGCTACATATTCATCCACTGTAAGCGTCCAAATATCTCCTGTACCTCGCTTATCCAAATTACCACTTGTAGCATGATGAATCGCATGCTCATGTCCCCATTGATCAAATGGGAATAATGTTAGCACCCCCATACATGTCCCTACTATTCTATTTGCACGTCGACTTTTAAAGAATGAATAATGGGTACAATCATGAAAAATTATGAAAATTCGCGTCATAAAACCAGCAGCTAACAGAGATGGAACTAATGCTAACAAATAAGAAACAGACAAACTTTTATAAGCAAGGTACCATAAAATAATAAATGGCACGACTGTGTTTATAAGTTGCCACACACTTTTTTTAATCGTTGATTTTTCATATGGAGCAACTTGTTTTTTTAAATTTTTAGTATTTTCTAATGTCATTGTTTTAATTCCTTTCCTTTTTGTTGCTAATTCACATTATAGCATACTATTAGTATCAGGTGTTAAAAGTAGATGTAATAAATATTATATCTTATAAAAATCTCTTTTTTCTTACTCATTACTTACAAATTACTTACGTCTAAAATAGTTTTTATATCGACAGAAAGAGCATATGTGCTGGAAATGTGTATTATCATATAAAAAACTTTGAGTTCAACAAAAAATTGCCAACTACTCATCCTAACTAAGATAAGTGGTTGGCAATTTTTTAACGGGAACGTTTTCTAAATAGATGAATTGCTTCTTCTGGTACATAAACCTTTCCGTTGCTTTCTACAACAACACTTTCTAATTCATACTCTTTATTATTAATAAGCATTATATTTTTGTTAACAAATAATTGAGCTGTTACATTATTACGTTTTACTATGAGCACCGGGTTTGCTGCATTAGTATTATCTATAGTGACTGTTGCTCCGTTTTGTTTAAAAGCTGATTCACTCTCTACAAATAACTTGTTTGTTACTTCTTTTAAGTTAAAGCCCATTGCTTTCGCCATCGTCTTCGCGATATCTGTGTTTTGGATCAAACCGTATGGCTTTTGTGGACCGTAAGAATACAAAAATACATCCTCACCTGTATGACCACCTGTTGTAAAGCCTATGTTCGCACGATTGGCCAATAATGTAGTAAGTATTAGACCTACATCCGATTTCTTTTTTGCTGCTTTTACTCTTTCTTTTTCATCATAAGTTAAATTGTCCAAACCGTATAATTTGGCTATATCTTCTATATTTGATAAATCCGATTTCAGTTTATTTGTAGCCCCTTCAAGTGTCATTTTCGCTTTTTTCAATGGATCAATGTATGCAGAGACTGGCGTAGTATTATAACCTTTTGTCGTATTCATATTCCCGATAGAAATACCGCTGTTACCATGGTCAGCTACGGCTATTAGCATCGTATTACCATCTTTTTTTGCAAACTCTAATGCTTCTGCAACTGCATTATCAAATGCTAACACATCACTAATCATCCCAATTGGATCATTCACATGAGCTGCCCAGTCTGGCTTACTTCCCTCTACAAACAAAAAGAAACCATCTTTATCTTTTGATAACACTTGAATTGCTTTTTCAGTCATTTGAGAAAGTGTTGGTTGCTTTGGATTTGTTGCTTCACGATCCATATCAAACGCAAGAGCATTTGATGAAAAAGACCCCCAAATTTTATTAGATTTAGCGTTCAATAATGCATCTTTCGTTTCAACAAAGTCATATCCTTTCTCTTGAATCACCTTTACTAAATCTTCACTATCTTTTCTTTTCTGAGGTAGCAGTGCCGCTTTTCCCCCGCCTAATACGACATCTATATTTTGATACACTTGTTGCTCCGCAATTACGTCAAAATGCTTGCGGTTTACATGGTGAGCAGAGAATCCAGCAGGAGTAGCATGCTGAATTTCAGCTGTAGCCACAATTCCAGTTGCGCGTCCAGTACGTTTGGCACCTTCTAAAATATTGGCAACTGGCCGTAACTTGTCCTCATCTTTTATAGGTTTTAAGCCAGGTGAACTTACAATAGAAGGTAATACACCTACATATCCAGAATTCGATTTATTCCCCGTCGCTAAAGCTGTAGCTGCTGGGGCTGAGTCTGTTATTGCTGATTCCGCTGAATATGTACGAACACCTCCTGTTACCATTTCTTCTAATGCTAGTGGTTTCCCTTTATACAAGCGAGCTAATGTAGTTGCTGAAGAACTCGTTCCGTCCATAACCATTATGATTACATTTTTCGGTTGATGTTCTACTTTTTTCACTTTAGCTTCCACTGTATGATAATTCATCAAACTTTCAGTGCATAACATACTTATTGTGATTGTTCCTAATAACAACAATTTCTTCATCTTTAAAGCTAATTCTGACATTATTGCGCCTCCATTTGTTTCACATTCATTTACATACAAAGGTCTGATTTCCCTTTACTTTTCACGACCTACATATGTTTTATTAGTTCCCAATTCTTATAAAGCTAACAATCGTAACTTTCTCATTCATTACATGTCGGTATAGTTTATCTATCTTAATAAACAAGATTTTTCATTATTAACTTGTTTAACAATAAATCCCCAATTGAAATAAATAAAAATTTATTGATAAACAATAAATTCTATGGTAAATTAATAAGATATTAAATAAATGAGGTGCTTTTTATGAAACAAGGATCAACACTCTTCTTAAAGACAGCTGTGATTCTAATGGGTATCCCCGTTCTTGCTATGTGCATTTTTTTAGTCCCTAAAATAGGAAATTTCGCTGCAGAACTATATCCTGATATTGCATATATTAAATATCTTGTATTTATCAACTTATACGCAACTGCAATACCTTATTATTTTGCGTTGTACCAAACATTTCAGCTTTTAAACTATATTGATAAGAACAACGCATTCTCAGAGTTATCTGTTAAAGCTTTAAAAAATATTAAGTACAGTGCTCTAGCAATTAGTGTATTATATGTATTAGGTTTGCCACTTTTCTATCTTGTGGCAGAGAGAGATGACGCCCCTGGCATTATTATTATTGGAATGATTATGATTTTTGCTTCAATGGTAATCGCGGTCTTTGCTGCCGTTCTCCAAAGACTATTAAAAGATGCGATAGATATAAAATCAGAAAATGATTTAACGGTCTGAGGTGAATAATATGGCAATTATTATTAATATTGATGTAATGTTAGCGAAAAGAAAAATGAGCGTAACAGAACTTTCGGAGAAGGTTGGAATTACAATGGCTAACCTTTCTATTTTGAAAAACGGAAAAGCAAAAGCAGTTCGTTTTTCAACTTTAGAAGCCATTTGTAAAGCATTAGAATGTCAACCTGGGGATATTTTAGAATATCAACCTGAAGATACTGAATGAAAAGAGTCCTTCATACGAGAAGGACTCTTTTTATTACACATTACGGTACAAAACTAATTTGACCAGTAAACAATAAGATTATCGCAATGATCCAAAATATAAAGAATGATAAGGACAGTATGAATGAAAGAATAGCAATCCCCTTCTTCTCTGTTTTTTTCGTCATTGTAATGATAGAAAGTATGATTCCTGCAACTGTCAAGGCGACTGTAATATAATCTCCAACTATATTACCTGCATTCGCTATCCTTGTCGGCGTTATAAAAACGAATAGAAAACATAAAATACCGATGAGTAAAGATATATAACTTATCATACTGTACTTCTTTTTAAGTACTATCTCACTTTTCATACTTACCCACCCCTTCTCTATAGCTATGAGTTCATATTAGCACGAATAACCATAATTTGGTTATACAAAAAAACAGATGCAGTGTGGATATTTCCACTGCATCTGTTTTTATTTAATAAATAAACCTGCTATTTCTTCTTTGTCATTATAAGTTATAATATATGTCCGTTGTTCCTTACTATATTTCGCTACAAGAATCACAGTATATAATCCATCTTTTTCTTCAATCGATTTTTTCTCAATTTTTTCGAACGTACCGGCTTTCTCTATTACAGGTGTAAGATCTTTCATTTTTTCTTCTGGCAATCCAGCTTTCATTTTACTATCAAATTTTTCATGCACTTCTTTATACTTCGCTTCATTTAATAATGATACAATTTCTTCCGCCTTTGGAATAAACTTTTTTGACGTACTTTCATCTACTTTATTACCGGTACATGCTGCAAGTGCAAACGCCGCGATAGCACTTATAATAATAAGTAACATTCTTTTCATTTTCATACACCCTTTCTTTTTAACATGAAACTATAACTAAAAACGAGTAAAGCACAAATTGCTATTGAAACTTCTGACATAATGATCCCGCTTTTCCCTTGTACATATAGCGATATAATGACAGCTAATGCATTTGTAGTCCCATGGATGAGAATTGCATATACAACATAACGAAATTTCTTTTGGACGACAGCTTGCAATACAATGAAGGAAAGCCCAATATGCAATACCATCGCAAAAATGCGCTCAATACCTCCGAAATAATAACTGTCACCATTTTGAATGACTGTTTGTGACAATAATAGGGATATTACCGGGATGCCAACTATTAACACTGCCTCAATACCACCATGCCCTGCTCCAAATAAAAAACCCGACTGCCAATCTCGTTGTTTCATAAAATAACGCATTGCGATAAAACGTGCTATCTCTTCAAAAATTCCAGCTGATAAACTAAGCAAAAGTGCAAATAGTATAGGCTGCATAACAGAAAACATTTGAAAATCTGTGCTAGTTCCATTTACATAATTCAGTATTGGTATGCGAATCAATATTTGTGATACAACAAAAGCCAATACACCTAACATATATGGAATATAGCGTTTCTTCCAGACAGCATATAAAAGTGCTACAAGCGGTAAACCAAAGCTAATCATTGTTGTAAAAATAAGACCATTCATCTCGCTTCACCTCTTACTTGAAGTGTATAAAAACGAGTGTAGAAAGTATGTAGTTCTTTCCTATTCGGTTTCCTTTTCATCATAGATGGTCATTTAAAATGAAGGTTTGGGTGAAATATGGACGTATATAATTTGTTTCCAACGTCGCATTATTTGTTTTATTTATAATCCGTTTTAATGAGAATAGCCCGTACCCTCTAGCCCCTTCTTTGCTTGAATAGGTTTTCTCATAAATTTTTTGCAGATCAATCGCTTCACTCTTTGAACTATTACGCACGATAAAATATTGTCTTGAATCCATTTTAAAAAATGCGATTTGCAATATCTTTTCCTCACTCTGTATTGATTCTTCAATTGCATTGTCTACTAAAACTGAAATGGTGCGAATAAATGAAATAATCTCCATCGAAACACTTTCAATGTTCGCTGGTATATCAAGCATTACTTTTATTTGTTGCTGCTGGGCAGTGCCAACTTTCGCCCTTAATACACTTCTCACTTCAGGAATATGTATGCGAGATAATTTCGCAATATCAAGTTCATGATCATTTATTGTTTTTAATGTAGGAGCTATTACGTCATAATACACTTGCTCAATTTCTTTCACATTTTTTGTACGTATGCCCTCTTCTAACGATAGTAATACATTCATATAATCATGACGGAAACTAGCAAGCTCATCATGCATATCCTCTAGTTTCTCCACATAATCTAATAACTCTTTATCCAAACGTTTTTCATGCTCTTCTCGTAACTTTTCTTTCGATAAGTGTGAGCTTATAAGTACGATGATTAGTAATAATAAAAATATAATAATCGCTGAAATATAACTTACTTCACTGTATTGTTGATTTAATTGTGCTAATAGCGCAGAAGATGGTTGAGTTAAGATTAATTCAATAATAAATCCGGCAATTAATAATATATAAGTTACATAGTATAGTGGACTACCTACTATATATTGAGCAATTTTTCGGATTCTTTTACGGGCTACAAAAATACCGATAAAAGTAAGTGTCGATACGGTAAGATGAATCACGCTTCCTGTCCATAAATATAAATTAAATGGCGTTAACATAAAGATTTTCATTCCTAAATCCAAAAGCAACATTTTTACTAATGTTATTATCACCATGCTCACTAGTGCAAAATATACATTATGCTTAAGTTTTAGTTCATTTTGCATTAGTCCTAAACTTATTAAAAATAACGCAATCGTACTATTCAATTCTGGATATCTCGTTACTGTTACGACTATAGCAAGTAAAATAATGAATACCGCACTTAAAGCTATTAACATTCTATATGACAATCTATTATACCGGATTAATTGAATGTACAAAAACGTATGGCTCATACTAGTAAGCAGTATTGCAAATAAATCATAAATATACATTACATCTCATCCTTTAACATGTTACGTACTTTACGCACTAAACGACGTGATACTGGAATGCGTTTCCCACTTTTTAAAACTATCATTTTCTGTTTCGCATCATAAAAAGACATTTGCTTCTTATTCACGATATATGATTGATGACAACGAAATAAACGTTCATCTATTATTTCAATTTCTTTTAAAGTCCCGTAAAAATAAACAATTCGATCTAACGTCACTAACGCTAAACGGTGCGGTTCATCCGTCATAACGTATTCCACTTCATGAAACGGAACCCGCACAGTCGCATTACTATTTTCAACGATAAATTCATCGGACGGAATAATATGCTTATTACGCGCTTCATACTGAAGTAAACATTGTTCAAAAACATTACGCCTCTCCTCATATGGCAACCCTTTATCAATAAAAGTTAAAGCTGATACCATGTATTGATAAGAAATAGGTGCAAATTCAGAATGCGTCGTTACAAATACAATAATCCCTTGCGTATCATACTTTCGTATTTCTTGCGCAACTTGTAAACCTTTACGCTCTTCCCTTTTAATCTCTATATCTAAAAAATAGATTGGGACATATTTCGCCATAGGAATATTAGTAATGATGTTTTCACTTTTACTAGTCACCTCGATAAAATCAAAAGGCAACATATATTTCTCGCAAATCCCTTCAACTAACCGCTTCATTTGCTGTGCTTGTATGACATCGTCTTCTAAAATGAAAATACTCATGTGATCACTCGCTTTATTGAAATCTTTTCATCTATAGATTTATCTATAACTATATAATTCAAATTGTTATACTAATCTCCTTCCCAAGAATTAAAATAATTAATTTGCTATTACATAGAGAAACCTCAACTATTCAAGCACAAAGTTGAGGTTTTCTTCAAATTATTCTATAACTAAATCCGCCCGCTCCTTCGGTAATTCCTTTTCTAAGTAATAACCCTCTGCTTTCCAATACCTATTCTCAAACTTTGAAAGGTTTTTCTGCGTTTCCTCACTCTCGCGCAGAAACCGTATCTCTCTTGGACAATCCAAGTACACCATATAATGAAAGAAATCTCTCCATTCTTTTCGTTGTAAAAAAACACCTTCAATTACAATTACACCTACTATGGGAATCTGTACTTTTTTCATTTCGCATGAGTCTGTCACATCATGATAGAACGGTAACTTCAGTTTTGTTTCAGTTTGTAACTTTTGAAAAAACTTCTGCCGAATCCACTCAATATCCCATTGTAAATAATAATACTCATACCATTCTTCATATCCAGTATCATATCGTTTATTACGCTCTACTATATGATCATCAATATGAAAAATATGAAACGGAATACTTTCTTGTTTCATATTTTCCTTTAAGTTTGTTACAAACGTTGTTTTTCCTGACCGACTTAAACCATCTATACCTAGAATGAACCTGTTTCCTTTATGTTTCTTCATTATATTTATAAGCTCATTTGTACTCATTATTTATTCCACTCTTCTTTTAACAACGAGTATAAAATCGTATCATGAGCAACTCCATTTTGAATCATATGTTTTCTAAGTAATCCTTCTTCTTGAAAACCTGCTTTACTTAATAATTTTTGAGAAGCTTTATTCTCTACGTATACAACAGCAGCAATTCTTATAAGTTGCAACGTTTCAAATCCGTAATCTAAAATCGATTGTAACGCTTCCGTTGCATACCCTTGTCCCCAATATGTATCATCTAATTCATAACCGATTTCAGCTCGCTTATGATGTTTGTTTATTAAATGAAATCCGCACGTTCCGATTAATTGGCCCGTGCCCTTTTTCTCAATTCCCCAGCGAAATACACTTCCCTCTTCATAACGATTTTTAAACGTTTGAATAGTCGTTTTCGCTTGTTCAATATTTTCGAAAGAATTCATTCCGAAATAACGTATAACAGATTCTTTTGAAAAATAACGGAACATCGTTTCTGCATCTAACAGTGTTAGTTCTCTTAATACTAAACGTTCTGTTTCTAGTTTCGGAAACCCCATCGCTTTTTCTCCTTCTATTCTAATGAACTGCAAATTTCAATATAATTCCCATCTGGATCAGCAATGTATGCAATTGTTTGTCCCCACGGTTTCACAATTGGTTCAACTAAAACCTTAATACCTTGTCCTCTAAATTGCTCAATCGTTTCTTGTACATTTTCAACAACGAATCCTAATTCGAAATGAGAAGATTGTAACTCGCCTTCTGTAAGTGGTAGTCCTGTTAATTCTTTCACATCTTGCCTCGTGTTCATTGCTAATATTGTATCTCCAGTATTAAATTCAATATATGTACCATGCTCTGCTTTTATAGGTAACTGTAAAATATCTTTATAAAACCTTACACATTCTTCAAACTTTTCTACATATAAAATGATGTACTTCATTTTTAAATTCATTTTACATCCCCCTTTATATCCATCCCTAAAATTTCGACAAAAGTCTCATAAAAACCTTGTTCCTTATCGTAACGAGCACAAAAAAATGAGGCCGATTTCTCGGCCCCCCAGCTTATTGGCATAAAACAGGAGATTTGGTTTGGACATAACCAGTTCGTACCCTTATTATATTTTATTTTTTCTGAATTTTAAATACATTAAACACCTATTTATATTGAGAAAGTTTTTTTGGTTGCATAAAATTTAAGAGTTTAAGAAATGCTACAAATGGAGGTGTATACATATGGAACCAATGCTATGTCCAAGCTGTAAAACGAACCGTACTCGCTTTAATATTCTTGAACAACAAGTAAAACCAGTCAAGTTAAATCCACAAACTGGTCAAGTAGAAGAAGAATACACAAATGAAAATATGAATGCTTTTCATATGGCCTATCAAGGACCAACATATAGAGTCCAATGCGCTGTATGCGGACTTGTTGAAAACCCAGAGCAATTTATTAAACCTGCGCAAAATCAGTCTTTTTCTTAAACATTTTTATTACCCCCTACCGATTTTTTGTAGGGGATTTTTCGATTTAATATGTTAATCAAAAAATGTTTTTCTTCCTTATTATAAGTTACACCCCACACCTTTTTATCCATCTTTTATTTTTTGATTTTTAATATAAATCGTTTTTTCTTCTTTTATTATTTCGGGGATGTGTGTTGGAAATGTAAATTCCGCACCTTCATATAGATTTTTATTATGTAAAAAATAACGAGTAAAAATACAATTATATAAAAACAAAAGAAGTTAATCCCGATATTTCTCCTTACAAAATCAACTTCTTTTTATTTCTACTTCTTATTATAATATTTCACTTTTTAACTTCTTAATTTTCCAAGTGAGTCTTATAAAGAAGTATATCCACATACAACCTGTAAGACCCGTCATAGCTTTCGCCCACATTGGCACTCTTGATTCCATCGGGCTTATAAATAGATTGTACATTGATGGTAATATAGTTGCTAACATAATAACAAAGAATACTAATAACTGATTTAGTTTTTGTATCCTCGTCTCCTTTTCTGAGTATATGTCAGGTAATTCATTTACCTCTTCGACTTCTTTACAAAAATAATTCCAGCTTGTGAAACTTGTTACGCGTTTCCAACCTGACATTTCGTATATTTCGAAATACTCTTGTCGTTGTTCTTTCGAATCTCTATAAACCAATCTAAAATCAGCTTTGTATATTACATCTTTTGGCTCAGTTTTCTTAAACGTATACATTACATTATATTTTTGTAATGCCCAACCTTGTTGATGCATCTTTCGTAAAAAAGCTTCTTCTTTTTCTAAATTCCATGCCGTAAAAAACTTAAACACCCTTTTAGTCTCCATCTTCCATTCACTCCCCTAATATACTATTTCCATTCCTTACAGATCTCTGTAACCTGTTATACTCTAGCTCCAATACTTCTCTACCAAGTGACGTTAACTCATAGCACTTCTTTCTATCTGTAGAGGCAACTTCAACAATTAATTTTTCTTTTAATAACTTCGTCGTATTCCCGTATAAAGTACCTGGACCGAGTTTTACTTCTCCATTAGTCATCTCTTCTACCATTTGCATAATTCCATAACCATGCATTGGTTTCACTAGTGATAACAATATGTAATATGTCGCCTCTGTTAACGGAATATATTTTTTCGCTTTTGCATTCATTATAACCACCTCCGATACATCGTTTCTTGATATATCGACTTACGATACATCGTATATCGATATTTTATAACTACATTCCAAAATATGCAAGTATAATTTAATAATCGGATATTTATTTCTTTGAATTGAAAAATCATATCAATTTTCTGAATAATTTGTTAAAATATAGAAATATCCGTTTATATTTTGAAAGGAATGATACATATGATAAATAAATTGAAAGAAAATATAGGATCCGTTTTTGTCGGTAAAGAAAATGTTATAGATTTATTACTCGTTTCATTGCTTGCTGATGGACATGTACTGCTTGAGGATGTGCCTGGTACGGGGAAAACGTTACTTGCGAAAACACTTTCTAAAAGTATAGGTGGTAATTTTTCTCGCTTCCAATTTACACCGGATGTACTTCCGAGTGATATAACAGGTATTGAATATTTTAATCCGAAAACGAGCGAATTCGAGTTAAGACTTGGACCAATCATGACCAACATTTTGCTTGCGGATGAAATTAACCGCGCTATGCCTAGAACACAGTCTAGTTTATTAGAATCGATGGAAGAACGACAAGTAACGCTTGAAAAGCAATCTACTCCTCTTCCGAAACCGTTCTTTGTTATTGCGACGCAAAATCCAATTGAATCACAAGGAACGTTTCCTCTACCAGATGCACAGCTTGATCGTTTTTTAATGACAATTTCTATAGGTTATCCGGAACCTGAAGATGAGTTGAAAATGATGCGACGTTTTCGTAACGATACACCGTTAGAAAGCGTCAAGTCTGTTATTTCTTTAGAAGACATTTTAGAAGCACAGAAAAGAGTAAAAGAAATTTTCGTATCAGAACCGTTAGAACATTACATTATTAAACTTGCTCATGCTACAAGAAATCATGATTACATCGCTAACGGTGTAAGTCCACGTGCCACACTTGCCTTAGTGCGTGCAGTTCAAGCGTTAGCCTTTTTACGCGCAAGAGAATATTGCACGCCTGAAGATATACAATTTTTAGTTCCTTCTGTTTGGAATCACCGCATTGTCTTATCAATGGAAGGCGCATTACGTACGACAAAAAATGAAATTATGCAGAGGATTTTAAAAGAAGTTGACGTACCAGTGGAGATTGAGCAAGCATGAATGGACAGCGCGTTGTAACTGTACCGTTATTTTTCCAACTCCATATTATTCAACTAACTGTCCCAGGCGCTATACTATTTACATTATTTATGCCGCAACGAATTATTATGTTTTTCTTTTTCTTCTACTATTTATTTGCGATTTTCATTTATAAATATGTCGCTTACATAGAGAAAAAATTTCAAGTGCTAAACGAGAAACAAACAACTCGGTTATTCCCTAATGAATCTGGACAGTTTTTCATTCATTTAAAAAATGGAGCAAATATACCACTCGTTAACGGTGTTTGTTATTTTCATTTAAATCCGTCCCTACTACCACAAAAAGATCAAGGGATTGAACAAATATCAAAAACGTTATTTTCTTTCCCGTTTTCCCAGCCTGCACATTCAGCGCAAAAATGGGATTTAACTTTAACCGCAACGAAACGTGGTGTGTTTCAAATTGAACAGTTCGAATGTGTCTTAAAGGATCCTTTTCATCTTTTAACTGTACATTTGCCCATTTTTGATAAATTACGAACTGAAATTATTGTGTACCCTTCTCCTAAAGAAGTAGCAGGTTTGCAAGAACTTCAGCAACTTTTAAACGGATCTTATCGAACGAATTTTTCTTTTTACAATGATGAAACATCTATTATTGGAGTTAAACGATATGAACGTGAGTCTTTCCGTTCTATCCATTGGAAAGCATCTGCTAAAATGCAGGAATTACAGGCGAAGCAATATGAACCTGTTAAAAATTATAGTTGGACAATTTGTCTTTCATTAGCTGCTGATCGCGGATTTGGTTGGAAAGATAATATAGAAGACCTTATTTCATTTGCTACATACATTTGTCAATACGCAACGAAGCATCAAATACCGTTTGAATTATTTATTAGTGTATTAGCAGAAGGTGGTCCTCTGCATTTACCATTAAACGAAGGGCAAACACATTACGCAAAAGCTTTAGAAGAGTTGGCACGTATATCAGACGATAGCACATTAATTCCGAAACAAGGATTTCTCCATTATACAAATAGAAAAGGAGAACGATCCTCTACAATGATTTACATTGGCTTGCAGAAGAATGACCTCTCTCTTCTATCGCAGCCTACGTTTCTTATCAATAACGAAGGGATGGTGGAAAAGCTTGAAGACTTGGCTCTATCACGTTAATGACTTTATTCTGCTGCTCCTCCTTTCGTTATTAACGGAAAGAGACGAACTTGTTGCTGTTGCTTTATTTTTAGTAACAGGCTATTTTGGAGTATTTTTAATTCATAAATTCATGAAGAAAAGAACGACAGGATTTGTCATACTGTTAATGACTCAAATAATTGGTTGTTCTATCTTTCTCCCTTTCTCTTTATTTGGCACAATTATGTTACCACTTTTCTTCTTTATCGTGCATGTAGTTGGACCTGGCTACCCAGTTCAAAAATCGTTAGGCGGTATTGTTTGGTTTGGTGTTTCGGCTATATTTTATGCTCCCTTTCCACCGCTCGGGAAACTGTTACTATTAGTTATACACATTATGATTACATTTTGGTTAACTGGGACAAATCGTAATCAACAGTTATTACGTTTCGCTTCTATTATTACAATTGTTGTAATGAGTACCATACTTGTTCTAATTTTCCCTTTTATTCGTCTTATTTTTAGTTTTATGACAGAAGTAGTCGCATTAGGGGTCGGTTACGTAATAAATCCATTTCTCATAGCAGCTGAATTGAAAGATACTGAAGGAATTTGGGCAAGTAAAGGGCATCTCTTAAAACCACAAATTACAGATGGGAAAACACCTCCTGATTTTGATCCAACTCTTATAAATAGCATGACCATAATAGCTTGTGCTTCTATCGCTATTTACGTCGTTTGGAAAATAATAAAAAGACGAAAACAATTCAGTTTACCAAATATGCCTGTCTTCGAATCTACTATCATCACTGATAAAGAAGGAATGAGCCAAAAACGTTTGAAACGAAATAAACCACCACATAACGAAATTCGAAAAGGGATTTTTAAACTGGAGAGTAAATTAATTCCTCCTTTAAATAGAAAACGAGGAGAAACTGTTGAAGCATGGTTAGGACGAATAAATCGTGAAGAAGATGTAAATATTGAGAGTCATATTGTTATAGATGCTTATAATACAGTGCGTTATTCAAATGAGGAAAACACCGTACTGTTACATGAATTTAAGGAAGAGATTCAAAAACTCTATGCATATCAAAAGAGTTTGAAGAAAAGAAAGAAATAACACAACAAAAAGACTCCTATTTTCATAGGAGTCTTTTTATACTTCTACGTTACTTTTTAAATTGAAGCATTCTTCCCTGCCTCAATCTCTAATGACTCTTCATGCCACCAAAGTGTTTCTTCAGGGTCTTCTTTAGCAATTTGATGTGCTTCTTTTTTCGTTTCTACTGTAGGATATGAGCCTTTTAGCGCACGTCCTGAAGTTGTAACGAATAAAACACTAAATACGACTAATCCAATAATACTTACACCTGCTAAATAAAATGCTGGTGCAAGCGGGTTACCAGTCGCATGAACTAAGTATGAACATACGAGCGGTGTTGTTCCACCGAATATCGATACAGAAATATTAAATGAGATCGAAAGTGCTCGATAACGTACATCGGTGAAAAATAGTGATGGTAATAAGGAAGGTAATGTTCCTTCATATACACTTAGGAAGAAACCTAATACGAAAATACCTGCAAATATAGCTGCAATATGTCCGTTACCTATTAGTAAAAATGCTGGAATTGCAAATACAGTTAAACCAAGTAAACCAATTTGCACGACGCGTTTATTACCAATTTTATCACTTAATTTACCGAAATATAGTGCTAGTGGAATCATAAGTGCCATCGTAATAGAAATAATTAATAAGCCAGTTGTTTCTTTGACTTTAAGTACTTGAGTTAGATAAGAAGGAATATACGAAAGAATCATATAATTTGTAATATTAAAGAAGGCGACAATTACTGTGCTTAATAAGAAGTCTTTTTTGTGATATTTAATAATATCCATAAATGAAAATTGTTCATTGTCTTCAGATTCCTCTTGTGCTTTTTCCATCTCTTCAAAGATTGGAGATTCATCTAAATGACGGCGTAAATATAAACCGACCAAGCCAATTGGTGCAGCTATTAAGAAAGGAATACGCCAGCCCCAGCTGAGCATTTGTTCATCTGTTAACAATAACGTCAAAATGGTAACAATTACCGATGCAGCAATGTAACCTGAGAGTGTTCCAATTTCAAGACCACTACCGAGTATACCACGCTTTTTATCTGGAGAAGATTCTGCGATATAAACCATTGCACCTGAATATTCGCCACCTGTAGAGAAGCCTTGAATCATTCGGGCAACTAAAAGTAGTATTGGTGCCCATACACCAATTTGTTCATAGGTTGGTAGTAATGCGATGAATAATGTAGAAAGTGCCATTAAAATAATAGTAGTACTTAACACGATTTTTCGGCCGTACTTATCTCCTATTCTACCAAAGAATACACCTCCGATTGGTCGAACGAGAAAGGCTGCTGCAAATGTACCGAATGTAAGTACAAGTTGCAATCCACTATTATCAACACCTGAGAAGAATAATTGACTTAAGATAACCGCTAAATACGCGTATAATCCGAAGTCAAACCACTCCATTGCATTCCCTATACCAGTAGCAACAACTGCTTTCCTGGCTTGTTTAGGATTGACAATATTAACGTCTTGAGGTTCAAAATTTAAATCATTATTTTGTTGCATATAATAAAACAGCTCCTTTTTTAATTTAACTTCTTTAAGCACACCTTCTCTTATTGAATAAAATTAATTCGAAGCACTTAAGGAAAAGCAACGTCTCCTTTTCTGTTATTATTATTTCATATAATTAATTATTTGTCCAATTAAATGCTCTTTTTGTATAAATTTACACCCTATTTAACTTTTCATAAAATGAAGTTAAGGCTATATAATATATACCTTTACACTACAAATGAACCTTTCATTTTTTTATATGTATAACGTTTCTATAATTGCTTCCTCTAACCTAGAAATCAGTAACTTTTACTTAAGATTTGCATATATTTAATAAGTGAACTCATTAGCTCGCATTCTGTTTTATTACATTTAACTATAATATTATTATAGTTTTAAAGGAGGCTCTTTTATGTTGGAAATAATAATTTTACTTACCACTGTTTCTTTTCTCTTAATTATTTCTGTATTTTTCATTACCTTAAAACAATATAAAGAAATTAAAAATATAAAGACTATATTAACTACAAAAAAAGAAAATGAGGAAGCTCCATCCGAAAACTCCATCCCTCTACAATTAGACCTTGGCGTTCTCAATAATTTACTCGCTTCTGGAATCAATAAAAACTCTAATTCAAGTAATGAAAATTGTGAATCTGATAAAAACAAATGATTGTTATGCTTATACCAAAAAGAAAATATATCTCCTATTTTATCTAATCTTATTAACAACTACCTCTGATTAAAAAGGAGACTGCTTATGTGTAAAAATTCAATTTCTATTATTATCCCCATACAACATAAAATAAAAAATTTACCTGGAATTTTGGAAGCATGTGAACAACTACAGCCTTTAGAAATTATCCTTACTATTAACGGATATACCCAGGATTCAATTTGGAGTGCAGATTCCTACAATTGTGAAATTATTACACTAGAAGAACCGATAGAATCTACTAATCTTTATGTAATTGGTGCAAAAAAAGCAAAGGGACAGTATCTCTTATTTTTAGATGAAAATTACATGGTTCCCCCCTCCTTACTTATACAATTTCTTCAACCATTACGAAATGGATCTGCTGACGTCGTATTAAATAATTTAGACGATTTTTTTTATCAAAAACAACAGCCAAATATAGCAATGATTTGGCAACAAGTTACGAATCATTTTTTTCATCGCCCAGATTTAAATATTAACTCCTTATTATTTCCTCCCTACGCAATGACAAAAGAAGCGCTTGACGTAATTACTCCAGATAGTTTATCAAATCCAATATTGGCCCAAATGAAAATTATTGAACATAAATTTCGGATTTGTGATCAATTCAACATTTCTATCCCTCAAGTTCCCTCTTTTCCTTCAACTCAATTCATTCATTATCATCTTGAAGCCATTGCAAATTGGATAAGTAAAATGCAAGATCCAAGAGGAAACTATACCGATAATAATCGAAAGCGGGATATTATTTTAGGGCTTCAAAACGGGGAACAAAAATCCATTCCAAAAATAATTACAGGTAAAGAGTTTTATTCGAATACTTATGGAGATAAACAATTATCAGTTATCATCCCTGTTCAAAATGAAGAAAATACGATAGAATCTGTCATTTGTGAGGTACAAAAATTAAAACCTTTTGAAATTATTGTTATTGTTAATGGATCAACAGATAAAACAGAGGAATTGGCGAAGGGTTGCGGTGCAACAGTTATAAGTTACGAAGAAGCACTTGGAAATGATACGGGACGTGCTGTTGGTGCCTTTTTTGCAAAAGGTGAAATACTATTATTTGTAGATGGAGATTTCTTAATTTCTAGTCATGATTTATTACCATTTGTACAATCTATTCAAAATGGCACGGACTTAGCTTTAAATAAACTAGAGTATTACTATATGTATCGTCTACCGTATTCTATCGTCACCGCATGTAAATATGCTATCAACTTAGCATGTAATCGGAAAGATTTAGGTATGGGATCCACAATTGCTGTCCCTCATGCTTTTAGTCGAAAATGCATTTATACGATAGGGTTTGATTCACTTCTTTCACCAACCTTAAGTCAAGTTAAAACAATTGTAGCAGGCTTTCATGTACAAAATGTCCATTCTGTCGACGTTGATAAATTGAATCGTGTTCGACCTGAAAAACACTTCTCTGAGGAAGGTTCCCTTTCATTAGCAACACAACAAATCATTGGTGATCATATAGAAGCAATTTCTTACCTGATTGAACAAAAAGATTACTTTTAATTATACATCCTGCCTACTAAATAATATATTATCTCATTTTTAATATATTACAGAATAAAAAAGATGGGTTGTAACCATCTTTTTTATTTTCACATCAACTCAAAAGAAAAGTAGCAGGCAGGCTTTTCATTTCTATATCTTTCTTAAGAAGTTTGAAAAGAGAGGCTTGTTAATGAAGAGTCAACACTTAAATCATCATTTAGTGCAATTGAGAAACATGCAACTAATGGTAAAGTAATAACAATTGATCCACTAGGACTAATTACAATAGTAGGACTTGTCCCACATGTGCCTCCACAATCGACTACTGCATCAATTCCACTACCAGGGGTAATTGTAATTTTAAGACACACATCTAAACAAACATTATTCGTAGTACATGCCATAACTCTCCCTCCTTTCCTTTAACAATATATGCAGTTAATTAAATTCGGACACGACTCTCGTACTAAATTTTATAAATTAGATGTTATTTTACTATTCGTTTAATCGGCAATTAACGTTTGATTAAACTATCTAAATCAACTAAGAAACTCAAGTCATCTTTTACTGAAATAGAAATACATGCGATAAATGGTATTACATTAAAATTAGATGAGCATTCATCATTGCACCTTACGAATATTTCTGCGCCACCATTTGGATTAACTTTAGTTTCTAAACAAATATTAAAACAATTTTTATTGATGCAAGACAAGGCATTCCCTCCTTTCTTGTACCTAATATTAATTTATACAGAAATAAAAATATCGTTACTTCTTTATTTACTCTTCACCTTATATACTTAAAATAAAGTGAAATAAAAAAAGTAAAAACCTCTTCATGTATTTGAAGAAGTTTTCACTTACACCTGAACCAAAAGAGTAACTTTTTTAAAATTTTGTTTTCATTCCAATATTCAACTTACACTCTATCCGTTGCTATTTCACCCTTATTAGTAAAGTAGCTTCCAAATTAAAATAAATCTTTAAAATCCCTATTCTTCAGTAAATAAGAAAGCCCTTCTACATGATCGCCGGTAATTCTCAATACAGCTGGTGGATGTCCTACTGTTGCAAAGTGCTCATTTGGACGAATACGATTTGGTTTCATTACATCTACAAAATGGACACATTCGACTTTATACCCTTCTAATATTGCCTTTACTTGCGCAACACACGCTGTGTGAAGAGTGTCCCACCCGATTCCCTCTAAACATTTTCTACTAATAGCATGGGGAACAGCAATTGTAGATCCTACCCCTAAATCTTTACGGTTACAAGCAATATTCAACATATATTTATATAAATTTACAATATATAGAGGAAATCTAAGATTTAAATTTAAATCGTTTAAAACCATATCAACACCATCCGCAACAGCTTGCGTTAACGGATGAAGATCTTTTGCTGGAATAGCAAAATCAGCATCAATAAAGAGAAGTATATCCCCTGTGGCTTCTTGTGCACCAATTGCCCGTCCTACATCATGCCCTAATGTTTCTTCATAAACAATTACGGTTGCCCCTGATTGCTTAGCGATTACTTCTGTCTGATCTGTTGATCCGTTAATGACAACAATTATTTCTTTCGGTTCAACTTTTCTCGCTTCAAGAATAACTTCTTTAATCGTCCCTTCTTCATTTTGTGCCGGTATAACAATTGATAACTGTTTTCCATTATAAATTGATGAATTCATCCCCCACCCTTTATGGAAATGCGAATAATTCTTTTGTTTTTTTAGTTGCTCTATAATGTCTCTTTTTCTTCCTCCATCTGTATAGTCTCCTCTATCATCTTTTCGTTGTAACCAACTCTCCAAAGCTTTTATATTCTCTTTAATCTCACATACTTCTAATTTAGTTAATTCATTTTTATAGAAAGAGGTTTTGTTTGCGGGTATATTATTCAAGGAGGTGTTAGTGATAGCTGACGAGGATTGTAGTCGCCACCCTTTCTCAATAAGAGTTATTTGAGATAGAACCGGGTTTTGCAAAGTGTCATATCCAATGTCTTCAATTGCTTTTTTTGTAATGGCATATGGCATAGATAACATCGAATCATATTTTAAATCCATACACCCCAAAACATCGTTCACTATTTTTCTATACACCATAGCAATACTTGGCCATTCTACTCTCATCTTTTCAAAACATACGGAGTCTATGTTATTCAAAATTACATCCTGTTCCTTTTTCAGTATCGGTTCTATAAATCGCTCTAATTCTACCGAAAAAATGACATCTTCCCCATCTAAAAATAAGACTACATCTCCATTGGCGATTTTTGCCCCATGAACTGGTGCTTTCCATTTATTTTTTTCTTCAATCACAACAACATTACTTTCAACAAATGTGGGTAAAGTTTGTATCACACTCATTCTATCATCAGCTACAATAATAATTTCTAGTGGTTTTATATGCTGCAATTTGTTTAAAATTTGATTCAATTTCGATTTTTCTTCTCCTAAAACTATAACGACTGACAGCCCCACTTCTTTTTGTTTTTCTTTTACAGTCTGATTAGGCTTTACTTTTTTTATATATTCAATTGTTTCACTCTTACCTACAGCTGCATGCCCTGCTTTCTTATCGAAATATAAATCTATTACAATTTCATTTACTTCCGTATCCTTATCCAATTGTTCTAATTCAGAAATGAATGGTAGTAAATGATTTTGCACATCAAATTCACATGCGAAATTTTGCAAAAAATAAATATTTGGTACATATTTAATGTGATTAAAAAATTTCACAACATTAATTCTTTCGCCAAATTTCTCCTCAACTTCTTCTCTTGATAAACCTGGATAAGACAAATCGAAAACTAGATTTATTGGTACAGGTATCCATTTTAATAAATTTGTTTGAGGATTATTAATTAAAGCTGTGGAGCCCTTAACGAATCCAGCTAAAATTAAAGACATAAACCCTCCCCCGGAACTACCATAAAACAACACATTTTCCGAATCAATTTTTAACTTTGCAAATACTATTTCTAAAATATTTGCTATATCTTGCAAGTAAAATCTATCTAACTCCCCCTGTCCCCAACCTAAAGATAATTTTCCAAGATATAATGTAGGATCATTATAATATATAACAGTATCTTCAAATTCATCCATCCATGAATGTCGATGAAAAATAGGCGGACCAATTGGCTGTTCTTGAAATCCACCTGCTCCGGATCCAAAAACAATAGTGTTAGAAGCATTAGGCTTAATACGAATTAAAAATTCATACGTTACTTTATCCCAATCAACCTTGAGTATAAATGGTTCTGTAGTTTGAAAATCCATTTGCCATAATTCTTCATATGAAATGTTAATTTTTTTGTACTGGTCTAACAGTTTAATCACCCTTTCCATCTATTTCAAGATGTTCTATTAAGTAAGAGAGAGCTTCAACGTGATCACCAATTATTCTTAATACTGCCGGAGGATGTCCATTGTGACTTACATTCTCCATTAAACGAATTCTATTCGGTTTTACAACATCAACGTAATGTACACATTCTACTCTATACCCTTGTAATATAGCTTTTACTTGTGCAAGACTAGGGCATAGTAAACTTTCCCACCCTATTGCATCTAAGCATGATCTACTCATAGCATGTGGAATTGCTACTAATGAGCCATTACTTAATTCTGGACGATTATATGCTAAATTAAGCATATATTTTACGACGTCTACAACATAAAACGGAGGATGTAACATCGGATTCAAATCATTTAATGCTATGTCTACACCAGCTGAAACTGCTTTTGTAAAGTGATGCAAATTACTTCCTGAAACGCTAAAATCACCATCAATAAATAAAAGAATATCTCCTGTAGCTTCAAGCGCTCCAATAGCACGTCCAACATTATGACCAAGTCGTTCGTTATATTCAATAATAGTAGCACCAAGTCTTTTAGTAATATTAGCCGTTTGATCTGTCGAACCATTTACAACGACAATTATTTCTAGCGGTTCTATTTTTCTTGCCTCAAGTACTACTTGTTCTATAGTCTCTTCTTCATTTTGCACTGGTATAATGACAGAAAGTTGCTTCCCGTTATAAATTGAAGAATGCATTCCCCAGCCTCGATGATACGAAGGATACTGCTTGCTTTCACCTAATCTTTGAATAATATCTCTTCTTTTTCCTGCATCAGTAAACCCTACTCTTCTTCCCTTTTTCTCTATCCATTTAGAAATACCGATTAAATATTTTTTCACTTTCTCTTTTTCATTTTCTAACAATTCTTTTTTAACTAAATACCCTTCTTCTTGTAACGTCTCATCTCTAGATAACGTTTTTATTGCATATTGATCGTTAATCCGCCAGCCTTGATTCACTATGTTCATATGAGCTAGAACGATATTTTTCATATAATCAAAGCCGATATTTACCACTACTTCTTTCGTAAGTGCATATGGTAATGAAAGTATTGAATTACTTTTTAAATCTGGTCGACTTAAAATTTCATTTAACATTTTTCTCCAAACAATATCCATATTTGGACATTTACCAACTTCTATAAATTTATCTATTTTATTTAATACTACATCAGCCTGATTTGTAACGACTGGCTCAATAAAATTCTTCATTTCATTTGAAGATAATGAAAAATTACTATCTATAAATAACAATACATCTCCTTTTGCTGCCTTTATAGAAGCTTCGTACCCATCATCATGCGTACTATATTTATCCATCACAACAATATGACATTTATGCTTCTTTGCTATTTCATACAAATTACTTCTATCGTTAGGAACGAAAATTATAATTTCAAGAGGATTTAACTTCCATATAGATTGAATTGACTCTTCTAATATTTGCTCTCTTTCACTATACAAAATAATAACCGTTAACGATTTCATTACACGCCCCCTTTACACATCATGTGACATAAAGTGAAACTTTAATCAGTGGGGGTTTTCTTCATCCCCCACTGATTATTAGCCCTCACCAATCGGACTTTTATGGGCAGCCCGACCCCCACCTAACTTCTTTGCTTTCGCTGCATTTTGAGGTGGGGGTCTTACTGCCCATTAAAGCGGGATAAAATATTAAGTATTACCATTTCCTATGAATTTGCTACTTTATTAACATATTCAAAAGTGAATTATACTGTGTAAAAACAACCGTCTATTTTTGAAAATATAAGTTCTGCACTTACCTCCTTTCTCTTACCATTGTTTGTTACAACTCTCACCATAAAAAACACAAAAAAGCCCTAATTTCTTTAGGACTCTTTTAAATAAATTTATCAATATTATTAATTTTATATACTACCTTTTTCCATGTTATACCGCGATCTTTTGTAGTAAATATTTCTTTTTTATTACACGCCCAACCTTTACGCCGATTAAAAAAATGCAAACAAAATACATTTTTTAACAATGGATTGCTTGATACTTTGATCCATTTTGCTCCTTTTTTTATTATTTGATACACACTTCCATTTTCACTATTTATAACCCAGCCATAATAGGAACTAAAAAACGAAACAGCCACTTTACTCGTATTTATTGTTTTATTTGAAATATGCCACGAATTCCCCTTATCAAATGAGTAATTCATTAAAAATACATTATCCTTCATTTTAGTTGGTATTACTAATAAGTTATTTTTATAGATTGCTTTATAAGCCATAGTAGTCCCATTATTAATTCCTTCAAGACTTGGAATATCTTTTATAGGATGCCAACTTTCCCCACCATTTATTGTTTTAAATACCGTTGATATTTCATATTGTTTTTGTAATGAAATAAATCCAATTAGATCGTTTATAAATGTTATCCCTGAAATACTATCACTAATACTTATATTTTTTATTACTTTCCAAGCTTTCCCTTTCGTTTTCAAATAGTATAAATTATGTTCAAATTTATTTGATGCAAGCTTTCTAGATAATACAATCCATATACTATCTATATTCGTAGCATGCAATTGTACTTGAACATCAGTCGATTTCTCCCAATCTTCTTCAACCGGTAAAATAAACTCACTCCATCTTTCCCCTCTATTAACTGTATAAAATATAGCTGGCAATAAATCGTCATTCGTTTTTGTTAAACCATATGCCCAAGAGCTTCGAGCATTTATTGGATATACAAATAATACAATTGAATTAAGAGGATTGACAACATCCCATTCTACTCCTCCGCTTCGAGTATATAAGATAGCCTGCTTTTTATTTGTATATTGAATACCGGCCCACCCATATTTATCCGTTCTCATTTGTAAAGAAGTAAATTGAATATCATTATTTTCCAATCTATCACCTCATTCTTATTATTTATATATTCGTATGCTATTATTTTTAAAACGTTCTATCATTAGTTGTTAGTACCAATCGTTTATCTACTATCTTTATATTTACTTTCTTTTTTCTTCAACAGTAAAATATCATTCAATCATGTATCAAATCTAATAAAATCCATTCCAATTCTTGCTATTATTATTTAATAACAACTGTATTTTATAAAGTGAAACTTTAATCAGTGGGGGGTTTCTTCATCCCCCACTGATTATTAGTTGAACCAATCGGACTTTTATGGGCAGTTGATCCCCTACCTAAATTCTTTGCTTTCGCTGAATTTTGAGGTGGGGGTCTTACTGCCCGTTAAAGCGGGATAAAATTCAACTATAAAAAATGCACCCCAATTGCAAAGTTATTTTTAACAATTAGAGTGCATTTTATATAATATTTAGCTTTTAACTTTTAAGCACTTACTACAGCAGCAACTTTATCCATACAAGAAATAAATTGAGTAATAAATGCATCAATTTCTTCTTTCGTAATTATATACGGAGGGAGTAAACGAATGATGTTCCCTTGTGTAACGTCAACTAACATTCCTTTCTCCATTAGCTCTACCTGTAATTTCTTCACATTTTCATTCGTATCATTCAAACTAATTCCAAACATCATACCAGCATGACGTACTTCCTGAATATAATAAGAATTTTCTTTCTGGATTTCTTGCAACTTATCATTTAAATATAGTGACGTTTCATACGCTTCTTGCATTAAACCATCTTCAATCAATGTGTTTAATACCGTTAACCCTAAAGCTGTTCCCATAGATGAATGAGCAAACGTTGTGCCGTGATCTCCTGGTGCAAATACATCGCATAACTTTTCACCTACAATAATTCCTCCAAGCGGGATCCCGCCTCCTGCTCCTTTACCAATTTGAATAATATCTGGTGTAATATTGAAATTTTGATAAGCAAATAGTTTCCCCGTTCTCCCCATACCACTTTGTACTTCATCAACAATAAGTAGTACATTGTATTTCTCACATAAGTGTTGAACACCATGTAAATATTCACGCGATAAAGGATAAATACCCCCGCTGCCTAATACAGGTTCTAACATAATTGCAATTGGATTTTCTTTAACAATTGTTTCTTCTAATTGCTCTATATTCTCGCGCTCTACTTCATATACAGGAATCGATGTTTTAGGGAAATTTTGATATACACTTTCTTGTCTCGTAAAATGAAGTGCTCCTAATGTACGCCCATGGAAACTATTCTTCATCACTACGATTCCTTCACGTTCTTCATTCGTATTAGCTCTATATTTATCAATTAATTTCAACGTTGTTTCTGTCGCTTCCGTACCAGAGTTTGTAAAAAAGACCTTTCCATTTTTTAATGAGCAATCCACTAATTTCTTTGCATATTCAATCGCAACTGGATTTAAAAAATGAAACGGCAGATGCAACGATTTTGTAACTTGTTCCATTGTCGTTTGTACAATTTTCGGATGATTATACCCTAATACGTTCACTCCGACACCAGAAAATAAGTCTACATACTCTTTACCATCCACATCATAAAGCTTGCACCCTTCTCCTCTTTCTATCGCAACCTTCGTACGACAATACGTAGACATCATATATTCCTTATCTAATTGAAACCAATCCGACATGTTAAATTCCTCCTAGTTATTTTCCCTGTTTATTTATGTTTATTTATGTTTATTCTCTATAAATTCATTTTTTAGATTAAAATTTTAATAGTAATTTTCTTCACGATATTCATTTTTCCATAATTTCTTCTATTTCAACAGGTCCACTACATGTGCATTTTTTTCATCTAGCGGTCTGTTACTACTTTGCATGTCATACATAATCAAGATTATAAAATCATATTTAGTAACAATGGATAAAAAAGATTTGGAGGCTATATCGATGAATGAAAACTATGATAAGCAGGGGCAATCTTTACTAGGGAATGACTTTAATGAAGATAGAGAACGTAATGAACAAGCTACACTTCACTCACAAACAGTTGGTTCACGTGGACCTGTTCTAGAGCAAGATAGTGTACTTCACGAGACGTTACAAGAATTTATTCACGAAAAAATTTTAGAAAGACCTGTTCATGTAAAAGGATTTGGTGCGTTCGGTTATTTTCAAACGATTTATCCAATGTCTGAACATACGAAACTAAATTTTTTACAACAGTCTAATGAGACAGTTCCCGTTATGGTACGATTTTCATTAGCTGTTAGTACGAAAGGCACACCTGATACTTCTAGAAATGTACGCGGTTTTTCTACAAAGTTTTATACAAAGGAAGGCATTTTCGACCTTTTATGTAACCACATCCCTGTCTTTTCCGTTCGTGATCCGATGCGCTTCCCAGAAACAATTCACGCGTTATTACCTTCACCTAAAAATAACTTAATAGACCCTAGTAGTTTTTGGAGCTTTGTCGCTAAAGCACCTGAATCCATTCATTTCGTTATTCATTTATATTCTGATGCTGGTACGGCCAAAAGTCTTCGCCACATTCCGGGACATAGTGTTAATACATATGTTTGGAGAAATGCAGAAGGTAACCGAAAATATGTAAAGTATCATTGGTACCCATTTGAAGGTGTACAATTCATTACTAGTGAGGAAGCAATTAAACTGGCTGCTGAAAACCCTGATTATAGCGGGAAAGATTTATATGATGCAATCGCAAATGGTAAACCAGTGGAATACGGATTATACGTCCAGCTCATGGACCCAAAAGATGAAGAACATCTTTCTTATGACCCTTTAGATGATACAAAAGTATGGGATGAAAAGGTATATCCTCTTATACCAGTCGGCAAAATGGTATTAAACAAAAATCCTGAAAATTATATGGAGCAAGTAGAAAAAGTCGCCTTCTCCCCTTCTAATTTACTAGACGGCGCAGAACTATCAGATGATAAAATGTTGCAAGGGCGGGCTAACATTTATAGTGATTCTCAAAGAAGAAGAATTGGACCTGAGTTCCGCAAATTAACGATTAACCAACAGCAAAATTGGACACCTGCTAAGCAAATAACAAGTAGTGATGGAAGATATGTTGAAGGTAAACTCGAAAGAACCTCTATAACGAAACAGGATGACTTTACGCAGCCTAGTGAATTTTATGCGAAGTTAAAACCGATAGAAAAAGAGCATCTTGCTAAAAACTTAGCTAGTGATATGAAAGTTATCTCCGATGATATTAGAAAGGTCGTTTTAGGGTATTTTCATAAAGTGTCTGCTGATTTAGCTGCAAAGATTGAGAGTGCGTTGCAAAAGATTTAAGCATATAAAAAACGTCATTTTAATGTTTAAAATGACGTTTTTTATAGAAAAATTACTAATAAAATCTATTGTCTCGTTTATAAATTATTAAAGATAGATTCTCCTGTAAGATTTTCGTTATTTCATTTTACATTATGGTACTCATTTCTCTTTTTCAAATAATCTTTTTCACATTGCAACGGCTTGAATTTCACTTTTTTCCCTTTCTTCTTTTTTGTTTCTATAACGATCCATTCCCCTTTTTCACTGTCTAGTTTTAGGCGCTTCATTACATTGATATTATCTTTTTCTTTATAAAGTAAAAATGCTTCTTGCGCACTCACAAATAAGCTAGGCTGCTCACTAAATCCACCACTATCATAAATTTTAGTTAGCGAATTATAATAAGAATCATTTTCCCTTCCACCATACATCAAATGAGCAGCCTCCAAATTTCTTTTACTAACTTCCAAAAAACTATGTTCATCAATATTTAAATTAAATGTGGATTTAATATCACTTATTATATTCTTCACATGCTTGTCATCTCGAATTTTCCTTTTTTCAAGACAATCAGAAGATAGCTCTGGTGCATCTGTTTGAGAATGTACCACTTGTTGAATAGATACACATAATATAAATACACTTAAAAGAATGATTCTATAAGTCTTTTACTATAAGGAATTAACCTATCCCCATCGATTAACACATCCAAAAACCAAAAGATTCGCGATGAATAAATTTCTAATAAATCACTATTCTCTCTAATCATCAAAAAGTTCACAATAGTTGAGCAGTTCCTTTTACTGCCTCGTAGCCAAAATATATTCCAAACAGAATTAAAACAATGCCTGCTACTATGGAAATCCATTTCATTACTGTATGATTAATAAATCTTCTACCAAAATGAATAGATGTAGCCATAAATATATCCCAAATCATAATCCCAGCAAAAATGGCTGCACTATACCATAAAGCTTGTTCTTTTCCAATAGTATTCATAGCACTAGTTAGAACTGATCCATATATCCCTATCCAAAAAATAATATTTAATGGATTAGAAATTGCGATAGCAAACCCCGATAGAAAAGATTTTAAAGGATGTTCTTTTTCACCTGATGAAATATATTGAACTTGTTTAGTAGCTTCTTTCATACTTTCATAGCCCAAATAAATCATCGTTACAAAACCAAAAATCCAAATGCAAAGTTGAGCAACTGGAGTTGTTAAATAAGTCGAAATACCAAAGTAAATTAAAAACATCATTACAACATCTGCTGACATTGCCCCGACTCCTACTAACCATGCACTCAAAAAACCATTTTTTATTCCTTTATTTATTTGAGCAACATTAATCGGACCGACTGGTGCAGACAATGAAATCCCTAATAATATATAACTGAATATCATGCTAATCATTTTTCTTCAACCCCGTAATAGGACATCTCATTACACTTTCTTCATTTGTTTCTGGTAACATATATTGTTTCCATTCAAAGGTTTCTTTTATTCCGTAATCCCCTATATCTGGATGCATTGGAATATCATCATATTCTAACAAACGTTTTCTAATCACTTTCCGCACTTGTTTCCCTTGTTTTGTATCACCTGTAATATCATCCAGAGTACCTCGAGGTTGTAACGTAATTTCAAGGCCGATTCCTGTATATCTACTTTTTCTCTCAGAATATATTGGAGCCCTACAAACAACAAATATAGGTTCACCACCAAAACAAAATTCCCATTTAGCGTTATAAGGATCTATTGGTATTTCTGCATTCCATGGCTCCGGATCATTTCTCATTAAAAATTGTAATACATTCCAAAATTGTTTTTTGTATTCTTCAGCCAGTAATTGTTTATTAGATGGTTTAAAAAATATTACTAAAGTAGTTCTCTTTGCAATTTGTTGATATGTTTTAATATATTCATAAATCCCATCTCTTAGTTTGAACAATTCATTTTCATCATAAGCCGATTCAGAAAATATATATCTAGACCAACCATGTTTCTCAGAATCCACTGCAAAATAACACGGAAATGGTTTAGATTGATCTAAAATGCTATCGTGAAAATTATTGAAAGATACAGTTTTCCACTCATCTAAAATCCCTTTATTTTGTTCTTCAATTATTCTCTTTTGATCGTATAAATACATTTTTGTAGTTGGCATTACTAAAATCCCCCTAATATATTTATATTTTTTTCTCATATAGTAAAATATTATTCTCAACAATATTTAAAATTTTATTTATACTTTTTATAGGTATTTCAATTGTTATCTCAGGTATACCAGGAGATAACAAAAATTTATTATAGTTATAAATTTTTCGATCTATAATAAGTGTGATTTCATCTGGATAGCCAAATGGAGATACACATCCTGGAACACAAGAAGTTTTTTCTATTAACTCCTCGGCTGAACAAATAGAAATCCTTTTTCCAACCAACTCTTTCATAAGTTTTGAATCTAATTTTTCTCCTTCAACAGTTACAAATATGTAATAGTTATTTGATTTATCTTTTAAAAATAAACTTTTACTGGGTACACCTTCTAATTTAAACCTTTCTCTAATTTTTCTATCTGTTTCATAATCTAATATTGGTTCATGTGTATATTGTTTATACGATATAGCCGCTTCTTCTAACAGTTCTACTACTTGTTTATACATATTTATCCTCCCTTTGATTTCATTACACAATTTGAAAAGATAGCCTTTTCTATTGCTGTTCCCGCTCTCTATTCTTTTTCACAATATATTCAATTATAGTTTAAGACACAATTTAATTTGAAATAAAATACATATTTGTAATATAAATGTAATTAAAATATAAAACCTATATTAATCATTAATTTCATAATAGTCAATCATTTAGACACAAATCATAATTATCTATTTTTGTATACCTAATTCTATTTGTTATTAATTCATACATATTGTTTCTTTTGAAAAAGGACTTGTATATGTGTTCTATTTTTCATCTTCCAAAAATGTTTTGTTTTATCCTTCGGAAATGCGTCAACATTAATACGCTTTAAGATATTAATTCATACGATAAAAGTACCTTATTATGTAAATTAAGGAAATACATTCGAATATTTTTCAACAAAAATCACAATTTACTTATTATTAACTCCAAAATCTAGAACTACTTACCTTTGTATGTTCCAATATTTTAAAAATGTAAAAGTCACTATAAATAAGAAATATCAAATAAATACAATAGATTTATAGTAAAATAAAAAAATTTAAATACATCATTACTTTTCTTGTAACAGCACATAAAACCCCCGAATCATGGGAAGTAAATTGCTCATGATTCGGGGGTTTTTAAGACTATATTTTAATAACAATCAAATCACATACAAGTCCTTATATACCTCTATAGTAGAACTCTTTTCATCTATTATTTCTTAAATTCAATTTGCATCATTTTATTAAACTGCGAAACAATATCGACCTCATCTAAAGAGTTAATACTGACAGCCAATGTATGTTTACCACCAATTACTCCGCCAGCAAAAGTTGTAAATCCGGGAATTCCTCCTCCGTGACCCCAAACTGAAACACCATTCGGAAGTTTAGTCTCATAGATTCCAAGACCATACCCATCACCAACCGCTTTTCCTTCTACAGGAACTGTAGTAAGCATTTCTTTTAGCTCTCGTTCCTTCAATAACTTACCACTGAGTAAAGATGAAAAGAATTTATTTAAATCGTCCGCATTAGATATCATGTCTCCAGCTGAATTAGCTAAACTCGGATTATAATACGTAATGTCTTTCAACTCGCTCGTTCCTTCGGTTTTCACATACCCACGAGCATGATTCTTTCCTGGGATGACAGGTGAATTACCTGGTAAAAACGTATTTGACAAGTCCAAAGGTTCAATAATTCGCTTTTCGATTTCTTCCGCATAACTATTACCAGTTATTTTTTCAATAAGCATTCCTAGTATTACGTATCCTGTGTTTGAATACGACCAGCCTTTACCTGGCGAAAAATCCGGAGGCAGCGCAAGTCCTATTTTCACTATTTCTTCTGCTGTATACGTTTTTTTCGAATTTATTATGTCAGCATCTTTTGACTTTAAATATTCAGCTATACCACTCGTATGATTCAAAAGTTGGCGTATCGTAATTTGATTACCATCATACCCATTTCCTTGAATAAGGCCCGGTAGCCACTTTTCAATTGAATCGTCAAGTTGTACGCGATTTTCTCCAACTAATTGCAGAACAGTCGTGGCAGTAAAAGTTTTTGTCACACTACCAATTCGAAAGCGATAATCTGATTTCACCGGTTTCTTTGTACTTAAATCTGCTACGCCAGCAGTATAACTACTCGTTTTTCCGTTATTATACGCCTTAGCTAATATCCCTGGAGCACCAAGCTGTACTGTTTCCTGCATTACTCGCTTCCAACCATTTCGATTCTTTTGATCATGCGCTTTTGACAAATTAGAGATATTTTGAGTAGACTCCGCTTTCACAGTAAAACCTGGTGTGATTAGAGTAGTACCCGCCAATAAAATTGCCAAACTTGCTAATTTCATTGAATTACGTTTTTTCATAAGGCTTTCTCTCCCCTATTCATATCGTATTGATTCAAGCTATACTTTCATCCTATATGATAAAACTCTCTTTTTTCTTATCCATTCCTTACGAAATACTTACTTTCAAAATTTAACAACCAGATGAAAAAAGTAATGTATGAAAATAAAAGAGAACGTGTTTTCAATTTATGAAAACACGTTCTCTTACATACTTAAAACCCTATATTCACTTTTACCATCCTGCACTAGCGTTCATGCCATTTCCGATAATAGTAAGAAGTAATGGCCACAGCACTGGTGCTAACGTAAGAAATAGATTAAGCAGTATAAGTATTCTATATCTCCCAGGAATATTATGATTTTTACGATTAACAAATAATACAAAAACTAATAATATTATGGTCGTTACAAACAAAAGTAACACTAACAACCAATACCAAACCATTAAACTGAGACTCCATGGCTGTAAAAGCTCGTGTACAATACCAAAGGTGATTCCCAATACTGCAAAACTAAAAGTAGTAACCGTTGCTTTAATAAACAATATACTTAATTTTTTATCGTATGTATACTTACAATATAAATCTATTAACGCGTATAAAGATAAAAATGCCATTAATACACCTACCCAAGACAATAACCAGTCTCCGCCTCCTCTAACTACCATAAACAGAAACCAACACATCCCTGCTGCAGAAAAAATAAAGGAAAGGAGTATGTTTTTCAATACCGGTTTCATTCTATTTTCACACCCTTACAAAAATTTAAACATAAAGTGAAACTTTAATCAGTGGTGAGTTTCTTCATCCCTCACTGATTATTAGCCCTCACCAATCGGGCTTTTATGGGCAGCCCGACCCCCACCTAACTTCTTTGCTTTCGCTGAGTTTTGAGGTGGGGGTCTTACTGCCCATTAAAGCGGGATAAATAATAATTTTTTATTTACATACTACTCGTAATTATTTCATCTCTTTTTCATTCTATATTGACGAAGTGAAGATAGCCTCACAAAAAATGTAACGAGCCATACTCTACTAAGGCAACCTTTTTCCATTGGTATCGATATAAAAAAGTAAGTATACATTACCACGTAATTAAATATAAGTAAATAAAATTAATTTACAGTTAATTTTATTTACTTATATTAATGTCACCCTTTCCCGTCCCGCTCTATCCATCGTACAGTCTTCTCTACATCTAACTCCGTATACGTCTTTTCACCATAACGAACAGACTCATATATCGGAATAATATCTCTCTTTCTACAAATTCTACTTAACCATTGTTGCATCGTTTCATAAGGCCTTCTCTGTTCGTGAAATGGTAAAGTTCTTTCCCATTCCTCTAACGTTTTTCTTATATTATCTTATCTTTAGGTAATAGCTGTTCAAACTGATGCATCACTTTCTTGTTCTTTTCGGTTCTATCCGTACTTTCTTTTGTTATCGATTGTTTATCCTGTTCTATTTCTGATTTCGTTACCTTTTTCCTCATTAATTTATAAAAAGCATATAGAATAACTAATGCAATAATTACATAAAAAACTACACTAATCCATGCATTTGAAAAAACAGAGAATATGTCTCCCCATGAATTTTTTCGTACAAAAAGTGGAATTTTTCTATGTTCCAACATAGCTATGTCGAGAATAGATTCCACTTATACAAAAAAGATGACCCCAGCAACACGCTAAAGTCATCTTTTTCACTATATTATTTTACTAACTCTCCATTATAAACTTTTATATCAAGTGGAGCAGTTAAAAACTGTTTTGCTTTGCTAACGAAAGATGTGAAGTGTTCACTCGTATTATGACTCGCAACTGCTGCTTCATCTTTCCATACTTCTACCATCGTATATACATTTTCATTTTCTGTATCTTTATAAAGGTCATACGAAATATTTCCACTTTCTTCTCTTGAACTATGAATGAGCGGACGAATTTCTTCAAAAAATGATTGTTGTTTTACTGGATCTACTTGAAATATTGCGTGAATAATAATCATGGTGTTTCCCCTCTCATATTCCACTTTTTCTTTGAAATTACTTCCACTCAGCAACTTTTTCAATTGGAAGACGAACTGATTGGTAACCACTGTCAGCAGCTTTTCCGATTGAGATTAACATAACTGGTACGTGACGTTCTTTATCTAATCCGAAAGCTTCTGCGATTTGGTCTTTTTCAAATCCGCCAATTGGGCAAGTGTCATAACCGTGAGCACGAGCTGCTAGCATAAATTGCATTGCTACAAGGCCACCGTCAATTAGTACTGTATCTTTCATGACTTCTGGTGTAACCATTGAAAAGTAAGCTGAAAGTTTTTTCATTTGATCTTCTTTTACTTCTGCTGGCATTAAACCGCGCTCTACAGCTGTACCGTAAATTTCTTCTGCGTTATCAAAGTTGTTTAAATCACCAAATAAAGCGATCATCGCTGAAGATGTTTCTACTTGAGATTGGTTGAATTTCGCCAGTGGCGCAAGTGTTGCTTTCGCTTCGTCGCTTTCAATTACTAAAAATCTCCATGGTTGCATGTTTACAGATGATGGTGCAAGTGTTGCTTCTGTAAGAATTTCTGTCATTTCTTCTTTACTAATTTTCACTGATGTGTCGTATTTACGAATTGAACGACGTCCTGTTAAAATTTCGTTAAAATCATTTGTTTTTACTGAGTTAGTCATAGTTGTATTCTCCCTTTTTTATAATTCTTTTATATTTTCTTGAATGTGATTTAACATATTTAAAAGATTATCGCGTTCTTCCTCACTTAATCCTTTAAATGCTGAAGCTGCAAAACGTTCTTTTTCCTCTTGAAACGCCTGAATTTTATTTCGTCCCTCTTCAGTAAGAGAAACTAACGTAATTCTGTTATCGTCTGGATTTTTACGTCTTACTATCATTTCATTTGCCTCAAGCTGTTTTAAATGCCTCGTTATCGCAGCATTATCAATATTCACTTCTTGTTGAAGTGCTTTTTGACTAATTTCACCTACTTCATATAACTGAAGTATAAGCTCTAATCGAGACTGGCTCATACCCGTACACCCTTCAAACTTCGAACTTACTTCTTTATTTAGAAAGTGTAATTTATATAAAATGATCGCTTCTTTTGAGCATGAACTTGTCAAACTATCCCTCCTTTACATACAAAATAAAAAACATTTGATGCATCAATAGTTGATATGTCAATTAATATAATCTATATCGATTTAGAATGCAAGCATTTTGTTTTCAATTTATTTTTTCCAAATTAAGGCGCTTTGTCGCGTTACAAAAAATGTTAATTGCTCTATAATAGTACTAATTTAAATGACTAGGGAGTGATTGTAATGCGGCAATGCACAAATAGAAATGAGGAATTAAAAATGGGAAATGAAATGAGGATATTCACATATGAAAACAATAAATATAGGGATTGTCGCGCACGTAGACGCTGGCAAGACGAGTTTGACTGAGCGAATTCTTTATGAAACGAATGTGATTAAAGAAATTGGCCGAGTTGATAGTGGTAATACGCAAACTGACTCAATGGCATTAGAGAAACAACGCGGAATTACGATTAAAGCTTCTGTCGTTTCTTTCTATATCAACGACTTAAAAGTAAATGTCATTGATACACCTGGACACGCTGATTTTATCGCTGAAGTGGAGCGATCATTCCGTGTTTTAGACGGTGCAATTTTGGTTATTCCTGCTGTTGAAGGTGTGCAAGCACAAACAAAAATTTTAATGCGAACATTGCAGAAACTAAACATCCCGACTATTTTATTCGTTAATAAAATTGATCGTAGTGGCGCAAATACTGAAAAAGTTGTAAAGCAAATAAAAAAGATTCTTTCAAATGAAACGTCCCCCTTCTACTCTGCTCGAAACGAAGGAACGAAAGATGCCCATATTATTGTATACAAATCATATGACGATTGTATGGAACTGTTAGCACCTTATAATGAATCGTTACTTGCGTCATATGTAAATGATGAAATCGTACCGAACACATTATTAAGAAATGAGCTCATTAAACAAATAGCGCAAGCAAATGTGTTCCCAATCTTTTTCGGTTCAGCTATGACAGGTATGGGAGTAACTGAACTGCTCGAAAATATTTCATCATTATTTCCAGCTAATAAACCTGCTGAAAATGAAACATTATCCGGTGTTGTGTTTAAAATTGAACGTGAACCTTCTGGTGAAAAGATTGCATATGTAAGAGTTTTTTCTGGTCGTTTACATGTTAGAAAATATGTTGATATACAGCGCGGGGACGTTCTGGCGCATAAAGAAAAGATTAAGAAAATATGCATGTTTCATAATGGAGATGTTGTTCAATCTCCTATCGTTCCTAGCGGAGAATTTTGCAAAGTGTGGGGACTGAATGATATTAAAATTGGGGATATTATCGGTGAACGGACTGATTATATAAAAGATATTCACTTTGCCGAACCACAAATAGAAGCTGCTATTGAAGCATTACCAAAAGAGCAAATTCATGATTTATACGCTGCTCTTATGGAACTATGCGAAGAAGATCCGCTCATTAAAGTGTGGAAAGATGATGTTCATAATGAACTATATATTCGCCTTTTCGGTGAAGTACAAAAAGAAGTAATTGAAACAACACTTTTTGAGAAATATAATTTGCAGGTTACTTTCTCAAATACGCGGGTTGTATGTATTGAGAAGCCAATTGGCGCAGGAAATACCATTGAAGTCATGGGTGAAAAAACGAATCCATTTTACGCAACAATTGGCTTTAAAATCGAACGTGGTGAACTGAATTCTGGCCTAACATATAAGTTAGGCGTTGAACTTGGATCACTTCCATTAGCATTTCATAAAGCGATTGAAGATACTGTATTTCAAACGTTAAAACAAGGATTATGTGGATGGGAAGTTACGGACATTATCGTCACGTTAACCCATACAGGTTATGCAAGCCCTGTTACAACAGCCAGTGATTTTAGAAACTTAACACCACTTGTACTAATGGATGCTTTAAAGCAAGCTGAGACATGTGTATATGAACCAGTAAACGAATTCGAATTAACTGTCCCAGAGCATGCAATTAGTACTGCAATGTATAAACTAGCTGCTATTCCAGCAACTTTTAGTGAGCCTATATTCAATAATGACTCCTACCATTTAACAGGATCATTACCTGTTGCGAAAACAGAGAATTTTAAGCGAATGCTCCATTCATTCACTGAAGGAGAAGGCATTTTTACAACGAAGCCATCTGGTTACAAAGAACTGAAGGCTCCCTTCCCTACTCGAAAACGTGTTGATTATAATCCGCTGCATCGTAAGGATTATTTGCTTCATGTGTTGAAGGCTTATTAAAGTAAAAGAGGTGCAAATTGCACCTCTTTTTTGTATGTATTGATAGATTAGTTTGTCCTAATAACTTCTTTAAGTTTTTCTATTATATTTGCTATCGCCTCAATTGAATTCTCTGTCTCATATTCCCCAACATTTACAGAATGATTTGCATTTTTAACAACATCGATCGTTAGATTCGTTTTATGTAACTGATCGATTTGATCTGCATTGTATTGGTGATCTTTATCTCCAATTACTAAAAGTCCTTCATGATGACTATGTAGGATCGAATCAAAAATGGAATCAAAAGTTAGTAAAGGTGTAAGTAGTATCATTTTTGAATGTAAAAACTCTGCTCTCTTCATTAAATCATTTGCAATCGGAATGGTTCCGAGTGACTTCCCTAAAAACATAGTCTCGTTGTATTGCTCAGCTTTTAATACTTCATTCATTACAGGATTAATATCATCCATCATTACTTTCGTTAGTTCTTCTATTGGTTTATTCATTACTTGTTCGTCATAAGAATAATGAATATGTACTACATCTATTTTATTTTGGAGCATAAGCATCGTCGCATAATAAAATAGCGGTTTATCGTAATTATATCCAGAACCTGAAAACATAAAGCAAACCATACTGGAACCCTTTTTTTGATATGTGTGTAATGAATTACTTTGTCATTTATATGTATCTCTTTTTTAGTCCCCTTCACCTTTTTCCCCTCCGAATATATTTACTTTTGTAAAACAATATGTTCTGTATGGACTGTTATATCCTTTACTTTCTCTTTTAAAAATGCAGGCTGTAAGTTATATGCATACAGTTCTTCTACCGGCACCCATCTAAACAAATACGTTCTATCCTCTTCTTCCAAAATATATTGATCCGCTCCATTCGCAGGTAACTCATGTAGCTCTACTTCATAGTAAAAACTAATTTCATGAAACTTTCGTTCAGAAAGTGTAAAGAAATTTTCTACTGACCATATTAATCTCTTTACCTCAATAGGAACCGCTAACTCTTCAGCAAGTTCTCGTTTTAACGCATCTTCACTATTTTCTAACATTTTCACTCTTCCGCTTGGTACGTACCAAAAACCTTCACCGTCACCTTGCAGAATGAGTATGTTATTATTATGTTTACAAATTGCTCCGACGCGGTAATTAAAACATATTTCCTCGACTTTAAACTTTCAATCCACACCGATTGCCCCTATACTTTATTTAAAAATCGCAATAAAACCATTATGTATGTGCTGTACAAATAAGATTACTAAATTTTTCTATTTCATTCAATGAGTTTTGAACTTTCCGATAATTATTTTTATTTTTTATCATTACATTGATATAGTTACTTTACACTTTATCATGTCTTATCTAATGAAAAATTCGACGATATCGAGTTTAACTGGAATGAAGATGACGAAGAAGGTTAAAAAAGATGTTTCCTAAGTTATGGGAAGTATATGGGGAAGAACCGATTGAATGATAGATAAATATTAGGACTCTGTTTAACCAATAGACAGAGTCCTGTTTTCATAGAATTCTTATTTACACTCTCTTTGTTTCATTCCATTTATTTAACAGCTCCTTTTCTCTTTCAATTGAAATGCCTGCTTTTAATTCCCATTCGTCCATTCTCTTCATCCACTCATACACATCTGTAACTGTATGTTCTAACTTCCTAAAAGTAAGCCCTTCTTTCACAGCACTCTCAATACTAATAGAAAAACCACCTTTCCACGGCTTCGTCTCACCTTCTAATGAAAAAGTTTCTGGAAGCCATAGTGGCATCTCTGTCCAAGGCCGTACTTTATGTTCATTCATAAATGATTCATCTACCCAAACGAATGCAGCATCACTATTCGTAACCTTTTTACACGTATTTAATAGCTCTTCCATCGTCAATTCATAATTCGGACCTGTAACATTGAATGTACCTACTTTATTATTTTCTGCCATGTTTAGTCCCCAGTTTGCGACGTCTTTTATATCAACTATCTGCACTGGACGGTCTTTTCTTCCTGGAACTAACACTTCTCCTCCCTTTGCTACACGCCCAATCCAGTATGGAAGTCGATCTGTATAATCAAACACCCCTGAAAGGAGTCCTGCTCTTACGTGTAAAACACGTCCCGGCCAATACTTCTCTGCTTCTGTTTCACACAATACTTTCAGCGCACCGTAATACTCATAAGGAGAAACTTCACCATTCTCCACAGCCTTTATTTGATCACCCGTTGGTTCGGGTTGTAATATATAATCTTCTTTTATATGAGGTGGAATCCAATCTTTGTATACGGAAAGACTTGAAATGAATATATAATGCTTTATATTATTCTGTAAGACTTCTCCGATATTTCTAATGTGATGAGGAGAAAATCCACACGTGTCGACTACCGCGTCCCATTTGCGATTTACTAAACTTGAAACATCATCATTTCTGTCACCGATTAACTGCTCTATTTCAGGAAAAATTTCTTTATTTGTTCCACGATTAAATAATGTAACTTCATTCCCTCTTTTTAATGCCTCTTCTACAAAAGCTCTTCCTAAAAATCGCGTACCACCTAGAATTAAAACCTTCATAGTTCTCCCCCATTCTTGATTGGAAATCCTTTCGTTTGTTAAACGATTTTTCGCTGCGGAAAGTTACGGGTGGGATGCAGATTTTCACTAAAATTTTAATTCTGTAAAAATAAAAAGAAACCATTTTGAAAAGTTAATCATCATGGCTTCTAAAATAATAAAGTGAGACTTTATTTAATTACCATTTCCTTATAGGCGTACGCACTATCATCCTCTACGACTAACCATTCATGAGTCGAATAACCACCATTCACTTTCCCTTTGGATGAAACTTCAACATCTAAACGATCTGAAATTCGTGCATCATCCACTTCTGCTCTATTAAAAGAGCCATCACTAAATTTAGCTGTTACAATCATTTTGTACATAAGAGGTTCATTTGATTTTGCAGTGTAGGCAGTTGCCCTAGCTTTTGATCCGGATCCTGACCACCTTGCACTATTATCCTAACTAATCGAAGCAAATGAAACGGAAGAAACCATACCTAATAAAGAAGCAGTTAGTCCTGTAACAGCTAAAGTTTTTTGAAGTAAGCTTTTCATATCTCCTTAATCTCCCTTTTTAAAATATTCACTTAAATATTCAAGTATTTTCAGGCCTTGTCCTCATTATACTAAAAAAAAATAATTTTATATCAAAAAATCCTAATATTTACATTTTCAACATACAAATTACCTTCTCATGAACTTTCCGTCATAAAACAAAAAGATGGTATGAAACTCCCATTCACACCATCTTTTTGCTTCCGTTATTTATTTGATCCTATATAAGGAAAAATGTATTTCACAATCAATTCCCATCTATCCCGTGCATTCGGCATAACTTCAGAAGCGATTACTACAACCAATTCCTTCTCCGGAATACAGCAAATCACATTCCCACCATCGCCCATTGCACAGTATGAAAAGATTCCTGCCTCTTCTCGTAACCACCATAAGTAACCATATTGATTTTGGTTCATTTCTGTCGATTCTTTTATCCATGATTTTGATAGTATTTGTTTTCCATTATGAATACCTTCATTCAAATACAACTGTCCAAACTTAGCCATATCTCTAGCTGTTAACGTAAGTCCCCAGCCGCCTGTTGAAATACCATTTGGATCATGAACCCATCCCTTTACATCTTTTCCGAATAAGTCATCGAATCCAAATGCTTTCATATTGTAGTTTGAAATTTCTCTCATGCCGAGTGGTTGAAATAAGTGTTCATTCGCAAATTCACGCACACTTTTTCCTGTTGCGCTCGTTATGATTGCTGATAGTAAATGAGCTCCTGCAGATGAATATTTAAAAGATCCAATTTCTCCGCCTTGTCCAATCCTGTTCAATGTATACTTTACCCAATCCTCTTGTGTACATAGTTCTTCTAACGGTTCCTGCCAGTCTACGAAAGGATGTGGAGCTGTCATCGTAAGAAGATGTCCTACTGTTATTTCAGATGAATGAACGTTATATTCCTGGAAAAATTCTATTATTTTTTGATCAACACTTTTTATATAGCCCTTATCTGTACATATCCCAATTAACGCAGAGATTATCGTTTTTGTAACTGACGCTATATGAAATGCATTATCTGGACTGTAACTATTATAATAATTTTCAAAAACAACATTTCCTCTCTGCACTACTAACATACCATTAATATTTTTGTATTCTTCTTTTATAATACAGTCTAGCTTTTCAGCAGTTTGCATTGTTCTTCCCCCTAAATCAATGATTCAAAAGGTTCGATTGGTACATATATATCAACTATATGTTTATTTTCCGGGTGCTGCCTTGGGTCATTTATATACATTTCAAAAGGATATGAATCTCTCGGTTTATATCCGCTATTTGGAAGCCACTCACCGTATAAGAAATCCCATGCTCCTTTATATTCATCTTGGAATATTTCAAAATGACCTACCGCATACTTTCCGGAAGGTATTACCATTATCCCAATGTCGCTCGTTTCTACTACGGACCCATCCGGAATTGTTATACATAAACTAGTTCTTAAATGATTGTCCTCAGTAAATTCATGATGATCGTGGTAAATGGTTAATACTTTCGTATCCTCAAATACATAATAGTTTTCCTCCGCTGCGTAATGAAATAATTTCTCTATCATTTTTGGAAAAGCTATCGTTAATTCTTCATATGTACCGATATGTCTTATATATGCGACGTTTATATTATTCACTGTTACAATTTCAACATTTCCTCGAACCTTCTTACACTCATTGTATTGAGAAGCTCTCCTTACGTCTTTGCAATTCTTGCTATTATCATTTCGATATTGTGACGGACTTACACCGTAATAATTTTTAAATGTACGGGAGAAAACTGCTGAATCTGTGAATCCGAAGTGATACGCAATATCTGTAATTGTCATATCCAAACGGTATGTAAGTAAATTTGTTGCTCTTTCTAATTTTAATCGGTTTGCATACCTTGATAATGGCTCATCTACTATCCCCTTAAAAATACGATGAAAATGAAACTTTGAAAATCCTGCTACATCCGCCAGCTCTTCAATTGAAAGTGAATCATCTATGTGTGATTCTATATAATCTTGCACTTTATAAATGCGGCGTAAGTACTCATTTCTACTTTGTTTACTCTCCATACTTTTATCTCCTCACAACAAAAAGGCTAACGTTAAGCTAGCCTACTTTTATACATTTTTTAAAAATAATACTCTACTACCGCCGTTCCCATCATAATTTGTATGTACTGATACACCCTCTACCTCATCATCCCCAGCCTCAATCCGAAAACCGATTTCTTGATGAAACTGTATCGACTTTTTGTTAATTGGTGACGTAATTGCTTTTACAATTTTACGGTTATTTGCACGCGCAACATCAAAGAAATAAGAATACAATGTCGATGCGATTCCTCTTCTTCTATACTTCGGATTGACACCGATAAAATGAACGTATGCTTCATCTTTATATGTTTGTGAAAAAAATCCACATAAGAAACTTAACATTTCGCCATCCTCTTCAATGATAAAACTCGTTTCTTGAAAGTGAACAAAAAACAATTTTGGCAACATGTCAGCCATGTCTCTCCCGCCCCACCAATCATTTAAAACTGAATGAATCTTTACATAATCTTCCCCTTGGATGTTTCTTACTCGCATATGTTTCTCCCTCTCACTCACTTCATTTTTTCATAAATTTTAATGACGGTTTCTACTAATAGAATGAATACCCATATCCCGCAAAATACAAGAACAGACTGGAATATGGATCCAATAATAATTACACCAACTGCACCTGACCCTAAAATTGATACTTCCCTGGATCATGTATAAGCGATCCAGCAGAAAAAGCCATTAAAATTGATCCTATTAAATAAATTACACTCATTATTTTTAATATTTTTATAGAAAGATACGAAGTTTTTTCTTGCTCCACTTGTGATAATTCGATCTCCCCACTCTCAATCCCTTTTTGCAAACAGTCTTCACATAGAAATTCTTCCTTAATTTTTTTACCACCGTGCATCGTACCTGTTATTTCTTTACATCTTGAACATTTTCGATTTATCATGGTGTTACCACTCCAATCTATTCAGATTATACTTATTTCATTCTTTATTTACCTTAATATTCCTTTTATGTATTTTATAGAGAAAGATCGTGTTTTATGATTTCAAAACTCACGTTTGGCTTGAAAAAATCTACCGCTCATTATGTATTAAGACCTAGTTGCTACGCAGTTATTTTTAACGATACTTGCTCAAAAGTAGCTATTATCGAAAAAGGAGACCGTTACTTTTTACCTGGTGGCGGTATGGAAGGTAATGAAACAAAAGAAGAATGTTTGCACCGTGAACTACTAGAGGAATTAGGATGGGCAATTGGAATTGATCAGTATATCGGTAATGCGGCTCGATATTTTTATGCAGAAAAGGAAGATACATATTATTTAAACGATGGGTTCTTTTATATTGCGAACATGGTGCAGAAACAAACTGAACGTTGTAAGGAAGGTCATGTTTTACGATGGATGTCTCCTTTACTTGCTGTAGAGCTTCTCATTCATGATCATCAAAAATGGGCCGTTGAACAAGCCCTTTTATTACGAAAACAAAAAGGATCTCCTTCTATATGAAAGAGATCCTTTTTACTGTTAACTTACTTTTTTCAAATTGAGAGCTGGCTTTTTGATTCCGCCCTTTTTTACAACATATAGACCCACAAAGATAATAAGTCCGCCAACGAGTTGCATCATATTGATTTGCTCCCCAATTGTTACTGCCGCAAAGATAACTGCGAATAATGGTACGAGATACATATAAACCATTACTTTCGTTGAGCCTATTTGACTAATACCGACATACCACATTGCTAGTCCGAAGATAGTCGCAAAGATGATTGAATATGCTAGTGATCCCCAGCTTGGCATATCTACTGGCCACGTTAAAGAATTTACGTTGAATAAACAGTATATAACTAGCGGTACAATTCCAATTAAAGTAGACCATGATGTAACTCTCATTGCGGAGTATTTTGTAATAAGAGGTTGCGCTAATATTGGATACCATCCCCACGCAATTGCTGCGACTAATCCAATTACATTTCCGAGCCATGCATATTCATAAGTAGCTCCTCCTGTATGCCCTGTTAATAAAACGAATGCTGCACCAATAAACGCTACTATTGAACCAATTTGTACTTTCATCGAAAAACGTTCTTGTTTGTGCAATACTGCTAATATCCCTGTAAAAATAGGTGACATCGCAATTAGTAATGAGGCGTTCGTTGCTGAAGTATATTTCACAGATAGCATAAACATCGTTTGATACATTGTCGTACCAACGATACCGACTGCTACTAATCGTAACCAATCTTTTCTTTCAATACGTAATGAGCGTTCCATTAAAAATGTAATAAGTAATAATACCGGAGATGCTACTAAAAATCGTAAACTATTAAATTGAATGGATGACATATATGCCACGCCATACTTTCCTATCGTATAATTTGCTCCCCATACTAATGCTACTGATACTAGGAGCCATTCCATTTGCCATCTTTTCATCCGAATCTCCCCTTCCATATTTAGCATAGTAAAATTGGCTGGATATAACACCGTCCAATTGGCTGTTTTTTTACCCAGCCAATTTGTTATACTGAATATATATAAGAGATTCGGAGGCGTTTGTATGGAATGGAAGCTAGATAACGACAGTAAAATCCCCATTTATCAGCAAGTTGTTGACTTTATTGAGAAACGTATTACATACGGAGAACTACCTCCAGGAAGCTTCCTACCTTCCGAACGAAAATTAGCTACGCAGTTAAATGTAAATCGAAGTACAGTTACTACTGCTTATAATGAATTACGTGCTATGGGAATTGTAGAAAGTACGACTGGTAAAGGGACACGTGTAAGTACACATATGTGGGGCGTTTCTCCAACATTAACGCCGAACTGGAGAAATTTCGTAGAAGGTGGTACTTTTTTACCAAACTTACCGTTACTTCGCCATATTCGTGCGGAAGTACAACAAAATGAAAATATTATAGATTTTGCAAACGGAGAGCTCGGTTGTAACCTCTATCCTCACGATCAACTACAAACGATTTTACGAGAACAACCGTTAACTCATTCATTAAGTTACGATCATCCGCAAGGCTATCTCCCGCTAAGACAAGCGGTCGTAAAATATATGAAGGAATACTTAAAAATTGAAGCGACTGAGCAGTCTATTATGATTACTTCTGGCGCACAGCAAGCACTTCACCTTATCGTGCAATGTTTATTAAATCCAGGTGATGCAGTCGCTTTTGAAAGTCCTTCACACTGTTATTCCTTACCGTTATTCCAATCAGCAGGTATTCGTATTTTCCCCTTACCTGTCGATGAACATGGTATTAATCCGGATGATGTGCAAGAATTATATAGAAAGCATCGGATTAAAATGATCTTTTTAAATCCCAATTTCCAAAATCCTACGGGAACAATGCTGCATCCAAACCGTAGAAAAAAACTATTATCACTTTGCGCAGACTTACGAATTGCGATTGTGGAAGATGATCCGTCCAGCTTACTTACGTTAGAAAAGAAACAACCTTGCCCTACTTTAAAATCAATAGATGAAAATGGGACAGTCATTTATGTACATTCCTTATCAAAAATGATTGCACCAGGTTTACGAGTCGGCTGGCTTGTCGCCCCGCAGTCTGTAGTAGAAAGGTTATCAGACGCAAGACACCAAATGGAATTAGGTATGAGCATTTTCCCGCAGTGGCTTATGCAGCAATTTTTCGAAACTGTACCATTTCAGTCTCATATCGTACCGTTACGAAAACAACTAGCAGAAAAAAGAGACGTTATCGTTCGCGCCTTAAACGAGCAACTTCACGATAAAATCTCTTTTTCAAACCCGACCGGTGGTATATACATATGGGGAAAATTAAACGAACCGATAAACGAAAAACAACTCATTATGCAAAGCTTAAAACAAGAAATCGCCTTTATGCCCGGTAGTATTTTCGGTGCGAAAGATGGCTATATTCGTTTATCTTATGGAAAAGTGAATATTGATCAAATTGAGGAAGGTATTTCTCGTTTGCGAGAAGCTATTTTAATTTGTGAAAAATGACTTTACATAAAGCTTTATCGTTTGACAAAAGAACAATCTACCATTATTATCAACACGAACCTAGTTATAGGAGTGATAAAGATGAAAATTTACGTTGATGCAGATGCTTGTCCTGTAAAAGATGTAATTATTTTTGAAGCTACGAGTGCAGAAATTCCTGTTACCCTCGTTACTAGCTTTTCTCATTATTCTAATGCTCAGCAGCCTAAAGGTGTGGAAACAATTTATGTTGATTCTGGAGCAGATGCTGCAGATTACCGCATTATGCAGTTAGCAAAAAAAGAAGATTTAATCGTAACGCAAGATTACGGTCTTGCTTCGCTCGCTTTAGCAAAAGGCTGTATCGTTCTACACCATAAAGGCTATAAGTATACGAATGATAACATTGAACAATTGTTACAAACACGATATTTAAGTGCAATGGTTCGAAAAAGTGGTAAACGTACAAAGGGACCGAAACCATTTACAGCAGAAGATAAAGAGAAATTTAGAGCGCTCTTTAAAAGTATGATCGCCCATTAAAGATGAACCTTCTTTTCGCAAGGAAAACTTCGCAAAACAAAGAAGAGAATATCCAAATGAACATTCTCTTCTTGAGGTTTACCCGTTTAAAATGAAGGTAAATTATCTAAGTTATTTTCCTTTATTCCATCAGGTTCACTACGTATAATATCTCTGCCATACTTATGAAATACATCCACATGAGCTAACTTCCCTGATTTTGCTTCACTAAGAGCATTCATATAATCTAACTCTCTCCCGCTACTTGTTTTAAACGCAATTAAATCACCATCATCATTTTTACGAACAGCAACAATTTGTTCTGCTCCTGAATTGACTTCATTGTCTACTTCAAATTGAGCTTGCTTTTCTCCTTGATGTAAGTAATCATTATAAACTTTTTCAAAGTCTTTATTGTCCATAACATTCACCTCCAACACATTTTATTAGTATGGTTGGGAGGTGTTGGTTTTATGTAATTTGCTCTAAACTTTTGTATTTTCAAATAAAAACATAGTACCCTCACTATTTGATTGTAAAGTGTATTTTATATCGAACATCTTTGATATATCTTCAATATTTTTCAAACCAAGTCCTGTACCTTTAGTATTTATATTAAACCCAATTCCATTATCTCTAAAGGAAACAATATCTTCATCTATAATAATTTTGAGTTTTTTAGCTTTTGAATGTTTAAGGACATTTTGAAAAATATTATCAAATAACCTTTGAATCCATAACTCATTACTATTCCATATCAACTCATTATCTTGTGGATTATATACTAATTCAATTTTATGAATGCTATACAAATAGCTCCATTTTTTAATCATATTTTCTATTAAATTATGTATATTAACTTCATCATTCACAATATAAGTATTCTCTAAGGTCTCTGTAGATTGAATATTAAATTCGTTAGTTAAATCACTTATATATTGTATCTGCTCATACATTGATTCAAGTACTGGTGCTTGATCCTTGTGCTCACCTTCTAAATAATATAATTGTAATCTGACCGCTGTTAAGGGTGTATTGATATCATGCCGTAATTTATTTAATAGTTCCTTTTTTATTTGTTCCTGTTGTTGTAGTTCTAATTCTCGATAAGTTGTTCTTTCTATAAGCAAGTTCACTGATTTAATCAGCTTTCCCATTTCATCATCGCTTTTAACATTTATTATATTAGGGATTTTTTTATCACTAGCTAAATCTCGAATCGTTTGATTTAATACATTAATTTTATTTAATACTGTGTTAATCGATTTTGAAAATACAAAAGCTAATATTAATAGTGATAATAAAAATATGATTAACATCGTAGGATATGCATAGGATTCGTGAAAAGGAATGTTCTGATTTTTAGTTTTAAAGACAACATTATAAATAACTGATACAAAGATACTAATTGATAACAATAACAGTGGTACGCTAATCATAGCGGAGAATAATAGTAACTGATATTTTTTCTTTAAGTTCATTTCTTCATATAGATATTTAATCTATACCCTTCTCCGTATATGTTCTGAATAATATCACCTGTTTTATCATCAATTTTGGTTCTGATTTTCTTTATATGTACGTTCATGATATTTTGATTTCTATCTTCGAGTTGCCATAGGTAATCATAGAAGTGTTCTTTAGATAAAATTCTATCTCTATTTTCATATTAATAGAAAAATATTTTACGTTCAATTGCTGTAAAAGCAACTTCTTTACGCAAATCATTAATAAAAACTCTTTTATATTCTGCATCTATAAATAAATGGTTAATTTGCGTGAACGCACCATATTGATTATCTAACATTTTCTGAATCCTTAACAACAACTCTCTAGGATCAAAAGGTTTTATCATGTATTCTTCTCCAATGGTCAAACCTTTTAGTTTACTATCCATATCATTCCTAGCTGATAGAAATATAATTGGAATATTTAATCCTAGATTTTTTATTTTCTTTGTAATTTGATAACCATCTTCGCCTGGTAACATAACATCCATTATGACTAAATCTATTTCATGAATTATATCAAGAACTTTCCTTCCCTCTTTCTCCCAACACACATTATACTTCTCACGCTGTAAAATTTTTTGTAATAAATCTCCTATAATCAAATCGTCTTCAACAATTAATAAGTTATATACTTTCATTATGTAGACCTTTCATCGCTAAAATAACAATTGCTTAGTTCTTCACTACTTTATTCTTAATAAAATCCATAGCAATTTTGTATATTTCATCAGGAGCATATAAATAAATACTATGTGTACCTTCAATTATTTTCACATCAGCTATTAATAACTTGCTAGCAAACTCCTTATAATCTTCGTTTTTTTGCTTTGTATACTTCGAATCTTTATATTGCCCAGCAATCGCATCTATAAATAACATAGGTGTTTCTTTTGGGATCGATAAGGAATTTGATTTTTTACCGTTATTGTAGCTTTGTAAAAGTTCTTGCTTCATATCATCATTAAAAGCCCTCTTATACGTAAGCGCTTTATAAATATCTTTTTCCTGTTCGTTTAAAAAGGATTGACGAATGACTTCGGGATTATAAGTAATAGAGGGAGCTAATCTCTGAAAACCAATTTTCGTTAAAAGATTCATCCCTTTTATTTTTAATGAATCAACCATACCTATTTTATTAGTCACGTACTGTTTAGGTAAACCAATATCTAACGCAATAATCCCTTTTACTTCACTTGGATATTTTTGTGCCCAATAAATAGCCTCTATTCCCGATAGAGAGTGTGGTACTAAAATGTAAGGTGGTTTATTTCCACTTCGAATAAGCGCTTCTCTCGTTTGTTCTAATATCGTATCAATATCTCTATCATCTTGAAAAACATCACTGTATCCATAACCTGCTCTCTCAATTACAGAAATCTTGTTTTTTTTCGAAAATTCACTATATAAACCTTTCAATTCATAAACAGGAGCGGCAATTCCAGATCCGGCCAAAAATACAAACGTATCCTCTCCGCTCCCCTCATTATAAACATTCACTTTTTTATTATCGAAATTAACAAGTTCGCCTTCATTGTTCATTAATTTCGATTCCATTTTTAATTGATAGTTATGATATATAAATACAGCGCCTGTTCCAAAGAAAATCATACTAACACACATTAAAAATATTATTTTCACTAACTTCAATAATTTTTTCATTTGACACCCCTTTCAACCTATAATGAAAGGGTACAATATAAAAATAAATTTCTAATAAATTTTCAAAATTAATATCTATTCATTGTTTCTAAGGTTGGACCATTTTTAATACCTACGCAAACCCTTCAAAGTCTCCAATATATCATCTGTAAAGGCTGTACTACCCTCTGTCTCTAAAACTCTAAAGTATAAACTTCTTAAGAAAGCTCTAATATTTTGTACTAAAATATCATACTGAGGATGCGGGATGTCTTCAACAATTGCTATACTATGTAGCCAGTTGCTCCACTCTTCTTCAGTTAAAAGATTTTGGTTACGTAACGACATAATTGGCGCTACTAATCTCTCATCTTCAAAATGGATGTATACGTAGTCACGTAAGCGAACCTTCTGACGAACAGCAGCTAATATTGCATATGAAAACTCACGATTTTGTATAGTACGCGCTAAAGCATCAAGTGCATCAGCAGCGTGTGCTGTAGAGTGTGCCCAACCTTTTCCTTCTACATAACCTCTTACATCTTCTTCTAAATATACATATTCCAACACTTGTTCTGCCACACTGTACAGTTGCTCTTCCGATAACAACGGTTCTCTCTCATGAACAGATAAAATAAGTGGCGGAATTAATACAGAGAAGGCACGTTTAAATACAGAGTCTGTGCCCTTTTCACCAATTTTATAAAATAAATAATCAGGACTAATTGCTTGTAACATTAATCCTCGTAATTCTTTTTGTCTAAATACATCATTTGTAATCCATTTATGAAGCGTATTATAAATTAAATCATCACGTAATTCAGCATCAGGTGAACCGATATAATCTAGCATCCACTGCGCATATGGATATGCATCTACGTCTTCTGGTACAGCATAATTATTATTTTTAATTTGTAGTAGTTCTTCTTTTAGTTCTAGTACTTCATTCATTCTATTCCCTGTCCCCTTTTTACGTTTTTTTATTGCCTTATCCCCCGTTTTTACTTTTTAAAGTTAATTTAATTATACGAGAATTATAACTATAAATAAAAGGCTATACATATACTTTTGATTATGTATTACTTTCGCTCTTGAAATATAACTTCTGGATTTGCTAAATCACTATTCCGAAATACAACATCCGCACACTCTTTCGGATTATGCTCATCTATATACATTTTACAGGCCGCATGATACCTGTTCAAAAATATCTTCTCTGCTTCTTCATAACTTCCAAAAGTCTCAGTCTCGCGCTTTGCACCACGTTCTCTCGCAATCTCAAAATCTGTATCTACAAAGATTTTGTAATCAAATAAATACTCAATGTTTTTTTTCAATAGAAACGTTCCATCTACTATTAGCACCATATTGGGTTGAGCCATTAACGGCTCATTATGTACAGGAATATCCATTTTTAAATTATGAGAAATCGTTTCATATAGTAAATTTCCGTTCGGTCCTAAAGGCTTTAATAATCTTTCTTTGAAAGCTGTATAATCGTGTGCATCTTCGTAATACCCTCTTGCAGACTCTTTTCCTTTTGCATAGCGAATCACTTTTGGATTATGAAAATCATCAATGCTGGCGCGTGTTACTGGTAATCCTCGTTTTTTTATTTCTTCCGCTAGTTCGTTTGCAAATGTTGTTTTTCCTGACGCTGTTATACCACTTACACCCACTCTTGTTGGATAAGTTAAGTTTAATTTTAATATGTGATCTACAATTTCTTTGATTCGTAGTTTTCGATTCATGGTATTTCCTCCCGCAATTTGTTTACATAATATTATTATGAATAAGAATTTATGTCACTATTTGTCGGTAAGTCGATATCCCTTGTCGAATCGTCGATATATCGAAAAAATCGTTGATATGTTATTATTGGCTTACTTTCCCTTAAACCCTCGATATAAAGCAGTCCGTAATTCTTGTTTGTATTCTTCAATTTCTGGCATATCGAGTTCTTCTGCTAGCCTAATAGCTAATTCAATATCATACGGTACACGTACGAGTTGAATAGAAAAGCTCGCGGTTTCTTTTTCATTGTACATTCCTTCAAATATTAAATAGGAAGCTTGTGTAATTTCAAGTGGATTGCCTACGCTACCAGCATTACATAACGTTTTCCCTCTGAAATTTTGAACGAATGCTTGGTGAACGTCACCGTAGCAAACGACATCTGGTTTTCTTTCCCCTTCTATATTCTCTGTGAGCTCACTGTTTTCGAACATACTAACACGCTCTTCTCTTGAAGCGTGCGGTTGAATTCTTTCATATAAACTTCTCGGTGAAGCGTGGAACATACGAATCAGTTTGCCGCTCATATAAAATTCGATTGAAAATGGTAAGCTTCTTAAATAGTCATTTTGTTCTTCTGATAATTGTTTTTGATGCCATTTTAACGTTTCAAATTCCGTCGGTTTTGTGATGAAATCATCCCAATTCCCCATTACAACTTCTTCACATTCTTTACGAATGATTTCAATTACTTCACTTGAATGAGGACCTTTTCCAACTAAATCTCCAAGACAAATAATGCGTTCAATTCCTCTTACTTTAATGTCTTTCAGTACAGAATCTAACGCCGGAATATTACCGTGAATATCCGAAATTACTGCTATTTTATCCATATGAATCCCTCCATTACTTATAGTTTATTATATCCTCATGTTGTGATTGATACCATTTTGGAATATAGGATGAAAAATGATTATGATCTTCTAAAATTACGTTCAATCTTTCCTTCATATCATCTACTAAATGCGGTGTGCTTCGGTTAGTCCATACGATATCCGCCGGGAATGTCATTGCTGCATATAAGGAGTACAGTTGCCAAAAATGAAGTGACGGTTCTCCCCCGCAATAACCATGAACTTGTCCAAACGCAAACGGTTTGCTTATTCTTGTAGTAAAAATCGCTACGTTATAAAAATCATGTATTGGATCGCCAAAATCATATCCACCAAAATCGATAACGATAAATTCCTTATTATGAATCATAGTATTTGCTGGATGGAAATCATCGTGTAAAAAGGTGAGTGGACGATTTTTCAATAAATACTTATGATTTTCTACAAAGGTTAATACTGGCTTCAAATCGAGAAATTTCACCTCGTAACCTTCTAATGCTTTTATATATCTTTCATATTTATTCCATCGAACCGTTTCCCATTTATTACTTGCACTTTCTTTTTCAATTGAATGAATCCTCTTTAATACTTCCCCTGCTTTTCTTCCTGCATAATACTGTTCTTCCACCGATAGCTTCCCTAAACCTTCTTCACCATTTACACCTTGGATCCATTTAAATACTTGAATACACTTATTTAATTCCTCGAGTTTTATAAAATGAATTAATTTCGGCGTTGGAATATGTAATAACTCTAATTGTTTCATATACGTATATTCTTCTTGTTTACGTTCAAAATGAACAGTATCACATACTTTTACAAAATATGTTACTCTGTTTTCTAACTCTATTTTATATTTCTCTTCATGTGAAAAACCTTTCGAAATAGCTGTACACTTTACAATACGAGGCCATTCTAGTTCTCTCTCTATCTCTCTAAGCATTTCTTCCACAACGTTCACCTCTATCAATATATGTACAAACTACCTAACACTTCATGCTCTCGTTTATTTTCACTTTTAAACTCCACTGCAAATGGATATTCGCCATGATTTTTTTTGTATTCTTGCACTAGACCTTCTCCAACCGGTTCACAAAACTGCACATGAATGTCACCAAACAATACACTTTGACACTCCGCATTCCATTCTTCATTTTTCATGACTGGGCTTGCAGTTAGCTCCATGACTGCTTTCCATTTCCGTACTGTTTCTCGAACATTTTTCACTGCGTAATGAATCGTTTCAATTTGTTGTACTTTGTTTTTATGTTCAGTGATCGTCCCGATGTTACGTAAATCGTTTCTTCTTTCTTCGTCCGTTTCATTCCACTGTATAAAGAAAGGTAATTTCGGTCCGTTCTCTTCTTGCTTTACAAATAACATTTTCCATTCTAAAAGGCGGCCATCTTCCCTCATACGTTTTCCTTCAAATGGTCCTATCGTATGTAAACCGTGCTTACTAAACTTAACTGCTAGTTCTTCAATGGTATCTGTTCGAATTGCAATTTGCAGCATGCCTTCTCCAGCTTGTAATTTCACTACTGTTTCTTGTACTAATGGATTGTCTGCTTTCTTCGCTTTATCTTCATGCTGTACTGCTAAAAATTCTATATATGATAAATCAAAATAACTTAAACTATTCCAAGTGCCCCAAGTAGTATGCTCTCCACCTATTGCAGTATGGAATCCATGCGCCTGCATTTGTTTTGCTGCTTCCTCCGGTGTACCATGTACTGCGTGTACGAGATGATCAAATCGTAACATGTCTTTCTCCCCTTTCTCTCCATCCTTTTATTGTATATTTTATTTTTATTTCGTTCAATTCAAAAAACTTTAAAACCTAGTTGATTTATACGATTAATATGTATTATAATGAAACAAATTTCAATATTGCTGATTGGAAAAACCAAAGGCACTTTTCTCACACGGGAAAAGTGCCTTTTTCATTTACTATTACAGGGGGATTTTTTATGCAGAAATTAATTGTCTTTGCTATTATTGGATTTTTCGCTCAATTAATCGATGGAGCGCTTGGAATGGCGTACGGGGTAACTTCTACCTCACTTTTACTAATGTTTGGTATCGCACCGGCTGTAGCTTCCGCATCTGTTCATTTAGCTGAAGTTGTTACAACCGCCGCTTCTGGTGCATCTCACCTCAAATTTGGGAACGTTGATAAATACACCGTTTCCAGGCTTACATTACCAGGAGCAATTGGTGCATTTGTTGGGGCATGTTTTTTAAGTAATTTACCTGGCGATATCATTAAACCGTACATTTCCTTATTTTTATTTACTTTAGGAGTTTATATTTTATTACGATTCATTATTCAAAAACAGATTGTTACTTCAAATAAACGTATGTCAGCTAAACAACTTGTGCCGCTTGGCTTATTCGCTGGATTCGTTGATTCAACTGGTGGCGGTGGCTGGGGACCGATTACGACACCTGTTCTTCTAGCAAGAGGAAATGAAGCGAGAAAAGTTATTGGATCTGTAGATACGAGTGAATTTCCTGTTTCATTAGCTGCAACAATTGGCTTCTTCATCTCACTTGGCTGGGAACAAGTAAGCTGGGTTTGGGTATTTGCGTTAATGCTTGGTGGTATTGTCGCAGCTCCAATTGCTGCATGGCTAGTGCGCATCGTTCCTTCTCATTTACTTGGCGTATTAGTTGGTGGCCTTATAATCTTCACAAACATTCGTACACTGCTTACTACATTTAAAGTGGATCCAACTATTATTTCACTTTCTTACGTGGCAATTGGTCTTGTCGTTATTATTTCTATTTTCATTGCTGTTCGCAATCATTCCAATCGTTCTAACGCACCGACAGCGGGATATCCGAATGATCAAAAACAAATGCTACCATAACGATAAAAAATACCGCCCGATATACTTCGAGCGGTATTTTTTATTTTTCTATTTTCCAATTCATCATCGTTTCTGTAGTGCCAGTTCTCTTCATATGTAATTTCTCTAATACACGAATCGAGCTTTCATTTTCAAGAAGTGTCTCCGCAATAATCATTTCTACCTCTCCTGTCTGAAAAGCCCAATCTATTAGTTCCCGTACAGCTTCTGTCGCATACCCTTTATTCCAATATTTCTCAATAAATCCGTAACCAACTTCTACTATATGTTCCTCATTTGGTTTCCCTTTAAACCCTATATCTCCTAGAACGATATCATCTTCTTTTCGAATGACATACCACGCGCCCCAAGGTAATAAATCCTTATTTTGTTTTACATTTTCTACATGCCCTACAATATGTGAGCCACTATTATATCCTTGCTCGTAAGCAACGTGAATACTCTCTTCTGTACACGGCACTATATAGAGCCTTTCTGTTTCTAATTTCATATTGATTTCCCCTTTTTTGATTCAACGTTTCTCTAATTATATCAAAAAATATGACCTTATTATAAATGTCGAATTATATTTTCTGAATTTTCTTTTAATTTTTGAAGGGTTTTTCAATATTTTTTGCGAAACATTTGTATAACAATTTTTTCTTTGCTTATTGTTACATAATAGTAGGTTCGGGTGGAGTTTTGCAAGCGTTTCCTATACAATAACCGATCTTTTTTGATTTTTTCCTACAAAATATCTTGCAATATATTCAGAAACTCATTACAATTGCCATATATTAAAAATCTTAGCAATATATAAATCCTCATCAATCCGATGAGGTAGAGGTTGCGACTTTTAAGAGTAAAACGGACGAGATACAGAGAATGTCTAAGACTCCGTTTGAAAGGAAAAGTTGCCGAAGTTTATATTTCTTCTCTGGAAATATGAGCTGGGGCTGTCACCGAAAGGAACAGAACTGTCACGTTTACAAAATTACCGTGTAAACGTGGGGTGCTATCTTAACGGAAGGGTATGATGGGGTGGTTATTTGTGAAACGTTCCGCCAAATTCCTTTGGCGGTTTTTTGTATTTTTCTCCCCCGCTCCTTCCTATCTTACAAGAAAAGGAGTGTTGAACATGAATAGCGCAACGAATCAAGCTACCTCTAAAACGCAAACTACAAAAGAAAAAGGTGAATTAAGACGCGGTCTAAAATCTAGGCACCTTACGATGATTTCTCTCGGCGGTACAATTGGTACCGGATTATTTCTTGCCAGCGGTGGTGTCATCCATTCAGCTGGGCCTGGTGGCGCATTAATTGCATACGCCGCAATTGGGATTATGGTTTACTTTTTAATGACAAGCTTAGCTGAACTCGCAGCTTACATGCCTGTTACCGGATCTTTTAGCACATACGCAACAAAATTTGTTGATCCATCCCTTGGCTTTGCACTTGGCTGGAACTATTGGTATAACTGGGCCATTACAATTGCTGCAGAACTCGCAGCTGTAACATTAATTATGAAATTTTGGTTCCCAGATACCCCTTCTCTTATTTGGAGTGGATTATGTTTAGCTATTATTTTCCTTTTAAACTATTTATCTGTTAAAGGGTTTGGTGAATCTGAATATTGGTTCGCACTTATTAAAGTCGTTACTATTATTATCTTTTTAATTATCGGCTTCATGATGATTTTTGGAATTATGGGCGGTGAAACTGTTGGCTTCAAAAACTTCACTGTTGCAGATGCTCCATTTAACGGCGGCATCATGGCAATTATCGGTGTGTTTATGGCAGCTGGTTTCTCCTTCCAAGGTACTGAATTGTTAGGAGTTGCTGCTGGTGAAACTTCTGATCCAGAGCGTAATATTCCAAAAGCAATTCGTTCCATCTTTTGGCGTATTCTTTTATTCTATATCCTTGCGATTCTCGTTATCGGTTTATTAATTCCTTATACGACTGAAAGCCTTGCTGCAAGCGATGTTACAGTAAGTCCATTTACACTTATTTTTGAAAAAGCGGGCGTTGCCTTTGCTGCTTCTGTTATGAACGCTGTTATTTTAACGGCAGTACTATCTGCTGGTAACTCTGGTATGTATGCATCAACTCGTATGCTTTGGGATTTAGCTCGCCAAGGTAAAGCACCAAAATTCTTAGGCAAATTAGATAGCCGCGGTGTACCTGTTAACGCGTTAATCGTAACGTCAATTGTCGGTAGTATCGCTTTCATTGCTTCTTTATTCGGTGACGGTGTTGTATACATTTGGTTATTAAACGCATCTGGAATGTCTGGCTTTATAGCATGGGTTGGAATCGCAATTAGTCATTACCGTTTCCGTAAAGCATATATCGCACAAGGCAAAGATTTAAAAGACTTACCATATAGAGCAAAATGGTTCCCATTTGGTCCAATCTTCGCATTTACACTTTGCGTCATCGTAATTTTAGGACAAAACTACGGCGCATTTATGGGTGAATCAATCGACTGGAACGGCGTACTCGTTTCTTACATCGGTTTACCACTCTTCTTAGTACTATGGTTAGGATATAAATTTACGAAGAAAACGAAAGTGATTCCACTTGATAAATGTGAATTGAAATAAAGTAGAGCGAGCAAACAAATTGTTTGCTCGTTTTTTATTCCAATGCTTCTCCCTTCCCTATTTCTCCTGTTTTTGCAATAATAAAGGAAATATACATAAAGGTTGGGATACGATGAACATTCGCATTACTGATGAAGCAAAAGCAGCTATACATAGATTAGAACGTGAAGACAAAAAGATCATTCGCATTAGAGGAACAATGACAAATTCTTGTAGTATTTTCGTTGATGTTGATTTAATTTTGGATACATATAATGCAGATGACGTTGTATATGAAGATGCTAATTTTACCGTACAAATGGATTCATTTACGAAAGACTACACTGGCGATACGGTGAAACTTGATTATAAGACGACTGGTTTTAGTATTACGACTCCGAGTGAGACTTTGGTTTATGGGTTGTCGATTAAAAAATAAAAATTGTTTTAGCTGATCATTGAGGTGAAAACATGGGTAAATATGTTCCGTTAAAATTTTTATTTAATGAAGAATTAGCAGAAAGTATAGCTGATTCTATTTGTAAACACGATCCTTCTTTCTCTAAAAGCACCTTTGTATCTTCCATAACATGTAAAGTTGAAAATTTAGAGTTAAAGCAGCGTATAGAAGTAATAGCAGATGAATTACATACTGCATTACAAAAAGATTTTAATGCAGCAATACATATTTTACTGAAAACATTGGGACCAGAAAACACAACAGAAGTAGGTACATTTACAAACGGATATATGTACATGCCTATTGCAAAATACGTTGAAAAATATGGGCTTAACGATTTTGAATCCTCATTTAACGCTATGTATGAAATAACAAAAAGGAATACTGCTGAATATGCCATTCGGCCTTTTCTTAAAACATACCATGAAGACACACTACACATATTACAACAGTGGATTCATGACGAAAACAGCCACATTAGGAGATTGGTCTCAGAAGGTACAAGGCCCAGACTTCCTTGGGCTAAAAAAATAGGAGCTCTAAAAGGTGACTTTAAGAACAATTTACAGCTTCTTGAACCATTAATGAATGACCCTTCTAAATATGTCCAAAAATCAGTAGCCAATCATATTAACGATATTACGAAAGAAGATAAAGAACTCGTTTTTCAATGGTTACAACAATTACGTAATAAACAGCATCCTATTAACCCTTGGATTATAAAACACGGGTTAAGAACAGTGATAAAAAGTGGTACTTTGCCAAAAGATTTTTCTTTTTAAGTATTTTAAAGAAAACCGCTTATGCTTCAAGAATGAAGTATAAGCGGTTTTCTCTTTCAAACATTATCCCTGCCTTAAAATACTTTGAAACATTTCCGGCTTATTTCGTTCAAAGCTTTCTATAAGTTCTTTTCCAAATATCGTTATACTCTCCTCCCAAGGGTGGCCTAAATAGCCCCACTTAAAGTCTTTTTGAATAAAGAAGTAGTAATCTCCATTCGGAAATACGGGTATCATCCACTCATCTCTTTCAAACTCTACATGTGGATTCGTCCAATAACACTCATGTTGCCAATCCAGTGCCATGATATATTCATTCGATGCTGTAATTTCTTGAAAAGCTTGTAACGCTTTACTTTCCAAATCGTTTATCGACTCCCCAAAGTAATGAGAAATATCATATTTAACAAAAGGACTTGGCACCATAAATGATGGAAATATAGAAACACTTGGTGAAAAATCAAGTTCACTATATATCTTGTCCCAAATTTGATCATTCTCTTTGTCCGTAAACTCTATCCAGTTTTCCATTAAACAACTACCTTCCCTACTAACTTCAAAGGATTTCCACTCGGTTATCCCGAATATATAAATAACCATTCTCACAAGGAGCGAATGTATATGAATCTATTCGAACATGAAACGTAAAACCGTTCCCCTTTAATAAGAGGTCCTCCTTTTTTCTTTTCTCATCATATCATTTACTTACAAAATAGGAGGATACAATTATGAAACGTGATCCATTATTTTTAACTTTATTAGAGAGTGCAAATACAAACTTTAGTGGCTGGGATTTTTCTTTCATTTCAGAAACTGGCCGAATGAAGAGCGAGCCTTTATCATGGTCATACGGCAGTACTGCTTTCCAGCTTATGCAGCGTGCAGAATCAATGCTCGATATGGGTACTGGCGGCGGAGAGTTTTTATCTATGTTACAACCATTCCCGCCAACTATTTATGCGACTGAGGGTTATGCTCCAAACTTGCCAATTGCTCGGAAGAAATTAGAGCCTTTAGGAGTTACAGTCGTCGAAGTGATTAATGATACTGCTTTACCATTTCAAGATGGTCAATTTAATTTAATCATAAATCAACATGAATCATATGCTGCCTCTGAGGTAAACAGAATTCTTTCTCCTAATGGAATGTTCCTTACACAACAAGTTGGTGGTCTCGATTGCGCTGAACTTAATGAGCAGTTTGGCACACCACTAAATAGTGAATTTGCAAGTTGGTCGCTTGAAGCGGCGTGTAATGAACTACAGGAAAATGGACTTACTATCTTAGAAGCAAAAGAAGAATTCCCTTTCCAACGTTTTTATGATATTGGCGCTATCGTCTACTACTTAAAAGCAATTCCGTGGCAAATTCCTGATTTTACTGTCGAAAGGTATTACGAGGAATTATATCGTATACATGAGCTCATCTTGCAAAAAGGATATTTTGATGTGAAGCAACATCGTTTTCTGATTAAGGCGATTCGCAGTTCATCATGGAGCATATGAAAAAGAGATGGATCTACCATCTCTTTTCTATTTTTAGTAAATATTTGCCATATTTAAATACTTCGTTTCACAGTAATAGCCTTTGCCGCCAACATAAACCTTTTCTATTTTATTCTCGCTATCGGTTGCTAATTTAACTAATATTTCGGAAGGCGAGTGTAAAGAATAACCTTGTTCAAATACATAGACTTCTTTTTGTAAGTAGTGCTGTTCATAAAGGTAGCAAGCTAATGCACCGTTTGAAGTTCCAGTCGCTGCTTCTTCATTAATGTCGTATAGTGGAGCAAAGTTTCTGCATATTATTCGATTGTCATTAAAAGTATATAGATGCATTCCGACAACATTATAATACTTGCTGATTTCTTTCATTTTTTCAAAATTAGGTTACAGTGTATGTAATTGTGTTTCACTTTTTATAGGAATTAAAATATCTTTTAATCCCGTGGAGACAATTTGAATTGGGTATGTATTGTCTATAGCTTTACTATCAAAGCAGTCGATGAACTCATTTGGAGATATAACATCATAGAATATCGGTTCGTTTTGTTCCATGAATATGATGTCATCTTTTATGGTGATAGTCAGAACACCGCTGTTCGTTTCAATCGTATAGCGATTCTTGAAAAGTTTATTTACATGCATCAGTATCGCCAAAGAGCCAATTGTAGCATGACCACATAAATCAACTTCCTCTTTTGGTGTAAAATACTCAATTTTATAGTCAGCAATTCCAGATTCTGATATAAATGCGGTTTCCGCATAGCCCAGTTGTTTGGCTATTTCCATTTTTTGAATAGTGGTCAATGTATTCTCCATAAACACCACTCCTGCTTTATTTCCGCCTTTACGATCCTTACTAAATGCACTTGCAACATAGACAGGTATTTTCATAAGACACCTTCCTCGCATATATAATGAAGGCAATCCCCATAAAAATGCTGATTGCTCTATTAAAATAATCTCTACTAGATTATAAGAGGGATTATTTTTATACTTTTCTATTGAGAAACAAGTTGCTTTTCATACCTTTTGTTCGCGTCATCTTCCGTCAAACATGCAGTTGTGTAATTAATAATATTCCGGTTATCATATGTGAATATATGCTCGAACTTACTTTCTTCTTTTAATATGATTGGTAAATAGCTTTGTAAATTGCTAACTACACCTCTATTATCACAATTTAATATCCAATCAATTTCTTTCCATTGTAATAATCCTTCCGCCGTACTTAATGGTGTGTCCATATGCACTCCATGTGGTAAATCAGCAAGGAATACATACATTCCCTCACCATCCCAAGGCTCGTCTTTATCTTTAAAAATAACATTCCCTTTAGATGTTACACTTGGAAGCTCTATTCCCGTTTCCTCAAACGTTTCTCTAATAATTCCTTCGTATGGCGTTTCATTCTCCTCTATTTTTCCTCCGACACCATTCCACATTCCCATGTTTGGCTTTTTATTTCTATTTAATAACAGTATTTTATCGCGTTTTCTAATAAAACAAATGGTGTACTTGTACATACGATCATTTCCTTTCATTTTCATATAAGTTATTTGGCTTATTTTCAAGTAAAAACACTCGCCTTACAATTCCTTACCACATAGTATATAGTACAACTTTCATGCGTAAACACTTTACGTCAAACGAAAGAATCTTTTATAGAAAGGAGAATTTAAAATCGATAATATAAGCAATGAATTTCTAAACCAATATTACGACAGCCTTGTGTGGTTAAAAGATACACACTGGCTCGGGGTTCCAATCTGTAAACTTCCCTCTGACCTTTTTTTGTACCAAGAGATCATTCACGAATTAAAGCCCGATTTAATTATTGAATGCGGGACATTTCATGGTGGTAGTGCACTGTATTTAGCTTCTATGTTAGATTTAATTGGAAAAGGTCATGTACTTACTATTGATATAACTCCGCAGCCAAATCGGCCATCACATAATCGGATTACGTATTTAACAGCTTCTTCTGTTTCTGTACAGGCCGTCCAAACCATTTTAAGTATGCGCAAACCTGATGATGTGATTTTAGTTATTTTAGATTCTGATCATAGTAAAGAGCATGTCTCAAAAGAACTTTTACTATATAAATCTATCGTCACTACTGGAAGTTATATGATTATAGAAGATACCTCTATTAATGGAAATCCTCTTCTTCCCGATTGGGGGCCTGGCCCGATGGAAGCTGTGGATGAGTTTTTAACTAAAAACAATAACTTCATAATCGACGAGTCTAAACATAAATTTTTCATATCATTCAATCCAAAAGGTTTTTTAAAGAAGATAAAGTGAAACTTTAATAAGTGGGGGGGTGTACATCCCCACTTATTCTATGATTTTCATTTTTGAAAAAGGATAATATACAAATTCCACCTTGCCTATTATATTATCTTCTTCAATATATCCTAAGCCATTGCGACTATCCCTACTCACTTCGCGGTTATCTCCCATGACAAATAACTTATTTGGCGGGATTTTTGTCTTTTGAAAATTATAAAATACTTGCGTATTATTGAATAAATCTTTATTTGTATACGGTTCTTCTTGTTTTTTATCATTTATATATAAAGATCCATTCGTTATGTTAATTACGTCACCAGGAAGTCCTATTACTCGTTTTACATAATATTTCGACTCATCTTCTTCCTTTATAATGACAATTTCTCCGTGCTCTAAATTAGAAAAATGCACTGCTGCTTTATTTACAAATACGTAGTCTTCTTCATATAAAGTTGGTTGCATCGATTTCCCTTCCACTTTACATAAAGTAAAAGAATGATAGGCTACTACCAAAACAAACACGAAGAGTATGTATTTCCCCCAGCCTCTTTTAATCTCCTGTTTCATATCCATTCCTACCTTATTTAAACGCTTTTTAACTCAAAAAATATATCACTGCACAATAAGTTTCTGTGCAGTGATACTATTTTTACTGGGCCTTGTTCAGCTGTTCTACTGGGACTAGATTTCCACCCGCTCTTTTCGCTTTCAATTCAAAATATGAATCCAAAATCTCTTTACCAATCGCGGAATTAATGCCTGATTTGTCATCATTCACCCAAGGTACAACAACTGAAAAAGCAACTTCCGGATCAGCATCATATGGTGCATAACCGGCAAGAGTTAAATTATAACATTTTTTTCGGTTATTGTTTTCATCTCTTCCAATATCACTTTCTCCACCGTATACGGTTTCAGCTGTTCCTGTTTTTCCAGCTGGTTTATACGGTAATCCTTTAAACGTTGCCGTACCTGTTCCGTCAGTTTCTTGAAAAACTCTTCTAAATCCTTCTTTTACATGATTAATGTATGAAGTGTCCATATCCACTCGATTTAAAATAACCGGTTCAATAGAGCGTATAACTTTTCCTACATCCTCTGGTCTATGTGGTTGCTCTCTCACTTCTTGTACAATTTGTGGTTTCATCCGGTAACCGCCGTTTGCAATTGTTGACATATATTGAGCAAGCTGCAGCGGTGTATATGTATCGTACTGTCCAATCGCATAATCAAGTAAAAAACCAGGTATGTTATCCGTTCTACCTATTTGACCAATCGATTCATTTGGCAAATCAATACCAGTCGGTACACCTAAGCCAAATTGTCTAAAGTAGTAGCGCATTTTATTAAATGTCTCTTGTTTAATGTCTAACGGATTATTTGGCGCATAATTTATACCTGCCATTTTTAAAGCCGTGTTAAACATATAAACGTTTGATGAAACTTGTAAAGCTCTTAAATCATCAATATCACCAAAATCTTTCCACGATTTCTTTGGCTTACTACTTCCTTTAAAATACATTGGTGCATCAAAGAAATGCGTATACGGCTTAATTGTTTCAGTTTGATATCCAGCTAATAACGTGGCCCCTTTCACAGTTGACCCTAACTCATAAGAACTTGTCATCGTTCCTAAAGCAAAGTCTTCTATTTGCATGCCGCCATCTTTATTTACAATTTTCTTTCCTGCCATTGATAAAATTTGCCCGTTTTTCGGGTTCATCATTACAACGAATGCACGATCCATCATTGGCTCTGCAGAATGAAATGCTCGTAAATTCTTTTCAAGACTTTGCTCTACTTTTTTCTGCAACTCCATATCCACTGTTAACATTAAATTATTTCCACTTTTTCCTTCAGTCACTTTTTCTGTCCGAATAATATTTCCTGCTTTATCCGTAATATTTTTAGACTGTTCTTTCGTACCATGTAATGCATCTTCGTATTGTTTCTCGATGTAGCTCTTACCAATACGGTCATTTCGGTTATAATCACGCACTAAATAATAATCTAACTGTTCTCTTGGCAAGCCCTCATTTTCAGTGGAAACGCTACCAAGGATAGAACGAAGTATTTTATCATTTGGGTATTCACGTTCCCAGTCCACTGTCGTATCCACTCCTGGCAAACTCGCCAATCTTTCACTTACGACTGCATATTCATTTTGACTTACATCTTTTTTAACGATTTGCGGCGTCATTTTATATCCCGCATTCATTTTACTTTTAATTGCTAGTACTTCTAAATCCTCTTTTGAAAGTTCGCTTAATTCTTCTTGCGTAATTCTTTCCCTGCGTAACTCTTCTACTTTTTTATCTAATTCTTTTCCTTCTATTTCTTGCTCCCTAAATTTACTCTCATCTTCTTTTGTCACTTTTGCAGCTGCTCGCTTTTCATTTAACTGCATCCAAAAATCTTTTTTATCTGTTTCTGTCAACTTATCTATATCTTCTGGTGACATTTCTATTAGCTGGGCTAACTGCCTTGCTACTTGTAAAACTTCTTTCGAATCTACCCCTTTCATTTTCGTATATGTAACGGTTCGTAGTGGTTTGTTATTTACAATCACTTGACCTTGCCGATCAAACATTTTCCCTCTAGGAACAGGAGTGCTTACCGTTACATCTTCCTTTTTGTTCACTTCATTTCTATACGTTTCTCCATCAATGATTTGTACTTTACCTAATTGAATTATAATAGCTGAAAATAAAAGAAAGACGATAAAAAATAGTACATTTAACCGAAAAGGAATATGAATCTTTTTCTTTTTCGATTGTTTCTTCTGCTCCTTTTTCTGTCTCATTTCGCTCCCTCGCTTCATTCTATTAACATTTCTACATAGAACCATTATGTATCAAATTTATTTATATGGTATATATAGAATTTTATATTAATTACAAAAGAAATAAAAGATTTAATTTTCAGTTTTTTGGTTTATATCCTATTTATTACCATTCCCCTTAATTCGTCATAACATGAATTTTCTTCAAACAAAAAACTGAGGTGTTCTCTATACACCCCAGTTTTTTCGTTAACTTATTTCATTTAAGATAACCCTTCAACAAACTCACCAATCTTATTTTGAAAAACAAAATCAAAGTTATATTCTTGTCCTGTTAACTCTTCATTTACTAAAATTGTTGTTGCCCCTATTTCCCTCTTTGCGATTTGTGGAAATGAAGCGACAGGTTGTACTTTTAACGACGTTCCCATAACAATAAGTACATCTGTTTCATATAAACGTTTTATCGCATTTTGATATTGCGGCAATGTATCTCCGTATAAAACAACGTCTGGATTTAAAATGAAATTACACTTCTGACAGCAAGGCACTTCATGATCAATCATATACTGTAAATCATATCCCGCTTTACACTTCGGACAATGTGCTGTTTGAAGCGTTCCATGTAGATCAATGACATGTTTACTACCACCTAATTGATGTAAACCGTCAATATTTTGGGTTAAAATCGTAATATCTTTCCCTTGTTCTTCTAATTCAGCTAAAAAACGATGACCACGATTTGGTTTATATTGATGAAACGTATTAATTTGAAAGATTTCTTTATAATGCTTCCAAAATTCTTTTGGACTTCTATTATAATATCCTCTTGATAAATACATCTCCACATTCGCATCAGCATACAATCCATTTGCTGAACGGAAATCTGGAATACCACTTTCCGTACTTGCTCCTGCGCCTGTTAACACTGTAATTTTCTTCGCTTTTTCTAAAATTGAACGTACTTCTTCAAATTGTTGCACAAAAATCACCTCTATGTATTTTCCTATACTTATTATACCAGTTGTTTACAGGAGGTGTTGTATGATTCGTTTTATTTAATGCGTGGTGCCACCAATTTCCACAATATCGACCTCAACTGTCGTCGTAACCTCAATCGCCAATTCTATCCCTTTACGAATAGTAGAAAGCGACATACTTGGTTGGCCTGGATAATTGCTCGCTTGTTCTGGTAAAAACGGAATATGAATAAATCCACCTTTTATTTTCTTATCACGTTTCACTAGTTCATGCATGAGACCGTAGAATAAATGATTACAAACGAATGTACCTGCTGTTTGGGAAACGGAAGCTGGTATGCCTTCTTCTTGTAATCTTTTTACAATTGCTTTCATCGGAAGTGTAGACCAATAAGCAGCTGTTCCTTCTTCTACAACCGGTACATCTACCGGCTGATTCCCTTCATTGTCAGCAATTCTTGCATCATCAACGTTAATTGCGACTCGCTCTATCGTAATATCTGGTCTGCCTCCAGCTTGTCCAATACATATAATCATTTCTGGGTTTAGTTCTTCTATATATTCTTTTAAAACTTTTATTGATTTATGAAATACAGTTGGGACTTGTTTACTAATAATCTTGTATTCTCCCACTGTTTTTTCATGTAAACTTTTTGCAACTTCCCAAGCTGGGTTAATGCTTTCTCCGCCGAACGGATCGAACCCTGTTAGTAATACTGTTTTCATAGTTTTCCCTCCTAATTAGAAACGATATACAAGACCGTACATAATAAACATATTGATAATAAAGATGGAAAGAGCTATTGGTACTTGTGCTTTAATAACTGCATTTTTATCTTTTAGTTCTAATAGCATCGCCGGAACAATATTAAAGTTTGCTGCCATTGGAGTAAGCAGTGTTCCACAATATCCAGCAAACATACCAAGCGCTGCCATAATTGCCGGGTTTTCTCCGTGCATTTGTACAATTAAAGGTAAGCCAATTCCGCCAGTAATAACGGCAAACGCTGCGAATGCATTCCCCATTACAACTGTAAAGAGCATCATTCCTAAACAATACGCCATAACAGCAACGAACGGATACTCTGTCGGTAATACTTGTCCAACTAAATCTGAAACAACTTGTCCAACGCCAGACTTCGCGAAAATACCGCCAAGTGCTGCTAACATTTGTGGTAAAATGACAGCCCAGCCGACAGCTTGTAATAGTCTGCTTCCTTCTTGAACAGGCGTTGTTATTTTCGATTTCGTAATACGCATCGCCGCAACGAATGCAAGTAATGCCCCAAGTGCTAATGCAACTAGCGTTACTTTATCTGGATCAACAAGAGAAACATTTCCCCATTTGATTTTCCCTAACGTTAACGTACCGATAATTGTAAAAATAGGAATTAATAGTGCAGGCATAAAAATTTTATTTTTTAATTTCTCCGCATGTTTCACACGCTCTTTTACTGGAACTTCTTTCTCCTCTGATTTTGTTACTTTATTTAATGAAGCTAACACGACCATAGCGAGCACGATACAACCAACATAAAACGAAGGGATTACATTTCCGAATAAAAATGTAACTGCAAATAACGCCCAAAATAAGCTAGAACCAAATCGATTTGGATGTTGGCGATCAAAGGCAATACGAACAGCGATAAAAGCAACGATTATACCTAATACGTAATAAATTGTATCCATTGTGATAATGTTCATCTTATATTACCTCCTTCTCTTCTTTTTCTTTTGCTGTCATCGTTTTCGCTATATATTTATCAAATCTTCTAAATCTGATCCAGCTTACGATAAGTGCTGATATTGCAGTTGGAATACCCCAAAGCGCCATATCCCATACACCAACATGCATACCTACTGAATCGAAGAATCCTTTCATTAATAAAATGGCACCAGTTGCGATAAAAATGTCTTCTCCGAAAAACCAAGCTGTATTTTCCGCAGCCGCTGTATTTGCTTTAATCTTTTCTCTTAACTTTTCAGGAAGCTTACCGTATTTACCTTGCGCAGCTCCTTCTGCCATCGGTGCAACGAGCGGCCTTACCGTTTGTGCATGACCACCAATGTTCAGTCCAAGTGCTGCTGATGATTCTCTTATCGTAAAATATGACATTAATACTCTTCCAGTTGTTGCACCTTTTGATTTCGTTATAAGTGCTTCTGCTCTTTCTTTTAAACCGTAACGCTCTAAAATGCCGATTACAGGTAAAGTTAATATAATTGGCATAGACATATATCTATTTTCTATGAAAAACTTACCGAACATGCTGATTACATCATAAAAGCTTAATCCCGAAACCATACCCGTAACAATACCTGCAACCATAACTACTAAAAGTGTATTTAATCTAAATAAAAAGCCCACCGCAACAAGTAATATCCCGATTAATTTCACCAATTCCAACACTTCCCCTCATATTTTTACTTCGGTGCACAAATAGAAATACCATTAAGTTCGAATGTTCTGTATATTCTTCTCGCAAATTGCACTGCTTTCTCTCCATCACCATGTAAACAAATTGTTTTCGCGTGAACTGCTACTTTCTCTCCGTTCACCGCGTTTACGTAGCCTTCTTTCACCATTTGAAGCACTTGCTTTATCGCTTCGTCTTCATTTTTTATAAGTGCATTTTCTTCCGTACGGCTCGTTAATGTCCCATCTTCCTTATACGTCCGATCTGCAAAAGCTTCTTGTACGAGAGTTATATTATATTTTTCCGCAGCCTGTATAAACGCCTCGCTATTTGCTAATCCGTAAAGTAATAGATTTGAATTACTATGATAAATTGCCTTTGCAATTGCATCTGCAATTTCCGGATTAGTCGCCGCCATATTATATAGAGCACCGTGCGGTTTCACATGATGCATCTTCCCGCCAGCTGCTTTCACAAAAGCGTCTAATGCACCGATTTGATACAATACATAGTCGTATACTTCACTCTCTGAAACATTCATATTTCTTCTTCCAAATCCAATTAAATCAGGAAAACCAGGATGCGCACCAATTGCTACATTGTGCTGCAGTGCCTTTTCGACCGTTTTCCTCATTACAGTCGGATCACCCGCATGAAAACCACAAGCAACGTTTATAGAGGAAACGAACGGAAGAATTTCATCATCATTCCCCATTTTATAAGCTCCAAAACTTTCTCCTAAATCACAGTTTAAATCGATTGTCGTCACGATGTTACCCTCCCAATTTCAGCTTCGTAAAGCGATAAATTTCTTTAATAGATTCATATTTACTTCTTGTTCTATGTACAATTGTTCCGCTTCTTCAAGCGTAATGTTCTTAAAAGAAACATAGTCCCCTGGTTTTAACTGAGCAAGAAGAGGTAAATCTACTGAAATGATATTTCCCATTCTCGGATACCCGCCCGTCGTTTGCCTATCTGCCATTAATATAATCGGCTGTCCACCATTTGGCACTTGAATCGTTCCGAATGTAACGGGACTTGATAAAATCTCTTTTTCTTCCACTCTATTTAAAACTTCTCCTTCAAACCTATAGCCCATACGGTCAGCGTAATTAGATACTTTGTACTCTTTCGTAAAAAATGCCTGTATACTTTCTTCTGTAAATTGATCATATTCAAAATCAGTTATGACACGCAGCTTAGGATATTTCTTATATTTTGGCCTTATGCTGCTGCCAATTGTCCAGTTCGTTTTGACTCGCTCTCTCTTTTGTAAATCTTGAATGAAACGACTCGCTATTTCTGTCTGCGTACCAATTTGAAAATAATCTCCTTTTTTCAGCATTCTCCCTTCCATACCACCAATCGCTGCACGTATGTAAGTACTTTTGCTGCCCATTATGCGATCAATCTGTATACCACCTGCAAAAGTTACATACGCTCTGCAACCACTTTTCGCTTTTCCAAAACAAAGCATGCTACCTTCTTCTGCTAAAATGGGACGCCATAATGGAATACGTTCCCCATTCAGTAACGGTTCCATATTTGCTCCGCCAATCGCAAGTAAAGTTGTTTTCTTTATTAACAATTTAGGTCCCATAATTGTCATTTCGAGTCCCGCTTCATTCTCTTCATTACCGACTAACATATTAATTATCCGAAGTGCACTTTGATCCATGGCCCCGCCAACTGGTACACCGTATTGTTGATAATGAGTTCGCCCTAAATCTTGGACTGTTGTAAACATCCCTGCATGCAAAACTTCTACATCCATTCTTTAGCCCCCTCAAGTGATACATACTCTTCCTTCGTTATTGGGATAAATCGTAAGTACATACCGCTTTGAATATATGTTGGTGTTTCTTCTTCTGGATTAAATAAGGAGATTGGTGTTCGACCAATAATATTCCATCCCCCTGGTGTTTCAAGCGGATATATACCTGTTTGATTTCCGCCAATACCTACCGAACCAGGGGGTATTTGTAATCGTGGTGTTTCTTTTCTAGGTGTTTCTAATTCTTTTGATAGCCCTCCTAAATATGGAAAGCCTGGTGTAAAACCTAACATATACACAAAGTATGTTGTTTCACTATGTATGCGAATGACATCTTCTACCTGTAATCCTCTATAATGCGCGACCTCTTCCAAATCAGGTCCATATTCTCCTCCGTAGCAAACAGGTATAGAAATATGTTTCACATTCTGATGTAATTCTTCTTGATACGAATTACAAAGCTCCTGTATATACCGACAAACGTAATGATATGCTCCTTCACTTCTCCCATTTCGCTTCCATACTTCGTATACATTGTAGTAGACCGCTAATGAAGTGAAAGATGGAACACACTCAACCATTCCTGTAAATGGATGCTTCCTCAAAGCTTGAAACAATCGCTGCACTTTTTCGTATGTCTCCATCCGAATTTCTTCACCAAATGTAACAATAATTGCTTGATCCCCTGACGCAGAAAATTTCATCCCACTCCCTCTTTCTATGCTAAAAAGCCGAGTTCTTTCGAAATGCGCTGTGCTGTCTCTTTCACTTTCGCAATAAAATATGCAACATTACTTTCGTTATATTCAATTGCTAATCCCGAAATACTAATCCCTGCTACAACCGTTCCATCGCTTGCAAAAATAGGCGCTGCTATTGCTGCTGTATGATTTTCTAACTCCGAATAACTAATGGTATGTCCTTCCTTTTTCGCCATTTGTAACACTTCTAACAACTGTTTTTTATCCACGATTGTTCCATCGGCAAACTGTTTTAAATCCGTTTCTTCTATGTACTTCCGTTTCTCTTCCTCAGAGAAATACGATAGTAAAATTCTCGGGCATGCACCCGCATAAAGTGGCGCTCTTCTTCCAACCGCCGTATACACGCGTACAGGCTGAGCACCTTCCATCTTTTCCACATAAATCGCATCAATACCATCTTGAATAATTAAATTAACTGCCTGTCCTAAACTATCTCTAAGCTCTTTCATATATGGAATCGCAATATTTCTTACTGATAATCTTTGTGAAACTAGTTGACCGAACCGTAAAAAAACGACTCCGAGACGATATTTCCCCTTCTCATTTTTTTGTAAAAACTCCATTTCTTCTAACGAGCCAATTAAACGATAAACAGATGTTTTCGGCATACTCGTAAGCTGAACCATCTCTGTTAAACTTAGCTCTTCATGCTCATAAAACAACTCTAAAATATCCATTGTCTTAACTGCTGTTTTATTTATACTCATTCTATCTCCCTCTTGTTCCGAATTTCGGAACTTAAATTCCGTTTTTCGAAACAAACGTATAATTCAAAATTATAAAATATTCTATCAATTCTATCAATATTTTTTTCAAGCCTATGACTCGATATATTTGTCAGTAATTTAAAAAACGTAAACAATCCAATTTATTTGTAAATTTTTACATTAAACTATTACATTTCTAATACACTTCAATTATCATGATATATATAACAACATATAAGGAGTGTTTCTTTTGAAAAAGCTACTAGTGATTCCTGCTATTATGTTATCTTTTTGTATAGGTTATAATGTGACATTTGCGACAAATGAAGATACTCATGCAACCACTAAAGTTGCCCAACATCATAAAATAGTGAACGAAGAAATTCATTTTTTCGGATCAAGTATTTCTAGCTTTAACTACTCTCACGGTGATGAATTAAGCCTTTTTGTAAAAAATATAGGCGATTCTTCTTTTAGTTACACTTTATATAACGCTAAAGGTTCTTGGATAATCGACGGAACTTTAAAACCCGGGGCACAAGCGATCAATGAATTTAATATAAATTGGAGTGATTGGCTTCCTGAAGGTGAATACAAGATCAAACTTAGAAATAATGATGGTTCTCTTTCAAAAGTTCAAGTGATAGCAAAACCAAACATTTAAATAAGGCACAAAAAAAGTATGGAAGAATATTTTCTTCCATACTTTTTGTTTATAACGCTCTTACTTGTTTCAACGGCCAGAAAACAGCTTGTCCTTTTCCGACAATCTCATCTTCTGAAATGAATCCAAACATACGACCGTCTTTCGAAACTTCACGATTATCTCCTAAAACAAACACTTGACCTTCTGGCACTTTCGTTTTTCCTGTGATTTGTTCTAACGTAAAGTCTGGAGTTAATACACGGCCTGCTGCTTTTTCTTTAAACTCTTTTAAATATGGTTCTTCCATCGCTTTTCCGTTTACATATAACACATCATTTTTATACTCAACTGTATCACCTGGTAAACCAATTACTCGTTTTACTAAATCGTATCCTTCTTTTCCGTGGAAGACGATAATATCAAAGCGCTCTAATCCACTTATACTATAACCAATCTTATTTACGAGAACTCGTTCGTTATTTTCTAAAGTAGGCATCATCGATTCACCTTGTACTAATGAAGGTGTAAATAAAACACCTCGAATAATAACGATTAATACAAGGGTAAACCCTATCGTTTTAGCCCATGAGAATAATTCTTTCTTCGTATTTTCCTTCATCGTTTCTCCTCTTTCTTTATTATTTATTGTATGATTTGAACTAATTCTTGTACTAAATTAAGATCAATGTCAGAAAAACATGATTTCCCTTCTCTTACCGCTGTACCGACATGCGCTTGCGTGATTCCAGTTTCATCTAGTAATTGCTTTATATTTTCTTTCGTTACCCCAGCTCCAACTACAAGTTGAATTTGACCATCGCTTACCTTTTGCATTTCTGTAAGTACCGGAATATTCTCTACTATATTTCCTTGTCCACCTGAAGTTAAAACGTGAGTCACTTTATGAAACTTCTTTAAAGTTCTCATCGCTTCTACCGGATTTTCTATATCATCTATCGCACGGTGGTACGTTACATTTATTCCATCTACAACAGATAGTAAATCTGCTAATTTCTTTTCATCCACTTCATTTTGTTCGTTTAATACACCTAATACAACACCAGCTGCACCTAACTTCTGCGCGATAATAATATCTTCCTTCATCATTTCAATTTCTTCTTCCATATATGTAAAAGACTTCGCATGCGGGCGAATCATAACGTGAATCGGTATATGTACTGCTTCTATCGCTTTTTTAATAAATGCATAACTCGGCGTTAAACCACCTTCTGTATAAGATGAAATTAATTCAATACGCTTCCCGCCAGCTCGTTCAATTCGTTTCACATCTTCTAAACATGTTGCAATAACCTCTAGCATGAGATGACCTCTTTTCGTGCTTTTTTCTTATTATACAGTAGGTGAAATAAGAAGCATAGCATTCTCCTATAAAACTATAAAAAGAAGAATGAAAAGAAAGATTTTTTAACTACTAACACCTATTGGTGATTTTATATTCTACAAAAAAGGAGTAACCCCCTAGCACTTCTGACTAAGTGTCACTCCTTTTTATTTTAGTTATTTTTCTTAGTTACTTCATTATAATAGTGGCTAAATGCTTCTACTAATGCATCAACGGAAGCATACAACTCTTCTGGTGTATTATCTACCCCTCCCATTTCAATAAGTAATGCATTTGGAGAAAGGTCTTGATTATATACTCCGTTCCCGCTTTTACGATCTTTAATAAAAATCCCTCGGCTTAACCCGTAATACTTCTCATCTAAATATGAATTTATTGCCGTTACTATTTTTTTATTTTTTTCAAAGTTAGGATTCTCTCGCCCTAAAATGAAATAGAGCCGAGCATAATTTTTTCCGTTAATATTTTTTGTTGTAATATTTTTTCGTGCATCGTCTCTATGAAGGTCCATTGGAAACATAATATTTTTATCTTGCATTAATTTATCTTGTAATATTTGACGGGATCCTTTGTAAGACTGAGCCCAATTTAAATTTTTATTTCGCAGAAAATCCCTCATATTTGTCGTATCATGCGAAACACCTATTCCTTTTTCTTCTAATTTTTGTTTTAAATAGTTTCCAACAAACGTAATATTCACTTCATTATTTGTACTGGAAGCATCATCGGGTACAGTAGCACCTGGAATAAGAGGAATAAACGATTCCCAACTATGTGTATGATAAATAAAAACTTTATTTTCACTGTTATTTTGTGTATTTGAATTTTCACCAGTAGAATTGTTTTCTTTCTCACTCTTTGGGTACTCAATAGCAGTACCTTTATCTTTAATTTTATCTAAAGGAATACTAGATTCTTCAGGAATGTTCGTATAATCTGTTCCTTCCCCAGCAATTAATATTTCCGAGTAAAATTGATTCATATTAGGAAGTTCTCGAGTTAATAAACTTCGGAGATCATTTACATTAATGTTTGTAGAAAGTGATAGTAAAAAAGATTCTAAAGACGCTCGTCCTTTTTCTTTATGAAACTCTTCTGCAAAATAACGATTTTCACTTCCTATCATATACATAAGACCTTTAGTAGAATTCGTTCCTAATAACTGATTCATATAATATGATTTAAATACGCTAGAATTACTAGAAATGAAGAATGAAGTGAGGATACATATAATCGTGAATAAAATACATACCACTACATATCTTACATTTAATACTTTCAGTTTCACTTTATTCATTTTATATCTCCCTTCATTTACTATATTCTTACGCATAATTTTTAAGTAATATGATTACTAATTTAATAGAATTGTCTCAAAAATTTTAAAAGAAATGAAATAACCTGAGTCTATATAAATATAGAACTCAGGTTATTTCATGCCGTTTACTCGACAGGAGGCATTGCATTTTGATGGACTTTTTTATTTTCCATGTTAATGCCTAATTGGTCTTTCAAGAACTTCATACCTTTTTTTGTAAGATGAACAGCCCGATTCTTATCTGTTTTTGTAATCCATTCCTGTTCAAAAAATACTTTTGCTATTGCAGATCCTAACCAACCAGAAATATGGTAGCGTCGTTCACTCCAATCAAGACAAGGTTTTGCAAATATTCTTCTCTTTATATCTGCCGTTTCAATATTTATTCCAAAATTCAGAAACCAGCGCTTACCTTGTTCCGTTACAATATATTCTCCTTTCTCTAAAATGATAAATTCCTTATCTAATAATTTTTCGGTTATCTCTACACCGAGTCTGCCTGCAAGATGATCATAACAAGTTCGAGCATAACGAATTTGTTTTAGTTGATCCGATTGTTTTAAAGACCGAACTTGAACTGTTGGCGCGATTGTTCCTAACTTTTCAAGAACTTCTGCTACCTCTTGATTAGCAAGTCGATAGTACCGATGTCTACCATGTTGTTCAACTGTAAGTAGATTCCCCTCTACTAATTTAGAAAGATGAGAACTAATCGTTGGATGTGACACCTTTGCCATATAAGCTAATTCGCTAGCAGGTAGTGCCTGATTATTCATTAAACAATCTAAGATAATTGCTCTTGTAGGTTCAGCAATTAGTTTAGCTATATATGAGATATTCGGATATACATTCATATTTCGATGATACCCTAACTATTAAACTGATACAATTATTTTAAGTTTAATAGTAAAGGAGAATGTATTATGAATGCAATTGATCTTAGTATATTAAATTTGAAAGAAACGAGAAGGCGCTCAGAAAAATTATGGAATTCTCTTCCTGACAATTTTCTTAATTGGAAACCTGATCATGAGGCTATGTCCTTTGGTGAAATGATTCGTCATGTATGGAGCTCAACTTTTTACTATCATATGATTTTAAAAAACAACGGCTCAATACATGATATACATTTCCCGTATGATGACGAGCCAATTACTTGTGTAAAAAAAGAAATTGAATGGGCACAAGTATACTTTACTGACTTCATAGAACATGTACAATCAATAAGCATAGCCGAGCTAGATTCAACCCTTATTGATCGAAGCGATGTTGGCTATCAAAGATATTTAGGCGACATGCTATTACGAATTGCCTATCATGATGCGGTCCATGCAGGTCAGTTTTTACAATATTTACGAATGGTAAACTTGGAAAGACCTTTAATTTGGGATTAAAAGTTGCCAAACGAACATTACAATAAATATTTTTTCAGCCAATAACAATCCAAAATCATGATAACAATTTCTATTAAAAATCTCATCTCAATTTGGTACGTCGTACACATAAAAAGCACGGGTTTGATTAGTAATCAAACCCGTGCTTTCGAAACAACTATAATATCCATAAACAATAAAATGTAAGCTTTAAAAACTACGACCGAAACGCCGCATCTGCCAACATAGATAGTGTTGCATCATCCATCGGCGGATTGTGTAATCCTGCTCTGACGTTTAAATAGTAACGATGAAGCGGATTTTTTTCTGATAAACTTTTGGCCCCTACGATGCGCATTGCTTTATCTACAATTGATATTGCCGCATTCGTTACAGCATATTTCACTGCTGCTAATTCCGCTTGCAGTGATAGTTTATCTTCTGCCTCATCGTACTTTTTTGCAATTTGATATAAAAAGACGCGAGCTTGCATAAGCTCAAGTTCTAATTCTCCAACTAATCTTCTAACATTCGGCAATAAACTAATAGAATGATTTAAACTATTTGGTTTGTATGATTCCGCAAATTGAACTGCATAATTTCTTGCTGCTTGTGCAATTCCTAAATAACATGCTGGTATATGTAGCAACCAGCCAATACCCTTTTGTTTCACTTTTCCGCCCTTTATATCTGTAAAAAAGCGGTTTTCTATCTCCACATTTTGTAAGACAAGGTCGTGACTAGCAGTCCCTCGCATCGCAACGCTATCCCACGTTTCTTCAATGGATACACCGAGCGTGTTTCTTGGAATAACAAACTCACCAACTTCTTCTCGGCCTTCCATACTCGCTGAAATAATAAAATAATCAAGTATTGGCGCCATCGTTGTAAAGGTTTTCCTTCCGTTTATAACCCACTTCTCGCCTTGTTGAACCGCTATTGTTTCTGGTTTACCGCCACGCGTCGGACTCCCTGTTTTTGGTTCTGTTGCTGCCCTGTTAAAGAGTGCACCGTTACGCACTTCTTCGCAAAACCATTTGAACATCTCATCATTCCAAGAGCGATTTTCCGCTAGCTCTTTCACAATGCCAAGATGCCAGCCAATCGATAATGCAGTAGCTCCGCAGCCTTCCGCGATTTTCTCTTGAAATAAAACGAAGTCATATAAAGAAATCGCACTACCACCAAATTCCTTCGGTAACGTTAATTTCGTATATCCGATATCTTTCAAATCACTTATATTTTTATACGGAAATGATCCTAATTCACTTAGTTGATGCTCCCTTTCCATGAACTCCGGAATCAATTTATTTATTTGTGCAATAATGAAAGATTGTTTTTCTGTTTCAACAAATGAGAGTGCCATACTATAATCTCCTTTATGTTCGATTCATCAACCGCTCACTTTTTCATTATGATTATATGAAGCTACCTCTTTATTGTTTCACTATTCCGATAAAAATACAATGTTTTTGACTAATACGAAAAGTTCCTATTTAAGGATAGGTTCTTTTCTTATGTTAGTCTCCCTTCAATGCCTTTAATGGCAAAGAGGTTACATATCCAATATACGAGAATAATTCTTTAAAGAAGAATGGAATTTCTGTGTCTAACGTTTTATATGCTGATGTCGGCGTTGGTGAAGCATACGCTTCAATATTAATATGTTTTGCGATTCTCATTGCGCGTTTCATATGAAGTGGATCACTTACAATCGTGTATGTGCGTATTCCGTTCTCTATTCCAACTTCCTTCGCATTCTTTAAGTTTTCTTCAGTAAAAAGGGATTTTGTTTCAATTAAAATATCTTCGTCTTTTACACCTTGTTTCATTGCATATACTCTTGCAGTACGCGCTTCCTCAAGTTCTGCCTCGAACTTTGTACCACCCGTAAAAATAATCTTTTTAATGTTTCCGTTCTTATATAAAGAAATCGCATGATTAATTCTTTCTTTAAATACAGGGGATGGTTTTCCGTTCCAAGAAGCCGCTCCTAGTACGATACCAGCATCCGTTTTCATACTATCATCTGTTTTAAAACGATAGCTCCAAATATCGTAAGCTGCATAACTTACATATAAAATAGCAGAACAAATCATTAGTAAAAATACTTGAAAGATTCGTCTTTTCTTACTTTTCTTATTTTCTTTCATTTGTAATTGCCTCCGTACATCATCCATACTTCTATAAAAAAACATTTATATCAAATCGTTTTGTTTGAGTTTATTTAAAAGAAGGAACTTTACTTGTTATCTATGTATAAAAGGGTTTTCATTTAAAATTGAGGATTATCAATTCATTTTCATTTGCGGTTTTCATTACATGTTTTAAATTCATAAGTTTATTACCATACAATTACATTGTAACGAATTTTTTCTCAGAAGGGAACGATGAAACAAAAGTAATTAAAATAAAGTAGCATTTTGTAAGAAAAAAGGTATATTTTTCATGTATTACGAACAATATACCTTTCAAAACACGAATTATAACTTTTCTTTATACAATTCTAATTTTTCCAATAAACAAGCTTTCACTATTGGCCATTCGCTTCCAATAATACTATACACAACTGCATCTCTCACATGACCACTTGGTAATTTTCTTTCATTTCTAAGCACACCTTCTTTAACTGCTCCTAAACGTTCAATTGCTCGTTGTGCTTTTTCATTTCTTGCATCCGTCTTAATTTGTACTCTCAGCATATGCAATTTTTCAAAAGCATAGTGAAGAAGCATATACTTACACTCTGTATTGATACTCGTACGTTGCACACTTGGATGATACCAAGTCTGCCCTAGCTCTACTGTTTTATCTTCTACTGAAATATTATATAAACGTGTACTTCCTACAATCGTATTCGTCTGTTGATCCACTACAACGAAAGGTATTTCAGTACCCCTTCCATAACCCTTTATCGCTTTTTGCACATATTGCTGCATATCTTGAACATTATCCATTTTAGAAATTAAATACGCCCAAATATCCCGATTTCCTTCTATAATCGAAAACAAAGTTTCGACATCCTCACTATCTATTAACCGTAACTTTGCTCTTTCGTGAATCATTTCCATTTGTAAACCCCCTTTGTTGTTACTATATCATACAAAAACAAAACCTTTTATAAGAATAATAGAATATATCTGAAAAGGAAAATTTTGATAATTCCTAATAAATGCTATATAATAATAAAACGGGAGGGGATAAAAATGCTAGATCAAATTACTTGGGGAACACCAGGCAGCTTATTATGCTTAGGATTCTTTTTTGCAGGATTAGGAATCTTCTTAAGAAGCATTACGTCATATACGAAAGATAAGTAAAAATATTCCCAGACGTGATAGTTGTATATTTTCACGTCTGGGGATATTTGATTTTCTTAGCTTAATAGTGATATGGGAATACACCGCTTTTAAAAACTTTAAAGCAACAAATAAGCAATCGGAGTAATAATAAGTAACGTTAATATCGTTCTTTGTACATAGAGAATAATAAGTTCTGATACTTTTAAAGGAATGTCTGTCGATAAAATACAAGGAATGGAAGCTGAGAAAAACAATATAGATGATACCGAAACAACCGCAATGACAAACTTTGTCACAAGTGGTGCACTTACAACTAAAAGAGAAGGTAAAAACATTTCTGCGATACCAACGGATGCGGCTTTAGCAGCTAGTTCTGCTTCTGGTAATTGTAATAGCCATGTAAACGGATAGAAAATATAACTGATCCAATCAAATATTGGCGTGAATTTCGCTAAGACGATACCAATTAATCCTACTGACATAATAGATGGCAAAATTCCCATTGTCATAATAAAACCATCTTTTAAATTCACTGCAATATTTTTCATAATACTCGGTGCAGACTTTGATACCTCTAACGCATCTTCCCAAGCACGTTCTAGCATTTTTTCTTTATAAACAGGCTCCGGGAACCCTTCTTCTGTTACATATGTATCTGGTTTTCTACTAAGTGGTGGGATTCTTACGGTGATAGCAGTTACGATGAATGTTACAACGAGAGTAGTCCAAAAATAAACATTCCATAAATGCATAATGTCTAATGTTTTTGCGATGATGATCATAAATGTTGCGGATACTGTAGAAAAACCTGTAGCAATAATGGCTGCTTCTTTTGTCGTATACTTACCTTCTTTATACACGCGATTTGTAATTAATAAAGCTAACGAATAACTCCCCACAAAAGAAGCAACCGCATCAATTGCTGACCGTCCTGGTGTATTCCATAAAGGTCTCATAATGGGACGGCAAAACGTACCGATGAATTCAAGTAATCCGTACCCGACTAATAATGCTAAAAAAGCCGAACCAATTGGAACGAGTAAACTTACCGATATTACTAGTTTTTCATACAAAAACGGTCCTACATCTTGTGCAAAGAACCACGCTGGCCCTACTTTCAAGCAATATAATACACCAAAAACGACGCCAACTACTTTTAAAATAGAAAAACAAATGTCTACGAGAGATGCATTCCATTTCTTCGTATAAAACGGATAAATCGCACCCACTATCATAACGAGTAGTGCATAATAAGGTACGACGCTCGGAACCGAAGTCCGAATCCATGATACGATATGATCGATCATAATGGATGAAGCACCATTTATCGTAACTGGTACGAAAAACATAAACACCCCAACTAGACTAGCGAGTATAAAGCGAAGAATGATCCTCTTCTCACTCCCTGTCTTAATTACATTTCTTTTTAATTCAATTTCACTCAAAATTCGACAGCTCCTTTTATCTAAATATTCTGTATAATTACATTGAATCCCTTCTTTTCAATTGAAAATTATACAAGCAATAATCTTACTTTTTTATTGTCAGTCTCCAAAAATTATCATATAATATCTTTCATATATGTTACATATACTCATTTTAAACATATATTTTGTAACTAAATCATTTCTTTTTTTCAATTTACTCTTTAAATTAATCTACATAAAAATAGAAGGAGAATGGGAATTTGAAAACAATAAAAATAACTATGGCAAGTGCGTTACTATTTGGTGCTATCATCGCTCCATCTAGTTCTTTAGCTGTGAGTGAAACTGTAACGCAAAAAAATAATGTGCAGTTGGGGAATTACGAAGACGAAGACTACTATCAGTTTCCTGATGTTATTGGCTGGGCAAAGCCGTCCGTTGATTATTTAGTAAAGAAAAAAGTCTTGTCTGGCTTACCAGACGGTACATTTGGACCTAATCTTGAAATTGATAGAGCTTCTGCCGCAATTATCATGGCAAAAATATTAAACTTACAAATAGACGCTTCAGCAAAGCCATCATTTAAAGATTCTCAAGAACATTGGGCTACTCCTTATATTGCTGCAGTAGAAAAAGCTGGGATTATTAAAGGCGTTGGTAATGGGAATTTTGAACCTTCTGGAAAGCTAACAAGAGCCGCTATGGCCTCTATGCTTGTTCATTCATATAACTTAGACAAAAAAGCCACTGAAAAACTACCTACTGTATTCCGAGATTTAAAAGGACATTGGAGTGAAAAATCCGCCAATCTTCTTGTTGCTCTTGGTATTTCACTGGGCTATGGTGGTAGTCATTGGTATCCAGATAACACGATTACCCGTGCAGAAGCTGCAAGTTTAGTTGCTCGCACAGACCAATCGAAAGATAAAGAAATTAAATTAAAGCAAGTTACTATGAAACAACATTATTTTATTTATCCTGAAACCTCTCTTCATTCAGGTATACTTGCTGAATATGCACCACAAACCGTTACTGTATTCGATGAATCTGAAAACGGATGGATTAAAATTGCGACGGATCATGGACTAAAGTGGACACCATTAAAAGAGAAACAAGTATACATTGATAAAAACTTTGTTACCTTTGATAGACCGTCAAGAACAGGATACGTGGTTGGTAAATATTCCCCTCAAACTGTAACAGTCGTTGAAGAAAATAGCATCTGGTTAAAAATTCGCACTAGCGAAGGACTTCAATGGATGAATCCATATTTAAAAGAGGGTGAGGGAAAAGAACTAACATACATACCAAGAACATTTTTCGCTTACGATAGCCCTAATTTTTCTTCTAAAATATCTGGAAAGTATGCTCCACAAGGCGGCATCGAAGAATTAGCTATGGGAGATGGCGGATGGGTACAAATTCGTACAGATAAAGGACCAAAATGGATAAACATGTCTTATCTCTTGCGTCCAAAGCTCCTCTTAAATGTTCCTGCCATTAATCAATTGCCGGAACTACAAAAAGGAAGTGCAGTTGTTTCACTACAAATGCTTTTAGAATACTATACAGGACGTTCATTAAATAAAGTAGACTTTGCTAATCAGATGCCATTTGATACAACTCGACGCCAGACTACAGGAGATGGGAAAATTTCAGTTTGGGGTGATCCAGACATCGGATTCGTTGGTGATGTAAGAGGAATAAGTTATGGTTACTCTATTAACCCGGCACCATTGAAACAATTACTTGATAAACATGCAAGAGGTACAGATTTAACAGGACAGGCTTTCTCTGTATTAGAAAGCTATGTACGTAATGGTAAACCAGTTGTAGCGTGGGTAGGAACCAGAATAACTGCTCCACAACTAGAACAAACTTGGAAAACACCTCAAGGAAAAACCGTAAATGGATACAGAAATGCACATACTATTATAATAACTGGTGTAGATGATCGTAACATTTATTATAATGACCCATTAGACGGTAAAAAAGACCAGCCAATGGTAAAATCCCGATTTGAGCACAGTTATAATCAAATGGGTAAAAAAGCTTTAAGTATCGATTAATCATATAAAAAAGCCTATTTTGATCGTATGATTCAAAATAGGCTTTTTCTATTACTGTCCATAATCATCCACAATCACTTGAATGACACGATACGATTCTTCTGCAACTATCTTATCACTAGTCTTATTCGCATCATATGTAATTAACGCTTTCCAAAGTGCCCATCCTCTCGCTCTATTCCACGCTTCTTCATCTATTTGCAATACTTCTTTAAATACCTTTCTACTACTTTTATCAAAAAATGTCCATGCCATCGCTGCATCACAAGCTGGATCTCCTACTCCTAAAATACCAAAATCAATTACGGCACAAAGCTTTCCATCCTTAACGAGTAAATTTCCTGGTGCAACATCTCCATGAACCCAAACTGGTTTATGCTTCCACGTTGACTGAAGTGCTACATCCCAAAGGTGCGTTAATACAGTTTCATCAAAAACGTCCTTATTATTTTTGATAGCACCTCTCGCCTCTTCATCATATACAGATATAAGCCCGCCTCGGTAAAAATTATGTGCTCCAGCGATCGGTCCATTACTCGCATCAATGGATTGTAATTTTAATAAAAATGCTCCTAAATCCGCTGCAAATCCATTTAAGTCACGAACATTTTGTTTCGTAACTGTTTCCCCCTCTATCCACTTATTAATAGACCAAGGCCATGGATACGCTTCAGATGGATTACCTTTCGCAAGTGGTGTAGAAATTGGTAAAGAAAGTTCCTTACTTAATAGAGGTAGCCACTTATTTTCTTTCTCTACTTGTGGTGCATATGCCGCATCACTTGGCAACCTTACACTCATCTCATCCCCTAGATGAAACGTTCTATTATCATGCCCACTAAACTTTACAGGTCTCACTTCTAAATGTGCCCATTCAGGGAACTGTTCCTCTATCAACCTTTTAACTAAAGCAGTAGGAAATTGATTCATCCACTTACCCCCTTCTCTTTTGAAACTTACTAAGTCCTTCTGTGCTTCCAACATATTCAAAGCCATTTCTCTTATAAAAATCATTCAACGTACGATTATGCCCAACACAATCTAGTTTCAAAAACTCTTTGTCACAGTGCACATTCGCGTCTATCCATTGTAAAATCAACTCTCCGATTCCATTCCCCTTATACTTTCGTTTCACTGCAAATCTATGAATATATAAAGAATCTGAAACTTCCTCCTTACCAAAGATATGTTCATCCCAATCATTTTGTTTAGGAGATGCTGTAACCGTACCGACAATTTCATCTCCTTTCGTAACCACATATGTATATTTCTCTCTTATACCTTCTAGTATTTCAGCTGTAGCCTCTCCGCCTAACAGATACTGCCACTGGTCCACTTCTTTATGTTGTAGCCACTCTGCTACTTCTTTTAATAGAGTAATTATGCTATCACTTTCCTCTTCAGTAGCAGTTCGAATTGTATATTCTTTAACTGTATTTCTCTCCATATTGCTGTTCCCCTTTCAAATTACTATCATACTGATAATCGCGTTCTACCGTCATTTTCGTCTGTAACGTATTCAACATAATAATCTTGATTCCTTGCGTTTTCATAAATCAATTCAATCTTTTTTTGATCTTTAGCGTAAATTATGACGTATGTACAATCCGCAACTAGTAAAACTAATTCACACTTACTCTCTTTAAATTCTTCATATGTTTCAATATCTACTACTTCCTCTCCTTTTGAATACGCTTTTAAATCTGCAAAAATAACATAATATATATTGTCTTTAAATAAAGTTTTCAAATCTGATCCTTCCACTATACTTGGTTCATCTGGAAATAATGTCTCATCCAATCCACCACGTGCTATTAAGTATGACTCCTCATTCCCTACCCACCAATCATATGAAGAAATATCAATCGGCTTTAACACTTTCCAAAGTAAATTATCATATTCATTTGGAATATCTACTGTAATTCCTCTCTTCATTTATTTGCTCCTAGCTTATTTATTTTCGTTTTTATTTCATACATTATATACCAAATTCAATTACTATAATTTATCGATATCTATGTAACTTGTATTTCACCGCGAAAAAAACCGTCCCACTACTTATGAAACGGTTTCTTTCTGCTTATATTTGAGTTTTTCATGCAATTGTTGCACTGCACTTTAAAATAATTTCTAATATATTCATCACATCAGCCATTCATTCTTAATGCTCACTTCGTCTTCACAAAATAATATAAAAACCACACCGCATGATTTTGTTCATCGGCAGCTATTCTGCGCAACAACTCTTTCAGATGTGCATCCGATGTTTCATCTGAAATTTCCAAGTAAAAATCTACTGTCTTCTGTTCATCTTGTATAGCGAATTCTAATCCTTGTAAGTACGTATTCGGACATTCTTCCGTAATTTGTGGTTTCGGCTGCTGACCCGTTAAATTTGTATAGATTTGTACAAAATGATGGAAATGCTTTATTTCATCGTTACGAATCTCAAGAATTTGATTTCGTTCCGTCGCATTTGGAGCCATGTTAGCTAATTTTGCATAGCAATTTATGGCACTAAATTCTCCATTAATAGCTTTCTCAATATCACGAATCAGCTTATCATTTTGCCTATACCAATAATAATAATTCGAAATATACATCGTATCCCCTCCATTATTTCACATAACATTTTATGCAATTTGAAATAGCAGGAGCATGTATATAAAATGATACCGCATCTTCTATTCCCTTTAAAATATAGAAAAACCTATCCTACTTGATTTCCCTATAAGCTAATAAAAATCAAAAAACGCTTCACTCTTAGTGAAACGTTTTTTGATTTTATGCGTTTAATCCCGTTTTATGTTCCTTTCCTACACTACGTTTGAAAGCAGTCGCTAAAATAATAACCATACTTACTCCACCAATCCAAACGAGCACAGTAAGAGGTGTACTCCAGCTTAACCCTTTTCCAAAGAAGAATATTTCTCTAAGCCCTTCAATCATAAATCGCATTGGCAACCATGCGTACACCCAGTCTTGATAAAATGGCGACAACATTTCTGGTGCTAACGATAATAACGGCGCCCCGAAGAATAGTAAGAGAGCGAATACACCGATTCCCTTTAATCCAACTAATGAAAGTACCGCCGATATCATTAAGAAGAAACTAAACGATGTAATAGACAGAAACAGTGCCGTATCTGTGAAGTTCGAAATATTTAACCCTACCATACCATCCGCGATCCATGTAAGACCGAACCCAATGACCAGTGTCGCAACAGCCCCTGTTACGATTTGTTTTAATTTTAATACGAAGCTTTCTTTTCTTGTACCTACTGGCATTTTACTTATCGCAATAAATATAATTGCTGCGCTCGCTAAACTTACAATCCATAACGGCTGAAATAAAGACATCGGCGAGTTACCGTTCGCACTATTTTTGCCGGTTTCGTTCACATTTGTCACTTTCTTTGCAATCGGTGTTACTACATTTGTAACTTGATCTGCTGTTAATGTAGCTCCTTTTGCTTTCAATCCTTCTAATAGTTGTGTACGAACAGTATTGTTCATATTATCAACTACCCCATTTAACATTTGTCCTGCCATAGTTGAAGCCGCTGTATTCATTCCTTGATTGATGAATATTTCTACCTCTGGCGAAGATGGCTGTGATGTTCGTAATGATGCTTGTTTTGTACTAAAGTCTTTTGAAATAACTAACGCTGCGTAATACTCTTGATTATTTAAGCCTTTTTGAACTGCTTCTTTATTTTTCACTTCTACCCACTTCACTGCAGGTTCTTCCTCTGATTTTGATGTCTTTTTCATATTATCAACAATCGTTTGCCCCATATTCATCTTCGGTTGATTCGGAATTTCTACTCCTTGATCCTCATTTACAATTGCGATTGGCAAGTTTTTCGGCTGAGGTTGAACAGTTGGAAATAACGTTAATGAAAAAATAAAAACAACAAGTAGTGCAATAACTGGTGATAACAATAAAAGTTTATTTTTAAACATTTTCTTTTCTCCCCCTTACATTTGATTTATAATAACCAACAACGTGTTGTTTATTTATATTTTGAATTATATGTTCGAGTTAAACCTTATACAATAATCAAAAATCGTGAATGTGTCGGTTATAAGACACATCTTTGAAATGTGTTGGCTAAAAAGAAGGAGGGACGTACTTTGCGTGATAGTAATTTAGATTTACGCGTTATTCGTACGAAAACTGCCATACGAAATGCATTGGTCGAATTAATTGAAGAAAAAGGTTTTGACGCCATTACAGTGAAAGATATTACAACGAAAGCAAACATTAATCGCGGTACTTTCTATGCGCATTATCAAGATAAATTTGATTTAATGACGAAATGCCAAGAAGAAATTATGTATAAATTTTCTAGCATTGCCAAACAGAGATTACCTGAAGTGATTGCTGATCTTGGGTCAAATCCTTCCCCAACAATGCCGTTTATACTTATCACTTCTATTCTTGAATTTCTAAATGAAAATAGTGATTTTATGAAAGCTGTATTAAGTCCAAAAGGAGATTTATCTTTCCAAACAAAACTGAAAGACTTTATGTGGAAAACAATATTTGAAGATACGAATGGTGCTCTCATTAATAAGGAGAATTTACTTGTCCCAAGCCAATATCTAGCTTCTTATATGGCATCTGCTCATATTGGTGTTATTCAGCAATGGTTAAATAACGGGCAAAAAGAAACACCAGAGGAAATTGCTCGCATTTTATCAACAATCGCAGTTCATGGACCTTTTTATGCGGCTGGTTTAAAGAAATAAGTCAGCTATATAACAAAAGATCATCCACTATATTAGCGGATGATCTTTTATTTCATTACAACACTTCAATATACCCTTCAGTCCCATGTACCCGAATTCGTTGTCCGTCTTTTATTAATTTTGTAGCATTCTCTACTCCGACGACTGCTGGTAATCCATATTCACGTGCAATTACTGCTCCGTGCGTCATAAGTCCGCCAACTTCAGTGACTAATCCTTTTATAGACACAAATAATGGTGTCCAGCCAGGGTCAGTAAACGCAGTAACTAATATATCTCCTTCTTCTAAATTCGCTTCTTCCATGCTTAAAATAACGCGAGCTCTTCCCTCAATCACTCCTGAAGAAACAGGCAGGCCTACAATCGCATCAGCTGGGAGGTTTTCTCGTTTATATTTACCTGTAATGATTTCTCCATCAGACGTCATGATACGAGGAGGCGTTAGTTTTTCATATAATTTGTAATCATTTTTTTGTTTTTGTATCAGCTCGTAATCTAGTTTATTCGTGCGAACAACTTTGTGAAGTTCTTCAAAAGTTAAATAGTATATATCATCGACCTCACGAATGACACCGCTCTGCACAAGTTGCTCAGCTTCTTTCAATAATGCCTGCTTATATATGAAATAACGATTAATCATGCCGTATTTTGGATATTCACGATAACCGATAAAATTACGTATATTCCAAATCATTTGCTTCGTCTCTTCTACTTTTTGCTTTCCATTTGGCAAGTGCTGCAATCGATTTACTAACTCTTCTTCTTTTTTCAATGCTTCTTGCAGCCCTTCTTCAAACTTCCGTTTACTAGCACCCGCTTTAAAGTCTCTTATATTATTTAAAATCATCGGGATAATTGTAGTTGGCTTTTCAATCCAGCGCGTTTTCGTAATATCGATTTCTCCGCTGCATCTCATTCCGTATTTATTTAGAAAAGCACTGATTGCTTCTCGAGCTTTCTCCCCGCCTTTAAACTGAACTAATTCATTTAAAAAGCTATCTTCTTCTACATGTTGTAAATACGCTATAACTTCTGGATACGGCCGAATCACATCAGCAACGTCCAGTAATGCTAAACCCATTTCAGACGTAATATTATTTTGTACCGATTGAGAAAGCGTGTCTGCTGCATTCTTTTCGCCTAGCCAGTGCTCCATCTTTTCATTCATCCATGTTGAAGCATTCATTCCTGCCATAATGACAGCGATACTTTGCGGGTTAAATAATACTTTCTTTAATTGCTGAATGTCTTCCAAAATAAAATCAAGTACATCCACCCCTGATTTCATTTGCATGTTTCGTTTTAACTCTTCGATTGATGCTTCACTATTCTGTATTAAATTCGTAACGATTGCCAGATCATTTGCGATTTCTGGTTGCGAATTTGCAGGTTGCTTACTTTTACTAACACTCTTTTCTTTTTCATCATCCGGCAACAATGTAATAAAATTATCTCGCTCGATTATAGTCGTTAATGCATCTCTTACGAGTGGATCTGATTTTCCTAAAGTATTTATTAAATAATCTCTGCTAGCAGGTGAAGCTAATTGTTGTGTAGCATCAACAAACAGCCGTCCTCCCGCTTTACGCATAGGAGCATTAGTCGTTAACAGGAAAAAAGATAACCCAAGCGGTTTCATCGCATCGGTCATCATTTGTTGGTGACCAACTGATATATACACATGATTTCCCCCATCATTTTCTTCAGGAATTGGATATAAAGTCGTAATGGGGCGACTTTGGACAATATAAAATGTATTATGGGCTAAACACCATTCAATATCTTGCGGACAACCAAAATAAGCTTCAATCTGTCTTCCGATACTTGCTAGTTGTAAAATTTGTTGTTCAGACAATGTTTGAAGTTTTTGCTGAACCGGATCAATCTGTTTCGTCTCCGTTCCGCCCTCTTTTAATGCATAAATAGCTATTTTTTTAGTCGCTACCATCGTTTCGGTAATTTCGCCTTCTTTTACTTTATAATTATCAGCAGAGACCAGTCCTGATACTAATGCCTCACCAAGTCCAAAACTTGCATCGATTGATAACACCTTTCGGTTAGAAGTAATCGGATCGGCCGTAAATAAAATGCCCGAAGCCTCAGGGAAAACCATTTTTTGAACGACAACACATATAGAAACTTGATTATGTTCAAAACCATTTTGCATGCGGTACGTAACTGCTCGCTCTGTAAATAAAGACGCCCAGCACTTTCTTACATGCTGTAAAATCGCTTCTTCTCCGATAATATTTAAATACGTATCTTGTTGACCAGCAAACGAGGCATACGGTAAATCTTCAGCCGTAGCACTAGAGCGCACGGCATACGCATGTTCATTTCCAAAACGTGAGAGATAATGAGCTACCGCTTCCACTACATCAGTAGGGATTTCTACTGCCATAATGACTTCTCTAATCTTCTTACTCATTTCACCAATTTGAGCTCGCTCTTCCTTTTTCAACTTTGTTAGTTGCTGCAACAAAGTTTGAAGATCCTCATTTTGCTCGATGGCCTTTTCATATCCTACCGTTGTAACACAAAATCCTTCTGGAACTTGTATCCCTTGAATGTTAGATAACTCCCCTAACTTCAAACCTTTTCCACCAACGAGTGAAAGCTGTGTGTTTTCTATTTCCTGAAAATCGAGAACGAAAGAACTCATTTAACATCTCTCCTTACTAATCATGTGTTCTTGATTGTAACAGTAGTAAATGAGAATAAACAGTCTATTTCGAACGTGATTTACATGATATAATTAAGTTAGGAAGAAAGTAATAAGATGCCCCAGTTGCCGCTTTTTAAAACTGGGGCATCTTATTTAATATCCATGTTCATCTTAAATATTTCTATTGTGTCAGCAGCTTTAATATATCCACCAGCATCTTTTAAAGTACATTTAATTTTATGACTATTTTCTAAGTATACATCATTATATAATACCTCCATTACTGTATTATATAATGTCGCTGGAGTAAGATTTTTTAGATTTAATTGTATGCCAGCTTTTAAATCTTCTATTCTTTGAGCCACTATCGGTTGATCTCCCATAACTGGTATAACGATCATAGGAACACCAAAATACAAACTTTCACTAGAACTATTCATTCCCCCATGTGTAATAAAAAGATTAGCCTGTTTCAAGACCTCTAGCTGAGGCACATAATTATAAACCTTGAAATTATGTGGAACATTTTTCAATTGGTTAATGTCAATATGTTTTCCTACAGATAATATGATAGTAGCAGGAAAATTTTTAAATGTTTCAAAACATGTATAATAAAAATCCATTTGTTGATTAAATACAGTTCCCATAGAAATATAAATAAGTTTCTCTTCTTCCTTTTGTTTATAAGTAATTTCTTGCATATCTTTCCGTGATGTAATAGAGGGACCAACAAAAATATAAGAATCATCTAATTCCTCCACATCTGGTTGGAAGAATTCAGATGTATATACAAGAGTAATATTTCCAGCACACGTCATTACATTTTTCTTTTCATTCATAGAAAAACCATATACCTTTTGCCATTTTTCTAGAATACGCGTAACTTCTTGATAGGAAGGTGATGTTTTATCTCCTTCATTGTGATTGTTCATCAGGGCGTTAAATACCTTTTTAGTAACTGCGAATGTTGTACATGAAGAAATTCTAGGTACATTTAGTGCTTCAGCTATAATCCATCCTACTGCAAAATTGTTATCATATATTACATAATCATATTTTTCTTCTTCCAGCTCTTCTATAATAATCTTTATTATTTTGTCCATGGATTTTACCATATGTAATAATAGTTCAGAGGGATGTATTTTTCCATTCATTCTTTCTAACATGTCTACTTTTTCTAAAAAATTTTCATATGGACGAAACGAAGCTCCTGTTTTTTCAATCTTCCCCTTATACTCCTCTACACAATAGTAAACAACTTCTTCTCCTCTTTTTACTAATTCTTCAATAAGAGCAAGAGTTGGATTCACATGTCCTTCCCCTGGAAAATTAAACATCAGTACCTTTGCCATATGATAGTTCCTCCTCTAAAATTAAAAATCCCCTATAATAAAGTGCGTTTCTCTCTTCATTTTAATAATGGATACTTGTGATAGTAAATGTAATAAACGAGTAAGAAACAAAGTCGATATACTATAAATTCTCAAAAGATGGATGCCTACTTCAAGTGGAGACTTTCTGAATTGTGACAGAAATAAGTTTGAATATGCACTCTATGTAAGTAAACAGAATGTGAAATACTAAAAGAAATGAATGAAATTGTATTTATAAAACGTCATCCACCAAAATGGATTTTCAAAATTAGGGAACTATAATGTTGTATTAACATATATTAAGGGGGATAAAAATTGGACAATGAAATGAATTACGGAAGTGATTACAAGTTTATTCCAGCAACTTCAATTAAAAGTGGTCACGGTATCGAACTATTACCTGATTTATTTTGTTATACGATTCAAATCGTCAACATTTGTTTTGTTGGAAACCCTGAGACTAATGATTTTGTTTTAGTTGATGCTGGAATGCCTAAATGTGCAAATGAAATTATCTCTGTTACTGAGAAGCGATTTGGTACAAATAGCCGTCCAAAAGCAATTATTTTAACTCACGGGCATTTTGATCATGTTGGAGGAATAATTGAACTCATTAAGTATTGGGATGTTCCAGTCTATGCCCATCAAATGGAGATACCGTTCTTGACTGGACAACAAAGCTATCCTGAACCAGATCCAACAGTTGAAGGTGGTATGGTAGCGAAAATGTCTCCCCTGTTCCCTAATGAACCGATTGATTTAGGAAATAGCGTAAAAGCACTACCTACCGATGGAACTGTTACCCATATGCCAGAGTTTAGATGGATTCATACACCAGGGCATACTCCTGGGCACATTTCATTATTCCGAGAAAAAGACCGAACTTTAATTGCTGGGGACGCTTTTGTTACGGTGAAACAGGAATATCTATATAAAGTATTTACTCAGGAACAGGAAATAAGCGGACCACCCCGTTATTTAACAACAGATTGGAAAGCCGCTAAAAAATCAATCATTAAATTAGAAGAAATAAAGCCTCTAGTCGCTATTACTGGACATGGGATACCAATGTCAGGTGAATTGCTATCAACAAGCCTCAAAACACTCGTTCAAGAATTTGATAAAATCGCTGTACCCGATTATGGAAAATATGTAGACAAAAAGATACATTAAGCATGAAAATACTTTGTTTATCTTTTCATATTAATGAATCAAAATATAATACAAAATTATCATTCAAAAGGTTTTAAACTTAAACTGTTAAAAAATTGAATGTAGGCAATATCTATATCCTAAAAATCGAACTACTCTTTTGGAATAAAAATCGAGCTTTCGCACACACTATCTTTAATAAAGTCTGCTTCTTACCCAGGCTTTATTTCTTACCATTAAAGAGCAGTCATAATAAATAACTGCTCTTTTTAATTTCATAGCATAAGCTTAAATTTTTTGTTCATATTATACTTAATCCATGAAATAGTTATACTCCTTACATTCATGAATGTAATTTCCTCGCTGCAGTTAGCTTTTGCTAGCTGCTTTTTTATTTATAACCTTTAAAACTCATACAAAACTCCATATTTTTAACCATATCCCGAAATTCAATCCTTTTAACTTGGCTTCTAAAGAGGTTTTTATGAAAGTTATTAAGATGTTGTGACAGAAATAAAAAATTAGCGTAGATAGATTAATGACAAGCTGGAATCCGTTATCTCAACTTGTATATTTCATAGGCAATGATGTAATGAATTCAATGTTAGAATCTTTAGTATAAACATGGAGATATTTCAATGTTAAATAGTCATAACATAAATTTTAAAGATGAAAATAAAATATTGATTTTTATTAATGTTTCTTTCAAGTACATTTTGACCAAATTTCATTTCAATGTTTTTAGTTTCAAAAAATCCGATACATTCCATGACCTTACTATATTCTTGACTTTTGTTCTCGGTCTGCTACCCCTGGACCATTGCAAACAAAGTATAAAAATAAGAACAATATCAACGAAATCCCCACCATAATACATCAGCACGCCCCCAATTTCAGCTTGTTCAGTGACTACACCAGCAGGCGGATGAGCATATATGTATTTCGATAATATCCCATGACCAGCTGATGCAACTATTAAAATAATTGATCGGTATATATAACTATACCTATGGGATATTGGATCAACATAAATCATTGATGTGGTAAACAGGTATCCTGCAATAAAAACATGGAAATGTATGAACAAATGAAGAAGTATACTTTTCTGCATCATCGAGTATAAGTTAGTCGTATAGAGAATCCATAACCCTCCTAAATTAAGCAAGGTTGCGATAATTGGATGAGTAAGGATTTTTAAAGGCCTACTCTTTAGTATACTTGAAAGACGTCGCGCTGTTCCCACATTGAGCGTTCGTAAAAAAAGAGTCATCGGAGCTGCTAATGCTATAAAAATTGGAGCAAACATCCCAAGGAGCAAATGCACAAGCATATGTATTGTGAAGTCATTATGAGCGCGATGAGCTAAAGGTCCAACAACTGCTATTGCTACACAAATAAGCCCTAAAACCCAGAAGACACTTCGATATAACGGCCATCGTTTGTACTGACGATTTGATAATACCGTCGCTACAACATAAATTATTAATATAATTAAAATGAATACGAATAACGAAAAATCCAATAAACTCCATATTTCGTGATGAAGATGGTTATTGTTCATCTAAACTTTTCCCTCTCAATAATCTTTCATCGGTTCTTGTCTGAAAAACTAGTAGAATTCCAATTAAGACCATTACAGTCGCAATTATATTCCATATTACGTCGTAGATAAGAACATTATTTACGTATCGAATCTGATGTATTTTCATTAGTTTATGTTGAATTATACCGTCATATAATTGAAATCCACCACTACCAAGCATTAACCCGCTCCACCATCTTTTCAACCAAAATGCATTTCTACGGCGAAGATCAGCAACCATAAACAAGGAACCAATCGTTGCAAACCAACTAAAAGCATGAAAAAGACCATCTGAAATCAGTCCAATATCTGTTGTAGATTTATCATAAAAATGGTGCCAATGTAGCAGTTGATGAAAAATAGTTTCATCTATAAAAGCTACTAACCCTAGGCCAAACAAGATACCTGACCATAGATTACGGGTCAAATAAACAGAAGAGGTTAAATAGCTTGTATTATCGGTTTTAGTACCCATTAAATCCTACCCTTTCCACTAATGTATATTCTTATTTTTCCCAAAAGAAAAACGTGCTAAACATACTTAGCGCCAAAGGAAACTAATGTTCAGTTAGAAATATCGTATAGATACTTATTCTCTAGCATATTTAATATTTGATGACAACTCCCTAAAAAACTTTAAGAAGTTCACCATTCTAAAACAGCGTTAGTATAATTTCTTTAGTATTTTCGAATGAATCTATATTTTTATCCTTTAATCAATTTATTAACAATGGAAATTACCATTTAGTCTTAACTATTTGATCCTGTATAAATAAACTATAGTTTTTCTCTTAAGGTAATTTCCATATCTTCATTTTAATATTGCATTTGTATTGCCTTTTGCACATTTTGAACATCATTTTTTAATAGTTGCTTTAAATCGTAAGCTGGATAGTAACCGCGTTCGTACATAAAGTTAAAAACCTGCGCATGTAATTGTATAGCGCCATTTATTTGACGGGTTAAAACTTCTCTAAGTCGGGGTGTTGCAGTTTCAGTAATTGCGATTGCATAGTTTCGAACAGATGTCTTTGCTAATCCAAGCAAATCTCCAGCGTAAAATCCAGTGTCATCACGATGCTGTGATTGAAATCCAGGAGCATATGGATAAAACTGTACTAACTCTTGTAGATTGTTTTGGATGGCATTTATAGCTTTAATATATAACGATTGAAGTGCTTGATCAGGTACATTTCTAACTGACTTTTTTAATTTGATTAAACCGTTCGCTTGGAATGCTACTAATTCATGTAGATCCAATGTTTCATGCCAAGCTAACTGATTAGGATAAGACATATATGTTCCCCCTTAATATTCATTCATGCTACAACATTATGCAAAAAAATGTAAAAGGGGCCTATACTACATAAATTCATTTCAACCTAATTTATCATTACTTTCCATTTTCTATGTTAATCACCATAAAATAAACTTAATTCCTCTTCCCTACTTTTTTATATCCTTAATTTTAATTTTCAAAATGACTTCTTCGCCTTTACAATCTATAAATTTAATTTTTTCTTCCTTAAAAATCCCCACCATAATACATCCTTTCTCGTTTCGTTATAAACCATACTAGTTAGAAAATATAAATGTGAACATTGTACCTTCATATTTTTTAATTTTATAGTTACTTAAATTTATATATTATTAAAAATCAAATATTAAAGTAACTACATTGAAGGGGATTCTCCATTAAATCACTTTATTTTTATAGATTAAAAAATAATTACTTTAGCCGTGTTAGTCACCTATTTCTAAATAATTAATAGGCTATATATTATGACTTAGGAGGGATAAAAAGATGACTATAATTTACGATAAAGACTCTTTACAAAAAAATATTACTAACCTTCCACATTGGCAACAAGAAGCTTTCCGTTCTTTTAAATTAAAAATGACAGATAAAAATAAACCTTTCCCTTGTATCCCAGCTCAACACGGCTTTACAGCCAATCACCTCCGGTACGGATTCATTGGTGATCCTAGAGATACGAATACTAGCGCTGATTTTGCCACATTACTTAAAGAATATACGGAATGTTCTAGAGACACAGGGCAATACGCTTCACTTATTGTTTTTATTCATACACCAATAGATTTAAAGCAAGAAACTACCGTTGAGGATTTTGAACATATTTATTGGTCTCTACTTAATACAACTAGCCGTTTGGACGAGATGGAATGGCCTATGCACATTCCAAAAGATCCTATGGAAAACACTTGGGAATTTTGCTTTCATAATGAATCATATTTTGTTTATTGCGCTACACCTGCCCATGTTAATAGAAAAAGTAGACATTTTTCATGTATGATGCTTGCTTTAACTCCTAGATGGGTTTTACAGGAAATTATGAATTCTGAGAAACGCACACGAAAACTAAAAAACTTAATACGTCAACGTCTAGCTGCTTATGACAAAGCTCCTATTCACCCTTCTCTTAAAGATTATGGTGAAAAAGATAATTATGAATGGCAGCAATATTTTTTACGTGATGATGAAACAATTCCATCCAAATGTCCGTTTTCTCGAATCATAAAATACTTGCATAAAAATAAGTAATCCACTCCACTTTTTATTATTTAGTTGTACAAACTTTAACCACTGAATAGATTTAATATAGATCAAATTTAGTGGGAGGAGCATGTTATACGTGGGCATATTTTTAAGCTATGTTTTCTTAGGTTTATCATTATCTGCTCCAATGGGGCCTATTAATGCTGCACAGTTAGAAAAAGGTATTAGGAGTGGGTTTTTTCACGCTTGGATTCTTGGCATAGGAGCCTTAATTGCAGATATTATCTATATGGCGCTTATTTATTTAGGTGTCATTCATTTCCTCGAAAAAGAGATTATAAAAGTTTTTTTATGGTCTTTCGGGGCTTTTGTTTTAATCTATACAGGTATCGAAAGTTTAAAAAACGCGAATCAAATTAGCATTAGTAATACGAGAAATGATGATTCAATTATTAAAAGCTTTTTTTCTGGTTTCTTTATGTCTTTATCTAATCCATTAACAATTCTATTTTGGCTTGGAATTTTCGGCTCTATATTAGCAAAAGCCGCTTCTTCCTATAATAAAGAGCAGCTTTTGTTATATAGCTTTGGTACCATTTTAGGTATTTTTATTTGGGATATTACGATGGCAAGTACATCTAGTATATTTCGTAAATTTTTGAATACTCGTATATTGTCTCTTATAATGATAGTATCTGGAATATCACTTATTATTTATGGATTATATTTTGGTTTTCAAACTTACCAAATCATTTTTCAATAACTTCTATTATTTAGTTCTGACATACTATTCCTGTTGTGAAAAGAAAGATACTTCATATAGCTGTATCCCTTTTTCTTGAGACAAAATGAACAATTATAGTAACAATAACAACTATTCCTAAAAACAACAAGCTCACTAGGAAACCAAAACGCGTTGTTTTTTGCAATAGTGTTCCACTAACAGCTAGTGCAATCATAATAAGACCAATAATACTTTTTATTTGCATCCAACCTTTTGGATTCATTAGTCTCCAAAAGGAGAGAAGAATTAAACTCCATGTATATAACAACATTAATCCAGCTGCAGTTGTTACATATTCATATATATTTTTTGGTAGTAATAAAGCACTAAGGATAGAAGCACCAAGCCCCATTATGATAAGAATTAAAGCTGGAAAAGAGATATTTTTCTTGTTTTTTTTAGCAAACATTGCAGGTGCATCACCTTCTTCAGCTAAGTTCATTAATACACTTGTCACTGCAAATAATGAACCAACTAACGTTGAAAAACCCGCTAAAATTAATACTACATTTAAAATAAATGGCACATACGGCAAATTATAGTCTTGTAACGCTATTACAAAAGGACTTTCTTTCGTATTAAACTGGTTTAATGGTACCATCATAATTGCCAACCCTAAAGAGACTACGTAAATAATCGTTAAAATCATTAACATTACTCTCCCTGATTTTTGTGCATCTTTAGGGTCTTTAAGTCTTATTGTCATTAACCCCATAATTTCGATTCCTCCAAATGCATAAAATGCATAAATTAGAGAGGACCAAGTGCCTTTTAATCCATTTGGGAACCAATCTTTAAAATTCCGCGGCATTTGCGCCTTATATAAACCACCCTTTATAAATCCTAAAATAACCAAAATAGCAATCACAATGAATCCTATAATAGCCGCGATTTTTATAATAGCCATCCATTTTTCTAAACGTTCGAATATTTTTACCCCTATAAAAATAATTAATATAGCCGCTACTCCATATACAGCAGCAAATATCCATAGTGGTATTTTAGGGAACCAGTAACGTGAAAAGATTCCTAACGCACTTAACTGGCTGCCCATAATAAGCAACTCCGAACACCAATATGTCCATCCGTGACTAAAACCCGCCCAATTTCCAAAAGCTTTTCTTGAATAAATGCGAAACGATCCTTTTTGCGGATCTTCCACTGCCATTTTTGCCAATGCTTCAAATACAATATATGTAGTGAATCCCGTTAAAATCAAAATAAGAATAATTGACGAACCACCTATTTTAATCCCTATACTGGATCCTAAAAAAAAGCCCGTTCCTATTGTACAACCAATTCCAATAAGTGAGAGTTGCCACCATTTTAAATCTTTTTTTTCTTTCGTTTCGTTCTTAACATCATGACAGGTCATATTACGATTCTCCTTTATTCATTTTGAGAATGCCCCTCATGATCACTTAAGTACTTCTCAGCAAGCTTTTCAACAACATCAACGACATCATGAGCCTTTATTTTGTGATTTGCTACTCTTTCACTTCCTACAGAAATCTCAACTGTAAATAATGCTTCATATTTCATTTTTTCTGCTCCTTTCGCATCAAATATAACCTCGCATCTTTTATCCTTTTATTGCGCAAAAATTAATTATGTATTTAAAACCTTGTAAGTCTAAAAGTTAAACAAATAAATTCGAGATATAGTTGTAAATCTAAAAAATGTATGAGAAAGGAGAGACGACATGCCTCTCCTCTATATCCATTTTGTATATAAAATTAACGAGTAACTCCACCACCAAGTTGTTGCTCCGCTAATGATACGAGACGTTTTGTAATTTCACCACCAACAGATCCGTTAGCACGAGCTGTTGCGTCCGCTCCAAGTTGCACTCCAAATTCTTGAGCAATTTCATATTTCATTTGATCAAGAGCTTGTTCAGCACCACGTACTAATAATTGATTGCTGCTTCCACTGTTATTGTTTGACATATTGATTCACCTCCTTCTTTCTTTAATATGTTAAATTACATGCCAAAATATATAGCTAATTAATTGGTAATTACGACCACGAATTCAAAGGTATAATTGATGCCCTTTAAGCCCAACATAATAGTGTATAGGAGAACGAAATATAATATACGTGCCATGGGATATTATAAATAGGCTTCCATCAGAAAATGAAACGGGTTACGCTATATAAAAGCATAACCCGTTTCTAATGAAATATTTTATTCCATATACGTTTAAACAATGGAGGAAAATGATGAAACATATTGTTGCTTTATTAATTAAATACACAGCGATAACTGCAGTATTACTTATCGTACTCAGTATCTTTCAAGGCATTTCCATTCCTAGAGTATTACTCATTTCTCTTTTCTTAACAGGAGCTGCCTATTTAATCGGCGATCTCTTCATTTTACCTAAATACGGAAATATGATTGCTACAATGGCAGATTTCGGCTTAAGCTTCTTCGGAATTTGGCTTTTAACATCCTTGTTTACTAATTTAGATGCTACTCGTAATATTGGACTTTCTTCATTCTTAGCCGCTTTAATTATTGGCGGAATAGAGGTTTTCTTCCACATTTATATGAAGAGGTTAGTACTGCGTAACGACGATGAATTAAGAAATTACAATCATATTCATCCTGATAAATATGCTATGGAAATGTCAGATGAATATATGGATTCTTCTACAATAAATAAATCCAAAGTTGAGGATACATCTAAAAAATAAAAAAGTGGCCAATGCCACTTTTTTATTTTTGTTTATTAAGCTTGATCAGAGTTTTTCACATGTAATGGAGGTGGAACTACCCACCCTTTTTTCTTACTTAAACGCAGTAACGTTACACCTGCTTGCGCTTTTTTCATATGAAATTGTCCAAATAGCATCCCTACATCTTCTCGAAGACATTTTCCCATCACTTGACTACATGTCACAAGTCCAGCTGCTAATCCTGTAGAAACAGCTGCTGCTATTTCAGCATCATTAATACGCGCTCCTGGAGGAATGTCTTCGATAGATGCAACTGGTCGTTCTGGAGGAGCAGGCGGTAAAGCTACGCCATTAACCTTTAAAAGAGTTTTTAACTCTTCTATTTCTGAATTCATATCATTTTCAATTAAGCTTTCTAAAAACTTCTTCAAATCTTCGTCACCTGTGTGATTCATAAATACTTGATGGCTTGCGATTCCACCTTGTGCGGCTAGAAGATAACTCCAAATATCAAATACTTCTCCGTAATGTAACGGTTCATTTTGAGGGTTTCCACTTAAAATACCCATTTTTAAATTCCTCCCTTTCGAAAATATCATAATCAATATTGATTTCAATATTGAAATCAAATTTTTAAGTATGCTTTTTCCTGCGAAAGATTTTCTACTATGCATGGAAAACACCTTTCCAACACTACGTGTTTATTGTTTAGGAAAGTAGTTTACAAATTAAATACTCAAAGATTATGAAAGAAAATTATCGATAATCTTTGAGTGAGAATCCATTTACTATAAGGGTTTTTATTTTTATACATATACAAAAGAAATTGATTTACATATTTGCTATATTGTATTTCAATTTACTTAGCGGTTAGCTCTACCACCAAGTTGTTGTTCAGCCATTGCTACTAAACGTTTTGTGATTTCACCACCAACAGATCCATTTGAACGAGCTGTTGTATCTGCACCAAGTTGTACACCAAACTCTTGTGCAATTTCATATTTCATTTGATCAATTGCATTCTCAGCGCCTCGAACTAACAATTCATTACGACTTCCACTGTTATTGTTTGCCATATTCTTTCACCTCCGATGTTTTTAATATGCTACAAATTATGAAATAATAATTATCCTTTTTATGGAAATTAGATTGTGAATAAATATTGAGTTTCTTCTTAAAATAGAGAAAAAGACATAAGAAAGAAGAGTTGCTATAACGTACTTTCATAACAACATTATGTATAGATTTCTATTTTGCCAAGAGATACATATAAATTATGAAAAATGATTCCTAAGGAGATATGAGATGAAAGCTGTAACCTACCAAGGACCAAACCAAGTACAAGTTAAACAAGTTGATGATGCAAAGTTAGAGAAAAAAGATGATATTATTGTAAAAATAACTTCAACCGCTATTTGCGGTTCTGATTTACATTTATATCAAGGAAACATGCCGTTACCCCAAGGGTACATTATTGGTCATGAGCCAATGGGCATTGTTGAAGAAGTTGGTCCAGATGTTACTAAAGTAAAAAAAGGAGATCGCGTTGTTATTCCCTTTAACGTTGCTTGTGGACATTGTTTTTATTGCCAACATGAAATGGAAAGCCAATGTGATAACTCTAATCCTCATTATGATTCTGGTGGATACTTTGGTTATACAGAGAAATTTGGTAACCATCCAGGTGGACAAGCAGAATATTTAAAAGTTCCTTTTGGAAATTTCACTCCATTTGTTATACCAGAATCATGCGAACTTGAAGATGAATCCCTACTGTTTTTATCCGATGTTTTGCCAACAGCCTATTGGAGTGTAATAAACGCAGGTGTTAAGCCAGGTGATACTGTTATCGTTCTAGGTTGTGGACCTGTTGGATTAATGACACAAAAATTCGCTTGGATGCAAGGAGCTAAGCGCGTAATCGCAGTCGATTACTTAGATTATCGAATAAATTATGCAAAAAGGATTAACAATGTTGAGGTACTTGAGTTTACAAAATTTCCTGATATGGGAGAACATTTAAAGGAAATCACACATGGCGGTGCTGATGTAGTCATTGATTGCGTGGGCATGGATGGAAAAAAATCACCACTAGAATTTCTAGAACAAAAATTGAAATTACAAGGTGGAACTCTCGGTCCTATTCAAATTGCTACGAAAGCTGTAAGAAAATACGGAACGGTTCAAATGACTGGGGTTTATGGTGGGAATTATAATGCATTCCCACTTGGGGCATTTTGGGTTAGAAATATTAACCTAAAAATGGGACAAGCACCTGTTATTCATTTTATGCCAGAACTATTTGAAAAAATAACAAATAAAGAATTCAATCCAAAGGAGATTATTACACACAAAATCCCCCTCGAAGAAGCAAGTTACGGTTATCAAATTTTCAATAATCGTGAAGATGATTGTATAAAAGTCATTTTGAAACCTTGAAGATACAATTTGTTATTCTTTATGAAAAGGTAAGATTGCACTCCGTAATCTTATCTTTTTTTATTACATGCTAAGTAGCTATCCCCCACTTTCATCTCACATCGAAAAGAGTTATTTCAAAAGACTTTGCATTTTAAGGCAACAATTTATTGGTAAAAAAATGAATTAAAGTATTAAGCAACCAATTAACGGACACGATAACAATGTTAACTAACTTAAAAAGAGGTGTATTTCATGTTTTATTATAAAGAGGAAATAATTAATATGATTAAGCCGGATAAACCAGACCCAGCTGCTGCAAAAGTTTTACAAGAAATATTAGGCGGGCATTATGGGGAAATGCGTACAATGATGCAATATTTCTTCCAAAGCTCAAATTTTAGAGGTAAAGAGAAGCAATATCGCGATTTACTTCGAGGTGTTTTTTTAGAGGAAATAAGCCATGTAGAACTTGTACAACATACAATTAATCAGCTACTAACTGGATCTGGTGAACCTACGCCAGGAAATGCTGGTATTGACAAAGCACCGCTTGATGAAGCGGTTAAACATGCAAACCCTCACCACTTTATTGTAGGTGCTCAAAGTTCATTGCCTGTTGATGCAGCTGGAAATCCGTGGAATGGATCTTGGGTATATAGTCATGGAAACTTAATTAGCGATTTACTAGATAATGTCGTACTTGAATCTACAGGCGTACTTCAAAAGACTAGAATTTATGAAATGAGTTCTAATCAAACATTTAGAGAAACTCTTGCATTTTTAATTGTACGTGATAATGCACATCAAAATGCTTTTGCAAAAGCTTTAGAGACATTAGGAGTTGAATGGGGAAAACTCTTCCCTGTGCCGAACTATGATATTAATAAATATCCAGAGTGTAGAAAATATGTAGACATGGGATTCCATAATGCACAATTTAATTTCAGCTTAGATCCAACAAGAATGGGAGAAATATTCCAAGGTGAATCCCCAAGTAGAAACAAAGGAACATTAACAGTAATGGAACCGCCAAAAGGTTTTCCTGTACCAGAACTTCCTGAAATGCCAAATGAGCATAGCCCTGGATTAAAAGATATGGATCTTTAAGATCATTATGGCCAACTATTTATTCATGGTTGGCCATAGTTCTTTATAAAGATTCATGTAAGCTTGTTGTTAATATGATAAGATGTTTTAATAAATCAAGTGATGTTGATCATATTTCTGCTCCTCTTAATTTTGTTTCTATGAACCATTAGACGCCACTGTTTACTTATAATCTTCCTACGTCTATTTACATATAGCATCCCTATATTGTAAAAAAGAGGAAGGACTTATCCCTCCTCTTCTTTTAATTTTTCTTTAAAAGAGTTGCTCCTGCAATCCCTGGGTGTGTCATTTCAAATGGGTCTAGAATTAGTTCTAAGTCTTCTTGTGACAGTACACCATTTTTCACACAAAGTTCTCGAACGGATTGCCCTGTCGCGATTGCTTCTTTCGCAACGCGAGCTGCTGCTTCATAACCGATATGAGGGTTCACGGCTGTAATAATTCCTACACTCTTCTCAACATACTCTTTTAAGCGATCTTCATTCGCTTCAATTCCTTTTAAGCAATTATCTGTAAAGGCACGGAAACCGTTATTCATAATGCTAATTGATTGAAGTAAGTTGAAAACAAGTACTGGTTCCATAACGTTTAATTCTAATTGTCCTGCTTCTGAAGCAAGGCAAATTGTATGGTCGTTACCAATGACTTGGAACGCAATTTGATTAATTACTTCTGGCATAACAGGATTTACTTTCCCTGGCATAATAGATGAACCTGGTTGACGAGCTGGTAACATAATTTCTGCTAAACCAACACGTGGACCTGATGCCATTAAGCGAAGGTCATTCGCAATTTTAGACATATTCATCATACATACTTTCAGTGCTGCAGATACTTCAGTATAAGCATCCGTATTTTGCGTCGCATCTACTAAATCTTCTGCACCAACAAGCGGTAATTCACTAATTGCAGCTAAATGTTTTACAACTGCTTCAATGTATTCTGGATCTGCATTTAAGCCTGTACCCACTGCAGTTGCCCCCATATTTACTTCATATAAATGTTGACGCGATTGTTGAATTCGTTTCATATCACGTTCAAGTACGCGAGAGTATGCTTTAAATTCTTGTCCAAGACGGATTGGCACAGCATCTTGTAAATGTGTACGACCCATTTTAATAACATGGTCAAACTGTTCTGCTTTTAATTCAAATACATCATGCATATAACCCATCGTTTGTAATAAACCTTCTAATGCGTTTAATGTTGCGATATGAATCGCCGTTGGGAATGCATCGTTTGTTGATTGCGCCATGTTCACATGACTATTTGGACTAATATAATGATAGTCTCCCTTTTCCATTCCTAATAATTCAAGAGCACGATTAGCCATGACTTCATTTGCATTCATGTTCATTGAAGTACCTGCTCCGCCTTGGATTGGATCTACGATGAAATGATCGTGCCATTTTCCATCAAGAATTTCTTGAGCTGCTTCTGCAATCGCGCCGCCCTTGTTCAATTCCAATCTTCCTACATCTGTATTCGCAAGCGCTGCTGCTTTTTTTACAACTGCGAACGCCCTAATTAAACTTTCATGAATTTTGTACCCTGTAATCGGGAAATTTTCAACAGCGCGTAAAGTTTGAATTCCGTAATATGCCTTAATAGGTAATTCCTTTGCTCCCAAAAAATCCTTCTCCACTCGCATGTTCTTGTTTGTCATTGACATTTTAATTTCTCTCCCATATTAAATGTAAAACCTAAATAAATCATATGAAGTCATTACCAATCCTTATCAGACTTTATTGTTAAATCGTAGGCTAAAGGCTCTTCAATAATTTTTTTAATCTCTTCTAATTTATTAGTTTTTCCAAGCGTCCACATCAATTTTGCTATGATGGCTTCCGTATTCATATCTCCAGACAATATTACTTGATGTTGCGCCACTTTCCGTCCTACTTCATAGAGAAGTATGTCTTCTCCTTCTTCCAGGCATTGAGTAGTAATCACTACAGCAATCCCCATTTCAGTCAACTCTTGAATTTTCGAAAGCAAGTTCCTTCCTTCAAAAGGTAATCCACCGTTACCAAAACTTTCAATAATAACCCCTTTATACAAATCTTTTAAACAATCAAATATCTCTGGCTTTGTACCTGGATACAATTTCATAAGAAAAACATCCGTACATAAATTAGTATTTATTGAAAGTTCATTATGGGAGGACGTTGGCTTCCAATGATATTTCACTTCATCTTCATTTACCTCAGCAACATATGGATAATTCACACTTTCAAATGCATCATAACTTTTTGTTCGCATTTTAACTGCTCTCGTCCCAATAATCACCCTACTATCAAAAACAATAAACACACCGCCAACATCCTCACAGGCAAATCTAAGAGCATCAGCTACATTTTTCTTTGCGTCTGTCTTTTTAAAACTAATAGGCACCTGTGAGCCTGTTAAAACAACTGGTTTTCTTAAACCTTGAAGCATATAAGATAACGCAGAAGATGTATAAGCTAACGTATCCGTTCCATGTGTAATCACAAACCCGTCATAGTCATCATAGTGATTAAAAACAGCATTAGCTATTTCTTTCCAATGCTCAGGTTGCATATTGGTACTATCAATATTCAGTAAGATTTTGCAATCTATTTCTAAGTTTCGAGACGACTTCGAAAAATAATTCAATAATTCCTCAGCGGACAATCCTGGAACAAGCCCTTCATTCCCCTCCACAGATGCAATTGTCCCACCAGTTGCAAGTAATAAAATTTTCTTCATACACAACCCCTCCATAAAATAAACAACGATATATCGTTCGCGTAATGCGTATTTATATTTATCATTATAGAACTTAATTTGAATTAATCAAGATTTTGTATTCAATACGCGTACTTTTTTTTCTATTCTTGATTCTTTTTCTATGTTATAATTAATTTAATAAAATTAGATGGGGTATGAGACGAATGCTGGAACGTTTATCTAAATTAAGAAAAAATCAAAAATGGTCCTTACAAGAGACAGCAGATCGACTTGGGATTGCGAAAAGCACCTATGCTGGTTATGAAAATGGTTATAGATTACCTTCATTACAATCTTTATCTAAAATAGCAGATTTATTTGATACGTCTGTAGATTATATATTAGGTCGAATTGAACATTCACATCAAAACAAAGATGTAATTGATATTACAAGACTCCTAAACGATCCAGATCCAACACTTTTAATAGATGGAGAAGCACTTTCAACAGAAGAGATAATTGATTTTATTGCTTTTGTGAGAAGTAAACGAGAACTAAGTTCCAAGAGAATAGAAAATATTAAACCAACATGTAAAAGTTGATTCAATAAAAAACGAAGACACTACACTCTTTAAACTAAAAATACTTAGACAACTAATTTGTAAACGGTATATATAGGATTAATCCGAATTTATTTTATTAACTTTATATTTATAAATTATATTTTAATATTTTGTATATACAAAATATTCTTCTTAAAAACTTCCATATCAAGAAAAATCGCGGAACTATACTGATTGATCTAGTACTTCTCTCTATGCAGTTCATGCTGACAGCACTTGCACATAAATATGATTCCACTCCAATCAGAGAGCATGACAAAGAAAATAACAATACATTCTTTGGATTGGAAAAAGAGCGCTATGTATCAGTTATAATTCTATCTATTGATAAAATAACCAACGAAGGATATGCTACATATCGTCTCCCTGTTGAGAGAACTGCAAAATGGAAATAGCATAAAACTTATATTAAATACTAAAGGAGGCAGAATAGTATGGAAATCATCACAGCTATTTTAGTAGGAATCGTAGCATTAGAGCATTTATTTATCATGATTCTCGAAATGTTTTTTATTAATTCAAAAGTAGCAAAACGCGCTTTCAAATTGCCGAAGCATTTAGAAGGAGATCGAAACGTAGCCATTATGTTTGCAAATCAAGGTTTATATAATGGATTTTTAGCAGCTGGCCTCATTTGGGGACTTATACTTGGAAACAATCACATTGGTTATATGGTTCAATTATTTTTCGTCATTTGTGTAGTGGTAGCAGCTATTTTCGGAGGTTTCACATCCAATAAATCAATTATCGTGAAACAAGGACTTCCTGCCATTTTAGCGCTGCTTGCCCTTTTATCTGTCATATAGAAAAAGAGAATTTCAATAAAAGAACTCATTTTTGAAAAAAACACGCTATTCTTTCTGAAGATCCATAGGAAAGGATGGCGTTTTTATATGTCTATTTCTGTATCGAAAGAATTTGGAGGTATAACAGATTTCAAACAAGAATTATGTCATAAAACATAGTTTTTTAACCCACTCATTTTACTAATTTATCCTTTAACTCCTCCCTTTTTCTTTAGCTTCATCAATTCTAATAACATGGATTTTTTATTTGTCAGCTTAATGAATTGAGTATATAACTCTGGGAATTCTTTTTGAACTTCTTTATTTAATACTGTTTTATATTTAATCATATAAATTACTTGTAACAAGGTGTAAGTGTAACCTTTAGAATTGGTGTAGATTATGAAATTATGCGTCACGGAATGCTAATATGGTTACTGTAAGTGATAAAGCTACAGGTATAAAAACGATTAACAAAGCATCTTAATGTTTATGAAATGCTTTGTTAATCGTTTCTCTTCTCCCTAATCTCCTGCAAGATTCTATTTTTTATTAAAATTTTCCACATCTTATTTGATTTATTTATTCTGTAACACCAGATTGGGTTACTTTTACATCAGCTGTTACACGAAAACGTAACTGTTTATAGGATTCTTCCCATTCTTGACTGTTCCATTTTCTTACGTGAGTTCTACCAAGCTTTCTAAGTCCTATAGGATCTGTGCCTTTTTTAATAAATCTCTTTATCAATGTAGTTGCTTTTTTTTCTATTTCTGTTTCCATAATTTTTTCTAATTTTTTTATTTCTTTAGGATTATCTAGATTTTTTGTTTTTGTAAATTCTTGAATTTCAGCTTTAACTTGAATATGAGCATTTACAAATGGATGCTTACTATTTCCCGCCATTTTATATTTTGTTCTAGCCTTTATATTCTCTATCGTGGCGTACGTGTTTGAAGAACCAGGTAGTTTGAATTGGTATGTACCTTGTTTAAAATTATCTGTCAACAATTTAAATACAAATAAATCTTTAGGGTTCACTTTATCAACCATTTTACATCTTTTAAAAAGTGCTATTCCATCTAACTCCAACACGTTACCTTTTTTAGATATCATCGGTAAATAAGAATCTCTCGCATCATCATTAAGTTGATTTAAAAACATAAAAAAATTTGTTTTTGGTTGCGTTCCATTGTCCATATTTTGCTCAAGTAAAGAGGATAAATAGGAAGCAATTTCTTTTTCTTTAGAATAGTTCCCCTTCAATAGTGATTCCCCTTTTACATTTGTAATTGCTAAATAAATTGCATTTCCTACACTAGGATTTCGGTTCAAAGTCTCTAAAATTTCCTGCATTCCCTTTTCAATTATTTTTTCATTAAATATAATCACACGCAATTGCCCCAACTCTAGAGGTCCAGAAGATTTTTCGGATGCTCTTGCAAGAACTTCTCTACCAGTCTGGCCTGATGCTGAATAGATTTTCGTTTCACCTTCTCCGCCTCCTTTATAAGCTGAAATCGCAAAGGTTCCTTTTAGCTTACCTTTTGCTTCGGTATCATATGCCGCAACTTGAACTAAGTCAATGTCATCCACAATTTTCGTTTTAGCACAACCTATTAAGAAGACACTTACTATAATGAAAAGTAACCATCGCTTCATGTTTATCTCCTTAACTTTATTTTGGCGGTTTGAATTAGCCATAGTACAGGTAAGTATACATATATATACATAAAGCCAATTTGACCTGTCCAAGTATTTAATAAGTTAATTTTATTACGGTTATTCAAGAAAAATGATAAAACGAAGATGAATACGATGATAACTGGCAAAACATATTTTTGCTTTATTCCCAGCGCCTCTTTTATACCACGACTTACTCCCCACAATGTAAAGGAAACGTTAGGTAATATAAAAAAAGCCCAAACAGAAACAATAATGTATTCAAACCGCTCTATAAAGGGAAATTGTATAATTTTAATCATGCTTAAATATGCCCATATCGCGCTCGCTAGTTGTTTTTCACTAAAAAACGCGAGAGTTAAAATCATAAGGTATGTGTAGACAATAGTCGTTACTAAATTTGCATAGTGCGCATATTTTTGAGACGTTCTTGCCTTTTTAATAAATGGGTAGTACAGCAATAACATTTCAAATCCAAAAAAACTAAACATATTTCCTTTCATTCCTTTCATAATTTCTAGGAATGAATGCTGTGCAATTGGAAATAAATTTTGAAAATCTGCATACTGCAAAGGATAAAAAAATGTGAAGATTAGAATGCTTGGGATAACGATTCCAAAGAAGCCGATTCCGGCAACTACCCGAAATCCTCCAGTAACAATGTAATAACATAGACCCAAAAAAGCCCCTGCTATAATCCAAGATGAAATGGAAGGAAACATCCAAACATGTACTACTTCGATATAAGTATGTAGTGTTGTTGCACCTAACAATACAATATAAGATAAAAAAATGAAGTTGAACATTCCACCAATCCATTTCCCAAACACGTTTTGATTGATTGCAATGATATCTCCATTACCCTGATTTAAAATCTGATATATGATCCAAATCATAAGATTAACAGATATTCCAAAAAGTAGCGTACTTATCCACGCATCATTTCCAACTAATTTTGCACTAATCCTTTCAAAACCAAGCATACCAACCCCCATCTGTATAGTAATAATTAAAAAAAATACCATAAATGGAGAGACTTGATACTCAATTGGGACCTGTTTCATAATGCTCCTCCCTGTTAATTTCAATCATCAAAATCATTTCGTGATTTGATTTTATTTTTCTCTACCTCTTCTGGATTAAAACGAAAACGCTGTTTAGACCTTGAAAAAATAGGACGTCGGAACATCGCTGAGATTGGCATACGTATAATGCTGTCTTTCCAATCTGTAGGGCGTGTAGGATAAAAAGGGAACAAATAAGGACGTCTTAATGATTCTGTACGTAATAGGCGTGCTAAAAGTAAAGAACTTGTTAAAACAATTCCTAATAAGCCCAACAGGTGTGCAGCTATTATAAAAGGAAAACGAATTACTCGAATTGTATTACCAATTCGATATATTGGTGCTGTAAATGAACTAAGAGCTGAAAGTGCAACAATGATAATAAGTACGTTACTTGTAAGACTTGCCTCTACCGATGCTTGTCCAATAACAATACCCCCTACTATACCGACAGTTAGACCCACTTTAGTTGGTAAACGTGTCCCCGCTTCTCTCAGTAATTCAATCGTTATTTCTAAAAAAAGTGCTTCAATGACTGGAGGAAAAGGTACTTTACTTCTCGATATGATCAACGTTTCAAGAAGTTCTTTTGGAATTAGCTCATAATGATATGTTAAGATCGCAACATATAATGGAGTCGTTAAAACAGAAAAGATAAAAGCAAAAATCCTTAACAGTCGAAAAAATGAGGCCATAATCCAAGGCATGGTATAATCTTCTGTCGTAGAAAAAAAGTCAATTAATGTTGTTGGAAGAGTGATAGCATAAGGCGAGCCATCTACAAAAAGTGCAATTTTCCCTTCTGCTAATACAGCTGCTACACGGTCAGGACGTTCTGTATTCAAAAATTGAGGGAATATAGAATTCGGGTTGTCTGCAATTAACTGAATCAAATAAGTACTATCCAAAACATGGTCTGTTTTTATTTGGCTTACCCGTTTTATAATTTCTTGTAGATTTTGATCATTTACAATTCCCTCAATAAATACAATTGCAACAGTTGTGTTAGAGAGCGCGCCTACTTTCAATTCCTTCATTTGTAAATAAGGTGTTGGAAGCTTTCTACGTACCAAATTTAAATTCACATCTAAATCTTCGACAAATGCGATTTGCGGACCCACAATATTGTATTCAATTTCAGCTTTTGTAATATCCCTTTTTTCTTTCTTTGACACATTTACTAACAAACAATTTAATGTATCTGTATCAAACTGAATAAGTATATAGCCATTTAAAATACTATCCTGAATATCTTCCATTTGATTTGTTATTTTTGAATTCTCAAAGGGTAAGACAGACTGAATATCTTGTAACGAATCGAAGTTCTTCTCTTTTATATAAGTCAAAACCTCTTCATGAAATATATTTACATCGATTAATGTTCTAAAATATGAAATGACTATAGAGGAATTATTAGAAGCAATTTCCAACGTTATAAAATCTTTAGATTTTTTTAGTAATTTCATTAAATCCTGCAAAGATTCTATAGAGTAAACAGATATTCTTTCATGTGGTTTCAATTGATAATACCCTTCCTTTCAGAAAGAAACTATATATAGTTTTCAGGAAATTGCTATTTTTAAAATTAGGGATGGTGATATGTAAGTATACTTATTGAATTAATAATAACGCCTTTGAAAATAATTTAACCAAAATTAGTTAAAAAATGTATTACAAGTAAATATTAGAAATATTTTCAATCAGAATTACGATATTAAAAACATCCTTTCTTTTGGTTCTAAAGAAAGGATGTTTTTATAACAAGCTTTTTCAAGTGTCTATTCTATAGGGTACATTTACCAGTGTTCTTCTCTTTACTATTTCATTAAGTAACATTAGCATTACATTCTGTATGGTTTCTTAAAAAATTTCAGTAAAAGAATATATTAATTTTGAAGTGTACAAATAGGAAGAGTGACTTCAACTGTAGTTCCCTTATTCACTTCACTCTCAATAAATATCTTTCCCTGATGTGTTTCAATGATTTTATAACAGATCATTAACCCTAAGCCAATCCCCTCTTCTTTAATACTATAAAAAGGTTCTCCGAGATATGGTATACGTTCTTTTGGAATCCCACACCCTTGATCGATAAAACGAATGCTTAATTGATTATTATCAAGTATATTTAATTGAATGAGAATTTCCCCTCCCATCGGCATAGATTCAATTGCATTTTTTAATATATTAACAAATACTTGTTTTAATTGATTTCCTTCACATGAAATCAATGGAATACCAGGGTTAAGATCGATTCTAAATTTTATATTATTCATCATTGCTTGAGGTTGTAGTAGCATTAAAACTTGATCCATTAGCACACTAATATCATTAGGTTGTATTTTTACCACCTGTGGTTTGGCTACCGCCATAAATTCAGTTGTAATGCTCTCTATACGCTCAATCTCTGATGATACTATATTAATATAACCCTGATTATTCTCATTTTCCGTTGATTTTAGTAATTGCATGAACCCTTTCATTGCAGTTAATGGATTATTAATCTCATGAGCCATTACAGTCGCTAATTGTCCTACAACAGCAAGTTTTTCAGATTTTCGCAATAATTCTTCTGTTTTTAGCCGTTCAGTGATATCACGAGAAATACTTAGGAAAACTTTTTTACCATTTAAGTTAAAAACACGAACACTAAACTCAGTTGTTATTACTTTTCCTGTTGGAAAAACATATTCATCTTGCAAAGTGAAGGAAGTTTGTCCCTTTTTAATTTTTTCTAATAACCTTACGATCATTTGAGAATCTTGTGGTACTATATTTGAAAATGATAATGAGAGCAACTCTTCTCTACTATATCCAAATCTTCTACACCCAACAGGGTTTACCTCAATAAATCGACTTGGAGCATTCTCTTCATTCAGCTCTACTACATATACGGCATCAGTTGCTTGTTCGATTAGTGCACGGTATTTCATTTCACTATCTCTTAATTGCTGGTGTAATCGATGCCGTTCTCTTTCTGCTTGTTTCCTTTCAGAGATGTCTCTACATATTGCTGATAAAGCTATCACATTTCCTCTTACATCTAATATAGGAGAAACTGTCAGACTGACATCAAGAAGACTCCCATCGTTACGTTGTCTAACAGTTTCTAATCTAGTAACCACAGATTCTCCTGTTAGAATTTTCTGAATATTTTTAAGTGATTCTTCCATTAAAAAATCTGGTACACAAGGTAATCTCTTACCTATGATTTCTTGTGATGACCAACCAAATATCTTTTCATAAGCTTTATTCGCTTGTAAAATATACCCTTCTCGATCAGAAATGGTAATAGCATCTAGATTGTGCTTTATAAATGATTCCAACAATTCTTTGGTAGCGCTTAATTCTGATTCTACCTTTTTCCTTTCAGTTATATCAACTGTAGAACCAACAACTTCAATAACTTGTCCATTTCGTTTAATCGGCCTAAGCGCAATAAGAATAATAGTTTTATCATTTGGCCAAGGTAATTCAAATATAATTTCTTTTCCTTCCCATGCCTGAAGATAGTACTTCATCAATTGTGGAACTAAATGTGGAGGAACAATAGAAGCATCAATAGTACGTAAGCTTTTTCCTACCACCTGTTCAGAATAAAATCCGTTTTGATAATAAAACTGTCCATCACATAAAGTGTGTATAAAGTGCTTACCCACTTTTTTAAATTTAAAAATTCCTCCTTGAAGCTCATGTACGGTATCTGCAAGTTCTTGCTTCGATTTTTTTAATTCTCGATTCATTTTAGATAAGTCCCGTGTTAAATAATACAATCTCTGGTAGGCTTCCATAAGAAATAGCCCAATTAAAAGTCCTAACGCTATATATAATAGGCCTCCTGTGTAAAGTAATGTAGTATTAAATAATACGCCAACTAACCACTTTATTCCAATAAAAACAGAAAAATATAACGATGCACTTTTAAAAGGATGTAGTTTTTTAAAATAAGTTTTAAAGGTAGAAAATAGAATCCCCATACCTAAATAAGCAATCACAGGAGGTTCCCAGTACCCTCCAGTGTAAAAGATACGCATTACAATTATGCTAATTAACGTAATCCAACCAGCAATACGACCAAAGTAAATAAAAGATAGAATAAGAGGAACAACTCGAAGATCGTAGGAAAATCCCATGTATGGAAAAGAAAAGAACATTAACGTAACTGCAATAATCCCTCCATAGAGCTTTTCAAAATATCGACTAGAATTAATTGTAAACACTTGGATAAATATTGCTGCGCTAACTAATAAAGAAAAAATAGAAAGGTTGATGAAATAATCTTTAATAATCATGTAATGTCCCTCCTTGCATTAAGTGTATTCGACAAAAAAACTAAAAATCCTACAAACTGTATAAACAGTTCAAATGCATAAATTTTAAACTAGGATAAAATCTAGAAAAGTAAATAAGGAGCACAGCAGATGAGATATTTTAATGAAAAATAGTTCAAAAAAGATAATAGTAACCGTTGACTACTATTATCTTTTTTCTTTAAGTTATCGTAATATGTCTGAAACTCTAAGGGACGTGGTATGTCATTTCATCAAACAATGATTATATGCTGAGTTCATGAATATAGAAATTTCATCTGTAATTTTTGAAACATAACACAAAAAAACAAAACTGTCTTTAAAAATGGAAAAAGCCTATATCAATGTCAACTAATCTATGTACAAAAACATTCACTTAATTTTGCATAAAATTACTGCACTTAGGAAGCGAAGTAGTTCTTCAGGGTCCATAAGAACACCTGTAGATGCTTCAGGATAACTACATAATTGTATGAGTATGAGTGATGTACTTGAAACCTTTCGGTAAAACCATCCACATAATGCAACTAACTCCTTGGTTCAATATTTACTTTTTCTTTAGCTAAGTATTCTAGGACATAAGGAGATATATGCCATTGCAATTTTTCAATTAACTTGGTGTCTAGTTTATTGTCCAGCTCCAATTACTTCGTTACTTTTCAGATTCAGTTCATTATATTTTGTACTTTGTCTTTATACACAACATATTCTTTACCATCCACTACTGCTACTATCGCAAATTCATCATTTGGATTGAATGAAAGCCAATCAGCCCACATGTTAGTATTAGCCCCTCCACTCCACATATTATGAACAGTGTTTTTAGTTAAATTCATAACTTTATAAGACGCATTTGGCGCATTTGTTCCAGTCTTTATTTCAAAAGTGTATGCGTTATGAATTTTTTTATAAAAGTAGAAAACGTTTGATGGACGAAGCTGATTCAAAAAATCCTGTTCTTTTTTCTCTGCAATTTTTATCCCTTCTTGCAAAGTGACAACATCTGTTTTTAATGTTTTCCAACTGTTTTTCGCTGCATTCAAGCTAGGGGTTAAGAATTTATATTTATTTTGATCAGCTTTTTGATCAGCTTTATCAATATGTCCCAGTACACCCGAATATTGAGAATCTAAATCCTCCCATTGCGTAGACATATAAGTAAGAGCAGTGATAGCACTATCAAGCATACTATGCATATCACTAATATTATGAAATGCAACTCCAACTACACGATTCAATGTTATTTTATAATCTACAGTCTGACGCAATTTTGCTAATTCAGGTTCTAGCCAACCTAACTTACCTCTTGCATCACCTATCATTATGCCACCAGCAATCAAGGTTGGAATAAAGGGGATTTTCACCATGTCTAACCCCTTAGATTCTATGTCTTTCTGATATTTTACTTGTCCTAAAAGGTCCTCTAGACGCTTTTGGTCAGCCTCCACATCAGCACCTTGGTTTTTTAAAATCGATTGCAATGTCTCTTTATGACTTCCAAATGTTCTAACATCTTCTCCAATAGCATTTTTTAATTGAATTAATTCTTCTATTAATGCTTTTGCAGAGTTTTGATTTTGTTGAATTCCTCCCTGTAAATCTGTAATCCCTTTTTTTAAAGTATCTCCATTTCCAGTATTGATCGCCTCTACTAATGTTTCATAATAATTTTCAAATTTTGTATCGTATTCTATAATGCCTGTCAATGTATCAAAAAGCTGTTTTTTTACTTGTGTATTCCATGTAACAGCATGTGCTCTTGCATTCTTTTGATCTTGTACAATTTTACTAGGTAAATCTGCATTTCCATTAATAGTTATTCCTTCAAAACTCACATCTGGATTATTAATTAGCAAATAAGAATATTCATTCATAGCTTTTGCAAATAAACCAGCATCTTGCAAAGCTTTTTTCATCTGTTCTTCATTTGCTGAAAGAGACATATTTTCAGTGTTCGTTTGTTCAATTTCAATTGCAAAAGTTTCTAGTGGTATGACTGCATAAGTAGTTGTTATAGTTAAAAACGCTGATACAGCGAGTAGTTTATTAGGAATTTTTTTCATCATTTCGTATTCCTCCTATATAAGGTATGGTTTCAAGTTCTAATCTTATTAAAAAGCGATGTCTTTCAAAATGAGTTCTACATCTTTTATCAGTATCGTTTGAACTTTCTTTAGCAGCCTTCAAATCATTAAGTATTAAAGAAAATGTATATCATCTGCTTCAAATTAACCAATTCTGTTGCAAATTTTAAAAAAGCAATTAAACTACAAGGTTATTTTTTATTCGAATCATACTTATATATAATTGAAAGGCGAAGTCTTTAATGAGACTCCGCCTTTCTGTTATATAAGGATTTATTAATTATTACTTTTCTGTTTAACAGTGTAATCATAGACTTTCTATGTTTTAGTTCACTTTACAACAGAATTAATATTTCCCTATTTTTGTGGAGTAACAGTTTCCACTTTTAATTCCTTTATTCCTTCTTTTAATGTAACAGCATCTGTTCGTAATGTTTTCCAACTGTCTTTCGCTGCATTTAAATTAGGTTTTAAGAATTTAAATTTATTTTGATCGGCTTTTTGAGCTGCATTCTCAATATGCCCTAGAACGCCCGAATATTGAGAATCTAAATCATGCCACTGCGTGGACATATAAGTAAGAGCGTTAATAGCATCATCAAGCGCCTTGTGCATTTCATTAATATTACTGTAAGCAACTCCAACTACACGATTTAAGGTTACTTTATAATCCACGGTCTGACGTAATTCTGCTAATAAAGGCTCTAACTTACCTAAATTATCTCTTGCTACTCCCACTATGATACCGCCAATTATTGGTAGACCCAAAATAGCACCCTTCATTACATTAAACCCATCAGATTCTAATTGTTTATAATAGTTTACTGATCCTAATACTTCTTCTAGACGCTTTTGATCGGCATCAACATCTGCACCTTGATTTTTTAAAATTGACTGCAAGAGCTCTTTATTACTTCCAAATGCTCTAACATCGTGTCCAATAGAGTCTCTTAATTTAGTTAATTCTTCTATTAGTTGTTGTGCATACTTTTGATTTTGTTGAATTTCACCTCGCAAATCTGTAATCCCTTCTTTTAAAGTTTCTCCATCCCCTGTATTAATCGCCTCTACCATTGTTTCATAATAATTGTCAAATGTTGTATCGTATTCAACAATACCATTCAATGTATCTAAAAGCTGTTTTTTTACTTTCGTATCCCAAGTAACAGCATGTGCTCTTGCATTCTTTTGATCTTGTACGATTCTACCAGGTAAATCTACATATCCATTAATGGTAATTCCCTCAAAATTCACATCCGGATTTTTAATTAACATATAAGAATAGGCATTCATAGATTTTGCAAATAATCCAGCCTTTTGCAAGGTCTCTTTCATTCTCGCTTCATTTGCAGAAAGAGCTGTATCTTCATTGTTCGTTTGTTCAATTTCACTTGCAAAAGTTGTTACTGGTGAAACTACATTAGCAGTTGTAATAGTTAATAGCGTCGATACAGCGAGTAATTTGTAAGGGATTTTTTTTATCATTTCATTTTCCTCCAATTTAGGTTTTAAATTTCAGTTCTACTCCTGTTTAAAAGCAATATCTTTTGAAATGAATTCTGCATCTTTATGAATATCATTCCAACTTTCTTTAGCGGCTTTTAAATCATCTGGTATTAAAGAGAATTTGTGGTCTTGCATAGAATCGATATTATCCAATAAATCTGTATAATTTGCGCCCATTGTATTCCATTGCTTTTGAATATTTGTTAGAGACAATATCGCTTGATCTACAGTCTGATATAAATATGCCAATGTTTCTTTCGCGTTAGTAAGCGAAAGAACTGCTTGATTAGCACGATCTGCTTTCATACTTAATTCTCCGATTTTGTTAGAAATTTCGTTATAGGAGTCCATATGCTTAGATGCTGTGACACCAGCCGCAGTTCCTAGACCGATACCAGCTGCTCCAAGAGCCGAGAGTCCACCAACAACAGCTGGTGTTGCTGTGCCGCCAGTTACAACAATAACTACCGCTCCTCCAATAGCTGCAATAACTAAAATAGCTGCTCCCAATCCACCACCAATTGACCATGCTAATACATCATCAAAATGTTTTTTCTGAGTAGAACGAAGTTGCTCAATTTCAGCTTGAAGTTGTGGAATCGTTGCCTGTTGACCTGCTAATATTGCAGTTAATCCACCTTTCCCATCTGGACCACCAACATTATTTTTAAAATCTGTAGAATTTTGATATAGTTTCCCTTTGAAGTCTTGTAGCATCTTAATAACATCTGTAACTTCTTTTGAATTTGTATTGATTGTAGTAATTAAATCATTTATACCCTCTTTTAGACCTGCCTTATCTTTCTTTTGTACAGTTTCTACTAATGTGTCGTAATAATTTTGAAATTGTTCATCGTAATTTACAATATTACGAGCAGTTTTTTGAATCTGTGGCTTCGCTGTATCTAACCAGTAATTCGCATTGATTCGTGACAGCTCTTGATTAAGGTGAATATTTTTGAGCAACTCTCCCCCCTCTGAACCTAAATCGATATTAGATAAATTTACATTTGGTTGCTTAATCATTGTTTTTGCGTATAAATCCATTACTAGAATATGAGACCCTGTTTCAGCCAATGCTTTCTTCAGTCCTTCGGGGCCTAATGCATAATTGCCTACTTTTTGTTCTTGAGCAGTCGTTTCTTGTGCAAATGCATGAATAGTGTTACCGGTAGTAGCAGTTATAACAGTTGCTAATGTAGCTAAAGTTAGTACTTTGAATGGAAATTTTTTCATGACTATTCTCCTTCTTTCGCTAAATGCTTATAATCTTTATATATTTCCAAAAAACGCAATATTAAAATTTATATACTTGTTCTTCAAGGTAACTTATTACATTTTTTAATTGTCTTAATGTATCTTTTTGAGACTGCTCGTTAGTTGTATCAACATTAGTAGATAATTTTGTAATGCTATTTTTTATTAGATTTAAATCTTCTTTATAGCGCTTTAGTAGATCCAGTTCTACATCTACTTGATTTGCAAACGTATGCAAATCATTTTGTGTAAGAAGAAGCATTGATTTTTGTAAATCAGCTATTGATAGTTTCGTTGTTAAATCATATATTTTTTGATTTTGTTTCTCTAAATCATCTAAATATGCTCGCTGTTCTGCTGTTAATTTATTTACTTCAGCAAAAACGCCAAATGTTTTCTTAATCTTTTCGGTATCAATGACCTTCATCAGGTCATACTCTTGTGTTTTGGCTGCGGCTGCGGCTGCTATTTCACCTTGTTTGCTTTTCTCAATTGCTTCACGAGCTGCTTTTTTTGCTGATTCAATCTCTAGAGCAGTTTTACCTTGCTCTGTTGCTTCTTGCACTGCTTTTTTCTCTGCTTCTAGAATAGAGTTGTTAATTTCTTTTCCTTTGTTATACGCTGCCACCCCCGCTTGAGCAGCTGGTTCAATAATTTCTTTTGAAAGACTATAAACTTCTTTGAATATAGCAAATCCCTGTTCATTTAACGCCCCTGGTATTAATGCAATTTGCTGTAAATCATTTTGAATTGCTTTTTTGGTATTTAATATTTCATTTTTTAACTGATCTATTTTTCCTGTTCCATCTGTACTTAGTATGCCTTGCGCAGTTGCCACATTAGTATCAAAATCTTTTAATTTTTTATCAAGCTGTAATTTAAGATCTGTTAATTCATTGATTTGCCGTTGCGTATTTTCTTGATTCGTCATAGCCATTTCTTGAAGTACTTCAAGTCTATCCGAAAACCCTTCTCTATCTTCTTTATTGTCTACAAACGATTTTAATGTCGGGTAATAGCTATTAAATTTTGTTACAAATCCTTTACTTTTTGAATTTAATAGAATTAACTGTGGATAGAGTTCCGATGACCATTCCTTCATATCTTGTTTGATTAGGAATTGATTTGTATTTAAAGCTGTGACTTCCTCTAACTGTACATTAGGACTCATTAAAGATTGATCAATATACGTTTGAATTAATTTAGATTGCGCACCTAATTTTCGTAATGAAGAGGAAATATCCATGCCTTCCTGTTGAGTTTCCGCTTGAACGATTGGTGTTGCGAGAGTATTGATAGGAATATTTCCTCCAGTTACAATGGATGTGACTAATAATCCTGTAATTATTTTATTTTTCATTCCGTACACTCCTTTACCACTGTTTTTATAACTTAATTCATATAACTTGTACGACCTTTCTCTTTGTAAACTGGTTAGGAAGGAGAAATCTTTCAGATACGTTAATATCGTTATTTTTTACTTCTAATAGGATGTAAGGATTTTATTTATCTCTCATTTCGATACTCTATTTTTCAAAAATAAATAACAAAAATTTATTAAATATATTTGAATCAGGCACCCTATGAGTAATAATTTATTAATTCTTCCCTAAGGTTGCGGTTTAACTTACAGAACCGCGAGAATCAATAAACCAATGCTTACAGTTAATCTTGTCGTAACATTGTTTAATTTCAATTTCATAATATACCTCTTAGTTTTGTCAGCAAAATCCTTACTAGACTACAAAAGGTGAAATTATGCTGTACATCGCTTATACTTTTATTGCGGAATAACTTCACTTTTGTTATGCAGAAACTTAGAACAGTTTTATTACAAATTTGATTCTTTTAAGATTCTTGGCCCCTTAATAATAGATCGATTTTTTAGAAAATTAATCCCAACACAATGTTACTTACAACTACACTATAATTCCTATTAGCGTAACCTTCTCCTTTCTCTCTGGTCATACCAGTTATGTTGTTCATTAAAACATTAAATTTTTAATGCGTAAATAGAAAAATTTTGTCGATTACACTCGATAATTTACCGTTAAATAAAAATATGAACCAAAAAAATTATATAAATATAGTTATTCGTAAATTTCATTTCTGTAATTGTAATGATTACAAATTAATGTATATACGGTTAAAAAATAACTATTTTAGATCAACCAAGAAATTTTATTTTAGAAAAAATACTTATAGAATAATATAATAGGTCTTTTTATACTTTTTTACCTTTATTTAGTTATGTATAATTGCATAAAATATAGATATATTTAGTAATCTATGTTATATTATTGATTTTTTACAAAAAAACATTATAATATCTATATTAACAAATATTAAACGTGAAGATATTAGTCTATAAACTTATCATCGTTATAAACATAGGTTCTAAATTACAAAAAAGCTGCAAAGCTTCCTTAAAACACTTTGCAGCCTTCTATCTTTTTGTTTTCTTTAGCAAAATAATGGTTAGTGTATTTTTCAAGTTAACAATACGGTACAAACATTTCCATTGAGCTTTTGCTCAGATATGTGTTTATGAGCTATTTGTTTGAGCTGACGTCAGACTAGTGTTTATCTAATTCAGAACTATACCAATAAATTCAGCACATGATTGTTATAAAAAAATAGATAAACTTTGTTTCTCCATTATTTTTCTAACTCCTAAAAATTGAAACTCTTCCGCTAACAAGATAATATCAGGTTAATCTCATACGTCTATTTGAATACAGGTTCTTTTTCTAGACAAATCACAAACTCTTTCTAGAGTAATAAGTTCAATATTTTCATCTTTGGGGATACTTACATCCATGTTTAAGTCTTTACATTGGAGACAGCAGATAACAAGCTTATATTATTGTATATTTTTCACGATACTGCCTAGGAGTCATGCTAGTGTTTTTTTTGAAAACTCTTATAAAATAACTTTGGTCATTAAAGTTAAGCCAAGCACAGATATCTGATAACGAATAAGTAGTGAGTGTTAATAATTTTTTTGCTTCTTCCACTCGTTCCCTTTGAATATATTCGCTTAAAGTGATTCCCATTTCTTTTTTAAATAGTTTAGACAGATAAGTAGGCGTAATTTCTAAATGATTAGCAAGTTCATTCAGAGATATTCCATCGTAAACATTTTTATTAATATGTTTTATACATGTAGTAACCGCGTAAGAATACTTTTTTGCATTGTATTCTTTCACACGATCTGCAAAGGTACGTAAAGCGTCCCCTGACAATCGCTTTACAGATTCTACATTATCTAATTGTTCTAGGGTTTGTATATATAAAATACTATGAGCAAAAGCAATATCTGGTGGCAGGTTTCCTTCTATTGCATATCGAGTGGCTAAGGTAATCGCAATAATTCCAAGGTTTTTTTGATTCCTGAGCGGATCCTCTATTAGCATAAGTTCAACATCTTCTTGTGAAACCGCATACATATACTGTATTAACTTTTTTTTATTTCCTTCTTTGATAGTCGAAAAGAAATCATTTACTAATGCCATATTGTGAGTTTTAGGTTTGTTTTGTCGGCGTTTTAAAATATATAAATCAGGTTTCACAATTTTATTAGGAACTTCCTCTAGTACTTTATTTTTTTCCAAGACAATATCTACATCTAACTTTTCATTGAAAATCATGTAATGTAATAAAATTCCCATATCAATTAATGTAGTTTTTTTAATCTCAGATAAACACTGATAATAGGCAAGTCTTTCTTGAATGTTATCATTTGATTTAAATTCTTTCTGAAATTTTATGATCATATCATCTGAATCTTTTGGATGTATAGTAGGACCGATTATAATAGTCCCTTTAATATCATCATGATTTTCTATATGAATTAGAACAAAATTTTCAAGATAGTTGTTACTTCGGAAAAGTGGCAAGTTACAGGGATCATTTTCTTGATAAATATCAGTAAGATGTTCTTCTTTTGAAGAATAAAAAGGACTACAAACATTATCAGATGTAGAATGATATAAAATTTTTCTGTCTGCAGATAAAATATGCACAGGGGCAGTAAATGCTTTATGTGCAAGATCACACAAGTGTTGTATATCGATGGAAGTATTCATTGCATTCTCCTTTATAGATCCATAAAATATGTTCTGTTATATATAATTCACGACAAATAATACTATAAAATATCAAATTAGTACAATTCACAACAAAATATTACTATATCTTCTTTATAAAAATCATATATTATTTAATTGTAGTTAGCATCTAAATATCAGAGTAGATCAGTAAATGAAATACACTAAATTCTTTTCTTAATTCTACAAGATATAATTATTGAACTTGAGAAAACAGTGAAGAGCTACAAAATACAGTGGTAGTCAATGCGAGGACCAAGCTGGAAAAAGATTTAAAATGCAGCGAAAGTGACAGGAGATACTGTACCGCCGCAAGAAACAACAGTCAAAGTTCCAATTCAATCACTTATACAAATTGAATTCAAAAAATAAATACTGCTAATTTAAATATGAAACTGAAAAACCACTTCGTTCCAAATTTAAAAAAAAGATAATAACGAAGTCATGAAATTGGAAACAGCTGAAAGTGATAAGGCTATTTTTGAAGCACTATGCTTTGAAAAATACAAGGTGGAGGAAATTCAAGTACTCAATTAAACATTTAATTGAGTACAAGGTCTTTTCATCAACAAAAAATAAGAATAAGAATAAAAAACGAATGGAATACTCAAAAAATCGGCTATATAGTGGCAACTAGTTTTATCTAATTGGCACTATATTACTGGTCGCAACATTAGTTTTACTTTCCACAAAAGAGGAAAAAATATATATACTTTACAAATACTAAGAATAGCAAACTAGATAGTTTTATTACCGCATCACATAAACTTATTATTAATTTCCAAATACAATAGTTGTTAATCAACAAAAAAACTTCAATAATTAAGGTGCACAGTAAATTGACCTCAAAACAGTAATTACTACAATATCAGTTTTTACTTATTCTATAAAAAAAGAAATATCACTTAATAATTATTCCTTTATATCGATTTAGACATAAAATTTTTTATTATAGCGGCTTAAGTATCACGGAATTGAAATTACAAATAATACCAAAACTCTTTTAATAGCTCATACATCGTCCGTATTGAATTAATTCTCTTTCAATACCTATTCCATTAACACAACTACAAAAGGTTATTAAAAAGGAATCTGAGAGGTTTTTTCAATTTCAAAATTCATTTTTTTTGTAAATTAAAGGAAAAATAATCCGTATATATACGGATTATTTTCTTAGTGTAATCTGTATTAACCTGTTAACTGTTTTTCAGGCATTCGAAATAAGCGTTTTGTAATCTCTCCACCGATCAAATGTATCAGGTCCCAGTGTGACTCCTAGTTCAAAGAGCAATTTCATACTTCATTTGCTCAATAGTACTTGTAGTAGCACAAATAAGAATTTCATTTGTATTACTTTCGTATCTTTGAATATTTATAATTGCACTTCCAATATATTTATAAATAACATGTGCCTAATTATGCTATTTAAGCATGAGTAACCTAATTTCTTCTAGTACTTTTATGGGAACCCTTTCCCTTCCCTTATTCTACCAACTGAATTTGAAACATAAATGTACATTGCATTTCAATATAACAATAAAAGCTACAAAAGCAACGAATTTACTACTTTAAAGTTAAGTGTTTAACCTTGAAGTACTTAAATTCTTTTTTCCAGATAAAGCATACATTATATCTTGATGCTTTATTGTCCTCTTATAATTATGTGGTATCGGAAATTTGTTTCGGTGTTCTTTCATTATAATTAAAGTTTGAAGTTCTATGCTCAATACTTTTGCGAGAACATGATAGTTATATCCATTGTTTAACAGAGAAATTATGTCATAAAACATAGTTTTTCCGCCTACTAATTTTACTAATCTATTCTTTAACTCATCCCTTTTTTCTTTAGCTTCATCCATTTCTAACAACATGGATTTTTTATTTGTTTGCTTAATGTATTGATTATATAACTCTGGGAATTCTTTTTGGACTTCTTTGTTTAATACTGGTTTATATTTAATCATATAAGTAACTTGTAACAATGAGCGTTTTAACAAACTATCTTCAATGAGATACGCTACTTTATTAAATAAATGTACATATTCCTTAATATTGGAATAACTATTAAAATGAGCTAATACTCTACTTTTTATACTAAAAGCCTTGCCTATATAAATAATATTGTCATTATAATCTTTAATAAAATAAATACCACTGTCATCTTTTTCTAATTCATTATCCAGTTCTTCTAGACTCATAAAATGCAATTCACTCATACTTTCCTCTCCTTATTAGTTTTAAATCATGAAAAACAGACAAGGTTTCTAAAAAAGGCACTCAGCTGTCCTAGGATTTTTCATTTTATTTCTTGCTAAATGTCAAAAAACTGTTTCTATGTTACTCAACTATCAATATGATTATTAATAAAATTTCCTATCGTTATTATCTCGCAATTTTATCATGTAATTTCGAGATCGTTTCCTCATTTAAATTACTGTGTTTTATCGAATAAAGGAAATATATTACTGCCCCAATAGTAATCCAAATACTAAAGTACATCCATGTTCTTAACGGTAAATTTAGCATTAAAAACACACAACAAACAATTGAAACGCTTGGTAATACAGGTACAAAAGGTACCATAAATCCACGTTTTAAATTTGGGTGTGATTTACGGAGAATAATAACTGATAGACAAACTAACGCAAATGTCACCAAACTACCGATATTAACTAAATTAACCAATTCTTTCAAATCAATAAACCCAGCTATTATAGAACTCCCTATTCCTGACAATCCAGTTATAAAAGTGGGTGCTCCAGTTTTCTTATTAACTTTCGCAAATGATTTCGGTAACAATCCATCACGACTCATTGCAAAGAAAACTCGTGTTGCCGCATACATATTTGAAAAAATAACAGCCATAAGGCCAATTACAGCACCTGCAGCAATTGCACCAGCGACTTTTCCTTGTCCTACCACTTCCATTACATAAGCCATTGCCTCAGGAACATTTAATTCTTTATAGGAAACCATTCCTGTCATAACAAGGCATACGATAACATAAATAATTGTACATATGATTAATGATGCAATAATACCGATGGGAAGATTACGTTTCGGATCTTTTACTTCTTCTGCTGAAGTTGCTAATATATCAAAACCCGTGAAGGCGAATAAAATAGCTGCTCCACCCGTAAAAACCCCACTTAAACCATATGGTGCAATTGGTATCCAGTTCGTTGGTTTTACATAGAATATACCAACTGTAATAAACAATAAAATCATACCAATTTTAACCAATACCATTATATTATTGATTCGTTTACTTTCCCTCGTACCACGGGATAACATCCATGCTAATATCAATGTAATGATTACTGCTGGTAGATTCACAATACCACCATGCGAAGGAATCGTTACTAGAGCTTTAGGTATCTCTAATCCAAATCCTTTTATTAAATTGTGGAAATAGCCTGTCCATCCAGCAGCGACAGCCGCTGTTGCCACGATATATATTAACAGTAAAGACCAACCTACTAGATGAGCAACAAACTCACCAATTGTTGCATATGAGTACGTATATACACTACCAGATGCCGGGAGTGTGGAAGCAATTTCTGCGTAACATAATGCTATAAATCCGCATATAATTGCTGCAAGTACAAATGAAAAAATAACTGCTGGACCAGCATCTCTTGCTGCTACTAATCCAGTTAACACAAGAACCCCCGTTCCGATTATCGAGCCTACCCCTAACATAATTAAATCAAATGCTCCTAATGTTTTCGTTAAGGTCTTGCTTTGATTATGCTCTAACAATTGTGTAACGGATTTCTTTTTTAATAAATTACTCATATTCTCTGTATCCCCTTTAAAATAAGGTTTGCTCTTCTTATTATTGTCGTATATAAATTTACTAAGTTATTAGGTAGTCTCATAATATTTCTTTTACGTTAAATAAATTTGAAATATTCTATAGATTTATCCGTATTTTTAGGTTAATACTTTCTATTTTTTCTCTTTCATCCAGTGTTCAACAAACATCAGCTATAATGTGTTATAGCTCATTCAATTTATCTCCAAAAATATAAATAAAAGATTTTTTCATTCCAAAGAAAGAATTAGTTTTGTGTCCCCGATAATGATATGATAAACAAAAAGAATTTATTTATTTAATTGACTTTCACTACAACTTACGGTATTTTTCTTCCGTAATACACTAACAATATACCCACATACACCGCCTATAATAGCCGGAAATCCCCATCCTAAACCTACACTATATAAAGGAAGAAAATGCTCAAGAAAATTATGAATTATTTCGCTTTCTATTCCAGCAGCTTTTAATCCATCTAATGAACTAAAAATAAATGTCAATATCAAACTCCCTTGATATACTTCAAACCTACCATTGAATACAGAGTGTAAAAATGTTAGGAATATTAAGGTAATAGCAATTGGATACATAGTTATTAATACAGGGATTGAAATCATAATTAATTGTGTTAATCCTATATTCGCAACTAGTGTACTGAAAACAGACAAAATAATAGCAATTTTTTTATAAGAGATCTTTGGAAATAATTTATGAAAAAAAGAAGAACAAGCAGTGATAAGTCCTACGCTTGTGGTTAAACATGCTACTGTAATCATTGAACCTAACAAAATTGCACCATACGAACCAAAGTAATAATCCGAAACTTTTGCTAAAACTTCAGCCCCATTATCTAAACGACCTAGTTTTTCAACACTAGAAGCACCCATATAGGAAAGGGCAGTATAGATAAGAGCTAAGAGTGTAGCAGCAATAGCTGTTGCTTTTACACAAACAATCATAAGCTGATTTTTAGTAGTAGCCCCTTTTTCTCTAATTGCATTCACAATAATGATTCCGAAAACAAAAGCTCCAAGAGCATCTAATGTTAAATACCCTTCTTGAAAACCTTTAAAAAATGAATCTGATGCATAAACTTCAATAGGTGCTTGAATTCTTCCAATTGGGTGAATAAAAGCCACAACTACGAGAATCCCAATAACAGTCAATTTGATAGGAGTCAAAATTTTTCCAACTATATCAATAATTTTTGTAGGATTAAGAGATAATAAGCATGTAACTGTGAAAAATAAGATTGTAAATACGGTTAATGCAACAGGACCTGCGTCATTTGATAAAAAAGGTTTAATTCCAATTTCAAACGATACATTGCCAGATCTAGGGATGGCGTAAAAGGGACCAATCGCCAGATAGAGAACGGTCGCAAATACAATACCAAACACCGGATGCACACGACTAGCTAAAGATTGCAAATCATTTTTACCTGAAAAAACAAATGCTGTGATTGCTAACAATGGTAAACCAACTCCAGTAACTAAAAAGCCTGCATTGGCTATCCATACATTTTTTCCAGCCATTTGACCAAGCATAGGTGGAAAAATTAAATTTCCTGCTCCAAAAAACAATGCAAACAGCATCAATCCTATAATAATGATAAAGGAAGTAGGAACTTTATTTGACATAACAAATCCTCCGATTACACATTTGTATACTCTCTTTATTTTTTCATTTAATTTATATACTAATCTAGTTTATCCCAGCTTAGAGCACCGTTGTAGAAAGCCATTTTATGATCCCGAATAGCAACTGAAATAACAGCTTAAATTAATGGCTATGAAGTTACGCCTAAACAAAGCTTTTCACCTACTAGTTAAACTAGACATTTCCATAGATTTTTGCGTACAACGTTTCATAGCTGAAATGATAGCTGTTCTTAAACCTTTTTCTTCTAGTGTTGCTACAGCTTCTATTGTCGTTCCACCTGGAGAACAAACCATATCCTTCAATTCACCTGGATGTATCCCCGTTTCCAATACCATTTTTGCAGAACCTAATACAGCTTGAGCTGCGAATTTATAAGCTTGATTTCTCGGCATACCGCCAAGTACAGCAGCATCTGCCATGGCTTCTATAAACATATACACATATGCTGGAGAAGAACCACTAATAGATGTAACAACATCCATTAGTTTTTCATTTACGACCTCCGTCTGGCCGAAAATATTAAATATATTTAGCACCTCTTTTATATCTTTTTCTGTAACCATTTCATTAAAAGATAATGCAGACATTCCTTCCCCAACAAGTACCGGTGTATTAGGCATTACCCTAACAACCTTTAACTTTCTATCAAATTCATTCTCAGTGCTCTTAATACTTTTTCCTGCAGCAATAGTTACAACAATTACATCATTTTTTATTTGGTCTTTTATTTGGTTAATTACCGATGTGTATAAGTCTGGTTTAATTGATAAAATTAAAATGTCGGCACTGTTAGCGACTTCATTATTGTTAGTAGTTATAGTTATGCCATATTTATCACTAGCATTTTTTAAATTACTGACGTTTAAATCTGAACAAATTATTTGATTTGGAGACACTATATTTTTATTAATCATTCCACCTATCATAGCAATACCCATGTTTCCACATCCGATAAATCCTATTTGTTTATTCATAATAATTTGATCTTGCTCCTTCTATTCTAAACTTTATTGATTTTGAAATTATTATTCTAAATAAGGGCTATTACAATTACTGGTTTTATCAATAGAATTTAAAAATTCTCCTTCCTATAATGAGTTATGTTTTCGTATGTCGTTTACAAGCATGCATTAAAAAAATGAAGAGACTTTCTATTCATAGAACTATTAAAAACAAGAGTAAAATGATGATAATTTTTCTGAATTAATATTCTTTAACTATTCACCATTTTAAATAGAGCTTACATATCCCTCTAACAATTACTTATTTTAACAATTTATAGTTAAGCTTAATAAAATGTATTTAAATTCCAAATAATTATCACCGTAGATAGTATGAAACAAAGTAATGCAGGAATTGCCATTAAAATAGATTGTTTTGCTCGAAACATATGAGCATGAATGGCTCCGACCATGAGAACTGCTAATAATGTATTTGCTCCTATCGCTAAGTATTGATTCCAAATACCACCGATTATACCTATTGCTCCAACAATTTCAACAAAACCAATTATAGACATAAACCATAATGAGTATTGATATTGTTGCCAATGTTCTACCTGAAAAGATATACGGAAAATTTTTATGAATCCCCCTACTACAATAAAAATTGCTAAAACTACCTGAAGAACAATCATCTTTTAAACTCGCTCCTTTTAAGACTTTGTTAATTTTCATACTTCACAAGGAATAAATATATGCGTTTTACCAATATCAGAAAGGGAGATATACATAATTTAACTTTTTATACGCTAAGAACTAAGTAGCTAACCTTTACTACATAATATTTTCTTAAGAAAAATATTTATTTTAATATATTTACCTCTTTTGTTAACCTGAATAGATTGTTTTTAATTTCAGACATGCTGATATTTTTTCTTGAAACACCGGTTTCCACTGCAGCACGTGCGACAGCATATGCTACATGTGGCACCACCCTAGGATCAAACGGGTTTGGAATGACATAGTTGACATGAAGCTCTTCTTCTGAAATTAACTCAGCTATTGCATAAACAGCTGCTAGCTTCATTTCTTCATTAATTTCTTTTGCTTGTACATCTAAAGCTCCACGAAAAACTCCGGGGAAAGCTAGTACATTATTTACTTGATTAGGAAAATCAGAACGTCCTGTACCAACTACTAGTGCTCCTGCTATTTTTGCTTTATTAGGCATAATTTCAGGTGTAGGGTTAGCCAAGGCAAAAATAATAGGATTATGATTCATAGAACGAATCATATCCTCATCAACTACATCTGCAGCTGATACTCCAATAAATACATCAGCATCAATAAGCGCCTCTGCTAATGTTCCCCGCTTCTGTTCTATATTTGTAATACGAGCTATTTCTTCTTTAAGCGCATTCATTCCAATAGGTCGCTGTTCATATATTATCCCTTTTGTGTCACACAAAATAACATTTTTTACATGCATATGAAGTAACAGCTTAACAATCGCTATCCCAGCAGCACCAGCACCATTTACAACGATTTGCACATCTTCAATTTTTTTATTTGTTAACTTAAGTGCATTAATTAGGCCAGCAATCGTTACAATAGCTGTACCGTGTTGATCATCATGGAAAACAGGAATATCACAAGATTTTCTTAGGCGCTCCTCAATTTCAAAGCATTGAGGTGCTGCAATATCTTCTAAGTTTATCCCACCAAAATTTGGTTCTAATAATTTAACAACTTCAACAATCTTATCCGGATTATTAGTGTTTAAACAAATAGGAAAAGCATCGATCTCAGCAAATGATTTGAAAAGTAAAGCTTTTCCCTCCATCACTGGCATAGCTGCTTTAGGTCCAATATTCCCAAGACCTAATACTGCAGTTCCATCGGATATAACTCCAACTAGATTCCCTTTCATTGTATAATCATATAATTTGCTTTCATCTTTATAAATCTCTAAGCATGGCTCAGCAACACCTGGTGAGTAAGCGAGACTTAAATCTGTTGAATTTTGTACTTTAACTTTAGAATAAACACCAATCTTCCCCTGTTTTTCTTTATGCATTTTTAATGCTTCATCTCGTAAAAGTGACATATAATTTCGCTCCTATAATTAAGTTAAGAATTAATTAAATCAATATTTTATTAACTCTATATTAAACTTGATATTGTATGATATAAGTAAGACTTCTAATATAATCATTATTTATTTTTATAACCTTTTAACATATCTTTTGCATAACGATTGGGGTATAAAGTATTTAACATATTGTATGGACTTCCCTTCCAATATCTTCTTAATGGTGTCCATAACTTATGTTTAATTAACCATCTTTGTGTGTACATAGATAGTAATTGCTCCTCTGTTAGTTTTTCCTTTTCTTCAATAGTCCACTTCAGCGCCTCTAATGCTTTTTTTTCAGTCCAAAATCCGGTAGGTGTGAATTTATATTCCCATTCTTTATTTTGACCAGGATATAATTCATTAATCATGGCGTACGGACTGTTATTCCAGAATATTTGACAAGGAGAAATTAATTTATGAATAGTAAGCCATTTTACACTGTAAACTTGTAATAATTGAAAAGAAGTTAATTTTTCTTTTTCTTCAATAGTCCACCTTAATGCTACCAATGCTTTTTCTTTAGTCCAAAACTTGTTAGGAGTCATACTAAATTCCCACTCTTTAAATTTATTAGGATATAAAGAATTTATCATTGCATAAGGGCTACCATTCCAATACATAACTAATGGTGCACTGAGTTTATTTTTCTCTAACCATTTTTTACTATAGAATTTGAGTAGTTCTACTTTACTTAGCTTTTCTTTTTCTTCGACAGTCCATTTTAATGCTTCAAGAGCTTTTTCTTTAGTCCAAAAATTTAATGGTGCCATACCAAACTCCCACTCTTTAAATCTATTAGGATATAAGTCTTCAATCATCTTATAGGGACTGTTATCATAACCATGTTTGAGCGCGCCGAGCAATCGATATTTTATAATTAAAGGGGTATTCCATTTTTGTTTAATATCCTCTTCATTCCATTTTAAAATTGTTTCAATTAAATATTTTGTGACCCTTTTAGATAGCTCTCTATTGCTATCTTCTTTCCATGTATTCGGTGGAAACCTACTTCTTTTACCGTCTAATATTTCTTGATAGATTTCTTCTATTTGCACTGCTTTCGCTTGCACTTCAAACTCCCTCCTATTCAAGACATATAACGATTCCTCTTTCCTAACGTTAAATAGTAACTATTGTGATCTACTTTTATAACGCAAAAGAAACGTATAGGGTAAAATCATTTCTTTAATTTATAATAAGAAGGACATAAAAAAACAAAAAGTTACAAAAATTTTCAAATTAAAATTTTTGTAACTTTTTATTTTTGTGTAAATATAAGGTCAATTAAGACGTCTCATCGTTTTAAACTCGACGCTCCATAATCTTGTATAGTTACATTTATATGATATTTAATCGGTACTTTACTAAATGTTCGATCCCAATCTTTTTTGACTTTCTCCCATGTTCTCGGGTGTTTAATTCTTAATTGGTTGCCAAAACCCGCAATATCGACTTGATATTCTTTTTTTATTTTTTTTGTAACATGATGTACTAAGTGCTTTACTTCTTTTTCAATAGCTTTTTCTTCTCTTTTTAAAAATTCATTTTCAAAATTTTTTCCTGATTGCACCCAATTTTCAGACAAACGTCCTTCTGATTCAATGTTTACATCAAAGGAAATATTATTTCCGTTAACATGTGGTATGATTTTGCTTTTTATTGACTTTATTTCGTATATAATGAGTTTCTTTGATTCTTTATCAAAAGTTTTTACCACACCACCATTCCTTTTTCCGTTTATCCAGACTACTCCTTCCAATTCCTGTTCATTTAAAAAGCCCATCAATTTTTTTGTCTTCCCTTTAATTACAGCAGCTCCTGCAAATTTTGTTTCCCCATTCATCGAGATTACATTTTGCAAAAGAAAACTGGACCCTGACCGCATCTTTCCTTCTAATTTAGCGAGCGATACAGGAGCCAAAATCCTTGTTGTTCTATTTCTATTATCTGCAATTCCAGACAAACGAAATGCTGGGATTTCTCCTTTTTTGTTTGATTCCAGTACCTCCTTCGCTAGCCCCTTGCTAATTAAGATCATAGAGCTAAGCCGAACTTCATTGTCACGGAGATACTGTTCAAGTAATTGTTCTAAACTGTATGTACGTACAAGACTATCACTAATAACAATGTTTTTTAAATGCGGGCTGAACATTTCGCTCTCTCTTTTCAATGAAAGCTCCCGAACAATTTGATGAATGGAATCACCGGTCTCAGAAACATTTATATAACGTTTTTGTTGTCCGTTTCCTTTACTTTGTGCTTGCGAACTAACAATTTGATAAGTAGCTGTTATAAGATTTCTTTTAGGATATCCTCCTTCCTCATCCTCTTCCTCAATTGTTGAATCCTTCCCTTTATCTAGTGCTATACCTGCAGTTAAACTCAACTCTTCTACTTCTTTACTGCTCCAACATCCAGTTAAAAATAGGAGCACAAGCATCGATAACAAAGCCAAATAGAACCGCATATAATTAAATTTCTTTTTCACACTATTCCTCCTTTTAATCGTGTAATAATAAGAAGGAGCAGTGGCAGTAAACCAAATAAAAATATAGCAGCATTACCGAGCATATCCCCCAATTTAAGCAAATGATTTATATTTTTCGAAGTCATAGCGATGATGTAAATGATTGGAATCAAAGCAAAAATAAACGGATGAATACTCTTTTTAAAGAGTTGGGCTAATCCTAATGCAGCTGCATAGTAACTAATCGTATAGGTAGCAAATATTTGCATAATCCATATTACAAGTAGTAAAGATTCAAAACGTTCAAATATCAAACCAGAAATTTCAAAACTGCGCATAAGGTCAATTGTCGGCCATGTTCTTGTTACAACCCCATCAATTGATAATGCACCAATCACCATTACAACAGTTATTACATAAAAGATTAACGGAATAGAAATTCCAACTAAAATAGCTTTTACTGCTTTCTTTCGTTGTTCCATAAACACCAAAAGAATTAACATAATTTCAGGACCTGTATATGCGAGAGACGTTGTTTTTACCCCATCTAACACTGGTTTAATTCCCAAACCTAATACGGGACGGAGATTATCTATCTCGAATATCCCTATACTCATAAAGGAAACGAGTAAAAAAATAAAAACAGTAATAGGGAATATTATTTCAAACATCCGTGCAATTGAATTAATACCACTCATAATCAAATAGAGACCTATCCACATAAAAGGCATAACAATAGCCCATGTGGGGGTTCCTTCGAGCAAAAAAAAGCTTATTACTTCTGCCATTGAACGAATTTGAAAGGCTGAAGTTGTAAGAAAATACCCTATAATAAGAAAACTAAGCAACCTGCCTATCCATTTCCCTACAATATCTTGACTGTATTGATAAAATGTTTTATCTGGAAACTGCTGACTTAATTTGACCATGATGACTCCTGAAACCATTGCGAGTATCCCACCTAATATCACACTTAGCCATACATCTGGTGTTTTCACTTTTTCTACAGATGCTCTGGGCAGAGTGAGGATTCCTGTTCCAAGTATGTAATTTACAATAATAACAACTGCTTGCGAAGTTGTTATTCGGTCTTTAGGTTCAGTAATCACTGAAGGCCACTTCCTTTCGTCATCAGCTACTTTTTGCGGATAGTTTTTTTAGTATGCATTATTTTCGGTCGACGTCTCATTATTTTTAATGGCATGCGAACCATAAAATCTTTCCAGTCACTAAATCGATACGGAACAGCAGGGCTAGTATAAGGAACGCCAAAACTTTTCAGTTTCACTAAATGACTGCAAAGTAAAAGAAAGAAGAGAATAACACCATACAAGCCAAATATCGCAGCACAAAACATAGCTACAAAACGAAGAATGCGTAACGTAATTCCCACACTATATTGCGGAATAGTAAAAGAAGAAATAGCTGTTACCGCAACAACGATAACCATTATTGGACTAACAATTCCTGCTTCTACGGCAGCCTGACCAATTATTAAACCGCCCACAATTCCCATTGCAGGTCCAATCGGTTTAGGCAGACGTAAACCTGCTTCTCGTAAAACTTCGATAGCTACTTCCATAATTAACGCTTCGATTAAAGCGGGAAAAGGAACTCCTTCTCGCGATCCGATAATCGAAATAGCGAGCTTAGTGGGAATTAATCCTGGATGAAATGAAATAAAAGAAATATACAGTGCTGGAGCAAATAATGAAACAAAAGCTGTCATGAAGCGTAATAAGCGGAGAAGCGTACCAGGAATCCACCTTTCATAATAATCTTCTGGTGATTGCAGCAACATACTAAATGTAACTGGAGCAATTAAAACAAATGGTGTTCCATCTAACAAAATAGCTACTCGACCTTCCATCAAAGCACTAATAACACGATCAGGTCGTTCTGTATTTTGAATCTGTGGAAAAGGACTGAGATAATTATCTTCAATGAGTTGCTCTATATAACCAGATTCGAGTACACTGTCTATGTCAATTTTCTGAATTCTACTTTTTATTTCTTCCACCAATTCTGTACTAGCAAGATCTTTAATAAATGCGACAACTAACTCTTTCTTTGCACGTTCTCCTACTGGTAGCTTTACTAATGATAAGTTCTCATCCGCACAATGCCGTCGCAAAAGTGAGGTATTATCACTTAATACTTCAGTAAAACCGACCCGTGGCCCTCTGACTAATGCCTCTGATACTGGTTCTTCCATGTTTCGTTTATTTGCTTTTGTTGTACCAAGAATAAACACATCTGCTAAACCATCAATTAAGAGAGCTGTTGAACCTATCAATACTTTGGATATCAAATCTTTTATGTAATGGACTTCTGCTACTTCACTAACTGTAAGAACTTTATTTTTAATATATTCTTTTGAAACAGTCCCCTCCACATAAGAAGATTCATTTTTATATTCGTCAGAAAAATCATCCATTAGTAACTTCATAATGTGTTTGTCAATGATCTCTTTATCTGATAGACCATCAACAAAAATGATCCCAGCTTGAATATCTGTGCGTCCAATATTAAACTTCCGAAAACGAACATCAGAATTATGTCCGATCTGTTGCTTTATAAGTTCTAAATTAGAGGCAAAATCATTTGTGAAATGAACGGTTGTATTTTGAGAAGGTTTATACTCTTGTTTCGTTTTACTTTGAATATTATTTTTCTTCACTTGTTTGTCTCTTGACTTCCACCAACTCATTCTTCCCACTCTTTCTCTGACATACGAACCCAATGAAAAAATCTTGAGATAGTATACGGAATTAAAAACAAGATAAAAGCTTGTACAAAGACTTTCCAATCTGGAAGATAAGAAGTAATTATGTTCCACATGTTTATCACCCAATTTATATACTCTGCTAGGATTGAGACTTCTAAAGAACGGTATGTACTTAATAAAAAATAACTGTAAGATTAAAGAGCATAAAAGCAAGACATTATGCTTATTTAGTACCAATAACCTAATTAGTATAAAAACATTTCTGACCTAAAATACCATTTCCAATTATAGTTTGTTAAATATTATCTCCTTTTCCCTTATTTATATGCCTGCATTTGAATTTCAAATAATATAAGTATCAATGATATTTTCTCTTAAAGAAAAAAAGATGCTAGAAGATAGCATCTTTTTTTCAATTCAACTTACTATGTAGTTATATTTTATTTTAGAAATACTCGTTTTTTTAAATGGATATTAATGTGTAAAAAATACATATTCTTTTGTTCCAAGTTAGTACATTTCTACCAAATCGATACGGAATTTTCTGATTTTAAAACCAATATGAAATAAAGGAAACTACTCTCTTAGAAAGACTATATAAAACAAATAACATGAAAACAACTATCAATCTATTAATTGAAAATAATAATGAGCAAGAGTTTATCATCTTAATTCCAAGTGTATTCGTTTTGCTTCAAAATAAAGAACTTGAATAAATTTTTTCGTATCAATACGAGCAGGTACTGTTGGTTCATTATTCAATTCTGTCATCTTTCTCCTTACGGTAGTAAAATCAAAAAATCTAGAAGCATAATTTTCGAACTTCGGGTTTAAAAAATCAGTAAGTCCAAGGGAAGCTAAATGGTTTAATGATTGATAAATTGCTCTTCGAATCCGTTGTTTGGAAGCTTCTATGAACCTTTTTAATTCGGCATCTTCAGCTGAATCCCCAAGTTTTTTTTGAGCTAAATTCATAAAAATCTCTTTTAGTGAAGGAAAACCTTGTTCCAACGTGTTATCTTGTTCATATTTATATAAATAATCTAGCATATCCATTAAATCTTTACTTCCACTTTCACTGGCTATTCCTAATTCAGACAAAAGAAAATGAATGGAATTTTGAAAGTGATTAAAAGTATTTAAATGTTTTTCATTACGGTATTTTTCTTGCGCACTTGAATTACTATCCAATTTTAATACCATATTAAGCGATTCTTGAATGTTTTTTATCGATTTTTCCAAACGAATTCTTTCAATGACTTTCCGAACAACTGTTAAGACTTCAATCCGGTTAATTGGCTTAATAATATAGTATTCAACGCCAAGCGAATAAGCTTCAGCAATTAATTCTTTTGATTCTACTTGAGAAACCATGATGATTTTCCCTTTAAACGAAGGCTTTATTTGACGAATTGTTTTTATTCCATCTTGAATCGGCATTAACAAATCGATAAATAAAATGTCTATCTTTTTAAGGATTGGCATGTGTTGCTCTAAAGATAAACCATCCTCAGCTTCTCCTATAACCTCTCCAAGATCTTCATCCTCGATAATTTGAGCCAACATTGAGCGAACCGCTTTTTCATCATCTACTATATAAAAATACATAGAATCACCCTTTCGAAATTATATGATCAATCCCTAATCTAATTATAAAAATTGATCCTTTTCCTTCGGTTCTGTCCTCAAGCGTAACATCACCTTCTAGTTGTTCGACCATTTTTTTAACATACGATAGTCCGATGCCTGTCGATGGATTGCCTAAATCATCATATTTAGAAGTAAAACCAGGCTCAAAAATTGAATCTTTATATTTTGAAGAAATACCTGGACCATTATCTCCTACTCGAAATTCAACAAAATGATGGTCTTTATTAATGTCAATTGTGATGATTCCCATACCTTGGATAGCTTCTACAGCGTTTGTTACGATATTATTTATAATAGATAAGATTGTATAAATGTGATAATGAGGATGCACACCATCAATTTTATACACAAATTGGATGTCTTTCTCTAGCAACCGTGCATATTTCGTATTTGCCCGTATAATGATGTTTACCAGTTCATGTACAGACATATAATCTGTAAAACTTTCATCAGAAATTAGTTTTGAAAGTCCCGCAAAAATGCGTTGGTTATCCTTTTTAACGTCATGGACCTCGCCAGCAATTTGTAATGCCTGTTGCCTTAAATCCTCAAACTGAAAATTCATCTGTTTGTGCTCAAAAGAGTCTAAGGTTTTATATAAATCATAGGATTTTTTTGTTATATTCTCAGCATCCTGTAATGTTTTTTTTAAATGAACAGCATCTTCATATAAATTAGAGATGAGCATGAGCATGTGTTCATTTTGTTTCTTTATGTGTCTCTCCCTTGATTGCGCTTCATACAATTTCATCATATTGAAAAAGCTTAGAACTATAAAACTATGGGAACATGCGATAACAATGATTTCATTTATTGCCTCGGATGTGATCGATGTTTTTAATACAAAATATTGAATCATTAATTCCACACAGTCTGACAATATTTCAATAATGCAACCAATAAAACCAATCATTAGTGGTTGATGATAAAATCGTTTGATTTTTGCTAAATGAAAGAGATACGAATACGTAAAATAAAAGAAAAAACTAGGATAGTGAGTATGAAAAGCGGCTAACCAATCCATATTTCCCTTTATAATGACATCCATTGAGATACGAAATACTACAACGACTATTGCTGTTAAAAAACCCGGTAAAAATGCTGGAACTCGTCGAAATAATAACAAAAAAAAGAAAAATGTTGGTGCACCAAAGCTCATTCTAAATGTTTCATTTAAGGGAAATGACTTTATTTCACCTACTAAGGGTACTGTAAGTATCATTAAAACGAGAATATAGATGTCTTTTTTTACTAAATTACTAAGATTCAAAATAATCACTTCTCACTTTCGCCTAACAGTCAGTATACAAACCTATTTGCATTAATACAATACTTACTCTATTTTTTTCAAAAACTGATAAATAAGATATAAACGAAAGCATTATAGATTGTGAGTATTCATTACACTCTTCTACTTTAGAAAGATACTTTATAACTCAAAAATGTTCAGACACAATATAAGGTCTGAACACTTTTGGACTCGCTCTAACACCAAAATATCTGTGCTCCTTTTTAAAATATACTTAAATCCCATTCTTTTGCAATATGTTCTAACAACATAATTCCTGGTAAACTATTCCCATACTCATCAATGGCTGGTCCGTAAATACCAATACCACATCCATCTTGGAACGATAAATCCTTCCTAGATTTTGAGGGAACAAGTGTCATAATTCCTCCAGATACCCCACTCTTAGCTGGTAATCCAATGAAAGCAGCAAATTTTCCAGAAGCATTGTACATTCCACAAGTAAGCATTAAAGCTTTTGTTAACCTAGCTACTTCTTTAGGGAGCACTTGTTCTTTGCGAATAGGATGATATCCATCATGTGCTAGTATAAGCCCTATTAAGGCAATATCTTCTGTATTTATTTCAATCGAACATTGTTTTAGGTAAACCTCTAGTGTCTCCTCCACATCTGATTCTAGAAAACCATTTTCCTTTAAATAGTATGCTAAAGCTCTATTACGATGAGCCGTTTCCCATTCGGATTGAAATACTATTTCATTAATAGCAGGACGCTTCTCTATCATTTTTTCAATTAATACGTATAGAGATTCTAATTTTTCTTGCACCGATTTCCCTGGCAAAAGTGAAGCTATCGTAATCGCTCCAGCATTAATCATAGGATTAAAAGGTTTTCCTGGTTTATGTATCTCTAAACGAATAATTGAATTAAAGGCATCTCCAGTTGGCTCTACGTCAACTCGTTCTAATACATAAGAAATACCGCGACTTAAACAAGCGGCTATAAAACCGATTACTTTTGATATACTTTGTAATGTGAAAGGTATCTCCCAATCTCCTGACTTTATCATTGTTCCATCTGGCTTTACTATACAAATACCTAACTGCGATACATTTATTTCCCCCAGAGCGGGAATATAACTGGCGCTTCGTCCCTTAGCTGCATACGTTCGATAATGGGCTACCCATTGATCTAAGCAAACTTTTTCTTGACCCTCAATTTGAATGCTATAATCTTTTATCATTTAAAAATATTCCCCCGTACTATTAACTTTATATAGAATGATTTTTTCTTTACTATAATCAATAATATTTGCACTAGAACCAAGAAAGATATTCAGACATATTACAGTCTGAATATCTTTCTTATTACACACTTTTCTTTTTTGAATTTTTCTGATAATTTTCCCAACATTCAATATTTTTAAGCCCTTTAATGTTTTCTTTATAAAAAATAGGATCTTTACCAGCTTTTTTCTGATTTATATAATCTTGTAACGCCGCAAATGCTACTTTTGAAAGTAAGGTAATAGCAATTAAATTAATAATAACCATAAAGCCCATAAATAAATCCGCTAAATCCCATACAATTTGAACCTTTGCAACGGAACCAAATACAATCATAGCCAACACACTTATTCTGTATATCATTAACCACACTTTACTTGTATGTAAGAAGCGAATATTTGTTTCACCATAATAATAGTTGCCAATTAACGCACCAAATCCAAATAAAAAAACAAAGATAGCAAGACAACCCGATGCCCAAGAACCGATGTGTTCACTTAATGCTGCTTGTGTAAGTGCAATACCATTTAACCCCGGTTGTTTATATGCATCAGAAAGCAAAATAATAAAGGCAGTGCTAGTACAAATGATCAGTGTATCCGTTAATACACCAAATGCTTGAATCAGTCCTTGTTTCACCGGATGACTTGTTGTTGCTGTTGCAGCAACGTTTGGTGCACTTCCCATACCAGCTTCATTTGAAAATAAACCACGTTTAACCCCATTCATAAGTGCTGCACCAATTGAACCTCCTGCTATTTGTTTAAAACCAAATGCGTTTTGAACAATAAGAGAAAGAACTTCCGGCATTTTTGATATGTTGGTAACTACAACAAATAATGCAACTCCAATGTATAATACCGCTAAAAATACCACTTTGTATTCAGCCATTTTTGCAATACGTTGTACACCACCAAAGATAATCGCAGCGAAAGCAATGGCCATGATTATCCCGACTGTTAGGCGATCTGTACCAAATGCATTTTGAAAAGCAATTGTAACTGTATTTGATTGTACTGAATTGAATACAAGACCAAAAGTAATTGTGATTAAAATAGAGAATAATACTCCCATCCAACGTTTATTCAACCCTTTTTCCATATAATAGGATGGACCACCGCGGAAGCCAGTTTTATCTTTTACTTTATATATCTGTGCTAATGTGCTTTCAACAAAACTGGATGCCGAGCTAATAATAGAAATAATCCACATCCAAAATACAGCTCCAGGCCCCCCTAATGCAATCGCAATCGCAATTCCTGTAATATTCCCTGTTCCAACGCGAGCTGCCATACCAATACAAAACGCTTGAAAAGGAGAGATTTGATCTTTAGAACCACTTTTCCCCTCCATTAATACACGGACCATCTCTTTTAACATTCGAAACTGTACAAAATTCAATTTAAATGTAAAATAAATTCCGCAAATAACAAGCATAATAATTAACAATTTAGACCATAAAAAATCATTCGTTGACCCGACTAAATCTACAAAAAATCTTTCCATATTATCACTCCATACCAAAAATTTATCTATCATAATCTATATAAAATCACCTATATTCCCTGGCATAAATACCTCATTCATATTCAAATACAACAAGGATAAAAATTTTCTATATTAATAGGATTGGCCTGTTTAAGCAAACATCACAACATGTAACTGTAAAACTGAATTTTTGAAGAACTTAACGCTTATACATACGGTGCTCTATCCCCTTCTGTAAAACTAATATTCTTATCCACTAATATTGTTGTACTATTATGTTTGTTTCGTTTACCGGTGATTTACATTTAAATCATAATAATCAATAGTGATTAACTGGTTTTTTGTTAATTTTCCCTAGAACATGGAAATATCTCCTTTCTCACTACTAATCTCAAAAATAGGCTAGGTAAAAAGTTCATAGAAAAACTATGAAGCGCTTTCAATCTTCAACTAAGAGAAGCTTATTTTTAATTTATAATCAAAAGTACAGAATGTTACGAAAAAGTACAGATTTTTATAAAAACCAAAAAATATTTTAAGGTTTTTTCATCTAAAAAACAGTGAGGTTTTGTGAATTTTATACAGTATCCAAACATCACGGATTCCGTTCTACCTAACTTTTGACAAGTCTCTATTTTCTTCATAAAAACATGCATACTTTTTCTCTTTTAGAACTTCATATAAAGTATTTGAAATCAAGAATCGATAAGTTATTATAAGAATATTAAAAAAACAAAACATTTAATTTATTTATGGTATCATACAAAAAACATTTGTTTTCTCAATTAATCCCCTAGTGAGATTTGTTGAATATCTATTATTAAATGTATATTTCCTTTGCGTTTCATTCTACTAACATAGATTACAGGTGGTGTATTGTGAAAGAAATAGTATTCGTTCAAAATAAAAAAAGACTCCTTATGAAATTCGAATTTTTAAAAAAGGATTTAGTACTTACCATTTCACTGATACTAGCAATTGTAAGCTGCTTAATACATTCGCCAAAGATCGAATATATTAACTTTGAAGTGTTAATTAGCTTATTTAATCTAATGGTGGCCATTAAGGCCTTGGAACAGCTAAAGATATTAGACAAACTTGCCGTTGCGATTTTAAATAAATGCAATAACAGCAGGTCAATATCTATTATTCTAATTTTGTTATGCTTTATTTGCTCCATGTTTGTAACAAATGATGTCGCTCTCCTCACTTTTGTTCCAATAACACTTGTCATTAGTAAAAAAACACAAATGAACATGATGGATACAATCATCCTGCAAACAATTGCGGCAAACATCGGCAGTAGCTTGATGCCTATGGGAAACCCACAAAATTTATACTTATATTCTTACTATGGAATTAAGCTCATCCCATTTTTAGGTTCAATCCTGCTTTTAGCTGTACTTGGAATCAGTTTGTTATTTATATTTACTCAAAAACTTCAAAAAACAGATTTAAAAATAGAACTACCTGTTATTACCGTGAAGAATCGAAAAAAAGCTACCATCTGGATTTTGATACTTATCACTATCATTGCATCTATTTTTGGTGTCATTAATTATTACATTGCGCTAATAGTTACATTGATGGCAGCATTTACGTTAGATAGAAACTTACTATTTAAGATCGATTACTTTCTTCTAATAACCTTTGTCTGTTTTTTTATTTTTATCGGAAACATTTCCCATTCCGATGCGCTGGAGACATTTGCTCGCGCTAATTTAAAAGGAGATACTTCAGTCTTCTTTAGTTCCATATTTTTGAGTCAATTGATTAGCAATTTTCCTACTTCAATTCTTCTATCAAACTTTACTTCTGATTGGAAACCTTTATTACTAGGAGTAAATATTGGAGGGCTTGGAACAATTATCGCATCTTTAGCCAGTGTAATTTCCTATAAACTATTCACTCAAGCCAATGGTAAAGAGAGTAAGGCGTATTTAATTAAATTTAGCATTTACAACTTTGCATTTTTAATCATACTTACATGTATACAATACTTTATCTTTAAATTTCTAAAAATTTTTTAAAAAATTGATTACTTTAGAAAAACCCAAATATCTCAGCATTAAATTGAGAAATTTGGGTTTTAATATAGGTATGTTTAAAGAGATACAACAAAGTTACCATCAATTTAATATTTTAAGATGTTCTCAAAGCGAAAATCTTTTAGCTTTTACGCTATTTATTAGATTTCAGTTCATTTTTGAAGTCTTCTTCACAAAATCCTTAATGTCCCTCAATTTTTTCCCGCTAATATTATCTTTGATGGTTGAATCTATTTCAATTTCTAATTTTGCAAATGCTGCTCCTACACAATTATAAATACTTGATCCAAAAGCAAGATGTCTTGCAGTACCACTAAATGCCTTTTTAATATCAATGTCAAGACGATAAACGTTGAATTTATCAGGCCTTTCAAATACGTTAGAGTCACAATTTGTTGCACCAATCATACAGTAGTATCCACATAACTAGTTACATTCTCCTTTTTTCTATTGTTAATAGCTTCGTAATAAAAGCTGTTAAACAGCAAAAGTGCGAAGTCTTAAATTAGACTTCGCACCTTATACAAATTTACAATCCGTGACGATACCAATACAAATGCAATACTAGATACATACTAATCACTCATTATATGTGTTGCTCTTTTAGTTGGCCAATGTATAAACAAATCCTTTTACTTAGCCATTCTTCATGATTGGCTTGATTGTTTCTAGATACTTAATCCCTCTATACTCTTTCAAGCGATAATCCATTCCGATGGAAATTACAAATGACAAAATTTATCCGTTTTTCCTACTTGCTAAATTCAGCAAGTAAAATGTTTTTAAAAACTTCCGGGTTATTAATGTTTAAACTGTTCGAATTGATAGCGAGTGTATGTTTACCTCCAAGTGTTCCACCAGCAAAAGTGGAAAACCCTGGAACGCCCCCCCTGTGTCCCCATACCGAGACACCGTTCGGAAGCTTAATTTCAAGGATTCCAAGACCATATCCGGTTCCCTCTCTATTTGTAGGAACTGTAGTAAGCATTTGTTTTAACTGCTGTTCCTTCAGTAATTTGCCACCTAGTAAGTAAGAGAAGAATTTGTTTAAGTCGTCAGCAGTAGAAATCATATCTCCATCCGAGCTACCTGGGTTAATATAAGTAACGTCTTTTAGCTCACTCGCTCCGTCTAGTTGCAAATAGCCACGGGCATGCTTAGTGCCTGGAATCACGCTTGAATTGCCAGGTAGGAATGTATTTGACAAATCAAGCGGTTCAATGATCCGATTTTCAACCTCTTCCGCATAGCTGTTTCCTGTTACTTTTTCAATAAGGATTCCTAGTATTACATATCCTGTATTTGAATAAGACCAACCCTTTCCTGAGGCAAAGTCTGGGGGAAGTGAAATCCCCATCTTTACAAATTCTTCAGCCGTATACGATTTTTTTATATCCGTAATATCAAAGTCTTTTGAATTTATATAGTCAGCAATACCACTTGTATGATTCAATATTTGCCGGATCGTAATCTGGTTACCATCATATCCGTTTCCTTGAATAACACCCGGTAACCATTTTTCAATGGAGTCGTCTAAATTCAAACGGTTCTCTCCAGATAATTGAAGTAGAACTGTTGCAATGAACGTTTTCGTCACACTGCCAATGCGAAAGCGAAAATCTGCTTTCATTGGTTTCTTAGTTTTCAGATCCGCTACCCCAGCTGTATAACTCCAAGTTTTACCCCCCTTAGAAATTTTAGCGAGTATTCCCGGGTATCCAAGTTGCAGTTCATCTCGCATTGCTTTCTTAACGGAAGTACGATCGCTTTGCGTACTTGTTTGTAACGAACTAGATACATTTTGCGTAGGTTCTGCTTTTACAATTAATGTTGGTGTTATGTATAACAGGGAACTTCCAGCTATTAAAAGTGCTAGACTTGCACATGTAATTTTACTGCGTGTTTTCATAAAGAATTCCTCTCTTCTATTTAAATTGTATTGATGGCTGATAGCTGTCTCATATACTAACCACACAGCTACTAATTCTCTCAATGATGAAAAGGCAACAATGCATTTGCAAACATTGTACTCATTATTTTCACAAAACACTCTTGTTACTAATTGTTTTATATGTAGGCCGTACTTATTCCCCCTTCACGCCTCCTTATATTTTTATCCTACACAATGAAAATCTCTTTTTTCTTACCTATTCCTTACAAATTCCTTACATACAAAATCACTTCTACAATAGGATTGAAGTAGCATCTGTGCCCGAAAGCGCAAAAAACACCGATGCTTTTCGCTTCAGTGTTTTTTGCGCTTTACATATTGAAGATTCATTTTACTCTTAACAGGTTGAATCTCTAATTTTTTCCAATACAATTATTCTTCTTACTATATAAAACAAAATTCATAGTATTATATGAAACACTTCTCAAGTTGTCATTAAGGCACATGATTCTAAATTTATTGATGTAATTGAGATGGACTCACTTTTTGAATTTGAACAAGTATATCAAACGTTTTACCTAATGATATATCAACAGTTTTTGGTATATCAGGCCCTTCGGTAGCTATTCCAGCGAAAATTGGATGTTGTTCGTTTAACCAAGTTTTTGTCACGCCGTTCGCCTTACGTAAATCAATAAAAAATTGATCTTTTTTGACCTGTCCAAAAATGTAGTTATAACTGTTTGGATCATCCGATTTTAATGTTCCATATGGGCCAAATTCACCATTGCTATTCTTGACATTGTATTGTCCTTCATAAACTGACGTTCCAATAGATACGTATCTTTTTCCATAATATTCTGCTAAATGCTGCCCAGCTACTTTAGGATATATAAAAGGAAGCATATTTGTTTTCGAAACGTGTCCATTATGTGCCCATACAATGGTTTTTCCTAAATGTTCTTCAGTCCACTTCGCATTTTCATACATTGCAATATCATGTTTCAAATAAAAATCCGCTGGTTTATCAGGAGGCGTCCCTAACATTGTAGTAAACTGTTCAATAATACGAGCATTTTGCTTTATCCATGCAAACTCTTTAGATTTTCCATTTAAATAGCTTTTATTTTCCTCTAATAAAGCACTAATTTGTTTAGCATCTGAAATATACTTTTCTTTTTCTTCTTTCGAAAGGCTCTCAAAAGTATTCATATCCTTTGTTACAGGAATAAGACCTTTTATCTTCGCTTCTATTCTAGGCACAAGATCTGAATTGTTTCTCTTTGTATATTCTATTATATTATTATAAACATTTTCATTTACTGATTGAATATCCATCCCGATGACACGCACTTTAGATTTATGTTTTGGATTAGCATTATATTGCCGAATCCAATCAAGTAAATCCAACATTTCTTTCGTTTTAAATGTAGGTGATAGATGTTGGCTTGGGTTTCCCTTTCCAGTAAGAACATATCGATCAAGTTCCAAAGCTCTGTCCCATCCCTCTTCTAAAACTAAGTTGGTAAAGCCCTTTTCAGATACTAAATACTTAACAATACGGTGTTTCATCGTAAAAATCTCATGAGCCCCATGCATAGCTTCACCTAAACCTACAATTGAAGCTAAACCTACCATATTCTTAAGTGGTTTCAAATCATTAAGAGATGCAGTTGGATTAGTTGTTTTTAAAGGCTTTGCATGTGCTTCTAACCATTTCGCTATTTGATTTGTATTGTAGGGAGCTGTAACAGAAACCTCTGTTTTCGAATCTGCATAAGTATTTCCTACAAAATGAGTCATTGTTATAGCAGAAGCAACAATTGCAATAATTATTTTCTTTTTCATAAAAAACCTCCTGAAATATTTACTTATAGCTTTTTGACATACTCTGCTAACTTCCATTTAAAACATTCATTTTCTTATTACTGTTAAGATACATTTATTCTAATTCCTAAAACTCACTTATTTCTTAATAGGTTCTTAAGAAATTCTTAATTCACTCATACGAATATAAAACTACATGAGCTTCAATCCATTGTAGCGCAGTTAATATTGGGCTAATAGGAAGTTCCAAATTTTGTTTTTTTGCAATGTATTCTCTTTATCATAGAGTTAGTTTAGGGTTATTTTTTTGTTTACTTCATTTTTTTCTGCACTCTGCATCTAGACGATATACCCATTGTCCACAATAAGACTTTATTTCAAACCCACAAAAAATAGATTACCTGCACACTAAAAAGTTTAGCGCACAGATAATCTAGTTGTTTTTGAGATTAATAAAAACCTAATTTGTTTTTTGAATTCTTCCATCAATAATAGACTGAATTGGTTCTTTTGATTTTTTTATATAATCTACTAACGCTTCAAAATCAGTTGGCCCTGCTTCAGCATCTTTACCGTTTTTAAAGGATACAAATCCATCTCCACCTGAAGCTAAAAATGCGTTAGCAACGACGCTGTAAGTTTTAGAAGGAATAATTTCTTCTCCATTTGTTAAGCGAATACTTGTTACTTTTTCTCCATTAGGCTTGTTCGCATCCCAAGTGTATTGGATCCCTGAAATTTGAAGCATTCTTGTTATGTCTTTTTGCCATTGTTGATTTAAAATATCACGAATGTCTTGGCCTGTTAAATTTACTTTTATTAATTGATTTCCGAATGGTTGAATACCATATATCTCTCCCCATGTTATATCACCAGCATCTAGGTCATTACGAATACCACCAGGATTCATAAGTGCAATTTGAGATTGCATTGTTGTACGCTGGGCATCAGCAACTAAATTTCCAAGAGTAGATTCACCAGCCGTATTGAGTTTGCGATCTAGTGGAGCAATAGATTTACCTACAACTTCATTAACAAGAGGTGCGATTTTTGCTTGATATTTCTCCATCTTCTTCTTGATTTTTTTATCAGGCTCCATGCCTTCATGGTAAGTTGTAACAATTTCTGCTTTTTTCTCAACAATATCTTGTGTTTTACGATCGATCTTTACATCAACATCAGCAAAAGCCATACCATAAGAATTTGCTTGTACGACAAGTTTATTATTAACAGTTCCATTTACATAAGTGTGGCTATGCCCACCAAAAATAACATCGACTTCTGGATCAGTCTCATTTGCTAATCGGACGATATCACCATTTGTTACGCCGTTCCCATCTGTTATACCTCCGTTATGCGCAAGAACAACGATAGATTTAACGCCTAGTTTTTTTAATTGCTTTACGGATTTGTTAATAGCTTCAACTTCATCTGTAATTTCTACATTCTTTAGCATAGTAGGCATAACAAGGTTAGGAACATCCGTTGTTACGACTCCGATGAATCCAACAGGAACTCCTTGTACCTTTTTTATAGTGAATGGTGGTAAAAATAAACGGCCAGTGGATTTATTATAGAAATTTGCGGCAACATATGGGAATTTTGCTCCTTTAAAATTCCCTGTTTTCTCATGGTATCCACCATAAATAAGGCGGTTCATTTCCGCAACACCTTCATCAAATTCATGATTTCCTATAGTCCCAACATCGAATTTCAAATCATTTAGAAATTCAATCGTAGGTTCGTCTTGTAATAATGCTGAAACAGGAGTACTTGCTCCAACAACATCTCCAGCATGTACCTTTAATGTATTCGGATTTTGTTTTTCACGATCACGTAAATAAGCCCCTAAGTACTCAATTCCCCCTGCATCTTTATTGTTAATCTTTTTTACAGTGTCTAGTTGCCCATGAAAATCGTTAATACCGAGCATTTGCACATCTATGTAGCGGTTTGGTTCTGTACTTGCTTGTGCTGAAGGCGCAGCAAATACACTAGTAAAAGTAACTGTACTTATTGCTAAAGCAACTGGAATGATTTTTTTCAACATAAAATTTCTCTCCCCTAATTAAAATCTGACATAATACAATGTTATTTTAATATATTAAGAGAATTATTTCTATAAAAATTCTACCAATTATAAAAATTAATAAGATTTTATTGTTTTCTGACAAGATATTTCTTCCTCAAAAAAAAAATGTACATTTCTTTTTTTGAGGATTATTCAAAATATTATCTTGATAGTAATATAACAATACTTCTAAGAAATCTAAAAAACTCTAATCAATACATTTTAGCTGTTAAGAAGAATATTCAATCCAAAACTACTGGAGATTTATCAACCTAACATCTCAATATCACCATTTAAAAAGATGCTCCTGGATTTATCCAAGAGCATCTTTTATAAAGCTTTATTTTAACTTGTTTATAAGTTATCAATTAACAATTATATAGTTGTAATCAGTCCTTTAAAAATAATAGGAGTGCTTCATTAAATTCTTTGGCATGCGTTGCATTTAGCCCATGTGGACCACCCTTTATTAACGTTACTTTAGAATTAGGAATTGCTTCATGTGTTAATTTCCCACTATATTCAAATGGTACAGTCGCATCTGAATCACCATGAATAATAAGGGTAGGTATATTAACCTTAGCTAAATCGCCTCTGAAGTCTGTTTTGCTGAAAGCAGCGATACAATCTAGTGTTCCTTTAGGTGATGCACCCGCAGCGATATCCCTATTGTAAAGTCGAAATGGTTCACTAACTAAGTCAGTTCGATCTCCAGCAGCAAAAAATCCTTTCGTAAACTCATCAAGGAATGCTAGGCGATCACTTTTTACTCCATTTTCAAATCCTTGAATTGCTACATCATCTAATACACCCTCAGGATGATCTGCTGACTTATAAAGGAATGGTGGTACAGCTCCTGCAAATACAGCCTTCTCTACTCTATTCGTTCCATATTTCCCAATATACCGGGCTACCTCGCCTCCACCCATAGAAAAACCAACAAGTGTGACATTTTGAAGCTCTAACTGTTCTAATAGTTGATGTAAATCAGAAGTAAAGGTATCATATTCATACCCTTCCCACGGCTGAGATGATTTTCCAAAACCTCGACGATCATATGTTATAACTCTGTATCCAGCCTCAACAAGAGCGGGAACTTGGTATTCCCAAGATCGACCACTTAACGGCCAACCATGAATTAGTACAACTGGTTTTCCTGTGCCATGATCCTCATAATATATCTCAATTGGTGCTTGATTTTCGGTTCCTACAGTAATTTTTGCCATTGTCCTACCTCCTTTAATATGTATCCTTTTCTTCAATAATTCGGATGAATCTCATAACCTATTTATACACATTTATATTGTGAACTCTAAGCTTGAAACTCCATTGTTCCGAAGAATTCATTTTTTGTTTATGGAACAATTCCTCATCTTATACCTTTTTCATCACGAATTATTTACTGAACATTCCTCCTATTCAATTCTAATAACAAAAATAGGTGACTATCAATATCGTTCTATCTATAGGATGTATAGGTAATACCAATCTATTTTATAGTGAAAACAACTATAGTTACGACCTATACAAATTATAGATAATTTAGAATTGATTAACTAATCAGTTTTAAAATACTATAAATTTGTATAGCACTTCATGTTCTGTGAATGCTGCTATAACCAATATTATTGGTCAGCTTAGTTATAAACGAAGAAACTTATGATAGTATTCGACTATTTAAACTTTCTTCGATTACTTAATTTTTAGGAGGAATACATAATGACTGATCTCTATTCTCGTATTAACAAAGATGATGCTGTTGTGCTTTTAGTAGATCATCAAACTGGTCTTATGTCCGGACTAGTACGTGACTATGGTGTTGATGAATTCAAGAACAATGTTTTAGCTCTTGCTCATACTGCTAAGTTTTTTGATTTACCAGTTATTTTAACAACAAGTTTTGAAAACGGGCCTAACGGACCTTTAATGCAAGAATTGGTTGATCTCTTTCCTCACGCACCAAAAATAGCTCGACCTGGACAAATTAACGCATGGGATAATGATGATTTTGTAAAAGCAATCGAAGAAACTGGAAAAAAACAACTTATCATCGCGGGCGTAGTTACGGACGTTTGTGTTGCTTTCCCGGCACTTTCTGCTATAAAAGCTGGATATGAAGTATTTGCTGTTACTGACGCTTCAGGAACTTTCAGCAAACAAGTTGCAGATGCTGCCAATACGCGTATGGCACATAATGGCGTACAACTTATGAACTGGTTTAGCGTAGCTTGCGAATTACAACGCGATTGGCGCAACGATGTTGAAGGTTTTGGCAATTTGCTTGCTAGTAATCTTCCAGGTTATCAAAATATAATTGGAAGTTATATGGGAGCTCAGCGCGATCTTAGTAAACAAAATGTATAAATGTATTTCAAAGAAATAGCTTTCAATTACTTTTTTAAAGTAGATAGTATAGATTTAGTGCTGATTAAATCAGCACTAAATTTTAAATTAAAAAGTATAGCAAAGCTTTTATTTTTATGGTTACAACTTAAATTAACTTTTTGAAAATAAAAAAAAGGAGCGTTTTATTATGAGTAATTTAGAATTATTAAACCCGGAGAACAGTGCCTTAATTTTAATTGATTTTCAACCTCAAATGACTTTTGGAGTTGCAAGTATTGATAGACAAACATTGATTAATAACGTTATGATGCTTGCTAAATCAGCAAAAACTTTTAACGTACCTACTATTCTTACTACAGTTGAGACACGCAGCTTTTCTGGTTATTTTTGGCCGCAAATTCTTGACATATTCCCAAACCATGAAATTATAGAACGCAGTTCAATGAACTCTTGGGAAGATCCAAAATTTGTTGAAGCAGTTAAAGCAACAGGTAGAAAGAAATTAATATTTGCAGCACTTTGGACTGAAGTTTGCCTTGCATTCCCTGTGCTTGAAGCAATTAAAGCTGGCTATGAGGTGTATGCAGTTGATGATGCTTCAGGTGGCACTAGTTTGACAGCACATAACGCTGCTATGCGTCGTGTAGAACAAGCTGGTGCAATTCCAGTGACAGCAATTCAAGTTTTACTTGAATACCAACGTGACTGGGCACACAAAGATACTTATGATGCTGTAATGGAGATTGTAAAGGAACACACTGGTGCTTATGGTCAAGGTGTAGAATACGCATATACTATGGTGCATGGCGCGCTTCCAAGCAGGAAAATATGAAACACGAAGGAGTAGCTGTCGAAGAGACTCATACAGGGAACACGATGGATGTTGCCGATCCAGTAACAACGATTGTTACATGGGAAATTCAACAAGGGAAAGAAAAACAGTTTGAAACATGGAGACATGAAATCGAAGCTGCCGCTACTAAATTCCCAGGGCATTTAGGTGTAAATCTAATATTCCCAAATAACGAATCCAGAGAGTATACTGTTATTTTTCGCTTTGATACGTATGAGCATCTACGTGCTTGGCAAGAATCAGATGTTCGCCGAGATTTGTTAAAAAAGGCAGAACAATTTCAAGTTACTAATCCAAGTTACAAAACTGAACGTAGTTTGGCTTATTGGTTTGTTACTCCGAAAACGCCAATTCCACCGCCAAAATGGAAAATGTCTATCGTTACCCTTCTGGGTGTATGGCCTCTTAGCATGTTAGTTCCTAAATTGATAGGACCTATTATAAAACATATGAATCCTATTATGTCCGCTTTTTTTGTTTCTGTATGTATAGTGTCCTTGCTATCATGGGTAGTTATGCCGATTTTCGGTAAATTATTTCATCCATGGTTACAAAATAATAGGAAGTAGACGAGGTGTGAATATGAATTTACCGGATATGATCTTATATAACGGAAAAATTACTACCCTTGATCCCTCTCAACCTGAGGTGTCTGCTATCGCCATAACTGATGGTTTAATAACTGCAGTAGGTGGAGATGAAATTCTTAATAGTGCCACAGAAAAAACAAAAAAAATAGACCTTAAAAGAAAGAGAGCTATTCCAGGTCTGAATGACTCTCATATACACGTTATTCGTGGCGGTCTTCATTATAATATGGAATTACGATGGGAAGGTGTGCCTTCACTTGCCATAGCTCTCGAAATGCTCAAAGAACAGGCAAGGCGTACACCTGCTCCTCAGTGGGTAAGAGTAGTTGGAGGTTGGTCTGAATTTCAATTTAAAGAGAGACGGTTGCCAACTTTAGAAGAGATTAATGCTGTTTCTGAAGACACACCTGTCTTTGTGCTACATCTTTACGATAGAGCACTTGTAAATCGTGCTGGGCTGCGTGCACTGGGATACACAAAAGATACCCCAGACCCTCCAGGCTGCTTAATTGAGCGAGATAAACGAGGTAATCCAACGGGCCTTTTAATTGCGAATCCTAACGCTTCTATTCTTTATTCAAGTTTGGGTAAAGCACCAATACTTAATTTTGACGACCAAATTAATTCAACTCGCCATTTTATGCGCGAATTAAATAGATTAGGTATTACAAGTGCTATTGACGCAGGTGGCGGATTCCAAAATTATCCTGATGATTACAAAGTTGTTGAACATTTAGCCGAGAAGGAACAATTAACTTTGCGTATTGCTTATAATCTATTTACGCAAAATCCTAATCATGAATATGAAGACTTTGCTTCATGGGCCAAAATTGTTTCTCCAGGTCAAGGAACTGATAAGTATAAAATGAATGGTGCCGGAGAAATGTTAGTATTCTCGGCAGCCGATTTCGAAAAATTTCAAATGCCACGTCCTGAACTAGCTACGATGATGGAAGCTGACTTAAAGAAAGTAATTTCTCTATTAGTGGAAAACCGTTGGCCATTCCGTTTACATGCAACTTATGACGAGTCAATCACACGATTCTTAAATGTATTTGAGGAAGTCAACAAAGAAATCCCTTTTAATGGTCTACGATGGTGGTTTGACCATGCAGAAACAATCTCAGATCGTAGTATGGAACGTGTTAAGGCTTTAAATGGCGGTATTGCCATCCAAGACCGCATGGCTTTTCAAGGTGAATACTTTGTTGATTTATACGGAAAGGAAGCTGCAAAGCGTACTCCTCCAATTTATCGGATGTTAGACCTAGGTATACCTGTTGGCGCTGGTAGTGATGCAACTAGGGTTTCCAGCTATAACCCTTGGGTCGCTCTTTACTGGATGGTTGCCGGAAAAACCATTGGTGGACTTTCGATATACGATGAAAAAAATAAACTTGATAGAAAAGTAGCCCTGGAATTATATTCAAAAGGAAGTGCGTGGTTCTCTGGTGATGAAGGTAAAAAAGGAACCCTTGCAGTAGGTCAGTTTGCTGATCTTGCTGTATTGTCTGCTGACTACTTTACTGTGCCAGAAGAAGAAATCAAGAACCTTGAATCATTACTAACCATTATGGGTGGGCAGGTTGTTTATGGAAATGATGAATTTAAAAATTTATCACCTGAATTGCCACCAGCATCACCTGATTGGTCACCGACGGGAGTTTATGGTTATGGTGGTGCTAACCTAGCCCACACTATACTTTCTCACGATGCCCATGATCACAAGTTACATAGTTGCAGTAACCCTCTCCATCAACACACTCATACCGTAATAGGAAAAGATGGAACTAAATGGGGTATTGGTTGTACTTGCTTTGCTTTCTAAGTCAAAACCACCGGTATAATGCCGGTGGTTTTCTTTATGCAATAAGAATATGTAAAAAGAAATAGCAGTATATCCCTAATGGAATCTATTACTATGCGATAAGACCAAAGAGTTAATTGATTAACTTGACTTGTTTTTAACAGCCTTCTCTCCTTGCAAAGTCTGTCCTTTTCCCCTTAAGTAAAAGTCCATGGTATTCCATTTTGAAGCGACTACACCACTCATATAAATCTACTTACCCTTTGACTGTAATTTAGGTCTTCTCCCAAGAATTATGTATCATGTTTAATTCTCACACTATAATCATTATTATTTTTATTATACTAATACTTTTTCAGGATTATTTAACTTCTGCATAAAGATACGTGCTGCAAAACTTAAAAATTTATCATCAAAGTGAATAAGATTAATATCTTGACTTGGTGTTGGGTCAATAATACGAACTATGCTCAAAGTATCATTATTAACAAAGTTAACCAGTGAAAGAGGTATTATGGCAACCCCATGTCCATTGTATACAAGGCTCAATAGAGAAATAGAAGATTTTGTTTCTATATTTGCTTCAGATAAAGATAACCCTAAACTCTCACAATATATTTTAATAGATTCACGACAACTACATGAAACCATTATTCTACTGAGCCCTACTAATTCTCGAAAAGAAACAAATGATGTTTCATTCAAAGGATGATTTTTTGGAATGACAAGGACAAGCTCTTCGCTATACAAAAGGGTGCTTGTTAATGTGTCTGGAATTTGAGCACTACGCGTGATGCCTATATCAATATTTTTATCAACGATTTGATTTACAGCAACTTCGGATTCTATAATTTTTACTACGATGTTAGGATAATGTTGTTGAAACTTCATAATATAAGGTGTTAAATAAGTGAGATCCTCTAATAAACCTCCTATAGTGATTACCCCTCTTTTTACACCCTTTAATTCAAAAATTTCATTATAAACGTCATCAAATTGTTGCATGATAAATTTTCCTTTATCAAATAGCAGCTTACCCGCTTCTGTCATTTTGATACCTCTTCCAACTCGATGAAACAAGGGTGTATCAAGTTCACCTTCTAACACACGGATTTGTTGGCTTAAAGTCGGCTGTGAAATACCTAGAACTTCCGCAGCTTTAGTAAAACTATTATTATTACAAACTTGAATAAAATACTCTAAATGACGTAATTCCATTCTTGATACCCACTCTCCGCTTTATGAAAGATTTATAATGAAAAGGACGATATGTATATCGTTAACATAACAACTATCTTTCTTACTATATCAATTGCAATTACATAATTTATTTACTTTGCATTACAATAAATTTACTACTATTTATTAATTTTTCCTCCTATTTATTTAATTTATATTTAATTAGGATATTACTAAGCAGAAATAACCTCTAAAAACTTACAATTTCTGTGTGTAACATCCTAACTTTTTCAACTGTTTAATTATCATTTTTTCTCCATATAGTCCAAACTATCAAATATTTGCCGAATCCCCCTTTATGCTGAGGAAAAATAGTGTCCATTAATTCAATACCTTCTGAAATATTTGACGTGTACGTGATACTACTACTTGCAAGTAATATTTTGTCTCCAAGTTTTTGTATAAGCTGATCGCTTTTACTGTATAGTAGCTCACGCACTGCAAATTCAGTTGGATTAAGTCCATAATTTTTTATATCCTTTGCAATACATTTAGTGATTGACTGTAATTCCCTTCATAATATAACAAATAACTTTAAATATAGGCTCTCATCGTTAATCACGCTCATAATTCCCAATCCTTTACAAGTTATCTTGAATTCGAGATTTATTATATTATCGTCAAAATATTATGTCAATCATTCATTTTAGCGTTATCAAGCCACTTATAATTTATTTCTCAACATAAGACATATGGAATTAGAAGAAAACAATTGTTACTATATAAGTATCTCAATTACGTTATTTCTTTTAAAGAGAGCTTGTTGTCTAACGCAAGTTCTCTTTTGTCATATTCTAAATTGAATCGGAACAAATTTCAGATGATGCGTCTGCCTATGTATATGATATAGTTTTAAAAAAAGATTAGAGCCCTCCTACAAAAAGGAGCGCTCTAATCTTTCATATAAAATTAGTACCTCACTTAAGAAGTTTTAAAAGACAAGCTTGTTAATGATGCTCCAACACTTAAATCGTCATTTAATACGAGGGATAAACAAGCTACTAATGGTAATGTAATAGTAATTGAGCCATCAGAATTAATCACTATACTAGGACTAGATCCACACTCTTCTCCACCACTTACAATTGATTCTACCCCGCCACTAGGAGTAAACGTAACAATAAGACACACATCGATACAAATATCATTTAAAGTATATGCCATTACTTATACCCCTCCCTAAAACAATTTATAATAAGCTATGTAGTAAAAAGGGCTAATGACACAAAAAATTTTAGAAGAAGGCGCATTAAGGTGTTTTTTCTATTTTCACAGAGACCTGCTCAATTCATCCTTAAAAACCCAAGGTAAAGTGAACCCGTTAAAGTCTATGGAATAAGCTCTAATCCCCCCTTATCTAAAGGAGGAACTATTATTATGGGATATGATTATAGTAAGCGGTGGTACTTTTGAATTTGATCAAACCATTGTAAATCATAAAAACTATACAATTTCAAATGTAAATACATAAAGCAATACAAAATAGCCCCTTCTCACCAGCAGCGGCTATTTTATATGAAAATACTTCATTAGTTTATATATCCTAAAACACTTACAATCTTACTCGCTTTTAAATTATGAATATGATAATAAATTTCTAAACCTTTTCGCTCAGCTCGTAACACTTTACCCTTCATTTTTGATAAATGTTGTGAAACTGTCGATTGTGGAATATTCAGCAATTCTGTTAATTGTGTTACATTACACGTTTTTCTCGTACTTAATTCATTTACAATTTGTAAGCGGATTGGATGCGCCATAATTTTCAAAATATCTACATCTTCTTCTGAAACTAAACTTTTTCTCATTTCACTTGTATATGTTGTCATAGGACATTCCCCTTTTATATGAACTCCTTTTATTTTGATCTATTTCCAAAATATTTAAAACTCCGATGTAAAACCTTTATATAAAAATAAAGGAATTTTAAATTTTTAAAAACAGAACGAAATACAATTCACTTTATTTATTCTTTCATTACATATAAATAATAAAATATTAATATGTGCTCTATGTGAAGTTAGCCTAAATTTATAATGAAGATTTTTCAAATCATTCACATGTAACTACCGATTTTTCTGCTTTGTGTTTCCCTTCTATCTTTGTTGTTTTCTTTCCTTGAGCTTTTCATTGTTTTCTCTAGGTGCAGGAGTGTTGGTCATATAAAGATCGATAATACTAAGTCGTTTACTACGAGGAGAATATTTCCTTCCTTTCTATTTTCTTGTACAACTTAATCCTGTACTCGTTTTTTTGTTGTTCTTTGGTTAATAGATGAACGCTCACACGAGATGAGACTTTATTGGTTATCAAAGTTGGTCCGCATCAGGATCTAACAAATGAGTCCAAGTAATTAATGCTGTCAACATAACAAAAAGAGTCCTGATTGATACGGACTCTTTTGTGAGTTTTTACAAAAGTAAACTTTTAAACACATAATTACATTTCTATTATTTATTTCAACACTTGAACAGATGCTGGTTTCCACCCCTGATTCTCTACCCAATCAATATCAACCTTATATTTTTTATTACTTTGCTTATCTCGTACATTACCGTAGGCTTTATTATCACCATTATTCCCAATAAAATCGAAAATCAATTGGCTCTCTGGAACATCAACAGCATAAGAAATTGCTTGTTTCATCTCACTCCAATCTACTGTTCCTTCTTTAAATTTCATTTCAGGTTTTGCTCCTTGCACTGTACCAATTGGCTTCCAAGAAGGATTAGTTTGAGAACCTTTTTCTTGAGATGCCGTTTTTTCTCCCTCTTTATTTTCATTTCCGTTCATTTTTACCGATTTTTCTGCTTTTTGTTTCTCTTCTAACAGTGCTGCTTCTTTCTCCTCACGTTTCTTCTCTTCTAGCAGTACTGCTTCTTTCTCCTCACGTTCCTTCTCGTCTAACAGTGCTGCTTCTTTCTCCTCACGCTCCTTCTCCTCTAACTGCGCTGCTTCTTTCTCTTTACGTTTCTTCTCTTCTAACTGCGCTGCTTCTTTCTCTTTACGTTTCTTCTCTTCTATCTTTGTTGCTTTCTTTTCTTGAGCAATTGCTTTCTTTGATGTATCAGAAGGGGAAAACAACTGGTATGTCACTATACCAACTGTCACTAATACCAAAGTAAATGCAATATTAAAAACCACCTTTTTACGACGATTTTGTTGTTTTTCTTGAAACCTGCTTACTTGTACCATTTTTTAAACCCCCGAATTTATTTTCTCTTCTAATCTTTATGCATCATTCTTATAATTCTTAATATTTTTATTAAACGATGGAAATAAATCACAATTCCCATACAAGATTTCATATCATAATAAAATTTGTGTTGTTTCAAGTATCTGACATATGTTATTCAAAAATATTTTAATACATTAAAAATTGATAAACTCCTATTCGTAAGAAACCTTCAATTTTATTCAAAGATGATTCCAATTACGTCCACATTAGATCTCCTGTAGAAATCTTTTTAACAATTAAGCCCCTTCTTCCCTTATTTATAATTTTCAAATTAAACTGCCCTCTATGGTACAATAAAGATGTGTTGTTTTCTACTGGGATATGTCGTAAAATCAGAAGGGATTTTATCTCTTTTACCTTTTTTTCAGAGTAACTTTCACCACTAGGAAACTCTATTATTCCTAATGTAATCTTTAATTCACTTTCATCAAAAGTCCAATCCTTATTAAGTTCCCTTATCTTTTGTATAAAGCTTCTTTTGGTTTTTCCTATATAGATCAATGTTTCATTATTAGCATATACTCTAGAGATTGCAAATATTCCCTTCTTAAAAGCTTCTTCTCTATTATAAAAATCATTTAAACTATACAATCCATACCATTTAATATGTACTGTTTCTATTAACCTCACCTCATTTTTAGATAATATTATAATTTCTGAATGTTCGAATTATTTTGGATACATAGCCTTGATTACTTGAATTATAAATAGTGCTTTTCAATAATACATTTTATTATTACTAATTTCAATAATGAATATGTATATCTCAACATGAATTTCCTATCATTGGTTTCGTCAAGTAAGGCTCATAATTCTCTTCGATAATTTTATCTTACTGTGGTGGGAGAATCCTTGTACAGTGGAGATAGCGTGTCAGCCGGATGAGTTGATTTTTCGTTTTCTAAATACCTTTTCTTAAAATGATATGCGGTGTTTTCACGTAAGACGTCATTTGCATAGAATAGCGTACTTTTTTGTGGGAATTCGAAAATAACACCTTCACAGGAGTCGGACACTTGTCGATAAGCGACATGCCCCCTCTTTGATACATTTTGTTTGCTAAATTGATAAGCATTTCAACATCCCCAAACGAATTATTTTGTTTTGTTAGCTTGATGGGCATGTGGCACTCCCCCTATTAATAAATATTACTAACCATATATCTATGATTCATATCTATCATATTTTTTATAAACAGGATTAATTAGATTTAAAAAAAGATTTCTTTTTCTTTACTCGTAATAAATCACCTGTCCACCCTTTGAATCGCATATACAAATACATGCCACCTGTTGTGAAAATAATAAATAAGAGAGCGATTAAATAGCTATATTTCCATTCTAGTTCAGGCATATATTTAAAATTCATCCCCCACAATGCTCCTAAGGCCGTCAAAGGCGTACTTACAGCAGTTAATACAGTAAGAGCTTTCATAATTTCATTCCCACGATGAGAAGAAACAACTTCTTGTAAATGAATCATCGTGTCTAATTCTTCTTGGTACTCTTTAACGAGTTGTAATCCACGCTCTAATTTTACGTGTGTTTGTTTATAACAAAGGGTGTTCGTTAGGTTTTCTAACCAAGCTTCCTCCAAGCCTTGTAACACTTCTTGTATTAAGCGAAACACATGTGTGTTCATAAATAATTCATGACGAATATGATAAATTCTTTCTAAAACTGCTATGTTATTATGATGATAAAAATCCCATAATACATTTCTAAAATTGTTTTCGAAATAATCAACCTTTCGCAAGTAATGAGATATAAAGATTGATAAGATAGCACATAATCCTTCAGCGGAACTATTACAATTTTTCACACTAAAAAAGGAATTATCTATTAATTTTTGGAAATCCTCTTCCTCTTTTTCCTGGACCGTTATCAGTATTCCATGAGCTACGAAATAATGAAGAAATTTTTGAATTTGGGCGTCCTTTTTATCTTGATCATATAAAAACGAACCATATACACAAGTTTGACTTGGTGATAACGTATAAACATATAATCCATTTTCACAAGGAGAACTTATTTTCTTTATAAATTGAGAGAAATAAGATGTTACATCACGAGGGATTATAGAAGAAAGTTTTTCAAGTTCACTAGTTTTCACATGATACCAATCCCATTTCGGCATTTTTATACATTCCACATTATTCTTCCTTTCTGAATAGTTTTATGTTTCATCGAATAATATCCGTAATATGAAATTTATATGTAGGTATTCATGTCTTGGAGGAAAAGTTTTTAGATCCTCTACATTACAAACTAAATGGCATAGGAGGTCTTCTTCTGTTACGCAAGGAAGACCCCCTATATATTAGTTATTTGGATTCTAAATTTTAAACATTTCCTCTATACAAGCACTTTTTATCTTTTCTTATTTATATGTGGCACGTCTATTTAACGAACTCCATTTCGGTCGTTATTATAATTTAGATTCATATGCAGATTGATTGGTGATGTCGTCAAATACTTGACTTCCAATCATATAGTATCCATGAAGTGCTGCCTCTTTCGAAGCGTCTACCATACGGAAAGAAGAAATTTCACCTTGCATTTTTTCAATTCGTTTTTTGTGTATGTCTACTATTCCTCCTGTCCAAATGATAGTGTCATACTGGTCTAACTTAAATTGTTCTTGTAATACACGCATAACGTCTTGGAAGTGTGTATCCAACTCTTTTTGAATCAAAGTATCAACCTGACTTGTCTGAGGATTTTCTTCTCGATCCCCATATCCTTTTTCTAATACTTTTGGCATGTCGTTAATATGCAAGTGATCACTTTCCCCCGCATGATTCTGCAGGATATTCTTAATATTTTTCAAAGGCTTGCTACATCCTAGTTCCGTCTCATAATGATTTAAAATGACATTCTGTTTCATATCTGTCATTTCTAATGTACGAAATCCACCATCAATAATTAAGATACGATCTTGTTCCTGAATGATTCCCTCTTTTAAGAAATAGGCATGTAAAGCGACCGGTTGCTGAAGAATCAAAACATTTTCCACCGTAATATTAATAAATTTCCCATCAATTTGTACGGAAGTTTCTTTTTTTAGTGCACGTTGTAATTGCTCATGCTGACTACCAAAACAAGTAACAGGAAGCCCGGTAACAACTAAAGGTAACACGACATTTTCTTTATAATCCTTTGCAATGCAACCAAATATTTGTTGTTTAAACTGTTCGCTTTCATAATATTTTTCTATTTCTTCGTCAAATGTAGGAAGAAATGAAGCGGCAGATTGATGCGCTTCATTTCCCATGTAGTATGCAAAGTCTAAGTCTATAAAACTTACCTTTGTTAAATCTTCACTTTCAGCATGATTAGGTACAGGGGCTAGTGTGGAAGCTTCACTCTTAATCGTCATCTCAGAATCTACATCCTGTCGATATGCCCGCTTAGTAAAACCAATTCCTACATCAATTGCATACAGAGATTTCATACTTTTTTCCTCACTTTCTCTTTTTAGAATTAAATCTAAGCACTCTCTTCTTTCCCTTCTTTCATATATTTCTTTTCATTTTTCGTTTTTTCTCCGTCTATGTCTTTACTGTTTTGATTTATTTCGTTATCCTTTGCATCTTTTTTCTTTTTGTTATTTTCGTTTTCTGTTAAATCTTTAATAGTAGAAATGACAACTGGTGTGGCTGTAAGCAGTTGTGGTAATGTTTGTTTAGCAACATTAGCTGCAGTTACAGAGAATTGTTTACTTGTCTCAGTTACCTTCTCCAATATTTCCTTTATGTTTCCTTCTTGTAGTTTGTCTTTTACGCTTTTTCCTTTTGTTTGTATAGCATTCCGATTTTCTTTTTTTAATAGGGAGACCATGACTCCGGTCGCAATCCCAATCACAGCATATTTAAATATTGTATGTTTCATTTTTCTCACCCTTCTCTACTTTTATTTTCTTCCATGCTACAACCTAAAATAATTAACTTACCTATTTATCAGATGTTGCAATCTATTAGAGAGAATGATAGTTTTGCGGCTGCCCATCACTCGCCGTTGGTATTTCATCTGTTACTAGAAGTAAAATTCTACCTTGATCTAATTTTTCTTCATATAAGTTAGCTTCCTCCTTCGACAACCCCATTTCCTCCATTTGATTTCGGAGTTCGTCCCCTTTTTTGGAGAAAAAGTTGATAATACTTGTACCCAATCCTTGTTCTTTTACTCCAATCGTATTTGTGTTTGTATCATCCGCAATCTTTTTTGTTAGATGTTTTTCATGTGTTAAGACGTAAATGTCATCTTGGTGAATCCCTTGCAATTCTAGCTCTTTTACTTTCATAACTACTTCATGTTCATTATCATATTCATGAACCACCGGTTTTCTTTCATTCTTATGCATTGTATTTTTCCTCCCTTAGTTTTTTATTTTCTTATTTAGTTGTTATGTAATATGTAATACACCTATTTTAAAGATGTTAAACCTAAATTTTCAAAAAACTTCATGTAATAGGTTATTAATGTTTTTGAATATCAAAGAAATGTCACGAGCACTTTGCTTTGATAACAGTGTTACAAATAACAATTTATTTGGAAGACAAGCCTCTTTTTTTATCATTGAATTTTCCAATGACATAGAAGCACAGCGCTGCATTACATGTAACTGCCCCATGGGATTCTCTACTTCAAAAGAAAAAAGCATCTCACTAGATGCTTTCTTTCATTGTTCGCACTATAAATGTATTTAGATAATTCTCTTATTACTATAAAATACATTTATTCTAGTTCCTAAATCTCACTTATTTCTTAATTCACCCATACTAATATAAAACCAAATAACCTACCATCAAAAAATAAAGAAAACAGGTTATTTGGCTATTCATTCCGCAGGCTTAATACTAAAGTTAATCTTTTTTCACACGGTTAAACTTTATTAAGAAAACCTTAAGGAATTTCCCTCTATATTTATAAGAATTTTTTTCTATACTGAATTATGTAAATGAACAAGAGGAGAAATGATCATGAAGAAATTTGTACTTTGCATACTAGGAATAGGCCTACCTATATACTTACTACCTTTCATATTACGAGGGGATTTGGATAGATTTAATCCGATTGCTGAAGAAAAAAATGTATACGCCATTGCGAAGGGATATGGTGTTCCAGATTATCATCATAAAGGACGAGCTATGTATACCCTAAAAGGTGTTGATAAATCAAAGAATGAGAAAGAATATACAGTAGGAACTAGCACCCCTAATGATTTTATAAAAAAAACTCACTTAAAAATTCATGTAAAAGGAAAGTATGTGTATTCTTACGACGTTATTTCTGAAAAGGATATTCCGGAGAAAATAAGAAAGCAATTAGAGGTAGAAATTAAATAAAAGAGCCTACTCTTATGAGCTGGCTCTTGATTACCTCTCCAACCTACCATTAGGATATATTGAGGAAGTAGAATTCTTTAGATCACTTTATTAAATTCGTTATCATTGTTTTAATAACCACTGTTCAATTACTTTCACAGTTTCATCTCGTTGTACTTTTGGCGTAATTAAGCTTGCATTATCACCTTTTTGCTCACCATACATGCCAAAATGAGCATGGTTTCCGCCTTTTATCATGTGCATAGTTGTATTCTTTGACATGAACTTTTTATTGTTCTCTATTTTTTCTACAGTTGTTAAAGCATCTACTTCTCCATAAATAGATAACATTGGAATCGATTTCGTAGAGAAATCATCTGCAGGATACGAGCCTAAGAAAATGATTCCATCTACCTTGTCTTCATGTTGGAAGGCATACTTAGAAATCATAGCTCCCCCCATTGAATGCCCTGCAACATACCATTTTTGAACTTCAGGATACTGTTCCATTACACTGTCTACCGCATTGATTCCAAGTATCGCTAAATTTAATGGTAACTTAGGCATCACTACAAAATGCCCATCTTTTGCAAGAGCTTCCCCTAAGTAACTATAAGCCTCAGCTTCTACTTTAGCTCCTTGATAAAAAATAACGCCTACCTTAGCATCTTTCTGTCCAAAAACTATATTATCCTCATCTTTTTTATCATCTACTAACGACAAAGCCTCTTTCGTTGGTTTATAAGTAAACTGAGACCAAGTCAAAAACGTAATACTTCCTATAATTAAAATACCTAGTAAAGAGTACAGAATAATTTTTATCCATTTCTTCACAAAGATGACCTCCCTAAGATGTATATATTCTATATTTTAGATTATCATTCATACACATAAAAACTCGAGCATTTTTATTGTGCTCAAGTTTTTATTTACGTGTTTAATTTATACTATAAATGGTCCAAGATAAATATGTAGCAAATGCAGACCATAAAAAATATGGAATTAGCAACCATGTCGATACTTTAGATAATTTGGAAGAAACCGCTATGAGAAGTAACGTAGTAATAGCGACTAGTAAACAATCTACTGTTGCTAAAAATAAATTTTTTTGACTGAATTGAAAGTAGCTGAACGCTTGATTGCACATGTAATTTAAAAGGAATACAAACCAAAATGTTTTTGGCTTACATCCATATTTGTTGTAAATAATTGTAACCGACAATGCAATAAGTCCATATAGTACAGCCCAAACTATTCCGATTGTCATACCAGAAGGTGTCCAAGACGGCTTTTCTAGCGCATCGTACCACATACGATCGATAGGAAATAAAATACTAGAAACATAAAACAAACCATATGTTAGTAAAAATACTAGAATACTAGATTTTTTCATAAACATTCTCCTTTTTACTAGAAGATTATAGAAACTTTATATGATTAGTATGTCCTTGTAATGGATAACATTCTAATATTTAAATTTCAAATACATATTGTTTAACTTATTTTATGTGAACTCTTTCATACTTTTATATGCACAAAGCGCTCTCTCTCGTGCCGCCTTATGATCAACGACTGGCAAAGGATATGTATGACCAAGCTTTATATTAGCCTTTTGTAAAATATGCTCAGGTGCTTCCCAAGGTTTATGTATATATTTATTAGGCATATCTCTTAATTCTGGTACCCATTTTCTTATATACTCCCCCTCTTTATCAAACTTTTCTCCTTGTGTGATGGGATTAAAAATACGAAAATACGGTGATGCATCTGCTCCACTTCCAGCAACCCATTGCCATCCCATTGTATTATTTGCAATATCAGCATCTAGTAGTGTATCCATAAACCATTTTGCTCCTTCTTGCCACGGAATTAACAAATGCTTGACAAGAAAAGAGGCTACAGCCATTCTTGCTCGATTATGCATAAAACCTGTTTGCCATAGTTCCCGCATTCCCGCATCAATAAACGGATAACCAGTTTCACCCTTCTGCCATACTGTTAATAATTCCTCTTCATTATTCCACGGAAAATGTTCAAAGCTCTTATTAAGAGGTTTATATACTGTAAACGGATAATGATAGAGCAAATAATAAGAAAACTCTCGCCAAATTAATTGGCGTATAAAACTATTCACTTGTTTTTCAAAAAGACTACATTGTCTTTCGGTACTTTTATTTATTAAGTAATGATACATCCATCTCACTGATATTTGGCCAAATGAAAGATAAGGTGCCAGCATCGAATGAGCATTTTCATTTGGAAAATCTCTTCCTTCACTATAAGAGGCTAATTTACTAGAGAAAAATTTCTTACATGTTTTGTATGCCCCTTCTTCTGTAGGCTCCCATATGGATTCAATATGAGATGTCCACCGTATAGTCGGCAGCAAATGTAATTCTGAAACAGATAAGCTTGCTGGTAAAGAGTTTCCTCCTTTTATACGCTGCACTTTACTAATAGGTTTAGGTATTACCTGCTTTTGAAATGCATTGTAAAAAGGCGTAAACACCTTATATTCAGTGTTATCTTTCTTTTTAATAATCCACGGTTCTAATAATAAATGTGAATTAAATTCCTTACAGACAATACCTTTACCCTCTAACATTATTTTCATTTTTTCATTAGATTGTAATCTGTCCGGATCATAACAAACATTCCAATATACAGCCGTTATACCTAACTGTTCTATGAGAGAAAATATTTCTTCCTGTGTATTTCCTTTGCGAATTATTAAAGTAGAGCCCAATGCCTCAAGTTGCTTTTGGACATCTATTATAGCATGATGTAACCACCACTTTGACGCACTTCCTATTGAAAAAGTTTCGTCATGTATATATACCGGAACAACCTCACCGGACTGAGCAGCTTCAAATAGAGCTGGGTTATCATATAAACGAAAATCTTTTTGAAACATAACGATAATTTTATTTTGCATGACTACCTCTTCTGATTCTTAAAATATAATAAAATTTATTATACAACAGCAATTTATACATAAGAATTTATTTGTCTTTCATAGATTAATTAACTTTTTCAACTATTTTATTAGTAGGAATTTTAACAACCGTTTCTTTTTCACCTGTTCTATCAATCATGAAACCATGAACTTTAATATTAGAAGGTACTAATGGATGATGACGAATCATCTCTATACTCTTCTCAATATTTTCACTAACATTTTCTTGTCCACTTAGCCATTCATTCAGGCTACCACTTGAAAATTCAGGCATGCAATTTTTAAAGAGATAGTCTAATTCTATATTATCTTTTATGAAATCACGTTGAGTTTGTAGATTAACTGAAGAAGTTTCTTTATCCTCTATTCCTACAACAAAAATTTCTTCCACATTTTCTTGATAAATAGCAATAATAATAGATCTCATTATATCTCCATAAGGATGTACAATTACAGAATCATAGCTGTGTATAGTCAATATGTTTTCTTGTTGAATGTTAGTTACTTGTTGGATAATAGGCTCTATCCCATGTTCAATGTCTGTTAATACTAATACTTTTTTATTCTTTGAATTCATATGGAGCACTCCTTCTTCATTATCGTATTTATGAAACTTTTAAACTAGTAACGATAGTTGATTATTCATGACATGATTGTTACCAATTTTTCCATTGTCCTTCTGGATCAACACTTGCCAGTCTAACCCATCCATTTTGAACTTTTTCTCGAAATGTGAAATCCTTATTTAGCAAACGCTCTATATATTCAATAGGTGCTTGAATTACAATTAGTAAACGAAGTGGTGAATGATACGTCTCACTATCTGACTGCATAACCGATTGCCAAGGTAAGCCTGGCAACAGGTCACTTGCATTTCCTTGCATAACACCGAGACCTGCCGTTACGGTTTGGGTTGTTTTGTTTCCACTACCATAATAATGAGGAGCTACAGTTGAAGCGTAATATTGGAGATTTATCCACTGAGCTACTGTTCCTGGTCCTGCAATGATGTTAGCCAATATATTGCCACTTTCATCCTGTTTCCAATCATAATTATGAAGGAAAGCCCTTCCTTCTAGGTCACAATCCTGAGTTAATTCTCGTTTTCCGATAATAAAAGATGCATTACGGGCTAATCCCCATTCCGGACGTATTTCACTCCAATCTTCTGCAAATCGATGTGCCTCTTTACTCGGATTTTTTATTTTCGTTTTAAAATTAGGTAATTGTGTTAAACGCTCTCTATTTGCATCTTGGCTGACATTTGGCATAACCGACTCAATACAATCAAATGCTTCTTGCGCAGTTTCCGAAAGTTCTGGGACGTAAATCCATTCCAATTCATCCACTGTTGTTTTATGTTCAGCTGCTGCAAAAATGGTGTCCTCCGGAATGTTAATACCTTCAGCAGACAATGCCTCTCTTACTTCTGGAAGATTACATAAAGTAGCAAAAACTTTTGCATTGAATCCTCCTGCTGCTCCGCCACAAGCACCACACTCAAGCGCTGCAGCATAAGGATTGTTCGTACTATGACTACTGTGTCCGCACATTACAATTAAAGGCGCGAATTTTTCTGTCAATCCTACCATTTTTAAAGCTTGACGCACATAGTTCACTTTTTCTTCTTTCGTAAAACCGATAGGTATCTCACATTTTGTATCATGAACATGATTAAGTGAGAATGTTGTATCAGGTTTTTGTAACATCGTTTTACGAAGGTTACGAAGGAAACTACCTACTCTTCTTGGCACAAAACTCCTTGTCACCATTTGTAAACCAAGTAAAGGGCCACTTACCTCAGGTAGTAACATACTTGTCAGTACATTTTGTTTCATCGTTTTAAACGTATAACTTACTGAGCTGTCTATCTTCTTACGTTGCTCATAAGATTTATATTCATTTTCATCCGTGAGCTCTTTTATTTGATGTTTCGGTTTTAATATAACTGGCAAAGAAGGATGGCTTTCGCTACTGCCTAGTTCACTAGTCGCAATCGGTAACCCAAAGAAACCAGCTATTCCAAACGTTTCGAACGGACCTAATTTTTCTAGGTGGCGACGAAATGGTTCTGAACGGACATCAATACAAAATGCTAATTGAGCTAATACACGTTTTTTATCATTAGTTGCACGTTGCTTAGAAACAATCCTTTCCCTTAATTGCTCTGCATGCGTCTGTTCCCAAGCTTCTAGCCAAAGTTTCCTGCGAATATTTTCATCAAAACGATAAGCAAATGCTAATAATTCGCTTTGTTCAGCTGCAGACATTTGTGACCATTCCAGGGTTGAAATATTCCCCCAATAGATCCAAGAAGCTATAAGCGGAACAATCGCAACTTTTTTCTCAGCCTTTTGATTTGTTATAGGTAAATAAGGTTTGACAATGGCCAGCTCCATAGAAATTCGAACTGCTAAATATTCAATCATAAGTTCCTGCTCCTGAGTTGACTGTTGGGAACGCCATCTTATCATTCCTACCCACCCAGGCAAAGCAAGCAAGTGACCTTCAAGGTAAGCTTGCTTGTTAGATTCAGAAATTCCTAATTCAAATAAAGCTCTTGTTAAAGCTACCTCGGCATCCTCTGGCCAATCTTTTAAAACGCTACGCTCATTTTTACTGAGCGCTGGATCAAATTTAATAAGGTGATGCCATGCACGATACAAACCTTTTTCTCGATTTGGCATCGTCCAACTTGACCCGGAGTCATCAAGATATAATTTACACCATTTAATAATATGATAATTAAGAATATCAGATAGGTTGTCACCCTTTTGATTCTCTATCAGTGTACTTACAGGTTGCATAGAAGAGTCTTTCATACTTCCTGTATTTATATAACTCATTTCTTCTGCCAGTTTATTTAATTGTGGCGATGATAATAAACTAGAAGGTAATTTTTCTAATTTTAAAGCTGCTTGGCAAAACTGCTCCGCTTTCTTTCGCGGGATATGAAAAGATTGTGAATCAAGCCAACGAGACAAGCCACTTTGTAAAAACGATTCCTCAATCTCCCTTTTTGCCTTTGCCGAATGAATCATAGCAGCACTCGGATATATATCCACATTACGAATTTCTTTTAACCAATCTGCAACTTGTTCAAATGATTGTTTTTCAAGTCCCATCCAAGGGTGATGAGCTGCAAATGTAGCGATCGGCCAAAGTGGTGCAATCACTCGGCTAGCAGATTCAACTAAATCATTCATATTCCTTTCTTGTACTTCGATGTTTGTCTCTTTCTTTTTTAAAGTTTCTTTCGTTACGATTGACGATATGCTCATCACTGATTACCTCCCTTTGATACATAATGTTTAAGATAGCTTGGATGACTTTCTACTGACTTTTGTCTCGCTTCACCTATTCGAACGAACCAAAGATACATTACAGCAAACATTGTAGAGGATTGATTACGAGTAACGAGAGTACTAATAGCACTACCAAATAATAAGAGACATATAACAAAAATAACGGCTGAAGCTGAAGGTTGAACATTTTGATACATGTCAGTATGCAACCATTTATAAAGAGAATTATGAACGGTAAAGTAAATGAGAGAAAATCCAACTAAAATAAATACGCCAACAATTCGTCCCATTCTTCCCTCTCCAAAAACAACAAGCTGTTTCCATGAAAAGTATAATGACCACCCTAAAATGAACGCACTAACTAATTCATACCCTTCTCCAGAAGTCGTAAACCAAAAAGCAATCGCTATAAATAATCCGAAAACACGCCCGACCATAGTCCATAAATTAGACATCTTTTCATTAGACGGCTTCACTGCCCTAAAACGTTGTACGGAAGAACCAGCTTGTAAAAACAGTGTAGCTTTAAATAAACCATGTAAAATTAAATGAATAACAGCCGCCAAATAGGCTCCTAATGCGCATTGAATAAGCATAAACCCCATTTGTGCAATAGTTGATCCCACTAGCTGACGTTTATAATCAACTTGAACTAGGCTAATTCCTGTTCCGATTAAGACAGAAATACTAGAGAAAATTAGTAAAATGATTTGTGCAATATCATCATGAAAAAGAGGTGAAAATCTAGTTAACATGATACCGCCAGCATTTACTAAACCCGCATGCATAATAGCAGAAACAGGAGTTGGAGCAACAGCTGACTCAATTAACCATCTTTGAAAAGGCCATTGTGCTGCTGGAATCATCACAGCTACTATAATCAATAAGTTAATTCCTGTTTTCTCCAACGTTCCAAATTGAGCTGCATTTTCATTCGTTAAAACTGATGTTAACTGCCACTGTCCAGTGACTTGAAAAAGCCAAATGATAGCTGCTAGCAAGGCGATCCAGCTTATTATAAATAAATAACTAGAAATTTTTGCTGCTTCGCTAACTACTTTCCACCCTTTATTTAGACATATGAGTAAAACCAATCCTATAAGAGTTGCTCCCCAACAAATAATCATGAAACGAAGATCATTACTTAACCATGCGACTGAAGATACACCTGTAGTAAATGTAAAAAGTGCAAAGTATTTTCGATATAAGCGATCTCCCAGTAAGTAACGTATAGAAAAACGTTGAATGATTAAACCAATTGTAAGAACAAAGAAAGCCATGAACCAAGCTAAAGTATCTAAATGCCAAGGCCCTACAACTCTATCTCCATTGCGATTAACCAGTGCGAGTAAAGAAACCAATGAAGGCAATGCAGCGATACCAATATGGATATGAACAAAACGTAAAGGCATCCTTGCATGTAAAAACAACAATCCACTTAGCCAAGAAGCACTAAGCGCCATAAAAAATAATGTTAACAGTGTTGATGAACTCAGCGAAATTAACATGTACAATACTCCCTTCCCAACGAAAATAACCTATAAAAATTTCTTTTAAGATAGTTTTTTAATTTCAATTTCCATTCACTCTTTTTAGTACATCGTTTTTTCCATAAAAAAAACCGACAACTTCCATAATTCAATGATTTTATATCATCATTGAATTATGGAGATTGTCGGTTTCACTTCAACTAACTTCAATAAAGTTTTTTGAAGAGCTCCCATTTTATAGAGTATAATGTATGTATTACTCCTGTTAAAAAGAAAAGTATATTTCTGATCTCCTAGATTATGCAATCAATATATCAATTTATGTTATACGCTATCTTTTCATTAAGAAACTTTTTCATTTAGTCAATATGACATATTAAAAAAATGCTAAAGCCTTAATTATAGCAAACTGTTAAAATGAGCATCTATCAATTTTTTAAAACAATTATAAGATAAACCATATTAAGCAGTTTGTCAATTTCTTTATCAGTTTTTAAAGATTTATTATACCTAAATAACTTCAAACTTTTAGGTTTCTTAATCCTTCCCCTAACCTTAAGGTGTTTTTTATTTTTAAAATTTTTCTTCAAGATTATGAAACAATTTAAAAATCATTACTCGCTCACCTGTACGCGAACTTATATCCGTATGAAAACTTTTCACTTTTTCTCCAGTTAATTCTAGTATGATCTCTTTCAAATCATCAATTCCAGATTCAACTAGCTCCGAACGATTTTTCTTTATCGTTAGCATACCGTCTTTTGTTTCGCAAACAGTATATTCAGCCGGCGTTAAAATACCTTGTAAATTTACGATAATCATATCCCGTAATATATCTGTCTTAACGGATATAGACCCGCGTCCTAGGTAGTCCTTTTCCCAGTGAGTAATTGCTTTGCTTATCTCTGATTCAATAGAGCCTTTTGAGCTTTTCATCTATGTATCCTCCTTCAATAAAATAGATTTACAATAACAATATAATAATCCGGATTGATTTTATTTTCAATTATTGAGAAGAATTTATTGGGATTGTTGTAAGGTATCCTTTCATATCATAGTGTTTTTTTATATTACAATATAGATTTTTTTGATTATTACCAACAAGATACTCTTACTATAAAGGCTCTGTTACATAGATTTCTAAAGGAGACATTCCGGAGAAAGTAAGGGAGTTCTTGTGACATAATACATAAACGAAAGAGTCGATTTCTTTATAAAATAGGAAATCGACTTTTGGCTTAATTATTGATTTAGTAATAAAAACACCTTTTTAAAATAACTATGTTTATACTATAGACGTTGATCTTTCTGGAAGTTTAGACGAAAATGTTCCTCGTCATTGTATACTCCAAATTCATACTCTTGCTCTTTATAAAATTTAATGATTTCCGGAAGAGCTTGTAATGATAGCCTTACCATTCAAATTCTATTATAATTTTGTAATCGGAATGAATTTGAATCAAATAAAGTGAAACTTTAATCAGTGGGGGTTTTGTTCATCCCCCGCTGATTATCAGCTCCCACCTAACTTCTTTGCTCCAACTGAATTTTGAGGTGGGAGTTTTACTGTCCGTTAACGCGGGATAAAAAACCAAAAGAAATACTATGATTTGGAGGTATCACGATGAGCCTTTTAATTAGAGAGTTAGAAACAAATGATTTAGACAATCTCCCGGAGATTGATGACAGTTTTATAGTGAATGCTCGGTTAATTCTTTCTCTTTCAAAAGTAAATAGACGAATAGAATATACAGTAGAAGACGTTCCAAGTTATGAAAAAAGTTATTTACAAAATGATAATGAAGAAGTGGCGTACAATGAATATATAAATAATCCTAATCAAGTAATTTACATAGCACTGTTACATAACCAAATCATCGGATTAATAGTATTGAAAAAGAATTGGAATCACTATGCTTACATAGAAGATATAACGGTGGATAAAAAACATCGTACACTCGGGGTTGGTAAAAGATTAATTGAACAAGCAAAGCAATGGGCAAAAGAAGGCAACATGCCCGGTATCATGCTTGAAACGCAAAATAATAATGTTGCTGCGTGTAAGTTCTATGAAAAATGTGGATTTGTAATAGGTGGATTTGATTTTCTTGTTTATAAAGGTTTGGATATGACAAGTGATGAAGTTGCAATTTATTGGTATTTTCACTTCGAATGAAAATGTTCTTAACGTTAAACAAACTCAAAATAAAGACCCCAATCTCTCTACATTAAAATTGAGAAATTGGGGTTAAGTTATTTAACAATATTTTTTATTTACAACAAGTAACTAATTAATAATCCTGCTGATAATAAGAAGCCGAAAATCGTATTTGTCATCGCTGTTGATTTCATGGCGATGCGCATATAACCGGGATCCTTTGCTCCTTTTTGGAAACTTTGAATGGCAGAGATTGGCTTTCTCAAGCCTAGGAACATAACTAATGCCCAAGGGCTTATATAACCCATTAATACAATTACGGCGATCCATAAATAAGCAATGAAAAAAGCTACAGCTAGTGTCACTATTGCTTTTTCTCTACCAAGGAGGATTACTAATGTCTTTCTTCCACCTTTAATATCTTCTTCGATATCTCTGATGTTATTCGACATGTTGATTGCACCGACTAAAATTCCAATTGGAATGGAAATCAATACACTTTCAATTGTGATCGTATTCGTTTGAATAAAGAAAGCGATGAGTACAAAACATGTCCCCATTAACAATCCAGAAACTAATTCTCCAAATGGAGTGTACGCAATTGGTAATGGACCACCTGTATATAAATAGCCAACCGCCATCCCAATTAAACCGATGACGACTAACCACCAGCTGCTATTCATACAAATATAAACTCCAATAATTGCTGCTACTACATACAATAAAAGTGCAACTGTTAACACGTTTTTTGGTTTCAATCCGTGACGGACAATTCCGCCACCGATACCAACAGAATCAGCGGTATCTAATCCACGTTTGAAATCATAGTACTCATTAAATAAATTCGTTGCTATTTGCAACGCTAAACATGCAACCATCATCGCAATAAATAAAAGCCAATGAATGTCTGTAACATAAAGTGATGCTACTGTTCCTAAAATTACAGGAGAAAACGTCGCCGTTAATGTATGCGGGCGCGTCATCTTCCATATTAATTTAGCGGAACTAATTTCTTTTTCATTCCCCATAACTCTGTTCAATCTCCCTACTTTAAGTATAAATTACTAGCAGTTTCTTTCTATCTATTTCCTGCCACGCATCTATTATAGCAAAAAAAGAATTGATGATAGAACTGTAATGCTCTTGCTTTCACGATAACTTTGCATCAAAAGATTGTTTTTCTAATATGGGGTACAGACGCATACCCATCAACTTAAGAAAATAGATTCACCCCAAAACGAAAAAATGAGCTTAATTCTTATATATAACTGTCGAGAGGTAAAATTTTTGTTTTGGTGGTGCTTCAAAATATTAGCTTGATGGCGATGGGACTGCCCCCCTAATACTTTATTTTAATAATGACTCTTTTCATGAAATAAAACTCAGTTATCAGTCTAAACCATTTTTTAGATCTAACAATAACAAGTGTGCTTCTTTATCTTTCAGATAGTCTCTATTATTTTAATTTCTTCATTTCTTTCAGCCATGCTATCTCCTTTTCTGAAGCATTTTCTATTTTATACAGTTCATAGCTCCCCTTTATCTCATCTATCACTACAAATTCAACTTCATTTCGAACATAGCTTTTAGTTTTTCCCTTTTTATAACCAATAACATTATCTAATATAGTTTTTCCACTATCTTTTTTATATAAATTATAGCTAACAGGTGGACGTCCAATTACATACTTATTATCAGAAAATCCGACTATATCATCCCTTCCTAATCCTGTCGAAACACTCCAGACAAAAATAATCTGAAATATAGAAAAAACAACAATACCACATATGAAAAAAAATAGGATTGATTTAAAAAATAACTTTAAAGATATCCTGCCCAAAAATATTCCCTCCCATTTCACCTCGGGATAGCAAGAACAAAACGTGAATTTTGTACGCTAAGAAACCGAATTTTTTAGATTTTTGAAATCAGTCCCCCGTCAGTGCCATAAGAAAAAGAGTTACCGCAGTAACCCTATTGCTTATAATATACGTCACTAGGAAAAGCTATGGATGAATAAAGTCAATCTATGAAATTTCCCACAATCTTTTAACCTCCACCAATTCCTGTCCATTGAATTCCATTATATATATATCTGGCTTTGATGTCTGTAGTAAAAAATTCAAATCATACTTACTGTCATAATACCCCATCATCAACGTCATAATAGCTCCATGAGTGCCTACTACTACTTTCTGTCCTCGATAGGTGTTTAATAATTCTTTTAAGACTTTTATAGCACGTTTCTGACAGTCGACATTAGACTCTCCTCCCGTTAAAGCAAAGTCGGGGTCTAAAAATGACTTTTCTATCAAAGGAAATAATTCTTTATCCGACATTCGTTCCTCTTCAGCAATAAAAATTCTCTCTTTTAATTCTTCAAATACTAAAACTTCTTGTCCTATTTGCTTCGCTAACTGCTGAACAGTTAGAATTGAACGATTGTATGGACTCGAGATAACAACGTCGATTCCCTCACCTTGTAATATATCTGTTATTCGTTGAACATCTAATTTCCCTTTTTCGGTTAATCCTCTTGATGCTTCTTTTCCAAACTTTGGTGAATCTCCGTGTCTAACCATATATATGAAAGTTTTCATAATTACCTCCAGTTTTTTAGGTTTCTTTATTCTGTATATAGCTTATATTAATTAAAAAGAACTTTCCCAATGACCATAACTAATAATTACTATAAATCCTTCTGCATGCGATATCTTAAATACATTCCTTTACAATTCCGTGAATGTAAATGTATGAAAACAAAAGAACACGTAAAATGGAGAGCTAAAAAATACGAGTTCTGTTCTAGCTCGTATTTCATTTTCTAATTAATAATTCGTTCGCATATTCACGAGCCCAATGATCGGCGTCTAATACTGTTTCCAAATCTGGATTTGCAATGCTATGATGAGCTTCAAGAGTAGAATAAATTGTTTTTTCAATATCAAAAAATGAAATTTTATTTTGTAAATATAGCGCATTTGCAATTTCATTTGCTGCATTCAAGACAGCAGGTGTTGTACCACCAATTTTTCCTGATTCATACGCATAATGTAAGCAAGGGAATTTTTTGAAATTTGGTTTTTCAAAGTGTAGGCTAGCTATCTCTAGTAGATTTAATTTTTTATAGTTTGATTGTAATCTAGTTGGATAATGAAATGCATACTGAATCGGCATTCTCATGTCAGGGGCACCGAGCTGTGCCATGATGGATCCGTCTATAAATTCAACTAAGGAATGAATAACACTTTCTTTATGAATTAAAACATCAATTTTCTCATACCAGATATCAAATAACCAACGTGCTTCCATGACTTCAAAGCCTTTGTTCATTAATGTAGCTGAATCAATGGTTAGTTTTGCTCCCATTAACCAGTTGGGATGCTTTAAGGCATCTTTAGCTTGTAAGATTTCCATTTCCTCACGCGTTTTATCTCGAAATGCACCGCCTGAAGCAGTAACAATAAGCCTCTCAATTTCTTGAGTATTTTCCCCATTTAAACATTGAAAAATGGCAGAGTGCTCACTATCTACTGGAATTAAGCGACAGCCGTTTCGTTTCGCTAAATCTGTCACAATATGCCCTGCTGCAACTAATGTTTCTTTGTTCGCAATTGCTATATCTTTTTTCGCTTTTAATGCTTCAATTGTTGGAAGGAGACCAGAGACACCGACAACTGCAGATAATACAAGATTAGAATCAGGGTAAGTTGCAACTTCAATTAATCCATCTGTTCCATATGTGACTTTTGTGTCCGTAGAAATTCGCTTCCGAAGTGCATCTGCTAAATCTTTTGTGCTTACGCTTACAATCTGAGGGTAAAATGTATGTATTTGTTGTTCGAGAAGGTCAATATTGTGATTTGCTGTTAAACCAATAATTTTAAAATGTTCTGGATGAGAAGTGACTACATCTAATGCAGACGTACCAATTGAGCCAGTTGAACCAAGAATTGAAATATATTTTACCATGATAATTCCTCCAAAGTTGTATAATCCCTCTTTACACACTTATTCTACGATTCTATAGAAAGAATAGTGTATATTTCATTTTAGGTATTATATTATATTGAAATTTTATTCAATCTTTCCTGTGATTGACTACTAGTTCTAACAAACAGACCGTTATATAGGAAAAATGCCCCTATTATTACAATCATACCAATATAAACAGACATCATCGTAGGAATTAAGAATGCACCGACGATAATAGTCATTCTTGCAATTAGGTCCGCCCCAATATCTGATAGGCCCGCAAAGGCTGAATATGATCCTCTCTTGTCAGCCGGAATCATATTAGCTTGTTCTGCATTTCTGATTGGTGAGTAGACAAGTTCACCAACAGTAGCAATAAAGTTAAAAATAATTAGTACGTACCAAGTGTTTGAAGATGTTACTGCCACATAGCCTATCCCATAGAGCACAAGACCTAAAAGTAACGCTTTTTTCCCACTTATATGATCTATAAATCTATTTATAATAAATGTTAAACATACTACTAAGAGCATATTTTGTATGTTAAGAATACTTAGCATCCTCACTCCTACTATTTCAAAGTTCCCAATGCTTATTGGATTGAATGTTTCTGAAAGTCGTACACCAATATAACTGTTTAAAGAAAACTCTGCTGCAAATATGCAGGTAGACCCTATTACAACTCTTAAAAATGCTCTATCTTGAATAGCAATTTTATAATTTTGAATTAGATCAAGTACTATATTTTCCTGCCTTTTTTCTAAGCATTCTTTAACTTCTGTAACTAGCCAAATTTTATAAGCGATCGGTACTGTAGCAGAAACACAAGTCAGTAGTATAAACAACTCTTGTTGATGATTAATGTATAAAAAACCACCTAATGCTGCACCAATTGCCATAGAAAGATTCATAAGCCAATAGTCAATTGTATAGACAGCCTTTCGATTTTCCGGTGTAGTTGAGTCTATGATGATAGCTTGCATGGATGGGCGCCCAAGACTGCTAGTTATTATAAAACCTACATAAGCGATTGCAAATAACCAGATCTCCTTATCTTTCGGATATAAGCTTAAAGTCATGAATAAAAATATCAAAGTACTAGAAAAAGAAGTTAACAATAAAATTTTCTTTCGCTGAAATCGATCTGAAATGTAACCTCCAATTAAATTTGAAAAAAAACTTAAAATAACCGTTAATATTAAAAATAACCCGGCCCATACTTTACTTATTTCTTGAGCAAAAAACAATGCCATAAAAGGCATTACTGCTGATGTAACAGCACGATTAAAAAATGATGTAATTAAGCGTACTTTTATATTTTGCTCAAATTCTTTCCAATTCATCGTATCTCCTCCCCTTGCCTAATGTTATATTAAACTAGACTTATCAAATTAAAAATGGACAACTTCAGAAAAACATGTCCACTTATAAAAGGAGATAGGAAAATGGATAAAACTTTACTGAATCTATGGCAATCATTTTCTTCAGGAAATATAAAAATACAAGACCTAGCAGATTTTTTAAATTTAAGTACAAAGCAAACAGTACGTTACTTACATAAATGGATGGATGAAGGTTGGCTGACTTTCATTTCTGGAAAAGGTAGAGGAAATCCCTCCTCTCTTCAATGGTTGAAAAATATAGAACAAATCTATGAGTCACAAGTAATGGAAATTATGGACCAACAGCCTGTTGAAAAAAGTAGTAAATATTTACTATATAATTGGTCTCCAAACAGTAAACTACGCTTAATGACTAAGTTTCATTCAAAATTTGGCTATATACATAATTCAGATGATAAATTAATTATTCCTAGAAGAAAGGCATTTTTAACAACACATCCGCTCGAGGCTGCCGATGTACATAGTGCACATATTGTCGCAAATGTTTTCAATCGACTTGTTTATATGGATGAAAAGGGGAACATATTCCCTGAAATAGCTCATAGTTGGGATGTAACTCAATCTACGCTTAGACTATATTTAAAAAAGTCTATAAAATTTCATGATGGCTCCATCTTAACAGCGTCTGATGTGAAACTATGTCTCTCAAAATTACGCGATCATACATACTATAAAGATTTATGGGCACCCATAGAAAAAATAGAAGTTGTATCACCATTAATTATTGATATACATTACCCAAAGGGGTGTAGTTATTGTTTACAAATGTTATGTATGATAAATACAAGTATTTATAAAGAAAATAACGGTCAAATTATAGGAACCGGTGGTTTTTACATAGGAGAGAATAATCTGGAGAAAACATCATTGATAGCATTTCATGATTATTTTCAAGAAAGACCTTTGCTAGATACAGTAGAATTCATTCAAGTCCCTCTGGAATTTGATACTATTTATCAATCTTCCAAACACCATAAATGTAATTCTACTTTTCAAGTAGAAAGGAATTCCGGTTTTGGCGTTATAATTATGAATGCTTGGCGCGATTCTTCCATTCAGCACATAGATGTTCGTAATTACTTACATTCTATTATCGCTAACAATATAAATCATATTCATGAATATGATTCTCAAAAAATCCCAAATATTAAAAGCTGTTTAAAAGACATAGATCATCAAATCAATATCCCAAAAAGGAAACGTCCTGAATTTAAAGAACCACTTATTATAAAAGCTACTCAGTATACAGAAGCAACCACAAAATGGTTAATGAATATCTTAGAAAAAGAAAATATACCTTTTCAAGTTAAATGGGTTCCATTTGAAAACTATCTTAGGGATGAAAAACTTAATGAACAAGTAGACCTTTTTATTCATGGTGAAGTATTCGAGATGAATCAAGAAATATCATTTTATTATTTTTTAACAGCTAGATATTCACCATTGGCTAAAGTTTTAAAAACAAATAAATCACTAAGAAACCAACTATCTAAATACAAACATACACATTTTGAAGAGTGGCCTTTATTAAATAAAAATCTTGAAAAAGAACTGATAGAATCCTCTATTATGATTCCCTTATACTATGATACACGTCAAATTCCTTTTTCATCAGATTTAACGAATATTAAGATGAAATATTTTGGGTATGTGGATTTTTCTCAACTTTGGATAAGACCTTTAATTTAAAATTCACAAGAAACCTAATCCAATAGAAGCAGGCGATTTTTGTTTACGTGATCTTGGTTACTTCAATTTAGGGGACTTACAAACTATTCATGATAACAGGTCTACTACATCTCGCGGTTGAAGCTGAATACACAGATTTATATCAAGAACCCTGAGCCAGTTTTGAGCATTAGGCTTACTTTTCCTCAAAAACTTTTTGGCCTTATAGCTAGCTTTATTATTTCTATTTACAAGGAACTGATTATGACAACTACATTCAATTTTCCAAAAGAAAATCCGTTGCTCAAATGTGAACAACGGACCTTCTTTATTTGAACCAATGTAAAACATCCTCGGCAATCTCTTCTGGTCTATCCCAATGCATTAGGTGCCCTGTATCTGTATACAGCTTCGTCGTAATATCAATATGCTTCCTAAATTCCGCAATCTGTAATTCTCTTATTTCTAAATAATTATGTGGAAGATCGCAATACAACAATAAAATATCGTTTTTAATTTTATGCGATTTCAACGTTCTATACACCGTATATTGAAACTTAATTACACTTCTAGCGGTATCGCCAGTAGCATGCCATTTCACTTTATTATCTTCTTCTCTCATTAAATCATAAACTGCACGCTCTATTAATGGCGACCATCTAGTGTAAACCATTTTTTCTGATTGAATGAATGCTTCTTTACTGCCAAAAATATATTCATCAAAATCTTTCTCGTAATGGGTGATTTCTTCTTCTAATGACGGAGGTGGGCACTCTCCTTCTTCCGCACCTTTATATAGTTCCGCAAAATAATTTGCATTCATTTTACCATGATGATAACCACCATCTAACAAAACCATCTTGTTCACTTTTTCTGTACATTCTGCTGCATAGTGAAGCGCAACGCTTGCTCCCCATGAATGCGCTACTATATGAAATGTTTCTTTTCCTATCCCCTCAAGTAATGCTACTACCCATTTTGTTAAATGAGATGCACCGTAATCTTCATCCTTCCCAAAACTTGGTGTTTTCCCATGTCCAGGTAGATCAAACGATACAATATGATATTTATCCTGTAAAAGTTTCGCAATTTCTATAAAACTTAATTTTGTACTTCCTAAACCATGAAAACAAATGATTTGAGGATTACTTTTATCCCCCCATTCACAAACACTTGCTTCATATTCGCCAAATTCTACAAAAAAGTGATTCATTTTTAATCTCCTCTAATTATTAGATATAAATTAGTTTGAATGTAAAATTGTTTTTTTAGAATAAATAAATTCAACAAAATTATCCAAATTCCTTTTTCACAAATGATTTTTATAGAATACGAGATTTAGAAAGCACCAACCACCTATCATTTAAGTTAATGGTTAGACTACATCTTCACGTCTATGAAATTAATATAGTTTAATAGTTGTACTATACGTTTATCATATGTGTGATTTTTCAAAGTTCTATTCAGCCCATTTTTTGCTATTCTTTTTCTTTCTTGTACATGTTCCAAATAATACTCCGCTTTTTGTATAAACTCCCGTGCACTATTAAAAGTTTCTATTTCAACACCTAGTATGTAATGCTTTGCTACATCTGGTCGTATATCAGTTAATTGAAAAGAACCTACGGCATTAATTTCAAACGTCCTATTATTTACTGAATAGGCTTGGATATTTGCAGCATTACAATTCAATTCTTTATCATTTGGTGAACGGTGTAAATTTATATTAATTTTAGTAGCTACGTAATATTGCAATGCATCCTCATACTTCGCAAGTGGCAAGACATGTATTTTATCCTTTAATCTTTCATAATTCTTTAACCTCTCCCAACCGAACCCCACAATTTTTATATTTTTTCCTGCTAAATACTCTGAAATAGAATCAACAAAGGTAAGTCTATTTTCAAATGCTGTGCCTATAAAACTAAGATCATACTTATATGTATCTTCTTTCTGAGAAGGTTTAAACACATCTTGATTTGCTGCTAACGGCAGATGAAATACATTGTTACATCCCAACCCTCTATAAAATTTGATACAATTTAAATCTTGCGTAAATATGTAATCATAGTACGGCACAAGATGTTGTGTTACATCCGTATAATACGGATCATCTGTCAGCCAAAGTCCAGTAGTAAAACCTGCATTCTTTATTACTGGCATGACACTAATAATTCCCTCGTTTAAACCACCGAGTACCAAAATAAAATCCGGTTTCATTTTTAATGCGGTTTCTATCGCTCGTTCTGGGTTTACCATAATTGTATTACTGTTTATCTTCTGTAAACTATTCAAAATTGCTTCTTCGATCATTGGATAATAAAAAGGAATGCCTGATTGAATAAATAAAATTTTCTTAGGCGTATTATCTTTCATGTCATCTCCCCTATTTCTACATAATCAAAGTGCACAAAAATTAGCAGTCTTTATTCATTTTTATGACATCTTATTTTACATGTATAAGCAACGTTTATGTCCATTATGTTGAACTTCCCTCATTTCACAGGCTAACGATCATACTTTCTTTATTCATATCCCTATCATGATATATCTATAATTTTTTATTACTTATACAACTTCATACAAGAAAAAACAAAGTTATTTTTCTCCTTTTATTATCAGTTACACCATTTCGTAATACAAAGTTGCGCTTTTTACTCATGCTTCTATATATATCAAAAGATACACTTTATATATAAATAGACGAAAAGGAGTAAATCAAATGAATGCATTAGTATCTGCAAGGAATGTAACAAAGATTTATAACAAAAACCAATTACCTGGACTTAATAAAGTTTCATTTGATATTAAAGCGGGCGAATTTGTAGGTATCATGGGGGCCTCTGGATCTGGAAAAACGACTTTATTAAATATTTTATCCACTATCGATACACCTACAGATGGCGATGTTTTTATAAACGGGGTCAATATCCAAACGCTTAACAATAATAAATCTGCTGATTTTAGGAAGGATTATTTAGGTTTTATTTTTCAGGAGTATTTTTTACTTAATAGCTTAACAGTAAAGGAAAATATTGCGGTTCCCCTTACTCTGTTAAAAAAATCACCAAAGGAAATTGAATCAACAATAGAAAGTTTAGCACGGCGCTTTGGAATATTTGAGCAATTAAGTAAGTATCCTAGTCAACTGTCAGGTGGACAAAAACAAAGAGTTGCAGCTGCAAGAGCCCTTGCGAAGCAGCCTAGTATTTTATTTGCAGATGAGCCAACAGGCGCATTAGATTCAAATTCTGCAACAGAACTACTTCAAAAATTAAAAGAGGTAAACGAGGAGCTTCAAACTACAATTTTAATGGTAACTCATGATGCCTATGCAGCTAGTTTTTCTAGTAGAATTTTAATATTCAAAGACGGGAACATTATAAAAGAATTAAAGAAAAATAAGCAAAATAGAAAAGAATTTTTTGAAGAAATATTAAAAGAAATCTCTAAAATTGATGAAAATCGATATAACTAGAAATGTGAAAGGACGATTGAGCTGTGGAATTATTTACAATCGCAAAAAAGAATTTAAAAAATAACTTCTCCTTCTATTCATTCTATTTTATTTCAGTAGCTTTTGTACTGATGGTATTTTTCTCCTTTATCTCTTTTTCCATGAACGACATTGTTATGGAAAAAATTTCGTCTGACGGTAGAGTAGAAACAATGTCAAAAACGGTGGCGATCTTTGTTATGGCATTTGTACTATTCTATATGTCATACTCTAATACATTTTTTATAAAAAAAAGAATGAACGAACTCGGTATTTACTCCCTTTTAGGATATAGAAAATCAACAATGCTAAAACTGTTAACTTTTGAAAATATTATCATTTGCTTTGCTGCCCTACTTGTAGGAGTTATTTTTGGTGCTATTGCTCATAAAGGAATTGTAGGAGTAATAATTAAAATACTAAAATTACAAATAGATACTTCTAAAGTACCATTCATTAACCTTGATGCAGTACTATTCACTTTTATTTTTATCTTTGCTGTTCTTTTTGTTTTATCTTTATCAAACTGGATTATCCTTCGAAAAAGTTCCTTACTAACTTTAGTACGTATGGAACAAAAGGAAGAAAATAAGTTGAAAATTAATACAGCTTTTTCACTACTAGGATTAGTTTTAATTTTAATTGGCTATTTCTTAGCTCTCGATATTACAAGAGGCATGCAATCCTTGTGGAAAACAATTGGCTTTTCACCAATCGCTCTCTTAACAATGTTCAGTGTAATATTAGGGACGATCTTCTTTATTCATTCATTTTTACCATATGCGATTCAAAAGCTAAAGAAAAATAAAATATGGTTTTATAAAGAATCCAATATTATCGTCATCCCAAACTTTATATTTAAAATTCGTTCAAAAGCAAAAACTTTAATTTTGTTAACCTTATTAACCGCTGGAACTTTAGCTATTTTCAGTTCTACTTTACTGACACTTTACTATCCAGTTGCCGCTACAGAACGTATCGTACCTTCAGCTATTGAATTTCCAATAGAAAATAAAGAAGTAGCCAATAAAGCATTACAAACTGTACAAAACACTGTTGGTAAAGAAAGTATAAACTATACTGAAACAACCATTATTAACGTGAAATCTAATTCTGGGAGTTTACCAAAAGAATATAGTATAAAAAAGGAGCACGGATTTGATCTTATCTCTGAGTCTGATTACAGAGAGTTAATACATGTTCAAGATAAAAATGTAGAATTTAATCATTTAGCTAAAAATGAAAGCATCCTAGTAAAATATCGACCTGAAAAAGAAAACCTAGATAAAGGGAAAATATATACTTTAAACGTAACCGCTACAACTAATATAGACGTTAAAGTGAAAGACACTACATTACTTAATCCCATTGGATTTGCAAATAGTGTAGGAACACTTATTATCTCGGATCAACTGTATAAAGAAATAAAAACTTTAGAGCTACCACAAAAAACGATAGTGAGTTTTAATGGAAAAGATATGAGGAATAATAAAGCTGTTTATGAAAACTTAGCCCCACTATTTAAAAATAATATGTATTTTACAAGCAGTTACCAAAAAAATGATTATATTATTCAGCAAAATAGTTCAACGTTCTTACTCATTAGTTTCGTTACTATCATTTTCTTTATTGCAACAGGTAGTATTTTCTATTTCCATAACCTTTCAAGCATGATGTCAAATAAAAACGAATTTATTATCTTAAATAGAATGGGCTATAACAAAAAGAAGATAAAAAGAATAATAAGTAAAGAGATTTTCACCTTGTTTAGCATTCCTTACATAATAGGATTAGCACATAGCATTTTTGCATTAGTTGCCTATAAAACCGCGTTAATGGATGATTTATTAGGGAAAAGCAGTGCCTTTATATTACCTATTCTTTTTGCAGTAATGATTTTTACTGTTGTATATACCGTTTATTATTTGTTAACAAAAAGAGCATGTTATAAAATTATATTTAACGATTAAAAATAAACACTTAAAGATAAAGCTGATGCTACATAAAAACATCAGCTTTATCTTTATGTAATCTAACAAAGGTAAGTGAATTTATGAAAAAGCACTATGAACCAAAACAAATTTTAATATTAATTAATCAACTTTGTATGATTATTTTTTTATGCTATGAATTTTCAATGAACAATATTATAGGAATAGCAAAATTACTCCCCTTACTGTTTATAACGATTATGTCTATTTATGGATCATATATTAGTTTTATCAATTTAAAAAACAATACTCTATTATCACAGTTTTCGAGTTTACTACTTTTTACTTCTTGGCAGTTTTTACTTACAGTGAATGATGAACAGATTTTTCGTATGTTCAGTACACTACTGAGTGTCTTGATTCTATATAAAATCGTGCAATTTATACTCCTATTCTTTTTCCAAGATTCTATTTATAGTTATAAAAAAGAAAAGGATTGGATTTTACGAGTTACATGTTTACTAACATTAAGCGCATATTTCATAAACGATAGAATATTTTCCATTCTATTTTCATTTCAATGGCTTATTAGTGTTAGTTGTATTATTTTTCTGTTCCTGCAACATTACAAACGAATACAATTTGTTTGTAAAAGTGAAAAAAAGCATTTACTTAAATCTACTGCAATTCTTATCGTTCCTTTTATCGTATATGTTACGTTATTTGGAAAGAGTCCCGAATACGTAAATAATTTAGGATGGTACATAATAATTTTGTTTCCCCTATTTAGTATTCATGCAATAGCTTTTAAAAATCATATGTCTATGAAACAGTATTTCCCCTTAAAAAAAGGCGCAATCACTTTTATGTTTTTATGCATTTTTATTTTTATGAGTGCACTCGGGGTACTATTTCAATTTAATATGATAACTTATTTCATTTTTATACATACAATTATTTGGTTCGTTCAGCTTTATTTCACATTGTTATTTCAAGAAACAAAAAACACGATCTCAAATTTGAGTACAAAAGAATTAAAAACTTTACCCGACAGTTCTTATGTTCATAACTTATTACAAATAGTGAAAGAAGAACAATTAAAAAGTGGATTTTCTAATTATTTACACGATGAAATACTACAAGACATATTAGCTGTTAAAAATATGATGAACAAATCTAGCAAAAAAGAAATTCATGACATGATCGTAGCGACACTGGACAACTTAAGTCATACAATACGCAATGAAATGCAGGAGTATCATCCAACTCTATTAAAAACACTTACATTAAAAGAAAATTATCTTAATTTACTCAAAATGATACAAAAAAAATATGAAATGAAACATGTTAATATATCATTTACGTGTAATGACGACTTGTTTTTAGTAGAACCCTATCATCTTGTCGTATATCGAATTTTAAAAGAACTAGTAACGAATGCATTCAAACATTCAAATTGTTCACAGATACATTTACATTTAACACAACAAAATGGTGAAATAAAACTTATTGTGAAAGATGATGGTAAAGGTTTAACAACTACCGAAGCAGACATACTAAATGGTCATAAAGGATTGCATTCAATTAAAGAACAGCTACTTTTATTAAATGGTGAAATGACCATTTCAAATAGCACTCCTTCTGGTTTATGCATTACTATTTTTATTCCGATGAAAGGAGACGATTCCTATAAACATTTTATTAATAGATGATCACGCTTTGTTTGCAAAAAGCTTGGAAATAGCCTTAGAAGATTATCCTGAAATAGATGCCTTTCACTCATTACAAAATATCAAAAATGTCATTACAATTATCAATCAGTTTAAACCAGATATTATCTTACTAGATATTAATTTAAGCAATATCAGTAGTGAAGATGGTTTGGAAGTAGCTAAAATGATTTTGGATAATAAATGTAATACAAAAATAGTTATATTAACAGGTTATGATTTACCTGTTTACCAGTATGAAGCGCAAAAACTAGGTGTTAGTGGTTTTATTAATAAAAATATTTTACCTGAAGTATTGGTACAAATATTAAGTGACATTAATAAAGGCGCACTTCATTTTCCAACCTCTACAGAAATAATTGAAGAATTAACCCATAGTGAGAAACAAATTTTACAATTACTATGTGATGGCTATAAGCGAAAAGAAATTGCTTCTATGTTATACGCTAGCGAACGTACAATTTCCAATCACATTCAACACGTATTTGATAAATTAAACGTTTCCTCTTCTTTAGAAGCTGTCACAAAGGGAATAAAATTAGGTTATATTCAGCCCAATTATTAATAAAACATGATACATGAAAGAAGAGCCAATTCACATGAGTTGGCTCTTTCTTATCGTATAAAATTTCAATAGTTACACTAGCTAGATTTTATTTCTGTAACCCATTAATAATGGTATCTATATTCCATTTCATCATTTTCAAGTAAGTATCTCCATCCTCACCTGTTTTACCTAGTGAGTCTGTAAAAATTGTACCTGCAATTGGTACGTTTGTTTCTTTTGAAACAGTTTCCATACTACGTCGATCTACACTTGTTTCGACAAATAAAGCCGGAACTTTGTTTGTTTGAATTAAACTTACAACATCTCGAATTTGATCTGGTGTACCTTGATTTTCTGAGTTTATTTCCCAAATGTATCCCGTCTTAATACCATATGCTTTTCCAAAATATTTAAAAGCACCTTCACTAGAGATTAAGAAACGTTTTTCTTCAGGGATTTGATGAATTCTGTTTACCGTCTCATCATGTAATTTTTGAAGTTCTGCTACATACTTATCGGCATTTTTAGTATATAACTCTTTATTTTTAGGATCTTCTTTAATTAATGCTTTCTTCACATTTTCAGCGTATATAATACCATTTTTAATATTCATCCAAGCATGTGGGTCTGGTTCTTTTTCCAATCCTTTTGTTTCTAAATAAATAGCTTCTACACCTTCACTTACTTTATAAACCGGTGCATCTTTCTCTGATTTATTTGCCGTTTTCAATAGTTTTTTAAACCATGCGCCGCCCTCTTCTAAGTTTAATCCATTGTAAAACACCATATCTGCATCTGTCATTTTCATAACATCTTTCGGTAGTGGATCATATTCATGCGGGTTAGCTCCAATTGGAACAAGACTATGAATCTCAACTTTATCACCACCAATTTGCTTCACCATATCGTATATAATGGAGTATGTTGTTACAACTTTTAATTTTCCACTACCCTCTTCTTTTCCATTTGTGTTACTAGAACACGCTGTTAATGCAAATACGAAAATACAAATTACCGATAATAAAATATTTTTTAATTTCATCATTATCCTCCAATCAATTATGACAACTCTGCTCTATTTTTTCTAATTTTAATAGCTCTCCAAAATAAACCTTGTGATGGCGAGAAAAAGAATGCCAAGGCGAATAAGAATGTTGCAACGAGAACAATTGTTGCACCTGAAGCAAGATTATAAGAGAAACTAAAATATAGCCCTACTACAGATGAAAGTGCACCAATTCCTGCAGCTAAATAAATCATGACCCATAAACGGTTTGTTAATAAATACGCTGTAGCCGCTGGTGTAATAAGCATAGCGACAACTAGAATAATTCCCACAGTTTGTAATGAAGCAACTGTAACCATTGTAAGTAAAATCATTAAACCGTAATGAATCCATTTGTTCGGCAATCCATAACTTTGTGCCATCGTTGGATCAAAAGTGGATACGAGTAGTTCTTTATAAAACAAAATCACAAGACCAATAATGACAACTCCAATAATAAGTGTCATCCACATATCGGAAGAGCGAACTGATAGAACATTCCCGAATAAAATATGATACAAATCCGAACTACTCTTCATAAAGGTAATTAAAATAATCCCTATAGCGAAAACAGATGTAAACATAATCCCTATCGCCATATCATGTTTAATTCGACTATTTTGACTTACAAATCCGATTCCAACAGCAGTAATAACCCCTGTTAAAACCGCCCCTATAAAATAATTCATACCAATCATATAAGAAAGGGCTACGCCTGGAAGAACAGCATGTGAAATTGCATCTCCCATTAAAGCCATACCTCGTAAAATAATAAAACAGCCAATTACACCGCAAATAACTCCTACCATAACGGAAGTTAATAACGCTTTCTGCAGAAAACCGTACTGCATTAATGCATCTATAAATTCTACAATCTTCATGATGAATGTACCTCCGCTGCATTATTAAACAATATGCCATGATTTACATACGCTTTTGACATAACAGTTGGTTCTAATACTTGCCTTACTTCTCCGTAATGAATTAAGCTCTTATTCAATAATAGTAATTTATCAAAATAGGACTCTGCTTTACTTAGGTCATGATGTACAACAACAATTGTTTTTCCTTCTTTACGTAATTCTCTAAGAATTTTAATAATTGTCTCTTCACTTGTTACATCAATTCCAACAAACGGTTCATCTAAGAAAAATATCTCTGCCTTTTGTGCTAATGCTCTCGCTAAAAAGACACGTTGTTGTTGTCCACCTGAAAGCTCACCAATTTGACGATTTTTAAATTCCTCCATACCGACTTTTTTTAGACATTCAAAAGCCCAATCTCGATGCTCTTTCTTCGGTCTTTTCATCATCCCTAAAGATGGATATGTTCCAATTAGCACCACATCTAAAACTGTGATTGGGAAATCCCAATCTATATCACTCCTTTGCGGTACATATGCAACATGCTTTCTAGCACTCCGAATATCCTCTCCAAGAACTTGAACGTATCCCTTATCACTTGGAATTAGATTTAAAACAGCTTTCATTAAAGTAGATTTCCCCGCACCGTTTGGACCAATAATTCCAACGAGCTTCCCTTTTTCAATATCGAAGGAAACATTTTGAACTACTTGATTCCCTTGGTAAGATACAAATAAATCTTTGACAATTATAGCCTCATCCATTTTTTATGCATTCCCCTTTCTTTTTTTCATATATATAATTATTTTGCACTATGGCAACTTTTAAACAAAAAAATATAACGCGAATGTAAATTCACGATAAAGTTTCCTTAAGGAAACTTTTTTATATGAGTCAAATTATATAAGCTATACGCAAATTTGTAAACTTAATTTTACTAATTTATAAATATATAATGAAAATAATTATCAATGTGGAACAAAATATATTATCTATTTTATGATTTTAAAAAAAAGATATTACTGTGAAAGACAAGCAATATAGTATAAAAGAGAAAGAGCCTACTCGTATGAGTTGGATCTTCCTCTTTTATACTATTTGATACACTCTACAGCAAAAACATGGTTAAAATTAAATCACTTCCAAACAACACCTCGCAGCTCGTATTCCATTCTATTTTCAACAGCAGCTGCAATTTTAGGACTTGCAAATCTTTCCGTGATCCAAAGTCCTAAATCAAGTCCTGAAGTAACTCCTCTTGCAGTAATAACATTCCCTTGATCTACAATTCTGTAAGGAAGAAGTTCTGCTCCATATTCACTCATTTCACTCTGCGCCAAATGATGCGTTGTTGCCTTTTTATCATTCAATATACCGGATGCAGCTAGTAACATACCTCCAGTACAAACTCCCGTAACAATCGTTCCTTCGTTGTGCATATCTCTAATCATTTTAGTCAGAGTACCAAGCTCTGCTTGCTTTCGTGCCCCGTGCTCAGCTTTATGATTCCAGCCACCACCAGGTACAATTAACAAATCTGGGCGATTATCCATTCGTAAAAAATCATGTAGTGTAACCGTAACTCCAAACGAGGTAGTAACTTCTTGTTTTCGTTCACTTGATACGAGTTCAACCGTAAACGGAGCCCCTTCTTCTATCGCTCTTTTCAATACTTCAAAAGGTGCAAAAGAGACAAGCTCTCCAAAACCATCAAACAATACAATTTGTATTTTCATTTTTTGAACACCTCATATACTTTCTTTTTCGCATCCAAAATTAGAAGAATAAATGTTATCTACAAATTAACAATGACGACAGTCTTTCTCCTCTTCTTTTATAAACTCTCAAATGTTCTACTAATGCACTCTCGTCACCTATTAGGCTCAACGTCTTTTTAACAAAGTTCCAATTTAAACTGCCTGATAACCACAGCAACGAAGAAAGTCTTTTATAATCATTTGAATTTAAAATGTTATTAGCTTTATACCCTTCTAAAAATGCTCTAGCAACTTTCGAACATACTTTATGCGACTGTATTCCTTCTGTCCGGGAATACCATTTTATTAAAAAGGCTAATCCTTCAATACGATCAACATATGCAATCGATTCAAAATCTATAATTCCTTTTACACATTGATTTGAATCCCATATGACATTTAAAGGATTTAAATCAGTTTGTACAATACACTCCAAATCACTCGTATGTGCGCATTCTATATGGTACTTAGCGAAATCTATATACTCTTTCAATTCCTTACTTGTACAACCATTACTTTCTAATAGCTTGATAAACTCACCATATCCATCTAAATGAGATTTCTTTTGAAAAGCCGAGCTTTGAAACGTACTAGAAATATCATGTATCTTTCTTGCTTCCTTTCCAAAGACTTCTGCCATCGTTTCTGTACAATGAGTAATATGTTCTCCTTCAATCCAAGTAGACAATACAAACCGGTACTGTTCCTCATTCCAAGTGAGTAATGTAAAGTAATACCCCGCCATATTCTCCTTAATCTCCATAAACGGAATTCCATGCTCTCGTAAATAATACGTAAACCGTACTTGCTCTTTCAATTGTTCATTAGATAACGTCCCAAAGGCTGGATTGATTGTTCGATCGCTATTAATAAACCGTGCGGAATACCGCTTTCCATTCACTATAATTTTGTAGTGTAAATCTGTATTCCAACTGTTCTTATGTAGTTCTTCTTCAACTAGTAGTGAATGAATTTCTTTAAAGTAGTTTATTAATATGTCTTTTATTATTTGTTTCATCCTATTCTCCTTACATACAAAAATTCATTTTTGTACTTCCGAATAAAACCTTTTAAAGTGAAGATTTTTAAGATATAACTCCTACTGTGAGTAATAATACAGTTATGTAATTTTGCCGCCAAAATTATAGTAGCCTTCTATCTATGTAGATGAAAGAAGGCTACTATATCTTTTTAAAAATCTAGTTATTTCATAGTGAATGTATTATTGATTAAATAATACATTTGTTTAATACAAGTACTAAATAAGAAAAATTAAGCGTCATAATGCAATTAACAAATTGAGGATTTTCATTTAAACTTTATAAAACTCAAATGTATTTTTTTCTAAACATATTGTTTCATCAGAATTTTTGATAATTATATCAAAACGCTGACTATACGAATGCATAAATACTTCATATTGAATCCGGCGTTCTTCATGAGACTGCCTTAAATAATTTATATCGGCTCCCCTTTCAGCTATATCCCGGCTTGATCTTCTCATTAGTTCCGTTTCGCCATCTGTATAAAAATAAATTTTCAAATCAAATAAATCAGGATTAATAAATGCGGCGCTCATTCCTTCCACAATCGTTACTTTATTTTCCGAAGAAATCAACTTACTTTTCATATAATGCGTATCTATCGTATAAAAATCTAGCCCCGCTCTAACCATATGAATATCTCTTTCTAAAGCTGCCAAATGGTGCGCCGCTGGATGACAAGCTGTCATTTTATAACGATGATTTTCATTTTGATATGTATAGTGAATCACTGCATGCTTGCGGATATCTGAACTAACAATGTAAGGATCTGTATTAATATAATTTACTTCATTTTGATTTAGTAGCTTTACGAGTCTATTAGTAAACGTTGTTTTTCCAGCTGCACCATGTCCTGAAATACCGATAACAATTTGTTCATCTCTCATCTTTAACCAATTTATAATTTCTTGTAACAACTTATCCATCATTCTCCCCCTTGCGCTAATATACTACCCTTTATTTTAATATCCAAAAATCCTTTTATTTAATTATACATAAAAAGAAAAAGATAGTGTGATTATTCATCATACCATCTCTAATTCTAAACAACTTTATTATCTTTTAAATGACTTTATTATTTGTGAACACCTACATGATTAAATACACTTCTAACTTTATCAATCCAATAGAACATCCTCTATTTTCCAGTAATTTATGCGAACCAATGCAGTCATGACTAATATAAAAGAGCCAATCCCTATACGATAGAAGATTGGCTCTTTCCTTTATTTACTCCCCTGTTTCAGCAAATTGCTTTATACGTTCTCCAATTTCATCACGGACACGTTGAAATTCAGACCACTCTTTTCCTGCTGGATCATCGAATCCCCAGTGAACACGATTTACGTGCGGAGGTGTCGAAGGACAAACAGAATCTGCATGACTACAAAGGGTAACAACTATATCAGCTTTATTTAAAATATTTACATCAATTACATCCGAAGTTTGATTTGTTATATCAATATTTACTTCTTTCATCGCTTTAATAGCATTTGGATTTACTCCGTGTGCTTCGATTCCTGCAGAATATACATTCCACTTATCACCTAAATATTGTTTCCCCCATGCTTCTGCCATTTGGCTTCGGCATGAATTTCCTGTGCATAAGAAATAGATTGTCTTTTTGTTTTCCATGTTGTTTTCCACCTTTGTTTTTAAATTATACTGGTTGATCATTAAAATATTTACGCTTAAACCAAAAAGCGACGTTTACAAGTGCAATCATTACAGGTACTTCCACTAACGGCCCGATAACAGCTGCAAATGCTGCGCCTGAATGAATACCAAACACACCAACTGCTACAGCAATTGCTAACTCAAAGTTATTACTACCTGCTGTAAATGCTAACGTTGTAGTCACCGGATAGTTTGCACCAATTTTTCTTCCCATAAAGAAAGAAACAAAAAACATGACAATAAAATAGATTAATAACGGAATCGCTATTCTTACAACATCTAGTGGCACGCTAACAATCATTTCCCCTTTTAAAGAGAACATAATGATGATTGTAAATAGCAATGCCAGCAATGTAAGTGGACTAATTTTAGGTATAAACACCTTTTCATACCACTGTGTTCCTTTTAACTTAACGAGTACAAAGCGTGTCAACATACCTGCTATAAAAGGAATTCCCAAATAGATAAATACGGATTTCGCTACTTCTATTATTGTAATATCGATAATAGCCCCTTCAATTCCTAACCATTCTGGAATGACTGTTACAAACACGTATGCATAAACGGAGAAGAATAACATTTGAAATACTGAGTTAAAAGCCACTAAACCTGCCGCATACTCTTTATCCCCATCTGCAAGGTCGTTCCAAACAATAACCATTGCAATACAACGTGCTAAACCAATCATAATGAGCCCGACCATGTATTCTGGCTTATCTGGAAGAAAAATAATTGCTAAAACAAACATAAGTACAGGTCCAATAATCCAGTTTTGTACTAAAGATAAAACCAATACTTTTACATCTTTAAATACTCGACCCATTTCCTCGTAACGAACCTTTGCTAATGGTGGATACATCATGACAATTAAACCAACAGCAAGCGGGATAGACGTTGTTCCAACTTGTAATGTATTCAGTCCGTCTACTACACTAGGAAATACAAACCCTAAACCAATCCCAACAGCCATAGCTAGAAAAATCCATAGTGTTAAATATCGATCTAGAAAAGATAAACGTTTCATTTTATTTTCCATCTCCTATTAACAACAAGAATTTTGTTCTACTACGTTAGAAGTCGTGCAACAAGGTGCCTCTTCTATTTTATGAACATCACTCTGTGCTTTTGTATAAAAGAATTCCCACTCGTTCCCATCAGGATCCGTTACCCAAAACTTATCTTGAACCGCATAGCAACAAGTCGTATCCATCTCATCACGCGCAAAGAAACCTTCTTTTTCTAATCTTTCTTTATGTAACGTAATTTCTTCAGCTGTATCCACTTGGAAACCGAAATGATTTACCTGATTTCCCTTCACTTCATCTCGTACGTTTAGCGTGAAATTAAGTCCTGGCGTCTCTAATAAAAATTTTGCATAATCTACTTTCACCTTAACTGGTGACACACCAAATACCTTTTCGTAGAATTCAATAGACTTCTCTAAATCCGTAACATTTATACCGACATGAACATATCTCATAGCTTATTCCTCCTCTTTATATGTTATTAATCAATTTTTTTTGATTAATAACGCAAAATTTTAACAACAACTACCTTTGCCTGTTTTTCTAAAGATACAGCATAATTCTTCTGATAATAAATTATTTACTTCCGCATCATTTAAATCATAATAACTCCACGTACCTTTTGTTTCTTTTACAATTAAACCTGCATCTAATAAAATCTTTAAATGATAGGACAATTTAGATTGCGTCATTTCAAAAATCTCTGTTAAATCACATACACAAGTCTGGCCTCGCTGGCAAAGTTCATACATAATCTCTAAACGCTTCTGATCCGCTAATGCTTTGAATTTTTTCTCATAGGGCTGAAAATCTTGTGCCATTTTAGTTCACTCTCCCTTCACCAACTTTTTTTGATGTTTATAGTATATATGTAGTTTAGCTCTTTATGCAACTAATTAATCAATTTTTTTGATTAATATAATGAAATATAAAGGATATCCCAAAGAAACCAAAAGAGCCTACTTGTATGAGTTGGCTCTTTCGTTTTCACTTTTACCATTTGCTGTACTAAATCCTTTTCCGTTTTTTGAATATCGTTTAGTTTATCGTTTAATTCGTCATCATCAGTTTGCCATTTACCGTTAGAAATTTGTAAAACGAGTCCGCTTTTTGTAACTAGTTTACTTCTTTCCGATAAACGAACGTTGCTACTTTGCGAATCACATAGTGCTGGAATACTCTCTATAACGATTTTATATATCGGGTTAATATGTTCTGCTCGCAAACTCACACCACTTAACTTTTCTATTAACAGTTGATCCTCACCCGACGATTAACTCAAGTACCGATTTTGGATGACCCCCATGTGATGAAGTTCGTGTCCTGCGATGCCGTACGCGAGGGCGCGCACCGTAATGCTTAGGTTGTTGGCTGTGCCCTTTCGGGTCCACGCCTCCGCCGGTAGCCCGCGCAGCAATGTGATCGTTGATTGCCGTACGGCCCGGTAGTCTTCGGCCAATTGCTCAGTTGTCCAACTTCCGAAAGGAGGCATGAACAATTCCTGATCGAAACCGGTCAACGGCGTCTGGTCCCCTCTTGCGAACCGGAGCAGGCGGTAGGTCATGACGCGTTCCGCGTCTGCAATGTGGCCCACGACTTCTTTCAGCGTCCATTTTCCTTCCGCATACCGATATGCAGCCTGGCTTTCGGTCAACGATGCCAGTAGCTCGATCATTTGCTTTTCCTGGGCGAACAGAATATCGATGATGTTACCGTCCGGCACCAAACGGATATATTCACCGGAGCTCCCGGCGTATTCTTCTTCTGACGGTCTTTGATTCATGCGTAGTCACCTCTTTATGTACATATAGAAAATTATAGCGCTCGTCTATGTCTAATAAATTCGCGAAATGATAGAACTTCCCTTCTAATAATCGAGAATAAGCAACTATTTAGTTGGTCAGTCGCCACACTATCCTGATTCGTTAGCACAATAAAAATTATCTGTTATACAATATTTCGAAGTTATTAATATATATAGGTAACACTTTTTTTAATTTAAAGATGAATTTTCAATTATATTTTGAAATGAACCGGAGAAAACACACTAGTCTAACTACTTTTTTATACAAGATTTTATGCAAAAAAGAATAGAGAAGATCCCTAGAATCCCCGCTATATCAATGATGTATAAAATCTTGTATAAGAGATAGATAGACATAGAGACAAAAAATTTAGTAAAAACAAGGATTTAATGAAAAACTTGCTACCGACAATGAGACGTTATGTTAACTTCAAGTGTATAAGGTATTCATACGAAGAGTAGATAGCTTCTCCCCTTTAAAAAGGTTTATTACATGGTGAAAGAGAATATTATCCATAAAAAAAGGAGTTAATTTATGAATAAAAATATATCATTTCTGACCTTATCATTATTCCTATATTTATCCGCTTGTTCGACTGAGACAAACACTGGTAGTACATCTACTACTGAACAACCAAAAGTAAAAACTGCCTCAATACAACAAGAGGAAAATCGCAAACAAATTTTCTTTCAAGGAAAGGAAATAAAGAAAATTGAGCTTATATCAACTAAGGTAAAAAATAAAAAAACAGCTATAAATCTAGAGTTTGATCAAATTATTAAATCTATGGAACATGCAGGAATAGATAAGGATCGAGAAAGAGTTATTCCTCTTTTGCTAGATGATGAGGCCAAGGCAAATATTGATTATCAAATGAATGTAAATTACCAAGATAGTTCCAGTGAAACATATTTAATTTGGCTAGAGAATAAAAAAGTTGTAATTGCTCGTCAAGACAATGAAGAACAAAAAAATCTCGAACATTATATAATAAGGGATACAGATGCTCAACAAATATTAAGTTTATTTAAGAACAATATAGATTAACTTCCAATAACGAGAATTATGTATATAAGCTGCCCATATGGACAGCTTATTGTATTTTTTCTTAGCGTGCAAAATTCGCGTCTTGTTGGCGGGACCCCAAACAGTACGATTTTATTTCAAAGACACAACGTTCTTACTACACATTTTTTATTTATCCCACACTCTCATCTACTAGTATTACTATTTTTTATTACTAATGTTGCCGTTTCACTCGGATGGCTAAGAGGAAAATGATGGCCATATGGAACAAAATCAACCTTACCAAGATGCGATGGAGCAGAATAACTTCTGTCATAATCCCCCCAAATAATGTGAAGATTATACTTTGTTACTTCATTGAAATCACCTTGATCGTTTTTCAGTAGTAAACTGTTAAGCTGAACCGTAGTATTTAAAATTCTAGGAGAAGTAAAACTGTTCCTTATTTTTTCAATATAATGTTCAGGGATGCTCTCTATACTTTCAAACAAACCATTACTTAATAAATATCGCTCTATGAAATTAGTAGTTGCCAGTTTTAATGTCCATTTGTTCATAAATTGAGGAACATTTAGCGATTTAGCATTTTTTTTAACAACAGGTGGCTGAAGTAAAGTGATTGAATACTTCTTATCTATGTACTCTTGTACCAATGCTTCCAGAAGAATAAATGCACCGAATGAATGACCAATTAGATGTGCACCATTAGTAGCTTTCTCCAATAACTTTTTCACTACATTCAAATAGATATCTAGAAGATTTTTCTCTCGTTTAAAAGGAGAACGTCCCAAACCTGGAAGATCCAAGATCCATACAGGTTGACCAGTTTTTTCATGAAGCTCTTGTGCTAAAGGAAATAAATCCTCTCCATCACTCAATAAACCATGTAATAAAATAAACGGTTTACCCTCTCCTTGTAATTGGTAAAGGGTAGTGTTATTGCATAATGTTCGTTTAAATAAATGATTATGCTGGCCATTTTGATACATCATTCGATAATCCAGATCAGCTACTACGGCAGGGAAAAATTTCATTACACTCGTCTTCTTAAACCAATCTCCTCCCATAATTTTTTTCGCTGAAACATTTGAAAATTTTCGTTTTGTAATAAAATTCAGTCCATCAGAAGGAATTTTTGTTATTTTACTTACTCCACTATTCATAATTGTTTTCATAAGCGGCATTGGAACCGAGATTTTTGGTGCCCTCATATTCATACTTTCCGACATAATACTTAATAATTCAGCAATGTTCTGATCGTGCTGTTTGTCTTCAACAAGTGTATATGTTTGAATAGTCGGTTGCTCCAACCTGAAAACCTGCACAATAAACTTCGCAAACTCATCGTTTGAAATAAGTGGTAACCTATATCCCTTACCTCCAGGAATCACTGGCATGAGCCCTCTTCGCATACTCATCACAAGCAAACCTAATCCTGCTATCTGCTCTGTACTCCCTGTTTTACTACTACCGACTACAGTTGGCGGATTAATTACAGAAAGCGGATAACCTACTGCTGATGCCTGCTGACGGATATAAAGATCTGCTAAAAATTTTGTTCTCTCATATGGATTTTTTATTTTCAAATAATTGTTTCCGTCTTGAAACACATCAATTGCAATCTTGCTATTTTTATCATCAAAGGGACTCATATAACCTACAACATGAATAAATTGTTGCAAGCCCTTCAATTGATGAATACTTTTAGCTAATTCACTAATATGTTTCGCGCCATTTAAAAATACGGAAGCTGCCTCTTTACTTGTCGCTTGAATATCCATGGGGCCTCCTGCGTGAATAATCACATCCGTTTTCAACACCCTCTCCTTATCTTCAGCACTTAGACCTAAATCAATTTTCGTCAAATCACCTTCAATAAAGTGCATAACTGCCTTTTTTAAGATGCCTCTTTCTTGAAAAATGCGTATTGCTTTACTTTTCGACCTCACTAAAAGAAGAATTTTAACATCCTCTTTGGCTAATTCTTTCACTAATTGCTTTCCAATAAAGCCTGTTCCACCAGTTAAAAATACTGTTCTCATATAAAATCTCCCTTTTAGTACTATTCAGTACTAATTTGATGTAAAAAAAATGCTTCTTTTATCGAAGCAATTTAAAAAAATGATCTGCTGTTTTCGTAACTACAGTTGCATCCTTCAATGTTTCTGAAATAAATAACGCTCCTTCAAGATTTGTAATAAAAAGTGATGCAACCTCATCAATATTAATCGTATTTCTGAATTCTCCATTCTCTACCCCTTGTTTAAGTAATAGAGAAACTTTCTTTTGTAATCCTGTAAAAAAAAGACCTATTTTTTCTTTTATTTGCGTGGCCTGTGTAGGACTTTGAATATAAAGAGTAATAAATGGACAGCTCCCCTTATACTCTCTCGACTGAACTCCTTGTGATAATTGCTTTAAAAACTGTTGGATACGATCTTCAACTAAAAATTGGTTCTGAGAAAGTACGTCATCAATTGCAGATTGATACATTTCGATCCAATAATCAACGACCCCTTCTAATAGTACTTCCTTATTAGAAAAGTGATAATACACATTAGACTTTGAAACTTTGCTTACACGTACTAATTCATCCATACTTGTATAAGCAAACCCTTTTTCTAAAAATAATGTTGCAGCTACTTCAATCACACGTTTTTGATTCATTAATTTTACCTTTGTCATAACTAGAACTATATAGTACTAATTTAAATATTGCAAGTATTTATGTTAATTTTAAAAAAATTTTGATTAAAAAAATTCTACTAACATTGATTTTACTGCAAAAAAATCTTATTTTGAATAAAGTTGAACTGAACCCCGAAATTGTTAATTCACTATCGCCTAATAGGGGTCACCATACATACCCATCAACTTAAGAAAAAGAAATGCCCCCAAAACGAAAAAATGAGCGGCTTCTCAGAATAGCTATCTGTAGAGAAAGAAAAATTTAATTTAGGGGGATATGAAAGTATTAGCTTGGTAGTAATGTGGTGCTCCCCCATATAAAGAAATTTTAAACATCTTAATCTACCTTTCCTTTATGTAAATATGGGAATAACGAAATTACCCCAAGGATAGCTAAACAAGCTCCAATCCATAGCGGAGATACAAAACCATATCCTTTACTGATCCCAAGACCACCTAGTGACGAACCAATAACAATACCTAGCGTAATAAAAGAACTATGAACGGTATTTATCATTATTCCATTACTAGCTGTTTTCATCACTCTCGCAACCATAGCTGGATTCAATGCTACACCAGTTAAACCAATAAAAATCGTAGAAATAACTGTAATGTATTTATTCTCTGCACTTAAAGCAAATAAAGACAACGCTATGATTAATATAATTAATCCACCCATAAGTATTTTCATTGTAAATTTATCAGCGAACTTGCCAATTATTATATTCCCAATTACCGTCGCACTGCCATAGAGAGCAAGTAAATATGGAATACTTGCACTTGAAAAGCCTGTGACATTTGTAAAGATAGGAGTGAAATAACTAAATGCTGCAAACGTACCACCAATAATGAACATACTTGTTACGTACGCTGCCCAAAGATGAATATTCTTAAATCGCAGAAGTTCGTCTTTCCAATTTAATTGTTCTTTATTTGAAGATGATGGTAACAACCGTTGAATCATAATCCCTGATACTAGCACAAGAACCGAAACAGCCCCAAAACTAATACGCCAGCCAAAATATTGCGAAATAACGGTTGTTATAGGTAAACCTAATACAGTTGCGAACATTAAACCTGCAAGTACAATTGATGCAGCTTTTCCCCTTGAATCAGAGTGAACCAATGTTGCAGAAAAGGAAATCGCAACTCCAAAAGCTGAAGCTGAAGCAATACCAGTTATAATACGTGAAATCATCATAATATCATAGTTCCAAGCAATAGCTCCGAGCGATTGACCAATTAAAAATACGAACATTAAAAACAATAATGCTTGTTTGCTGCGCATTCGTAAGAGGATTGCAGTTAAAATGGGACCTCCTATTACCATTGCTCCTGCATAAGCTGAAATTAAATACCCAATAGATGATACAGAAACCTGGAATGCAAGAGCAAGTTCATTCATCATACCTGCAACCATAAATTCTGATGTAGTCATACAAAAGATTGCTAAAGCTAATAAATAAATAATCGATGACATAAAAACACTCCTTATTCATTATTGTAATGATTGGTACAAAAATAGTGTGAAAAAAGAGCGCACTAAGCGCCACAAATAGACTCCACTGTTCCTTTGATAACTTGTTCAGACAACATCCGATTTTGCATCGATACATTAAGAACACGGAATCCGTAATAACTGCTTAAAAGCAGACTAGCTAAATCCTCAGCTGATTGCTTCTTTGAAATTTCACCTGTTTGCAATCCTTCCTCCATCACTGTTTCAATAGCTTGTTTAAGAAGTTCAACATGCTTCGAGAAAATTTCTTGTACCATTAAATCGTTTTTAGCACGTTCTATACTGGCATTAATCAATAAACATCCTTTTTGATTAATATTCTCAAAGTCTTCTTTCAATGCCCATTCAAAAAAATTACTTAATCGTTCTTTAACTGGAATTGGAGTAGCTAACAATTTCCTTTGTTCCCTAATCCCAATTTCATGGTAGCGTTCTAATACTTGTTTATACAGTTCATGTTTACTACCGAAAGTATTGTATAAACTTCCTTTTCCAAGTCCTGTATCACTGCATAAATCTTGTGTAGAACACCCCTCATATCCTCTTAACCAAAATGTTTTCATTGCAACATCTACAATTGAGGAATAATCAAACTCTCGGGGTCTGCCGCGTTTATTCAATCGTATCCTCCTCTCATTTTAAAGATAACATGAATAGAATACTCTTTTTGTACCGCGCGGTCAATAAATTTGTTTATTGCTACTGTAAAATAAAATTTGATTATTTTAGATTACGAATAATTAAAAATAGCCCCCTTATTCCAGTTGCCTAGCGAAAAAATCACGTTTTAATAGACTTCTTTAGTATGTCTATCTTTCTATAAATTAGCGTGATGAGTATGGAGTAGTGCCTTTATAAGCAAAACCCTCCAGAAACATCTAAAATCTGCCCAGTTACCCAGCGGCTATCAGAAGAAGCAAGGAATGCTACTGCATCTGCAATATCTTCAACTTGCCCTATTCGTCCGAACACAGATGAATTCATAGCAAAATTTCGTATTTCCGGATTATCTAGCAATTTCGTATTCATATCTGTCTTCGTATATCCAGGCATAATTGTATTCACTGTTATACCTCTTTCTCCAAGATGTTTAGCTAGAGGCAGTGTCATCGTATTAAGCGCACCTTTACTTAAGCCGTATGCAATTGAGCCTGTAAAACCAAGCCTTACTTCAGCTGATGAAATGTTAATCACGCGCCCCTCTGCTCGTAGTAACGGTAATGTTTGCTGAATTAAAAAGAATGGTGCTTTAATATTTATAGACATAATTTCATCAAAAACTTCTTCTGTCGTATTTTCAATCGTTCCTTGTGTACCTATCCCTGCATTGTTTACTAAAATATCAATCTCTGATGTACCAACTTTTATTTGTAATTCATTCTTTAACTGTTCTACTAGCTTTTTGACACCATCAATTGAATTGAGTTCAGCTTCAATTAAGAACGCTTTTCCTCCATTAGATTCAATCTCACTAATCGTTTCATCTGCAGCTATTTTATTTCGGCCGTAGTGAATCGCAACTAATGCTCCATCTTTCGCCAATCTCATCGCAATCGCACGGCCAATTCCGCGACTCGCTCCTGTTACTAATGCTACTTTCCCATCAAGGTTCTTCATTTTTTCCATCCTTCCTAAATTCCCTTTTGATAAATCCTATACTTATATTTTCATGCAAAAACCAATCATTTTAAATACAGATTTATAGGTAATTTAGTTAGTTCACTTATGATATTATAGTTATAATTTATGATTCACTTTAGAAAACAAAACAAGGAGGCTACACAATGCAAAACGCAGTAAAACTGGATGAAATCGATCATAAAATTATGAACTTGTTGTATGAAAATGCGAGAATTTCTGTTTCAGAAATAGGCCGAATTATATCCATGACGCAACCGGCTGTAAAGGAACGTATTAATAAACTTGAAGATCAAGGCGTTATAGCGGCTTACCGAACGAAATTTGAGCCTTCCAAAATTAATAAAAACATTCAAGCATTCATCATGTTTAAAACGAGCCAATGCTCTGATTTTATCCAATTTTGTAATGCCGCTCCTGAAGTAACAGATTTATATCGAATTAGTGGGGAGTTTAATTATATGATGAAAGTTATGAGCGATTCGATGGATTCTCTCGCTGCATTTTTAGACTCTTTAATGCAATTTGGCTTGTCATCTCCTTTAATTGTTTTAAAGAGTGAGTTTGAGGAGAAATTATCTTTCTAATAAAGGATACGTATTATCCTCCGCTAACAGTAAAAGCTTTTCCTTTATGAGAAAATCCAACAAAATTAATGATTAGTAACAAAAAAGAACATTGATATTTCAATGTTCTTTTTTATATCTCTACTTATTAATTAGATCTCTATTCGAAAAAAGTACCTTAATCCCCTTACCCCTGATTCCTCTGCGCCTCTCTAAACTCTTCCTTCACCTTCTCTAACAACCCTTCTTCCGTAATTAATCGATACGCCATATTTGCTATTGCTTTTGCGGATGTAATTAATGCTTTATCTCCAAGTTCTGAACGTGCTGCTTCTCTAAATTCATTCGTATGTGCAATTAAATCATCTGGCCCGATTTTAATGTACGGGTGAATGGTCGGTACGACTTGACTTACGTTTCCTGCGTCGGTTGAACCGATGCCAAATCTTTCTTTCCGATTTACGTCTTCACCTTGTAATTCTAGTTCTTCGGCTACGACTTCATTAAATGTTTTTGTTACGAGTAATTCATCGATTTCATTTTGGAATTGATGGATTTTTACTTTCGCACCTGTTGCTAACGCTGCTCCCTGTGCAATGTTTTTTACTTTTTCTGTTACTTCTGCACATCTTTTTCGCGTTGCTGCACGGATGAAGAATCTTGCTGCAGCGTAGTCAGGAATAATGTTAGGTGCTTTTCCGCCCTCAGTAATAATGCCATGAATTTTCACATCTGATGGAAGTTGTTGGCGAAGTGCATTAATGCTGTTATACAGTTGAATGACCGCATCTAATGCGTTAATTCCTTCTTCTGGTGAAGCTGCGGCGTGAGCTGTTTTTCCGTAAAAATGAAAATCAAGTGGATCGACTGCTAGTGAAGGGCTTGTTGTCGCTGTTTTTCCGCTCGGATGAATCATAAGTGCCGCATCAATATCTTTAAATAAACCAGCTTTTACATAACTCGCTTTCGCACTACCGTTTGGCCCTCCTTCTTCAGCTGGTGTTCCAAACACGACAACTTCCCCGCCAATTTCTTCAAGCGTTTCTGATAATGCGATCGCTGCCGCAACGCTAATTGTGCCAATTAAATTGTGACCACACGCATGACCAAGTCCTGGTAAAGCATCATACTCAGCTAAAAATGCGATAACTGGTCCTTGTTTTCCTGAACTTTTTCGCGCGATAAAACCTGTTTCATGTCCAGCTATATTGTGCTGCAACTGAAATCCTGCACTCCCTAGCAATAAACTCAACGTTCTTGATGCATAAAACTCTTGGTTACCAATCTCCGGATTCGCATGAATATCGTGACTTGTTTCTATGTACTTTTCCTTATTTCTTTCAATACTCTCTTCAATTGTTTTTCTTTGTGACGTTACTCCTGTCGCTCCCATTTTTCTTCCCCCTTATATTTTCACGTAAAAAAGCCTCTTTCTAAAAGATAGAAAGAGGCTTCTGCATATACAGTCAAAATGAGCTTCTTTCTTATCTTTCAAGTTACCTTGCTGGAATTGGCACAGTATTCATAACGAATCCGCTGCCGAGGTATCATAGGGCCAGTCCCTCCACCTCTCGCGATAAGAATTTTCATAAAATTATATTAAATTATATTCATTCTAAGTTCATTCCGATTAAAAGTCAAGGCATTCCTATCCGAATTTACCGAATATCTAAAAATCCTTTTAAAACACCAATTGTTTCTGGTGCTTGCAGTCTTGCACATACGTACGGAAATTCCGTACTACCTTCAAACATCATTTGAGATGTGAGCGGTGCCCCTGCCCAAAAGATTTCATCATCAATTACGATAAACGGGAATGCTTTATTTTGTCTTTGTAACTTTACATTTTTTAATGGAACTGGTCCATCACTATACACTGTTATTTGCACATTTGAACGCATTAACGCTTGCCATACTCGCTTATCCACTTGTTTTGTACTTGGAAGTGAAATAATAATTTTTCGTTTTGCCGCTAAAATATCTTTCAATAACCCTTTTGGCTCTTCAAGATTCATTTCCATAAACCAGCGTAAACGTTTCGAAATTTTTCGTTCCCACAATTGTCGTGATGTCGTGCGGTCATACACATCTCCGTGACGTTCTATATGAGCTGTTAATTGTGATAACGCTTGTTTTCTCGAAAGGTTTTTACGCATATAATGACAATCTGATAATTGAATGAACTTCCCTCTCGCCCTTGTCACTGCAACATTGACGAGGCGATGGTTTTTATGGTCAAAGAATAACACGCCAGGTCGTTCTTGCGGATAACTATCCACTGTATCAAAAATCATCATATCTCTTTCAGAACCTTGAAACTTATGAACCGTCGCCGCTAAAACAGGTATGTTTTGATATTTCGTTCTCTGCAACATTTCTCTAATGCACGTTGATAAAAAGCGGGATTGCGCTCTGTAAGGTGTAACAACACCGATTGATTGAACACCATCTAACAATCCGATTAACATCATTTGCATCGCTACTAAACCAGACATAATGTTAAAACGAGAACCTGAAGCAGCGTCCTTTAACGAAAAGGCACCCATTAGACTCGTATCAAATAAAACGCTCGCCTCATTTGCGAACGGTTGTAGTTGCGCAAGTTCTTTACGTTCTGAAACAGACGGATGATCATATACTCTATTTTTATAAATAAATGAGTTTGTAAACTTCGAAATATCTGCATGCATACGTCTTTGTTCTTGCAACATAAAGAGGTTCGGATGTGCTTCTGATTTATTAACAGACTCAACAATCCCCGCATGGTAAAACATATCTTCCCCAAGCCATTTTCGAACGAGTTCATGGTTTGCCATCGCAATTGGAGGTAACTGTAAAAAGTCACCACAAACGACGATGCGTTTTCCAAGTGAAGCAGCTAACGCAATTTGCGGAACATATGCCATACTCACTTCATCTACGACAACTAAATCAAACGTACGCTCATAAATAAGTGAATCAATCGCACATTTCGATAAAGTCGCACCGATTACTTTCGCATTTTCAATATATTCTTTTTCTACTTCTTTAATTTTCGCTTTTTGCTTTCGAAGATCACTTTCAATCTCTTGTATACGCTTCTTATCAGCAGAAGTCGCTTTATATGATAAAATCTTTTCACGAAGATCTTGGCGTGTTTCTTCTAAATAGAGTCTTTCTTCTCCCCAAGACCCGTTCGTCGTTTCAACTAGCTTCGACGCAAGTAACGTTTCATGATTTCGTATATGATCATGCTGGCTATAACCGTAACGAACAATTTCACCAGGCGTCCATTTCTTTTTATTTTCAATTTGCTTCGTTACTTCACTCATTAATACGTCCACTGCCGCATTACTATGAGCTAATACAAGTACAGATTTTCCTTTTTGATAATGAGCCGATATAATACGTGATAAATTGTAAGACTTCCCTGTTCCAGGCGGTCCCCATACGTACGTTGTCGGATTATAAAATGAACGATACGCCAATTCATTTTTCGGATTTTTCATCTTCTCAATATGCTTCGGACTACTCGTCCCGTCAACAAGACGCTTTATACGATTACGTTTTAACTTATCTTTACGCGCTTCTTTCAATCGCTCTTGCAGTTGCTCTAACAATTGCCACGGTTCACTGTATAAAACAGCTTCTCGTATTTCACCTTGTATATAATCATTTAATTTCAATTCTATTTCTAATCCATGTACAGATAATACTTCTCCTGTCGCTTCCTCACCATCGAACTCAATTCGAATTGGTGAACCTTCCGGTAAGCTTACTTCCGAAATAAGCTGAAATACATATACTGTACTTTCATAATCTGTATATAAAAAACGACCGTTCATGATAGAAATTTTACTACCACCTATCGTTTTCCAATGCTTAATTTCATACGCTAATGCATAATGCCACTCTTTCATCGTTTCCGATAATGAAGGAGTTTGAGTAGGTGTATTCATCGTATAATCTCCTTCCTTCTCCCCAAACATACTTTCTCACTATACCATATAACACGCTAAAATTTGTAAGGTTTTTATCTTGCTTATTTTCTTAATTTTCAATAATATATTGTATATAATTTTCAGAAAGAAGGAATCTACATGTCAGTTAGAAGAATTGAACACGTCGGACTTATGGTCGCAAACTTAGAAACATCTATTTCATTTTATGAAGAAGTAGTTGGCTTACAGCTCATTAAACGTATGGGACACCCGAATCCAGACTTAAAACTCGCTTTTTTAGGTGTGGAAGAATCAAAGGAAACGATACTAGAACTCATTGAAGGTTATAACTCTTCTCTTCCGGCAGAAGGAAAAGTACATCACATTTGCTTTAAAGTGGATTCATTAGAAGATGAAATTAAAAGACTAAATAAACATAAAGTAATCTTTTTACTAGGAGATGAAATTGAAACATTACCAGATGGAACACGTTACATATTCTTTGCTGGTCCTGATGGAGAATGGATTGAGTTTTTTGAGACGGAGAGATAGAGTAAGACTTTAGGATAGAAAAGGCGCCGGAATTCCGGCCCTTATTTTTAATGAAACATATCTTCAACCAAAAGAATCGCCTATATTAAAAACAATCATTTTATGAGGAGTAGAGAATGATCCATACAATCTATATTATTATTTTTTGGATACTTATACTATTCCCTATTCTGTATGTAATCAAAATAAAGCATTGGAGTTTACAAGTAGTTGCCGCATTTATTGGAAGAATCCTATTAAGTATTATCTTTTTCGTAAATGGAATAGTGTTAGGAATGCAACGAAATTGGGCAGAGCCTCCCTATGAAACAGAATGGGATTTCTTTATAAAGTCTTTGCAACATGGGAAAACTGATGCACTTATAGAAGTATTTCTTCTAATTATTATCATTACTTTAGATTTAGCAGTTATATTTTTTTATAGAAATAAAAAGAAATAGGATATTCTCTCCTATTTCTTTTCTTAATGTTATAAAAATCTTTCCAATAGCTCTAACTTGCACAATGCTTCCCGTTAATATAATACGCTGATTCTGTGAAAACCGTAAATACAACCTCTACTTCTGGAAGCCCAAAATCCATTACATATGTAGTAATAGCCTTGGCAAATCGATCACGAATTTCCTGTCCACGCTCGAACCATTTCACTTCAATAAGAGGAAACGCTTCTATTTCTTCTCCATTGAATACAAACGTAGAACTTGGTAGTTCCAAGGTGAAATTATCCGTACCACACTCACAGATATCTGCGAGTTCTTCTACTAATGGCTTGCTTATGCTTTTTAATTGTTCTGTAGTAATTCCACGAAACACAACATGCGGCATGTTATTCCCTCCGTTACATAGCTTATATTTCCTCATATCATAACACAATTTATTTTGCTGCACTAACATCTATTCGTACATTTCAATGACATTCTTAAGAATGCAGAAAACATCGAAGCAGTACGTCGAGTAATTGATGAAAGTAATAGTGGAACCTTGCAACATAAAGAACAGTACCTCAAGATTTTGGTTCGTTGGTATGAAGGCGATTTCTCTCAATCCGTTGAGGAGCATAATTTATTATGGGAATTGGATAATAACAGCACTGGTCAAGCATACGAATTAGCGACATCGGAACAAGAAGAAGCATACATTCTAGAACAAGGGAAGTCTGAAAAACAATAATGAGGTATTGTCACATCGATATTAAACTATCAAATAGAGATGCTCCTATAATAAAAAAAACGCTATTCTTTCTGTAGCATCAATTCAAAAAAAGAAGGGCTTATCCCCTTCTTTTTTGAATTCTGTGTCCCTTATTATTTACTATAACCACGATTCAGTTTCGTTAACTTTTCATTGATGGCAAAAATTCTTACTCTAATATCTTTAACACCAAATGTTTGAAGTCTGTTTTTGTGCATTTCCGCGTATTTTTCAGCATCTTGTTTTTCTTCAAATACATAGATGCCTCCAGCTTCATTCGTTTCTTCATTCTCCGTCCATATTTTCCAATGGAATCCTTCTTCTTCATTAATACTTTTTGCTAAATCCAAAAATGCTTTTTCCATTTCTTCACCAAAAGGACCTTCAAACGGAAAATCAACCTGTAATAAATATGCCATTTTCACTCACCCCTATTTTCAATATTTTTCAATTCGAATGCATACAGTTTAACGACTTTAGGTTATGTTTTAAAAAAACAGCCATTCTTTAATGAAACGGCTGTTTTCGTAATTCAATAAAAGCTCCCAGATTGCGGTAGATATTTTTAAATATTATTTTTTTTGACTTGATTATAATAAAAGATGGACTTCGTGATTCGTTTATTAAATCTGGTATTTTCTCTATCCCTGCCAAAGTTGATTGTGGTTCGATTATTTTATCCAGCGAAAACCCGTGTTCAATTAAAGTATTTATTAATGTGGCAACTGTTCTATGGTAAATAACCACACTATCGTCAACAAACCAGTTGTGTACTCTGATTCCTTCTTCTTGATAATTATCTAATGCCCAGTGTGATTTATTAACATCCTCAGTTTTTATCCAATGGTTGCTTCCTTTGCGAGCTATTGCTATTGGATGTTCGGTTGAAAAGATAGCACAATTTTAATTATGATCTTGATTTGAACCATGCATACTGAGACACTACTCTTCTTCTAAAATAGCGTAATAATATTCATCCCACCATTCATTTCCATGGGGTATACACTTCCTGAAATATCCTTCTCTTCTCATTCCAATTTTCTCCATCAATCGATATGACGGGATATTTTGTGGCTGACATGTAGCTATAATTCTATGTAATTTCATTTCCTTAAACCCATATTTTAATGTAGCTTGTGCTGCTTCAGAAGCATATCCTTTATTGAAATATTTTGGGTTGAATACCCACCCAATCTCATAAGTATGCTCACCAAAATATTTATGAAAAACAATATGACCAATCAGAATATTTTCGTCTACCAGTATCACAGGAAAGTTCTCTGCATTTTCACCCATATTTCTATTTACAAAGTTTCTTGCATCTTCCTCAGTAAAAACCCCTTCGGGTATGTATTTCATAACATTGCTATCTGATGTATACTCATGGACAGCTTGCCAATCTTTGAATTCAAAATTTCGTATTAATAATCTTTCTGTTCTTATAAACATTTACTTTTCTCCTCTCAAAAAATCGTTTCTTTATTTCAAATCCACATTCAACCCTTAAACTATCTTACAGATTCATCATAGAAACTACATGAATAATAATTTGATAAATATATCATATAACAAATATTAGCATTCATACATTTCGAAAATTATGTTAATTAAGAGCGAAAATAGCTTTTTCTTAACTATTCTTAATTTCGTTTACTACTAACTTCATTTTAATTAAATAAAATGCTCGATCTGATTTTTTTGCAACTTCTTGTGAATGAGTAACAACAATTACACATTTTGTTGAGTTTAAATTAAAGTCTACTTCTCCCTGATGTTTCCCCTTTTTATTAAGTACTTCAAATCTACCATGTTGTTTATATAAAGCATAAAGATTATTGGATTTTGAATCAACATATATGTCCCTGTTATTTAAAAATAAGAAAACCCCATATTCAATAAAAAATACAGGGTTTTTATAAAGCAGTTTATTTTGTTTAAAGTTATACTTAGTCGAAAGAAGTTCGTGAATGAAATATTATTTATCTAATTAAGAAGAATTTAGATTCCAGCCCAAACATCTTTTCCATATCGTCCTTCATCTTGCACACGTTCCAACCAATCCCTTGCTTCTTGTTCACTAACTTCATGAATTTCTTGATATGCTTGACAAAGGGTTTCTTCTACGTCAGGAGCCATTTTACTTCCATCACCACATATATAAAGATGAGCTCCATTATCTAATAACGAAATTAAATTGATTCTATCTTGTTTTATTAAATGCTGTACATATGTTTTAGGATGTCCTTCTAAGCGAGAAAAAGCTGTGTGTAAAGAGATTAATCCATCTCTTTCATCATTTTCTAGTTCTGTACGATAGAGATAATCCTTTTCAGGATGACGACAACCAAAATATAGATGTGCTTGTCCTAAGTTCATACCTTTTTGCTTTTGAACGCGACGTGCTTGCAAGAATCCACGGAATGGTGCAATTCCAGTACCTGGCCCAACCATAATAATTGGTGTTTCTGGATCTTTAGGTAATTCAAAGTTTGATTGTGGCGTTCGAATGAAACAGATAATCTCATCTTTATTATGACGCTGAGCTAAATAATTAGAAGCGACTCCTTCATATGTCCCTTCCCCACTCCATGCAGGTGCATTAACAACACCCACCGTAATGCTCAGACGATCCTGCGCAACGAGTGGAGAGCTTGAAATAGAATAGTAACGCGGTTTGAGCGCAGGAAGAAGTTCTAAAAAGCGTTCAAATCGGATTTCACAAGCCTCATACTTTTCAAGAAGATCCAACATTGACATACGTTTCTTTAATATTTGTTCATGATAAACTCCCTCTTCCAATAATGATTCCAATTCCTTTTTATGAGGAGGGCATGCTGTGAATGTCACCATTTCTCGTATTTGTGCTCGAGTGGCTGCTTCTTGCACTTCAACACTATAACTAAGAAGGTCATATAAACTAACAGGACTGTCTAAAGGTATGTGATTTACACTGCGCCCACTCGCGCTCAATATGACTTGATCATTTCCGTTTAATCCAAAGCGTTTTAAAATTCGGTTGACATTTTTCTCACTATTAATTGGCAGCACCCCAAGGTGGTCTCCTTCTTTATACGTAGCGCCTACTGGCAAGGATATCTCAATATGTCGCGTGCTTCTTTCACTGCTAGATGATTGAAGTTCACGATTTTCTAGTATAGATGCATAAACTGCTTCATATGTTCGCGCAAGAGGAGATCCTCCAAGACGGCTGACAAATTGCAGACTCAAAGTACTGCGTTCTTTCTCCATGTTTTTGTTAAGTTCCAATCCAAATGCCTTCATCGCATCAGACCACATACTTTGTTTCCATTGCTCGAGCTGTTCCTCGAAATCACCACTTGCATCCGCTTCCCCGCGTTTAGAAAATCTTGTTGCTCCTTTTTTAGCCATTTGCTCATCAATGTATCTTGGAATTCGCTGATAGGTACTCGCCCAATTATGATCTCCACAACCAAACACTGCGTATTGAACACCTTTTAGCTCATCCGGTTTTAATTCCTCCAACCATTGCACAAACTGTCCTGCATTACTTGGCGGCTTTCCATTATAAGAAGAAGTTACAATAAGAACCGCTCCTTCTTTCGGTAGACTTCCAATTCGATCGTTAAGAGCTACCACTTCCGTTTGAACACCTTCTAAACTAGCTGTATCTGCTAGTTCTCTTGCAATACCTTCTGCTCCCCCTGTATCCGATCCATATAGAACAAGAAGCGAAAGATTATCGGCCCCAGTAATAGAAGGAGTCTTCTGAACTTGCTGCTTAATTTCATGTTTTTTCGGTTTCTCCTCTGTAGGCGCAAGAACAGTAGTATGGCTAATAATTTGATTTCGGGGTAGAATCCTAATTTTAAAATCACCAGGCTTTAGCGTTAATGTTTGTTTTACGTCCAGCTGATAGTCTTCATAATCAATGAATTCAAAATGTTGAAGAAGCATTCCCATTACGATTGTGGCTTCATGAAGTGCAAACTGCATACCGATACATGCTCGTTGACCATTTCCAAATGGCTTATAAGCGTGATGAGGAACCTTATCCAGCTCTTCAAATCGTTCAGGTTGGAATTCTTCCACGTTGTCTCCCCACGCATCTTTATCCCTATGTAACTGTGGAATAAGAACAGAAATACGATCTTTTCCTTTCTTAATTGGATATTTCCCACCAATCACTGTATCTTCTTTTGCATAGAGACTGAATGCTGGAGCAGTAGGCCATAGACGTAGCGATTCATTTAAAATCATCCGGATATACTTAAGTTTCATAACTTGTTGGTATGTTGGAGTAGGATCTGTCAAAACCCTATCTACTTCTTCATAGGCTTTTTTCAATTTATCCGGATTCTTTAATAAAAAATAGATTGCAAAAGATAATAATCCACTCGTTGTTTCATGCCCAGCTATTAAAAAAGTGATAATTTGGAAACGAATATTTTCATCATCTAATTTTTCACCAGTTTCCGGATCCTGCACATTTAACATACGGGAAAGTAAATCATTTTCTTCCTGATTTCCACTACTTTTACGTTCAGCAATAATATTATCTACTAAAGAAAACATAGATTGGATATCATGCTGAAATTGACGTTTCGTTCTCCACATGAGTTTATCTTCTATATCCAGCCGCTGTAATTGGTGCATCGCCTCATCTAGAGCACGGGTCATGCTAGTAATAAAAGGATGAGGGGTCTCACGATAAAAGCTATTAAACCGGTAATTAAAACCACATAGACCAATTGTATCTAATGTAAGGCGAGTCATATCCTCTGGAACATCTACGTTTTCATTCGGATTAAGCCGTGCCCATTTTTGAACAAGTTGTACAGCAATATCGACCATCATGGCATGGTAATCTTTCATTGCCCGTTGGCTAAATGTAGGCATCAAAATATTATGAGCTTTTTTCCAGTTAGGCTCATGAGTCTCGCTTGTAAATAATCCGTCTCCGGCAAAGGCGCGAACTTTCGCTAAAGCCCCCTCTATACTTTTATCGAACCTTGTTTCATCACAGACTTCTGCTACCAGTTCATGTCCAGAAACGACAATAATCGTATCACTTAAAGTTTGAATTTGAAAAATAGGACCATACTCTTCCGCTATCTTGATAAAAGATAAGGTCGGTTTATCTTTGTCGATTAATGGGAGATTCCCCAGCGGCCCATATGTTTTCGGCTGAGGAATGGCAGATACTTTTTTATCCATTAAAAACACCCTTTCAAAAAGCATGAAATAAAATATCCCATTCAATAAAAAGAAGATAGCAATGAATCGCCTGGGATAAAAATATGTAATTAATTACCTTAATTTATCTTTCCCCTAACTATTCACGATTATGATATTGCTTATAAGGTTGGTAATCTAAGTTATTTGTTGCTATTACATTTATAACTTGCAGAAAAAATACTAAATGAAAATGAAGTGTATTATGATAATGTTTATCAGAAATTGAAAGCTAAAGGTTGTAGTATTAGGAAAACCAGTAGTTTCTCATGTCAATTCAAACAAATACGATAAGTAAGTATACTGTTGTGTTACTAATGAAAAAGGATCTGATATGAATATCAGATCCTTTTTACTATATATATAATTATTTCACTGATTCTTGTCCAAATTTAAATACCCGCGCCTTAGCAGCAGAAATTTGCATTTCTTCATAGTCTAACTAAACATTAAAAACTTGTAGGAATTATAATCTAAAGTTTTATTTTGCTCTACCGATTTAACCTCTCGACAGCTTCCGCGCTTGTATCTACACGTTTAACGAAAAAAACTAATAGCAGTGCAACAATATTCATGCCAAGCGCTACATAGAACGAATATTGAATTCCGGATAATAAAGCCTTCTGAGTTAACATTGCCTTCGTAGCTTCTGTGAAGGTTGTTGGATCTACATCTGCCATTAAACTTTCAGCTTTTGTTTTTGTTACAGAATTCATAATCGTAACAAGAATAGCAGTACCAATTGAACCGGATACTTGTTGAGCTGTATTATTAACAGCTGTACCGTGCGGATTTAAGCGAGTTGGCAATTGATTAAGACCATTTGTCATAAGCGGCATCATCACCATCGCCATCCCAAACATCCGCAGTGTATAAATAAGAATAATATGTGTGTGACTAGAGTCGAGTTGCAGGTTTGCGAGCATATAAGTTGAAACGGCTGTAATGGAAAGTCCTACTATACCAAGAATACGAGGTCCATATTTATCAAATAGTTTACCTGTAATTGGTGACATAATCCCCATTATTACCGCACCTGGAAGCATCATCAGTCCAGAGCTCAGCGGCGAAATGCCACGGACGTTTTGTACATAAGCTGGTGTTAAAATCATACCCGAAAACATAGCCACTGCGTTGACAATTGCAATTACAGACGCAAGTGCAAACATTGGGTACTTGTAAACACGTAAATCCAATAACGGTTCATTCATTTTTAATTGACGTATAATGAAAGCAATTAAGGCAATAGCGCCTATAATTAAGGTTGTTAAGACCACTTTATTCGTCCAACCATCGGAACTTGCAGAACTGAATCCATACAACAGACCGCCAAAACCGACAGAAGATAATAATAATGAGAGATAATCAAGTTTTGCATTTTTATTTTGTTTCATGACATTCTCCGATTTCCAAATCCCTAACAGTAAGCTAATGATCGCTAACGGTAAAATCATTTCAAAAAGCAAACGCCAGTCATAATACTCTACAATATAACCTGATAGTGTCGGTCCAATTGCTGGGGCTGTAATCATAACTAACCCAAAAATCCCCATTGCTGTTCCCCTTTTTTCTCTCGGAAAGCTTACTAGCATAATATTCATTAATAAAGGCCCCATGACTGAAGAACCTGCTGCTTGAACCATCCGGCCAGTAAGTAATAACCCAAAGTTCGGTGCTAAAGCCGCTAAGGCTGTACCAAGAATAAAAATCAACATAGATGTAATAAATAAGCTCCTATTGGAGAAGCGGGTTATTAAAAATGCTGAGGCCGGAATTAATACACCACTTACAAGCATATACCCTGTAGAAAGCCACTGAATCGTTGAATAATCTTGAATGTCTAAATCCTTCATTATTGATGGCAAGGCTACATTTAAAAGCGAGTTATTTAGAAATGAAACAAATGCTCCAATAAAAAGGATGACAAGCATTAAATATGGTGGCTTTCTTTTATGTAATGTTTCACTCATATATTCATTTACCCCTTCATTATATATTCCATTAATTCGTTTAAGCCTTTTGCATATCTGCACAAGAATACATTGCCCTTGCAGTATTTTGCCAAACTCTTCGAATGGATATTCTCTTTTTAGCAATTCTACTTGCTCAACGTTACATCGTTACATCTGAAAATCTTTTTTATTGATCAAACGTTCATAAACGCGTTTGTTAACCGAAATTAAATTAGGTTACATTTTGAGGTGGAGTTGTCTTATTGCCCACAAATAGTAGGATAAATCAACAAGACCATACACCTATTCCTTTAAATACAGGCTTGTAAATCTAGTTATGTAACCATCCATAAAAAGGAATATTACATAGGCTAAGTCTAACATTACATTTTTAAAGTGAGGGGAATAAACTTATGTACCAATATTGGCATTTGAATTCAGAAGGCAACGGTGAGCAATATACGAACCAAATTACAATGTCATCATTATATTTACAGCCCCAAATCACTAAGGCTGAGGGAATGAATGATTTGAAGATTCTTGAGAATTGGAGTTGTCGAGGCTATCCATTTGGTTGGGATTCGCCAGCCTATTATACGGGTTTCAATTCTCAAACTCCTCCCTTCTCTTTAGGTCAGCCAATCCATTATGCAGGGATGATGCCAGAAGGACATCCCGCTAATTGGACGCCATTACAAGGCCATGTAGGTAATTTTCAAAAACCTCCCTTACCCTGGGCTCAACCATTCAATCATGCAGGGATGTTCGCACAAGGTCATCTCGCCGCTTTACTATCGCCACCAGCCAAAGCTTTTAATTTTAATACCAATAATAACTGGGGTATTTTTGGAAACCCTCCAGGATGGGGCGGACATGCGGGTCCTATGGGATGGGGGAATAATGGTCAGCCAGGAATGTTTGGAAACTTACTTACATTAGGAAAAGGCACCATGAATGGAATCGGAATGCTTAGTAGTCTAATCGGTATGGGGAAGTTCTTCTTTTAGTTAATTAGAACGGGAGGATAGGTCCTTAACCTAGAATCAAAAAACATTTCCTTTTCCCATGATTTAATCTTCTCAAACATCCCCCTCAATGTATTAATTGTACGCTTCCAATACTCCCTACAAGTTCGTTTCCTCGTCTTTCAAATTATAAAAACATCAAAAAAGACATTCCAAATATGGAACGTCTTCTTTCACTTTATAAAACCATTCAACAATCTAAAATATTCTAACCGACATACTCACTCATTTAACTAAAAAAATCGGTTAATTGCATAACGCTCTTCTAACTTTCCTTGCGAAAATTAGCGGGGCCTCAACGTCTTCAATATTAACGTAAATCAAATATTGACTACTGTTAATGAGGCGTTATGTCATACAATGGAGTTAATATTAGAAAACTGTGAGGATGATTACGTTGATAAAATTTGTAATTAGTTATGCTGCAAGTCTGTTCGCTTTTATTTTTGGATGGTTCTTGATTTCATATATTTCTCATCCTAGCTTTATTCACCCGAACGTTGTATTAGGGTTCATTAAAACAATCGTCACTTATGGTAGTATACCGGCTCTTGTAGCTTGTCTAATTGGGGAAGTGTTATACAGGAAAATCAAAAGATGTAGAGAATTTCAATTTGGAATTCCTGTATTTATAGGACTAGCAGTTATCTATACACTTATACCATTTCTTTTTCTTTTTCCTTTTAATTTTTCCCATTTCTTTGATTTCGTTGCACCTGTTATTATGGGATCCTTATCTTTTTATTTCGTACGTAGAAAAATATAATTAACTTCAAGAGTGTGACAAAAAGAATCCTGATTAGTAAATTCACACTGTATAACAAAACAGAACTCAAAGAACGCATCCATTCTTGCGAAATAAACAAGAAAAAGTATTTGTGGACTCTAGGTTTAAACAAAACGAGAACATTCAAAACGCCGTCATTGCTTTTCTTAAAAGAAGAATTAAAAAGTTAGAGAAAAAGAATAAAGGGTTTGAGGAAGAAAAAAAGTAATTGCGTGAAAAAGGAAAGGTATAGCTTACTGATTACTTCATGCATTCATAAAAATAGGACCGTGCATATTAGACATATCTAATATGTACGGTCCTTTCGTTTACTAGTCGTTCACTTATATAACCTAAAAATAAGTATGTGGTCCTTTTACCATTTGAATTTCTTTTTAAACTTCTTATATTTTCTATACGAATGTCTAACAATGTTTAACATAAAATACGGTATTTTAATAGGGAAAGGAAATTTATAAATGAAAGGCAAATAAAATATAAAATATGCCTTTTCTAGGTCTCTCCACTTACTATCTTCTTTTGTTTTTAAGAAATCAGATACATCCACTACATATCCTCTTCCGTTTTCCATCATCACATTTTTCCCATGAACGTCACAAGGAGTTAATCCTTGTTCTCTTGCATACTCTAATGCTTCATTGATATCAAAAATTACCTGCTTAGGAATTTTAATCCCCTTATGAATAGCGTCGTATAAGGTAATTTCTTTTAAACGTTTCAATACTATGAAATTTTCTCCTTTATATATAAGCTTTGAATAAGAAGGATGATTTCCGATTCTTCGGTATACTTCTGACTCTTTTTCAATTCCTTCTCCTTCTCGTACGTAAACTTTCACTACCCAATCTTTGTATTCTTTATGCATAAATACTGCGGCATAATTACCCATCCCTAAACACTTCCAAAGTCTGGGAATATCTTTAACTACTACAGGCTCGAATTCATCCTCACTTCTTATACTTACCTCTTTTAATAATTCATCCTTTATCAATCCCACAAAACTGTTTATACTCATCATTTCCACTCCGGTTTTGCTAAAAGGGGTCCCACCCACATTTTAACGAAAATATACACTAAGTGCATTTTAGCATAAAAAGAGTCATCTTTTTATGTTAATTATTGAATACTTACTATTTATTCCACTATTCATAGCCCCAAACCGTACAACATAAAAATATTTCCAACTATTTATGTAGTTTCATTTTTTCAGAGGCAACTGTATAAGGACTTTTCTTAGTGCAAGTTCTCTTCATTCATTAGCCATGCAAATCCATGTTTTCCCATAAGCATAACCTAACTTTTCATCTGGATCGGCAAAACAGAATGATTCTCCTGTACCTGGGTGACCAAAAGAAGGCTAGCTGCTTTCAAATCGGATGCTTAGTGCTCTATTTTATAATCTATAGACTTAACAGAAAAAATTTCCTCAAAACGATAAAAAATTTTGAATCTCTTGAGCAAATAGTTGTAATTCATCAGATACAGAAATAGACATACAAAAACGCCATCCTTTCCTATGATTCTACAAAAAGAATAGCGCATTTTTTCATTTTAGGGGAGAGTTTGTTGAAGTAGCCTAATAACGATTGGTGGTACCCCTTATAGGATAATAGAAGTTTGCAGTTTCAATTTTTTCACACTCTATTAACAAGGCAGTTATAGCATCCTGGTTTAGCGTTAAGAATGTGAATATATTCTACTTCTTTATTATCAAAAATTTCATCTATATTTTCTCTTAAATTTACACCTTCTGTAACCCTTGCTTCTACAATCATTGAGTCAGTATTGTAGCCGCGTACAGATAGATACCTATGATGTAACATATGCGGAATTTCATTTATATCTAGCTTAGCAGTAGTTGCTCCCTTTCGTATAAATATAGGACCACTTGCTTTATAAGGCGAATTAACACTATGATATTGGTAATTCAGTAAGATTACCTCTTCTCCTACCTCAGCATCCTTCAAACTTATCCTACAAGGATATCCAGGATTTTTATTTGCTATTATTTTGACTGCCCCGATACTTTTTAATACTTCTTCATTCATTAGAAATAGGTTATTAAACTCCTTCTCTTGTAACGCAACGATTTGAAAGTTATTTCTCATATTCTATCCCCCCTTAATTAGTTGTTATAAAGCATTTCACTAATGATGCTACCACTAAAGTTCATAAAACTTGTTCAATAATCTTGCCCGTTTGTTGAGGATTGAATTAAAAAGCTTACAATTCTAAAACAGAGAAAAAATGGCTTATTATTGTTCAATACAAAGTTGTTTACTTTTAATCAATCAGTAATGATTTATTGAAAAATACGAGGAGTACAAAGCACTCTTGTTAATTCATGCTATCTTTTGTTAAAGAACGTGAATTCAGTCAAGTTCTTGGTTTACGGTATTTCCACTATGGAAAGCACGGAATTGACTCGGTGAAAATCCTGTATTTCTTTTAAATGCATTATAAAAGCTAGATACACTTTGATAGCCTGTTTGATAACCAATCTCTGTACTATTAAAGACCGTTGTCAAGAGAAGTTCCTTTGCTTTCTTAACTCTGATCCTTTCTAAATATATTCGAGGAGTATACCCTGTTCTTTCTTTGAAAATCCGATTTAAATGAAAACGACTAACTCCTACCCTTGATGCAATTTCATTTAAAGACATGTTTTGAACATAATTATTTTTTATTAATCGCATAGTATCTTCCAAAACGCATTCGAACGGGTCGTATATTTTTATATTTAGATCTGATCGGCATCTTTTGCATGGGCGATATCCTGACCTTTGAGCTTCTTGCGCATTTGAAAAAAAGGATACATTTTCATAATTAGGAACCTTAGACTTGCAAGAAGGCCGACAGAAAATTCCAGTTGTCTTGACTGCGTAAAAGAATATCCCGTCATACGCTGAATCACATGATACTGTTGCTTTCCACATGGTATCTCTGGAAAGGTTATTTTGATCCTTCATTAGATTTTAATCCTCCCTTGTAGGCGAAAATCTTATTACTCAAAATCATATAACTCACATATATAGCCACGACAATTAACGGAACAAATATATACAATTGAAAAAATGGAATCACCAGCAAACATAAAATGAAAGAGATTAACGATGCCCACCATGCCGGTGTGTTCTTCCTAAATAATTTAACGCCTGCTGCCATTGAAAGAACATAAACTAGAATCCCAAGAGAAGTCGGTATAAACAAAATATCATCAAACGTTAGTGACAAAGCTTTTGTCACTAACACACCTGCTACCGAAAAACAGATAACAAACAATACCATCTGTCTTGGAATTTGAGTAGTTGCATGCAGCCTTGAGAAAAATTTTGGGAAAGCGCCATCTCTGCTTAATGAATATCCTAATTGCGTTAGGCTGGCTACAAAAGCATTCGCTGTCCCTGTACAAATAATTAAAGCTAAAACAGCTGTAACGACTTTGGCACCTCCGCCTACTGTATCTCCCATTATAACACCAATAGGAGACAGGTTACTTTCTTGACTGCCATACGTAGCCGTTCCAATAGTAACAAGGCTTAGCGCTAAAAATAATAATCCAATGACAACTGCACTAATAACTGCTCCTTTGACAATATCTTTTTCTGGTCTTTTAAAGTGCTCAGCCAAATTACAAATCGCCTCCCAACCGAAAAATGACCAAAAGATAACCGTTATAGCGTTCCCGACAGAAAACCATCCATTTGGAACAAAGGGAGTAAAATTTCCCCATTGTATTCTTGGAAACGCCACAAATACAGCTGACGCTAAAAGAATCAGTAATAAAGAACTTAAAATCAATGCAACTTTACCACTAACATTTACGCCGTAATAATTGGAAACACCTGCAATTACCAAAATAAAGACGGCAATTAAAATTGTTTCAAAATGCGAAAATCCAAATGCCTGACTGACGTAAAAAGCACCAGTTAAAGATACAATCGTTTGACCAACTGCTGCTGTTACAAAATAAAACCACCCAACGATATTGCCAAGATGATATCCAAAAGAATTTCTAACAAAGGTTGCTGCTCCACCGGAATCAGGATATATCCGTGCTAAACTAGCAAAGGAATAAGCAAGCGGAAAACTAATTATAATAACGATAAACCAGGATACAATAGATGCAGGGCCCGCTATTGAGGCCGTTACCCCCGATAAAAAAAGGACACCTGATCCTAGAATAGCTGAAATGTATAACGCAATTCCTTGAAATAATCCAATGGCTTTATTGTTCATGATCTCCCCCCTTTTATAGGATTTAGTGTACTAGTAAAAAGGGAGGAATTCTTCTTGTTTTTTGCGGTTTAATTCGTTTAATAAAACAATCAAAAGCATTTTTATTATATTTCTTCTTCAACAATCTGGCCCGATTGTTGAAGAAAGTAGCCTGTTCCAATAAAGAACTTTATTGTTCAGTAAACAACTTGTCATGAAAACATAAAACGAACCGAAATTTTTCTTAAGAGTAGAAAATTCGGCTCGCTTTATGTTGGGATTTGCTTAGCATATATTTTCGTTAAAATGTGGGCGGGATTCCATTGCTATTAAGCTAAGAATTTAAGTGTAATATCATTTAAGGGAATACTTAAGCTACAAATAAAATATCTTTTCCATGTCGTACTGTTTTATTAAAGTCTACCCCGAGTTGTAGCTAGTTCAATGCGACTGTAAATTCTGAGTTCGGTGCACCAGCAAATACAACCGTTCCGTTCTCTGGTAGTTTCACGTTGTTATTGCCGCTCACAACGGTAAAATTGACGCATACTCCATTCTCATCATACACCGCGAATGAACTTCCTGATGGCAACTCCACATTCATCGTTTTCCCTACTGCCTCTTGCGGGATCGTAAACCATTTGGCATGCCCATTTTTTTGCAGTGTAACTTTCGATAATTGACCTGTATCAAGGGATTTTACGTTAGATTCACTGACGTATAAAAAGCTGGACATCTCCATATATTCAGTACCATCCTCTGTATAGAAATGGGCTTCCTTTGTATCCCGCCCATTCATCACAGGAATCTGAATTTGATGCGTCGCCGTATTCGGACCTGTAATTTTTTTGCCGTCCCAATACCCATCCTTGATCGTAATTTGTGTGTTAAGAGGCATTAGTTGTCCTAGATAGTTCATAGAATTAAATTTTTCGTTAACGAGGTAGAACTTGCCACCCTCACGCTTCGCCCATGCAGCAGCTGTTTTCTTCGGTAACACATTGTTTTCTAATTTCTGGGCTAAATAGTGAGTCATCACATTTTGCCCCAATCCCGGTGATAATTCATATGTGCTCTCTCTCAAATAAACTTTTCCATTCTTCTCAGTGACAAAGTTAAGCCTGGAAGTACCCTTCTCATTTATAAAGCTTCCATCCGCCGTATATACATATTTTTCTTCCGGTTTAGTTGGTAAAAACAGTTCTCCCTTCTTCGTAATTTCTATTTTGAAATGGCTGTAGCTATTTCCATAAAATCCTGCTTTTTTTACCACGTCTTGGGGCACTTTAGCCTTGACTGGCTTGCCGAAGGATTTATCTGGTTTTATCTCCTTAATTGTCCCTTTTTCTTTAAGCCTAGCTAGCAGTAATTTGTTTGCCAACAGTTGATTTGTCATGCTGGAGCCGCCGGAGGACAATACAGCTGCTGCCATCTTCTGTTCTGGAAGCACGACCAATGTAGCATGTTGCAGTATCGTATCCCCACCCTTAGTCAACGCTTTTATCCCATATTCACTGAATGGGTATAGTTTCACACTATCCCAGCCAAGACCATAGTTGAACACATTTCCGCTATCTCCCGGCCACATTCCTTTTTTATATTCTTCTTGTTCCATCGCCTTGACTGCTTTATTAGAGAGAATTTCTTTTCCCTGTCCCATAAATATTTGTGAGAATCGCACCACATCTTCTGCAGTAGAAGAGATTCCTCCCGTACCAATCACATTCACCATTTCACTTGGAAGCTGTCCCTGGTATGTCGGAGAATACAGTCCAGCCCGCTTTTCGTCTTCCCATTTGTCTTGCGATGTTATCGTATGATTCAGTTTTAATGGCTCTGTAAACTTTTGATGTAGAAATTCAGTAAAACTCATACCACTGACTCTTTCTACCAAGATCTCAGCCATTGTAAAACCGTCATTACAGTATACTGAGAACGCACCAGGGTCTGCCTTCAAGTTTTGGTTGGACAATTGTTGCAACAAGATATCATGAGCATAAGCATCATTATCTTTAAATAAAAATGCATTATTGAACGTCGAACCTTGCAAACCCGAGGAGTGATTCAACAGCATACGCGGTGTAATACGCTTATATCGTTTATCTTTCATTTTGAAATCAGGAATATAGCGGGCAACAGGAGCATCCAAATCAACTTTCCCTTCGTCTACTAGTTTCATAACAGCCGCAGCCGTATATACTTTACTGGTTGAGCCAATTCCGTATAGAGTATCTTTGGTTAGTGGCTCTTTCCCTTCTATGTCGTTCTTACCTGTCTGCCCTGACAAAATAAGTTTACCATTATCAATCAGCGCATACTGTACGCTAGTCGTCTCATAGGACTTCGTGAGCAGTGCAGCGTTCTCTGCAGCAATCTTCTCCAAATCCTTGCTAGCAACTTCTTGGTTAGCTACAACCGCCGTCTTACTGCTAGAAGACGCTATCGCTCCTGTTGGTAGGCTCATCGTTAGAGCTAAGGTAGCGGCTAACACCCCATATAATTTATTTTCCATAAGAAAAATTCCTCCTTAGATAAATGATCGATTTCATCTTTTATTTGTTCAATTACAAACATCACATAAACTACTATCCCGCCTTTATCCCTACCGTCTAAATTCAACAAGTAAAATACTTTTAAAAAGACCTAGATTCTCGGCTCTACTCATACTGTTCAAATTGACGATCAACATATGCCTACCTCCATGTATCCCTCCAGCAAAAGTATCAAATCCTGAAATACCACCTGTATGTCCCCATATCGGGACACCGTTAGGAAGTTAAATTTCATAGATTCCTAGACCATATCCATTGATTCTTCCCTTTCCTGCAGGAACTGTAATGAGTATTTGTTTTATTTGCTGTTCTTTCAGTAATTTGCCACCAAGCAAATAAGAAAAAATTGTTTAAGTCGTTACACTTCCAATACGAAAGTAAAAATCTGTTTTTATCGATTTCTTAGTTCTTATATCCGCTACACCAGCTGCATATCCCCACGTTTCTGTACTCCGGGAAGTTTTAGCAATTATCCCGTGGTATCCAAGTTGCAATGTATCTCATGGAAGTACGATCTCGTTGAGTACTTATTTGTAATGAACTAAGTATATTTTGAGTGGAACCTGTTTTTATAATTTTGGTTAGTATTAGGTATAATAAAGAAGTTCCGGCAATGAAAAGTCCCAAATTTGCAAATGGAAGTTAACTATATATTTTCATAAGACGCTCTTCCCCTCTATTGATATAGTATGAGCGGCTGTATATTCTTTCTTACTAACTACACAGAGATCATCTTCATATTGTTTGTGTTTACAAGCACCATTCTGTCATAACCAAGGATAACTCCTCTCTTTTTCACACGTATGTTAGTACCATAAATTACTTTTTCATTTAGAATGATCTTATTACTAGTTTGTTTTTCGTATAAATATCTCCTATTCCCCCCCCCCTGTTTTACGCTTCTCTATATTTGTATCCTATACAATAAAAATTTCTTTTTCCTTATCCATTTCTTACAATTTCCTTACGTTCAAATCACTTCTATGATTAGGTAGGTTTTATTTTAAATCTCCAGGATAATAAGTGCATATATAATCCCACGATTTCATAGAAGATGGATTAATAACCTTTCATGCACATCTCTGATATTCCCTTAGATTCCACCCTCAACCTTTACCACAGTTCCAACCGGCATCAGCACTTCTTCACATTCTTATAAGTGGAATTCATTCTTTCATATCCATCCTTGTAAAAAGATAAAACGAGAACGATTGGAATGCCATTTGTATGGGCAATTGATTGCCATTCTACTTTGTTCTTCTACTATGTTTCAAATGCGGCAATTACTGCTTATGAAAAAGAAACGAGAACTGAAACACCCCCTAATATAATTGACGTTGTATGAGCTTAGCTTGATAGCGATGGAGTACCGTCAGTATTTCGGAAAAAAACACGCTAAGGGTATACAAGATTTTATACATTTTTTTGGTTAATCCAATAACAGACAAAAATCCTAAAACCGCACCAGGATAAGAACGTATAAAAAATGCATAGATCCATAGAACAAAAAAGACGATTCCCTTGTGAAATTAGGGAACCGTCTTTTTCTTCGCTACCGAAAACAAGAATTATGTAAATAAGCTGCCCATATGGACAGCTTATTGGATTTCTTCAAATATACGATATTTTATTTGTCGATATTTTTTCAATCTTCATTATTAATTTCTATTGTACCTGTTCTAGCACTAACTTTTAAACTATTTAACAGATTATCAGATGTTTTGATTTCCACTTCATATTCAAATGTAGATTGTGCTAATTTGTCATCTTCTAATTCGAATTCTTTTTTCACATTCATAATTTCTCCATTTGTATGAGCTAAAGCAATTTCACGAACTTGTTTCTCTGTGTAGTTTTCGTTCTTTTTGGCATAATTGTAACCCATACCATAATATCCACCAACAATCGCAATACCACTTACTAAAATAGCAATTACACTTATTATTATTTTCTTTTTATGTTTTAACATTTTCATCCACTCCTTCATGATTAATCATCTATTCCAAATCTTGCTTCAAGCGCATTTTCTGCTTGCTCTAATTGATCTTCCAGTATATCGTATTCTTTTTCTTGCGCTTTATATTGTTCAATCGTTATCGTTCCAGCGTGATAATCTGCTTCTAGCTGATTATCGGATAAATCTATCTTGTCATCCAATTGATCAATTTCTTTTTTCGTTGCTAAGTACGTATTTAAGTTTTCTTCTTTTGCTCCAACTGGTTTCGTGTTATTTGCCTTTTCAACGATAGCTGCGACTTCGTTTTTGAAATCTTGTATTTGCTTCGTATCATTGGCAGCAGCTTGTGTTTTGATTGGTTCTTGTTGTAATTGAGAACTTTCTTTTTGCAATGTATCATTTTCCACTTTCTGTTGTTGTACTTCTGTATTGTTATCAGCTTGAGTAGAACAAGCTGTTAAGAATAAACAAGACATTACTCCAATTAACATCCACTTTTTCATTCTGTTTTCCTCCCTTTACAAGTGCACCTTATCCTCGCCTTTATATTACTGAACAAACATTAAAGGAAGATTAATGTACAAAAAAATAAAGTGAAGACTTTTACGGGTAGCCCGACTCCCCCTAACTCCCTCGCATTCGCCGAATTTTGAAGGAGGAGTCTTACTGCCCGTTAATGCTGGATAAAATGATATAATTAAATCGTTTCTAATCTTTCTTTAATGTTTTGGAATTATAGTGATACATATAAATAAGAAAAAAAAGGAGAATGTTAATGCGAGTTCTTATTGTCGAAGATGAACAAGACTTACAAAATATATTAGTAAAACGATTAAATGCAGAACATTATAGTGTCGACGCATGTGGGGATGGAGAAGATGCCTTGGATTATATAAACATGGCTACCTACGATTTGATTGTGCTTGACATTATGATTCCCGGAATAAATGGTTTGCAAGTATTACAAAAATTACGCGCGGACAATAACACAACTCCTGTCTTGCTTCTTACAGCTAAAGATACAATTGACGATCGCGTAACAGGACTCGACTTAGGTGCGGACGATTATTTAGTAAAACCATTTGCTTTTGACGAACTGTTAGCAAGAATTCGCGTGTTAATGCGAAGAAATACAGGAAACACATCTAATGTGTTTGAAATCGCTGACCTAGTGGTAGATTGTAATATGCATAAAGTAACAAGAGGAGACCAGGTTATCACTCTTTCCAGTAAAGAATTTGCTATTTTAGAATATATGATTCGTAATAAAGAAGTTGTGCTGACACGAGATAAAATTGAGCAACATGTGTGGAATTACGACTATGAAGGTGGCTCGAATATTATTGATGTTTACGTCCGCTATCTTCGTAAAAAAATTGATAGCCAGTTTGAAACGAAGTTAATTCATACAGTACGAGGAACTGGTTACGTATTGCGAGTAGAATCATGAAAAGACTATCAATAAAAATGAGAGTAACCCTGTGGTATACAGGGCTAATTGTAATTATTATGGCACTCGTGTTAGCTTTTATTTTAACTTCTTCAGATAAAGTTTTGCTTTTTAATATGAAAGATCAATTGAAGAGCACAGTAAAAGAAAGCATAGAAGATATTGAATATAAGCATGGACAATTAAAGATGGACGATGATTTTGAACCCTTAGAAGATGGAGTAAATATCATCATTTATAATAAACAAGGTGAGCTGCTGGCAGGTAATAGTCCAACAAGCTTTAATAAAAAGATATCGCTGAAATCCGATGAAATACAAACCATTAAAGACGGTAATAAAGAATGGATTGTATATGATTTTCTCCATAATACAGGCGGCGATGAGCCAGTCTGGATTCGTGGAATAATGACTATGAGCCAATTATCGTCAACGATGAATACGCTTATCGTCATAACACTCATCTCATTCCCATTACTTATTCTCATTGCGGCAGTGGGAGGATATTTTATTACGCAAAGAGCGTTTCGACCTGTGCAACAAATAAGTGATTCAGCCAGTAAAATTAGTGATGGTAAAGACCTTTCGAAGAGAATTCATTTACAAGGTTCACCGAAGGACGAAATGTATCATTTAGCACAAACCTTTGACAAAATGTTTGAGCGATTAGAGACATCGTTCGAAAGTGAAAAACAATTTACATCTGACGCATCTCATGAATTAAGAACACCAACATCTGTTATTATTTCACAATGTGAATACGCTTTATCACAGAGGAATAACCCGAAAGAAATGGAAGAATCGTTAGAAGTCATTTTAAAGCAATCACGTAAAATGTCCGCGCTACTATCCCAACTCTTATTGTTAGCAAGAGTTGACCAAGGAAACCATAATACTTTCCAATTTGAATGCATCAATATGAGTGAATTAACGGAAATCGTTGTAGAAGAGCTTTCATTAATGGATCAAGAAGCATCGATTGATATCACAACTCATATAGAGGAAAACCTGTTTATAAAAGCTGATCAAACATTGATGATGCGTTTATTAATGAATTTACTAACGAATGCGATTGCTTATAGCAAAGCGAACGGCACTGTGCATATGCAACTGTCCCGTGATGGAAATAACATAATAGGTAAAGTCTCCGATAATGGCATTGGCATCAGCGAGCAACATATTACGAAAATATGGGACCGATTCTATCGAGTTGACGCAGCACGAACATCTTCAAGCGCCGGAAACACAGGGTTAGGATTGTCGATGGTAAAATGGATTATCGAACTACACGGAGGAGAAATTACGGTTGAAAGTAAATTAGGAGAAGGCAGTACATTTACTTTTAAACTACCAATTGAAAAACGAGCATAATGTATGAATGTTTGTAGCTCCAAGGTAAAGATTCTTCCATCCTTATATAAAAGTAACCGTTGCATTTTGTTCTGTTAAGTTCATATGCATATGGAAAAAGTATCGATATAAAACCCCAGAAATCCAAAGGTCTCTGGGGCTTCATTATATATTTAGCTCTTTTTGCTTTTTGTTTTGTTTATGTCTATGCAGCAATTTTCGGCTTATGAGAGAAATCAGTAATAAGATCAGTACTAGTGCGAAAAGTTGCATGTATGATAAATTAAAATATTTAGCACCTGTGACAAGTAAAAGTGTAGAAATCGTACCTTTTACAATAAAAAAAATAATAATCCATAATCCGCCTTTTTTCCAGTTCATTTTTATATTCCCTTTCCTACGTTTTAATTCTTAAATGGGACACTTATTAGCAATCTATTATATGAATAAAAAAGTCATGTCTAAATTAAATGCGACGTTTCCATAATAAATGAAAATGATATTCAATGTCAATTTTATTGACTATTTGAATACCTGTTTCTTATAAGCAATGAACTTTTGTTGTCAAACTAAAAAACACCTCCATTGAATTTACATACTTTGTATGTGACTTCAAGAGGTGTTTTTTCTTAATACTGCAGCTATTTTCTAGTACACAATAACTGGATCATACGTGTTCAAACTATCATACACAGTTTTTGCAACATTAGGCAGAAGGTTTACACACCCGCCTGATCCTCCTGTTAAGTAAGCATTATTTCCCCAGTCTTTTCGCCAACCGGCATCATGGAATCCTTGACCACTATTTGTGAATGGAACCCAATAATCTACTTTAACTGCATAATCAGCTTTCCCTACTGCGCTTCCTCTCAGCGTGTATGGAGTTCGTTTATATAATACGTACCATACACCTGGTGATGTATCTTCACCCGTGCTATGTTTACCCGTTACTACATTTGTTGTGACAACTAATTTCCCATCTTTATAAATCCAAATTTGTTGATCTGCAATGGAAACTTCTGCATACGTGTCTCCGATGCCATTATTCGATGTTGTTTTATAACCAATCCCTTCCTTCTCCCAACCATTCCCGTGAATATTAGAAGCAGAAAGTGATTTTTCGCCTTTCTCAAAAGCTTGTTGAACTTGTTTTGTTTCTTTTTCCACATCTAGTGCCCAGCCGTATCCTTGTCCCTTTACTGAAATAACCGAGCCAGAATGTGTTTTAAAAGCGAAGTCTTTATGTAATGTAGATTTAGCCTTATTAATTTCAGCAACCTTCTTCTGAATATCGCTCGCATCGATTGCCACTTTCATATCCTTTGACATAGACGCATTTTGAATTAAATCTTTTGCTTTTAATGAATACACTTCATCCTGCACTTTATAATCAACAGACTGCGTAAGAAGATTTTGTAATGCTTTCTCTTCTTTTTTAATAATTGGATCATCTTCTTTAATAGGTTGTATGTATGCAGACTTTAAATGAATTTCGCTTTTATGCTTCTGCTTATCGTAATCTTTTAGTAGATTCGTAACGTCATATTGTTTCCCATCAACGCTCTTCGAAATAACAACTTTTCCTTGTTCAAGCTTCGCCATAGCATCTTGAGGCGCTTTTAATTTTTCATTCATTGAAACGAGCTTTTCTTCCACAAGCTTTTTCATCGTTTCACTACGATACTGATCTACTTCTTTCGGTAGCAATGAATAATCTTTTTCCTTTGCGGAAGGGAAAAATGTCCACTGGCTTTTTAATAATTTCTTAACTTGTGGCATATCTTTTTCCGTCAGTTCCGTTTTTGTATCTTGTTCATCTAAAATTTCTTGTTGATCAATATAGACTTTATTCGCTAGCCCAGACGTCTTTAATTTCTGTATTGCCTGATCAGCGCTCAAACCACCAACATTCGTATCGTTAATTGTAACATTTGAATTGAAGTGAGTTGCTTGATAATAATTCAATCCCCCAATAAGAAGTGCAATTACACCGCCACCCGCAGCGATTAGCTTCCAATTTGTAAAACGTTTTTTTGATCTTACCCGTTTTTTCTCAACTTCTTCAACAGATTCATTTACTGAATTATTGTTCATCAATCTTTCCCCCGTATACATAAACGTCAATTGATTTTAAACCAAAACCATTGATTAGTGTACCTTATTTTCCCTGAAATTTCATTGTTTTTTCCAGATTTCATCACATTTAATCTATTAAAGTTAGATTTTTTAATAGAAAGATATATAAAGATGGTAAATAAAGCGAAAAAGGACCTCATCAATCGAGTTATTACGTGCCTCCGCATTTCCCGAATTTTGAAGGATGATATTTAACTTAGTAAAATAATTTTCAGAAGGTTTAAGTTAAAGACAAGCAACATAGAATGCCTCCTATTTATGAAAAATATCCACAAAAAAGGTTCTACATGTAGACTCTTTTTGGTGAATATTTTAATGTCGCATATTTTATTAATTTAAATGCGAACTATGCTTCCCGCTTTTCACCAGGTTTCACAAACTCTACTATTGGCCTAACTAAATTCACCTTATGACTTTTATCATCAACAATGTCAAAGTTCTTAAAAATTTTCATATATGTTTATACCACGCTTTATTGATACGCTTAATCTTTACTGGTGTTAAAGTTTTAGACTCTTTCTTTGGTGTAATCCTATTATTAGAACATCCTGCAATAGTAAGACAGCATGTAGTCAATACAACCAATAATATTAATTTTTTCAAATAGTCACTCCTATATAAATGAAATATTATATTAAGAAAATTAAACATAACATCGAATCTTTCTAAAAACAATATATTTCCTCGGTTTATTATTCATTGGCGGATTAATGGATACATTAATCCGCATATAAACGTAAAACCTCATGATCATCAAGTCAATTTCCATTTTATCCGATTCTCAATATTTATTCCAATATAAATATATAGCTATAATTGTTGAAAACTAATTATCTCTCAAAATGAAAAATACGAACTGAATTCCTATAACCCCATATACGTTTATTCAGCTAACTTCTCCCCTGTAACAATCCGCAACAAAGCGGCTGCATATTTTCCTTCTAATTGGGCGTACTGATTATCCCCCGCCTTAATTTCTATTTTATCCTTATTCGTGCTTACACAAATTTGATACAACACTGCTTTCGCCTCTATTTTTGGATTTTTAAATTGAAATATAAAGTGATAATCAGCTGGACGAGACATTTCCACTTTTTTATTTTCAAAAGTAATAGCATTCAATATTTTCTTTACTTGCAACACTTCATTATTATGTTTCACTCCTTTAAGATCTTCATATTCATTATCACCAATATGTTTTTGCACTTCGATTCTTTGACCTTCATTTTCTAGTATATTTGAACAGCCGGTTATTATGAATATACAGATGCTAATAAAAATGAGAGACCGATTTCTAACTTTCATATTAAGACCCTCTTTTCAATACAAAATATCTTACATTGTAAAATAAAGGTTATTAATTTAAGTTTAAAAATACAGATAAACTCCATAAGCCACAAATAAAATTAGTAAAATAGCAATGCTGAGTATTGTGTATATAATCCATTTTACATTTGAACTCATATACGCCCTCCTCACCTTCTAAAAATTCCATTATATAACAAAAAAGCATTGGATACCCAATGCTTTTCATACTTACGCAAATAAAGACGTATTCGCATATAACGCTGGTGAACCACCTGAATGTACGAATAAAATGTTGTCTTCTTTATTAAATGTACCTTTTTTAATTAAGTCAATTAGTCCCGCTACTGCTTTACCTGTATACACTGGATCCAGTAAAATACCTTCTGTTTTCGCAAGTAATTGCACTGCTTCCACCATTTCTGGTGTTGGTAACGCGTAACCTGGTCCTACATATTCATCAAAGCATGTGACAGCTTCACGCGGGATAAAGTTCGGAATACCAACGTGAGCTGAAGTTTCCTCTACAAGTTTTGCTACTTTCTCTTCTTGTTCTGCTTTTCCTCTACTTACGTTAATTCCGATTACAGGAATGTTACTTTGTGTTCCAGAAAAACCAGTAATTAAACCAGCGTGCATACCGCCGCTACCGCTTACGCAAACGACTGAACTGAAATCAATTCCTTGATCAAATGATTGCGTCATTATTTCTTGTGCACAAGCAACGTATCCCATTGCACCAGTAGGATTTGATCCACCAACTGGTATTACATATGGTGTATTACCTTTTTCACTAACTTCTTTCGCGACTTTGTGCATTTCTTCCATAAGATCCGCCCCATTTGGTACAACAATTACATTTTCAGCACCTAGTAAATGATATAAGAAATAGTTTCCGTTAAAGTCTCGTTTCTCTTCTGGCTCAAGCCCTTCTTCTAACACAAGAATACATTTCATTTTTTCTTTTACCGCAGCTGCAAGTGTTAGACGGCAATGGTTTGACTGAATACCACCAGCTGTAATTAACGTATCTGCACCTATTGCCTGTGCATCCGCAACTAGAAACTCTAACTTTCTCGTCTTATTACCACCAGCTGTTAAACCAAGTAAATCATCTCGTTTAAAATAAATAGTCGGCCCACCAAGTGCCTCAGAAAAATTGTTTAATTTCTCAATTGGTGTATATGATTCTGTATATTTTTTTCTCGGGAATTTAGCTAAATTCATGAATAACGCTCCTTTTGTACTTCTTTCACAATGTATGTAACGATACTATTATTACACGTAAAAATGATGAAGTCATCTTTCTGGTGGAAAAATGTATTGGAATTCGGTTTGGTGAATGGAATTGTATTAAAGGTTTTATCTTTAATACGGTACATGAAATTATAATAATGATTTTAACCATATTACGGTACATGAAATTTATATCGACGATTTTTCAAATATATCGTTCATAACTTGAAATATATCAACGATTTTTTCAATATATCGACGATTCGACATAACATATCGACTTACCAACAAAAAGCGACATCATAAAAAGACCCACTCATTAAAAAGTGGGCCCTCTCCAATCACTTATTTTCCGAAAATCGAAGAAGCTGCGTTAATCCTGGTTCTAAATTCATTTCGCCTTTATGTCGTACGTATACAGTCTTGTTCCCATCAAATTTTGGAGGATTTCCTGGATTATACTTCAGCCACTCGTTCGTTCCTTCTACAGAGTACTCCATATACTCCGTTGCACCGACGATTATATTTTTACTATCATCAGCCGTTACATTTGGTGCCATTTGTGCAATTTTCGAATCACTAATTAATAATTTTTTTATCTCTTTATCACGTTTGTAATCATAAGCTGTCACCATTACATCGCTACCATACGCTTTCACTTGCAACCCTTGTTTAAATGAATAACCATCAGGAGCAGTCTTCTCTCCGCCATTTGGTCCGGCTGATATCCAGCCCGTTTCAATTCCGCCTGTATTTACTACAGTAAATCCTTTTTTATCTCCGCCTGCAATTTTCTTTTTACCAGCCCAGTCTGGTAAGTTTAAATCCCAATGCGTGTGACTCGTGAAGAAAACAACTTGCGGATAGTCTTTTAATATATCGTACAACTTATCCACGTTTAAATAATCTTGTAAATATGGTGATTATCTTGATCCAGATACTGTATCAGGTAAAACGTGATGAGAGAGAATGAAGATCGGCTTATTTTTATCTTTTTGGCTATATTCTTCTAAATTTTGTTTTAACCAACCTAATTGCTCATCACTCATATATACTTCATCCCACATTTTTGAATCGTGGTATTTCATATATTTTTCAGTTCCTAAAAATAAAAGCGGATAACCGTCTAATTCTTTTTTATGATATACCTTTTCTTGCCCGCTAAATTGTAAGTAGCGGTTGAATAGCGTTTCCTCCGTTACACCATTAGGCCATGTACTTTGAGATAGCTTCCCATCAGCTGTCCATTTACCAGCATAAAACTCATGATTCCCAACAGTTGACCATACATTCTCTGGATGCTTATTTTTGTTTAGCACACGCTTTACATCATCATATTGTGACTGCTGTCCAGTTGGCGTTATATCCCCATTCATAATAAGCGCTCTAGAAAGTGGTGTCACTTTGTTCATATCTTTTAACACATGATCAAAGTCTCCTAAATCCCCTTGAATATCACTAATAACATTAAAAGTTGTAGCTGATTTTCGAACTTGCTCTTTCCCTTCCGCATAGGCTGAAAACGTAGGCAATAATGCCGTCATAACTGCTAACGAAGCAACTGTCTTTTTCATACAAATTCTCCCCTTAATAATAGAATGTATAAACTGACATGTTTTGTTTTCTCTTAAGTGCTTGTCCACTTCACATTATAGGGAGGGATTGTAAAGATAGATGACGTTAAAAGTTAATTGTTTTTTTAGAGATTTTGTCGTTTTTTGTAAACCATAATTAGCGATTCGTCCCAATCTAGCTTTCTAGCCTTTTACATTACATACATGTAAATTTTGATGTTAAATCTTTTATTTTCATACGTTGTTTTTTATTACTTCTAATTTTCGGGAAAAATCCACTAATTAATAATGTTATAATCCATACCATTATTAGAATAAAATTTATTGTATTACCGGAATTCAAGCTGAAAACTCTCCACAAATAGGCAGCACAAAAAATGAGAATAGCAGTAATAATAAGTAAAAATGTCCTAACTACTAATCCGATGTAGGAATTCTTCTCTTGCTTAAAAATAAAAGTTCTTCTACCTTTGTACAATCTAATTACAAATAGCAGCAAATATAAACCAAGTGTGGCTCCAATAACAATTGATGTAATAGAGTTGTTTTTTCTCTGCTCAGCTAGAGAGAAGTAACTTTCAGGTAATTTTCCAGTTTCATATTCAATCCATGCGTGGTAAATATCCTGTCGTAAGTCTATACCACCCTCACTATTCGTAAGGATTACCAATCCATCCTTTGTATTAGGAATGAAACCATAAAAAGAATGCCAGCCTCGATTGTCACCAGAATGATAAAGTAATTTCCATTGATTAGATAGTTTTTTTTCAAATATACCTAAACCATTCTCCCCTAATACTGGCTTTTGCATTTCTTCAACACGTTCACTTTTGATGACACCATTCCCTTTATTATTTGCATCCATGCTTGCAAGTATCAAGGTCATCATATCCGTAACATTTGTCTTGAGACCTGCAGCAGCCTGTTCGGTAAATTGGTAACTAGGGAGCTCTTCTCCAAAATATCCATAAGCTTTCGAAAGGTTATAGTTTTCAGGACGTTGCAAGAATGAACTAGATTTCATTCCTAAAGGTTTCATAATTTGTTCTTCCATATAACGATCAAACGGTATTCCGGTAACCTCTTCCATTACAAGTTGTAAAATTGTATATCCGCCACCAGAGTAAATTGTTTCTGAACCTGGTTTATTGGTCACCTCCACTGGTTCATTAAGCCATCCTTTTCCAGACAGAGACTCCTCGATAGAATTAAGATGTTTCCCTGGTGCAACCCCGAGGTATCTTTTATGTGCAGACAGCCCTGCTGTATGACTTAATAATCTTCTTATTGTGACTTCATTATTATGAAAATCTGAATTAGATAATTTCCATTTGGTCAGATATTTTTCAACTGGATCATCTAGTGATAAACGACCTTCATCTACAAGATGCAAGATTCCCCACGCTGTAAGGCTTTTAGATATGGAACCAGCTTGAAATAATGTATCATCATTCACCGCTTTTTTTGTCTTGTTATCTACATAACCGTAGTTTAGTGTATAAGCAATACGCCCCCCATGTACAATCCCTATTGCAACTCCTGGTACCTCATAATTCCCCTGCCATTTTGGTACCTGTTCATCCAGCTTTTTTTTGAAATCCTCTATACTCCTACCAGTCAACGTACCCGATTCTGCCCTCACCACATTTGTATACCATGCTTCATTCGCAATGAATATACAAATGATGAAACATAAAATACTTTTGCATATTATCGATGCTTTTTGTCTATTCTTCATTTGCTCTACCCCTTTTTCAGAATATTCTATCCGATAATCAGAGTATCCTATTCACATATCTAGTTCTATCGATTTTCATTACTTAACCTTACAAAATTGTAATAAAAATCAAATACCTACTATTGTCCCTTATCCGAGGGCAATGAAATTCATTAACAAGATTGATATGAAGTTATATGTATTGTTTCAGTTAAGGCCCCTAAAATACTAGTTTTGTTAATCAAATAGATATATTCCAAACTACAAAAATTTATAATAGAAAAGATGGATTTTAGTTTTAATTAGAATTTGACCAAAGTATTGCTGCAAATATTTATTCTATAAAAAGAAGAACCCCACACATTGAACTGTACCCTATAAAATGGACAGTTTAATAAAAAAGCCCTGAAAAATCAAGCACTTAAAAGGTGGTTCCGATATTCAATCGGAGCCATCTTTTTTAATGTCCACTGATAACGATTATAATTATACTCCTTCATATATTCCCTTATGTTGAGCTCGAGGGATTCAAAGGTTTGACAATCTTTATAATCTAATTCATCTTTCATATGACCAAAAAAGGATTCCATTGGTGCATTGTCTAAACAATTGCCCCTACGGGACATAGATTGTCTGATTCCCATTTCCCTTACGCGTTTCTGAAATTCAGGGTGTGTGTAATGAATACCTTGGTCTGAATGTAGAAGCGCTTCAGAATGGATGCTTTCTCCTAATCTCTCTTTCAAGTTATTTAATGTTTGATAGACGATATCCATTTGTAAAGAAGAGGAGACATGATAGGCTAAAATTTCTCGTGTTGTGCTGTCTTTTACACATGATAAATAAGCCTTCTTTCCTTTTCCATAAAATAAATAGGTAATATCCGTTAACATACTTTTTTCAGGCTCTTCTTGATTGAATTGGCGTTTTAAAAGGTTCGGACATGTTTTATGTTCTTGTGTCGCCTTTGCGATGTGTTTATAAGGATTCGCTCGGCGAATCTTTGTCACAAGATTATATTTACGCATAATACGGTAAATAGGTTTGAGGTTCATACAAATTCCTTTTGTCTTTTCCAACACCATTTTGATAGAACGACCACCACATGTTTTCCTTTTTCGATTGAAAATTTCTTGGATCCATTCATAATCTGTTTCATCATTGCGTTCTTTTTCTAGATGTTTCTCTGTCTGATGAAGCCACGCATAGTATCCACTCCGACTTACCCCAGCCAGTGTGCAAAGATAACGCACCATACGTGGGAATTGGAATCGACGTATGGTTTGTTCAATCAGTGTGTATGTTTCTCGTGGTGTTAACGCTTCTTCTGTAACGCCTGCCTTTCGAGTTCTTCTAACTTTTTTAGGAATGTCAATTCCGCTTCTAAGAACGCAATACGCGCTTCCGCTTTCTTTAATTTTTCATCGGAAGAGAGAGGTTTTTCCGAAGGACGTCCCGTGCTTCCTTTCCCGCGGCGTTCTGTATAAAATCCTTCTTCACCAAATTGTTCAAAGGTTCTTCGCCAACGTTTCAAGCATTGTTTTGGTTTCTCCTCACCAATCACAGCTAAGTCAAACCCATTCTCTAAAAAGATTTGGCTAGGACCTTTTCCTTGTTGATTTTCTTTTACCGCTCTTACTTTGAAATCTGGACAATAGCTAATCGAACGTTCCGACGCTTTTACTACATTTTTATTTTTTTCCAGCTGCTTCATTTGAATCTCATTAAAAATAATTTTACTCATTCTCCGTACCTCATTTCTATCGTTGGTTCCATTATAACGAGGTTTTTTGATAAAAATACACAAAAACCCCGAATCATGGGGCTTTTTTTAAGTGTCCATGATTCGGGGTACAGTTCACATTTTGATTAAAATGTGTGGGGTTCTTTTGGCTTCCTTAAATTTTCATGAAAAAGATTGATTATTCTATGTAGCTTACTAAAAAAATTTTGTTCAATTAATTAACAGAACAAGATTAAACACTTAACTCGTATTAGTAATTTTTACTGTTTCTGTTGATAAATATAAAAATACTGCCTAATACACTTAATGAAAGTGCAAAATATAATAACAAATCAGGTAGAAATTTCAAAGGAATAATATCAATTAATTGTAAAACAATAATGGCAAGGATACCTAAATATAGAATATTGTACAAAGCATTATTTGTTTTATATAGAATTTCTCTTCCTCTTTCGTCATTTGCTTCATCACTTGATTGAAATTTTATTACATACATCTTACTTATCACTATTAAAACAAATAATAAAATTTTTAACAACAACATATGTATCACTCCTCTAGATAATCAAATACGTCGCTTAACGGCTTTTCAAATGCATTTGCGATTTTAAAGGCAAGAATTAGAGAAGGGTTATATTTATTCTTTTCAAGAGTAGCGATAGTTTGACGACAAACTACAATTTTATTATGCAACAATAGTAACACCTCTTTAGATAATTGTAATTTATTTTTTACAAATTGTAAATTATTTCTTACGATATATTTTAAAAATTAAAAATCCTCATAAAAAAGGACATAAAGATTTCTCTCCATGCCTACTAATCTTCTACTTCTTTACTGTATGTACATAATGGGCTGTTTCAAAAACTTAATAAAAAAGAGAACTACTCTTCAAGCACTTCTCTCTTTCATCCAAACGATACATATAAAATAAATTATTAAAAACATACTATATAAACTCCATAACGTAGGTAGTGCAGCTACACTTAAATAAAGAGTTCCAGGTAACAAGCAATCATAAAAGTCTTTTTGTTTAAAAGCGATGTTTTTTTGCCATCGGTTCTATATATGTATTTAATATCCACATTAATACTTTCCATACCTTTTGTTGGCTAGGTGGTAGATGATCGTTATATACATAACTGTATTCAATTTGCTGTGTTGCACCACGATTTCGTTTGAACTCTCCAGCCCCAGCACTACAATGGCAAATTAAATCTTTTTCGATAGAATCCATTGTAATAAGGAGGGAAAGTATACGGTATAAACCTTGTTGCTGGTCAGAGTTTGTATTATAGCCAAGGATCGGCGTTGTCATAACTCCATCCCGAATAAAATAAGCAATGACACCATCAATGGTATTCCCTTTTTTTATGGCCTTTATCTCAAATAAACGATGCTGAAGAGCATTCCATAAATAAGCGGGTGTAAACATTGGGTTATGGGCGGAATATTTTTCGATATATAGTTGGTTGTATAAATAGGAAATTTGTAAAATATCCTCCCTTGTTAATTCTTCATTCGTAATGATTTCATAATTGCTTTTCTCTAATAAGCTTTTATCGTTTAATAAGTCTTTTCGTTTTTTTCGATTCATTTTTTTATAGTGTTTCGGATCAAATAAGTATATAGAACGAGACATAATTTTCTTGTAACCTACCATAGATAGTGCTTCTGTCGTTACAGGATATAATGCGTTATTTAAAGAGCGAAATAAAATTGTATGCTCTGGAAATTTCTCAACAAATAGATTTGTAATTTGTTCGATTTGTTGTTCGTTGATAGAGTGATAAAGGTTTGTTGAAAGCATCCAATTATTTACGACAATTACTTTATTCAAATTCGTTCGTCGTAACCAACTTCCCATAAGATGAATTGGATAGGTTAATAGCTTCTCTAACCATGGTTTTTTCAACTCCCATAGCTCTTCTAACGCATAAGATACGTAATGTGTATAAGGAGAACATACATATGAATTTTCGAACTCTGCGTTATTAAGAGTAACTGGCAAGATGAGATTATCAACTTCTAATAGAAAGAGCTGCGTGTTAACATTTTCAATAAATACTGTAACGCCCTTTTGAAACAGTGGCAGAAAACTATCTCGTACATATGCTCCATCTTTTTTGGATTCCCAATCAATGCTATGCAAGGAATGAACATCGTGTAACTGAATCATTTATGTTCACCATGCCTTACAAGACTTTCTATTCTTTTTAATTTTTTATCATATACTTGAATATCGTAATGTGAAAAGAAAAACTGTGGTATCGCACACTTTTTAGTAGCCCACAGTGTATGTAATTCTTGCCATACCTTTGATTGACATAATTCGAGATCTTCAGGTAGTGCTTTAAGTTTAATTTCAATTTTGTCTACGCTATGTTGTATCACTTTAAATTCTTGAATGTCACTGGATGCAAACAAAATTGCTCTTCTAATGAAATCTGGAAAAATAAATATTTCTTTATTATCCAATTCACTTATTCCAATAAATATATCGTCACATCGACCATCAATTCGTTCTAACGCTAAGTAAGGTGAACCACAGCTGCACGGTGTTTTTTTCTCAATTAATATGTCATTGAGACGATAGCGTATAATCGGCTGTGTTTTCCTCATGAAATCAGTAATAATGGGCACGAATATCCCTTTCTCTTGATCTAAGTATTCTTTTTCAATATGAACGAGATCTTCATTAATGTGTAATGTCCCCTCCTTGCAGGTGGTAGCAAGAAAACCTTCTGTACATTGGTAAACTTGGTGTACTGTCTGCTTGAAAGTTGCACAAATAAACTCTCTATCAATATCTTCAAGCACTTCTGCTACAGAGATAATTTTTTGGGGACAAATCGTAATCAGTCCTTCTTGTTGCCAGTCAGCAATGTTCCGTAACATAGACGGGGGTGCAATTAAAATAGATGGCTGTATTTCATTTAATCGCGTAATATGCTGCTGAAACGAGTCTAGTAAATCAAAAAAATGAAATGAGATTCGCTTATTTTTTGTCGCTTCGTATAAATTGCTATTTGCACGTAAGAAAAACGCAATCGTGTGTTTATGTAAAATGCTAGAAGGAAGCACCTTTCCAATAATCGATCCAGCCCACAACGTTTGTTCTTCCTCAGAAACGAGAAAAACCCCACGATTTCCACTAGTTCCTGATGATAAACCGACAGTTATATTACGAATGGTTGGTGAGAAATTCCGGGTCTTTTCTGCTTCAAATGCTACATGAAACGCTTCTTCCTTTGAAATATGAGCTGTATTTAATGTATCAAAATGTTCCATCATTACTTCTTTATCAATAATAGGGAGCGCAGCCAAATTCCCCTTTTGAATTTCATTTAAAAAAGGCGTATATAATTGGCGATAAAAAGGAGACGCCTCTATCGTGAACAAAAGATGTTTTTCTATTTGTTGTTTATGAAACTGTTCCAACTGTTTACGATTTGAAAATCTCGAGCCATATTTTGTTTTCAAGTATTGCTTGAGAATTCGTAGTTTATTCATAGTACACCCCTGCTTTAATTTTATCCCACGTATGTTCACAATGAGTTGGTACAATTTCAATCTCAGGTGATGTTTGTGATAAATGGTGTAACTTCTCAATATTCTTTCGGTAAGATTTTGGATCGCTCGTTAAAAGGTTGGCAATCTTACTAGGAAATACAAGGTTTTGATACGTTTTACTTAGCCACACTGCGTCTGCACAAAGAAAAACAATTTTATTACTCTGCAAATGGACGAATATACCAAATTGACCAGTTGCATGTCCTGTTAAGTCAACAGCAAATAATGAGCCATCATCAAATACATCATACCCCTCTTCAAACTTTCCATATGTAGAAGGGAATTTTTGCGGTGGAGTTTGATCAATGAATGACATCCTCTTCTCTAAATCCACCGGCAGTGTATCTTTTAGACACCCTTTTAATAGAGCACCAAATTTACTTCTCTTTTTAATATCCTCATAAGCTTTTGCGAAGGTTAGTATTTTCGCTTTTGGAAAATCAGGTAAACCAGCTGTATGATCGCCATGAAAATGAGAAAGAATAATATATTTAATTTCTTCTGGCTGAATACCATCAAGAAGAAGTTGCTGTTTAATAGATTGCTCTTCCGTGAAATGAACAGGCGTAAGTTTTGCATATACAGAGTAAGGGAATTTTTTTGTCGCCTCTTTAAAATGTCCCGCATATCCAGTATCAAATAAAATATATCCTAATACTGGATGCTGGAGTAACCCTACTGTAGCAGGAAAGCATATTTGTTTCCAACTGCCCTTGGAGTATGCAATTTTTTCTGGATGTGTACAATATCCTGTATCATATAGCTTTAAAGATTTGATTTTCATTGTATTTTCCACCAGTCTACAAATTTTGTAATTCCTTCTTCTATACTAATCTTTGGAGCATATCCTAGTTCTTCTTTAGCTTTATCAATATTTAATGTCTGACTTTTTGAAAGGACACTAACAGTATATTTTGTGAGAATAGGTTCTTTTCCGAATAAAATAGTTTTTGAGATTCCTTCTAGTATAGCAGCTAGTGAAAAAGCGGTTTTGTAGGAAATTTTTTTATATTTTACTTCCTTATCAAGACGCTTCATTACATTTTCTATGACCTCATATAAATTTACACGCTCGTCATTTGTTATATTGTACTTTTGCCCTAATGTATGTTTTGGGGAATGCATACAAAGAAGTAAAACATCTACTACATTCTCAACATACGTAATATCAACAAGAACATCTTCAGTACCAATTCTCGGTAAAGCACCCTTTTCACATACTTTAATAAGACGCGGAAGAATCGCATTATCTCCTGGTCCGAATAAAGCGCGCGGGCGTATCGTGATAACTGGTAAACCATGCGCGAAAGCTTGATCAATAGCTTGTTCAGCCATGTACTTTGTTGTTGCATAATGATTTACAAATGTATCAGGAAGTTTCGCGTTTTCTACTACATTTTGTCGTTCATCATAATAGAAATAAATACTTGGTGTTGATACGTGGATCAGGCGTTTTATACCGTACTTTTGACATCCCTCGATAATATGTTTCGTTCCTAACACATTCACATTATAAAAATCTTCATATTTGCCCCAAGGGGAAGAAAGTGCTCCGCTATGAAAGATATAATCTTTATCTTTACAAACTTGTAGCACACGATCCCTGTCTTCAAGAGGACAATGAACAAACTCGATTCCATTTTGTTCTAATACCTTACCGATTGTTTTATTTCTTCCTGTTGCCGTTACTTCATAGCCCATATTTTTCAGTCGAAAGGCAAGTTTTTGTCCTAGAAAGCCCGTTCCACCAGTTACTAGCATTTTCATAAATCTTCACCATCCCACGATATGTCATATGTTGTTTGCTCTAAAATAGTCCGTTCCTGTTTATAACTTTCACGCCACAATTTATACATGCTAAAAAACTGATAAAAAAATGGTTTCCAATCATTGTGACGATAAACGATATCTGGATAAGAGCATAGAACTTTTAACCATCGCTTACGTTTTTGTTTACTTTTTAAATTCGGAAATCCATATAGAAGCATCGCTAACCGAATTGCACACTCAGAGTTCGGTCTTGGAATGAGTGTATTATTTACCTTTTCATGAAAGAAGGCCGGCAATATTTCCTCATCGAATAAATGTAATCCACTTGTAGTACGTGGATTACATTCAATAGGAATCGCTTCTCCATCCTCTGTAACGATAAAATCAAAAGCAATTTGTCCTGAGAAATTTAGCTCTTTTACAATATGTGTAACAAACTGATCAATTTTAGGATGATCCATATGCTGAAAAGCAATGGTAGCGCCTAAGCCTGCCGTAAATTCCGTTTTATACGTAGAGTGAGCTAACACTTCCCCAGATTGTACAATACTATAGGAACAATGCTGCGTCCCTCGTATAAACTCTTGCATAATATAATTCGACTTATCTATCATGCTTTCTTTTAGAGCATCCTCTTTTGTAATAAATTCCACTTTATCAGAAAAACGAGAGAAAATCGGCTTTCTTACAAAAGGAGTATGAGCTGGTGTTTTGTGCATCATTGAACTTATCCCTGCTTCATTATTTATTCTATATGTTGCAGGTACTTGCCACCCTAAATTCGCTACGAACTGAATAAATTCCCACTTATTATGCAGTAATGAAAGTTTTTGAAAATCATCTACTAATACATGACAAAATGCATTTAACTCTTCTCTATATTTAGATATGTAAAACACTTCTTCACAAGTAGGAATAAGCAAATCCACATTGTGTCGTTGAATAATGGATAGTAGCGCACGGATACTTTCATTTGTTTTCCACTTTGGAGAAGGAATTTCATAAAAGTAATCCGTACTCTTTGAAACTTTACTTAATGGATACGGAATACTATCTGCAATAATAACGGTATGTCCGGTGTTATGAAACAGTCTGCATAAATGCAAAGTTGCTGGTGCACGTGCCCCTGTAATTAATACTGTTTTCTTAGTATTCAAGAAGGATGCCCCCGATAGAAAGTCCTGCAGAAGTACCTAGTAATAGTATTTTATTTCCACGTTGCACTTTCTTTTGCTTAATCGCTTCGAAAAGAGCGACTGGAATAGATGCGGAAATCATATTACCGTAGTCTTCAAAAATGGTCATAAAGCGCTCTTCCTCAACCCCTAGTTTTTTACGAATGAGTCTCATAGCTGGTCCACTCGCTTGGTGGGGAACAATTAAATCAATATCGGCCAGGGAATAACCAGTATCCATAAGTAGCTTGTCGATAAACTTCAACAAATACTTAGAAGATAGTTTAAAAATGGCTCTTCCATTCATATCGAATAAGAAGTCTTCTTTTCGTTCCTCACTATACTCGCGAGGATGAATCATCGTTCCACCGCCACGAATTTCTGATAAATGCGCACCAGAGCTATATGTTTCCATATGGGAAGCAATAATAGAAGATGTATGATTGCCTTTTGTTATGACAACAGCTGCCGCACCGTCACCAAATAAAATGCTGCTTTCATTTTGGCCCCAATTTAATCCGACAGAAGAAATTTCAGAAGAAATAATAACAACATTTTTGTATCTCCCGCATTCAATTGCGTACGAAATTGTATCAAGTGCTGTTATGAAACTTAAACATGTTGAGTTAATATCAAAACATGGAATACCAGAATGCTGTAGCCCGAGCTGTTCTTGAATAAGTGATGCTGTAGAAGGAATCGCCTGTTGAATCGTTCCGCTTCCGCAAATAATACAATCGATATCATCCCAAGTTAACTTAGCATCTTCTACAGCTTTTTTTGCAGCTTCCGCCCCCATATAAGAAGACGTTTCCCCATCAACAAAATATCTTGTTTTTACCCCAGCTTTTTTTAATGTCCAGCCTTCTGGCACTTGTAGCATACGATCTATTTCAAAAGATTCTACCTTTCTTTTCGGAAGATATGTACCAATTCCTTTTATACTAATATATCTTTTCATTTTCTATCGCCTCTTAATCTTTTATAAATTTTAAAATTCCGTCATATCTAAATACTGTTGTGGATAAATACAGATTTTTTTGTAATATTCCGCTATCCTATTATGTACATCTAAACCTACTTCTCTTCAAAAAAAGAGCCAGCTCTCTACTTGAGAACTGGCTCTTTTTGCATGAGAATTCTTCAAATACATAATCTAGAAAAAACTTTTATATCAATTTAACTATATTATAACAATTATCCGAAAATAATTAATAGTATTTTTTTGTAAATAAAAGTGAATATGTGGTACGAACTTACGTGAGAGGATCGTTTATTGAGCAGCAAATATAAACTTATATGTAATTTTAACACCTTCTATTTTCTCTTTTGTTTCCCCAAAAAAGACACAGAGATTTCTCCCCATGCCTACTAATTCCTACTTCTTCACCGCATGCACATAATGCACCGTCTCGAAAGCTTTTAAATAATCGTTTCGTCCTTCAAAATATAATTTATTTATGTCTTCTGGCGATAAATGCTCAAAAATGAGTAAGCCCGCCTTTTCTAACAGTGCTTCCATTTCGTTATAAGAAAAACACGATTTCATCGGTTCTCCACCTACTGCAGCCATTTTCACCATATTTTCAACTCGATTGGACAATCCTTTTTCCTTAAATAAGTTTTCATCCGGATAATCGAATACGATAGAACTCCCCTCTGGAACCATCGCAAATAAACGTTCTATTAACCTAGATAACTCCTCTTTCGTTAAATAGTACGTAACACCTAATAGGCTAAAGAAAGTCTTTTTATTTTCAAATCCTTCATTCCGTAACTGTTCACTGGAAAATCCTTTCGTGAAATCCATCGAAATAAAATGAAGGTTGTTTGGAATTTCAAGTTCTGCTTCTTTTATTCTCTCCTTCTTAAATCTTTGTGTAGAAGGATGATCCACTTCAAATATTTCTATTTCATTCTCTAATTCTCGATGTCTGAAACTGAACGTGTCCAAGCCTGCACCGAGTATGACGTATTGTTTTGCACCTAATGCAATTTCATGTAGTAATACTCTTTCACAATATGCCGCACGTGCCAAAGGTGTTGGTGATAATTGAACTTGTGTAATCCATTTTAATATTTCTTGTGGATTGTCTTGAAACTGCTGTGCAATGTCTGTATTAAAAAACTGTATTCCTTGAACCATATTTGTTTCAATATCGTTACGTTCTTTTTGTGAAATGAACTCTTTAGCTACATAATCATCAAATATTTTCGGACTATCAAATTCACTGTGATATGCCCTTCCGAAAGCCGATACTAGCGACGTTATACTTGATTCACCTTTTTTCACGCACATACACTCCTTCATTTTGACAATAAAAATAGGGTTCCCCTGGCCAGGAGAACCCTATTATACACTTTATTTTTACATTGGTAAATTATAGCATAAATAAGTTTTTTTGTCAAGTTTTCAGCCTGCTACAACTCTGACACTTTGTATATTCTCTAGCAGGAAAATTATCAATTCACACAGAATGCACCAAATTATAACAATACATATGGAGGCCAATATGAAACGATTCGTCATTCTTACAATAGGAAAAACACACAGCGGAAAAACTACATTTGCTAAAGAACTAGAAAAAGAGTTACCTCACTCTTTCGTTATGGATCAAGATAACCAAGCTGAATTTATTAACATGCATTATGAAAAGTTACAACCAGCTGAAGGCGCTAATACATTTAAACATGGTCTTTCGAAATTCATTGTTGATTATGCAAAAGAACATACGAGTTTACATCTTATTATTTGCAACTCAAATAGAAGTCGAAATGGCCGGATGTATTTGCTAAATGAATTGTTTCAGAAAGAGGAATATGTACGTATACTCATTCATTTTGACATTCCAGATGATGTCCTTTACGAAAGAGTAGCTCGAAGCACACGAAGTACGAATATTTTTAGAGGTGGATATTCTAATTTCAAGGAAGTACTCGATCGACAACAGTCTGAATCACTACATGAAGATGTGGTTGATCCGATAGAAAACGAGGCGGATTATTTGTTTGTTATTCGTAATAGTAAGGATGTAAACTCTACTATAAAAGAAATTGTTCATCTAGCTAAAGATTTGTCCCCTACTCCAAAATAAAAGAATTTAAAAATTACATAATGATAGATTATTATGCAAATCCTTCCTCTAACCACTTAACATGGTATATAATGATAAGATAATCTACTTCTATATGCTCATTTTTACACAAAACAGTTCATGCATATGAAAGAAAAGAGGTACAAAAATATGAAAACAAAACAAACAATTGCTGCGTCTACACTAGCTTTAGCAATGATTGCTGGCGCAAACTCTGCTCATGCAGAAGTAACTGATGCTACTCCTCAGCAAAGCACGGGAGATCGATTAGCTGAAATTAAGCAACACAAACAAGAGCTAGATGCGAAATTGCAGCAACACAAAGAAAACGTGGATCAAACATTAAATGAACTTAACAAAGTTAAGGAAAATGTTGATACGAAGGTGAATGAACTACACGAGCGTAAACAAGTTGCTGATGAAAAAATTAACGAAATAAAACAACGTAAAGAAGAGTTAGATGCAAAACTTCAGCAAGACAAGCAAATCGCCGAAGATAAAATCGATGAAATAAAAGAGCATAAAAAACAAGTAGAAGATAAAGTTGCTGAAGTGAAAGAACATAAGCAAAATATCGATAACAAAGTGAATGAAATTAAAGAACAGAAACAAACTGTCGATGAAAAAGTGAATGAAATGAAGCAACATAAAGAGAACATTGATCAAAAGGTTAATGAACTTAAGGAAGTTAAAAAACAGGTAGATGAAAAATTAGCTGAGTTAAAGAAAGCAAAACAAACTGCTGAGGACAAACTTGCTGAGTTAAAAGAAAATAAGCCGCATACTGGGAACACGTTAGAGGAACTTAAGAAAATTAAAGGCAATTTAGATAGTCTTTCCGCTAACTTAGAACTAGCGAAACAAGATGTAAAAAACAAACTAGCTGAATTACAAAAAGCTAGAGAAGATTTACTAAATAAAATTAACGAAATTAAACAAGCGAAACAAACTGTTTCAGATGATTTAACAAAGAAAAAACAAGACTTAGATATTAAAATTAACGACTTTAAACATACTGAGAAAAAAATTGAGGACAAATTAGCTGAGGTACATACTACGAAGCAAAATGTAGATAACAAAATTAATGAAGTATCTCAAGCGAAACAACCAGAAACAAAAACTGGTACTACAAACACAAACAATAACGCTAGAGAACTTCCTAACGCTGGTAGTGAGCAATCAAACAATATGGCTTTAGGTATGTTATCTGTCTTAGGCGGCGTTTTATTAATTACACGAAATAAAATTAAAGCGTTATTCTCAAAATAAAGCAATTATAAAAAAGACAACCGCACACTTGTGCGATTGTCTTTTTTCTTTATATTAACTTCCCATCTCTTAGCGTCAATATACGATCGCATACATCAAGCATTCTTTCATCATGCGTAATCATAATTGCTGCTTTTTGGCTCTCTTTCACTTCACGTTTCATCATTTCTACAACTTCACGTGCACGTTTTGAGTCTAAGCTTGCCGTTGGTTCATCCGCTAATATTAAATCCGGATTGTTCATGAACGCACGAGCGATTGCTACCCTTTGTTTTTCCCCGCCAGATAGTTGATTGGGATAATGATTTTTTCTTTCGCCTAATCCAAATGCCGCTAATAAATGATCCGCACGCTTTTCTGATTCTTGTTTACTTTCTTTTTTTAACTTTGCAATGTAAAGCAATTGTTCTTTTACATTTAAATATGGAACAAGATTTGCGAATTGGAAAATGAAGCCGATTTTTTTCAAACGAATGTCCGTCATTTCCTTTTCTGATAGCTTCGTAATATTTTGTTCACGAATGTAAATATCCCCTTTTGACGGTGATAATAAAGCACCCGCGATTGATAACAACGTACTTTTCCCAGATCCAGAAGGACCGACGATTCCGATAAACTCTCCAGCTTTCACATCAAGCGACATCGGATGAAGGGCTGTTACTTCCGTATTTCCTTCTCCGTACACTTTACTTACTCTGTCTAATTTTAATAATGAAGTCATTACATCCCGCCTCCAATTGCTTCTAGCGCATCAACTTTTAATACTTGGTATAACGAAATAAGTGTTCCTAAAATACTAATTACGATAAAGATTGCTGCATATTGTGCAATCATCGGTGTTGTTAATAAGAATGGCATACCTGCCGGTAAAATTTGTTCTAATCCTTGTACAAGAACAATACTGATTACCATCGCAACGACTGATAAGAATAACGCCTGTACGACTAAGCTATTTGCTAAATAAGAGTTCTTCGTACCAATTGCTTTTAATACGCCTAATTGCTGTGTTTTTTGCAGTGTAATGACGTAGAAGAATACACCAATTAATAACGCAGCGATAACTAATAAGAATGCAATGATCATCGTTAATGTCCCTTGCTCTTCTTTAAATCCTGGAATACTTTGCAGTACTTCTTTTTTGTCAATTACGTGTGCATTTTTAATCTCTTTATCTGTGTTAAGTGCAATTGCACTATAATCTTTTTGATTTGGTTGTGAAATAGCGCCCCATACGTCTTCATTTACATAAACGACTGGTGTATGGCTAAACATTTGATCTTTTGTAAATCCAACAATTTTAAATTCTTTCTTTGAAACAGGATCAATAATTGTATCTCCAATATCAATTCCTTTTTCTTTAATTGATTCGTCAGCAACCATTTCATTATTTGCTGTGCCTAATTTCTCACCTTTTACAATGTTCGGTTCTAAAAATGAATCACGTTCACTTGAGAAAATAGCAACATCAACCTTTTTCGAACTATCTTTCTTTTCATACGTTGAAACTTTTACACGAAACGGAACAGCCTCTTTCTCGCCTACTTGATTTACTACGTTATCAACATCGTCTTTCTTAATTTGTGAACGAAGTAATTTATTTTCTGCATCATCTGCTAAAACGAACTTATTTGCCTCCATATTTTGAATCGATGAAGCATTATCATATGATAGTCCATTTGCTAATCCTGAAATAACAAGAACTAAAAATGATAATAACACCATAATCAGTCCGATTAATCCGTATCGTAATTTTGATTGTTTTAATTCACGCAGAGCTAAAAACATTTCGCTCGCTCCTTCCTCTTTCTTTCTATGCACCTATCATAAAAAAGAAATATGAACGGAATATGAACAGAAGATTACAGAGGATAAGAATTAATTTTCAGAAAGTATTGAAAATAATTAAAATCCTTGATACAATTCAGTCAAATAATCTTGACCGAGTAATTTCATTTGAGGAGTTGATCATTTTGAAGCCCATGTTAACACTCACTACTTATAGCCAACTAAAAGCAATAAGCGATCCACTACGTGTCGAAATGATGATGCGTCTATGCGAACGCCCTTATACAGGACAATTACTATCTGAGAAATTCGGCATTCCAAGGGCGAAAATTCATTATCATTTAAAAGAATTAGAAAAGAATGGTTTTATAGAAATTGTTTATACAGAAGAAAAGAATGGCATCATTCAAAAGTTTTATCAATCTGTCGCTAGAAGCTTCACCCCTGCCGCAGATTTATTACCTCATTTAGAAATGTTAAGCGAATCAGGTCGCCAAATCTTTTTACAAATGACGGAAAGAACGAAAAGCCATATTCTCGCTGCACCAGAAGAAGCTTTTACATTACGAAAAGTAAGCGAAGATCCAGCTGAGTGGAATTACGTTTCATCTTGCTGGGAATTTGATGCTACGCCAGAACAATTTCAAGTGTGGGTGAAAAAGTTTCATGAATTGATGGCTGAATTAAATGATATCGCAAAAGATGCGGATAAAGATCCAAATAGTAAATCTTATTACATTTCTACTACTGCACTACAAATCGACGAACGAGCAATACAGCGATTTGTGAAAAAAGAAGAAAAATCGTAATACGATTTTTTTTATACAAACGGCCAAATTTATTTTACCGAATAAATTTATTATAAAGGAGTAGATAAAGTGGACATATTAAAAAACCGGAATTTCCTCTTATTATTTTTAGGGAGAATTTTTACAAACATAGGAGATAGTTTGTATTATGTAGCCGCGATGTGGCTCGTATATAAGCTGAGTGGTAATCCTTTTTATTCTGGATTGGCTGGTTTTCTTACATTATTACCTTCTGCACTTCAATTTCTTACCGGGCCATTTGTTGATAGATGGTCAATAAAAAACACCCTCGTCATCACACAAGTTTTGCAATGCATTCTTATTTTAATCATTCCTATTACACACTACTTCGATCTATTAACCGTTCAACTACTACTCATCATCATGCCCATCGTAGCCTTTATCGAACAATTCGCCTATCCCGCACAATCAAAAGCTTTACCACTTCTACTGCATAAAACACAATTATTAAAAGGAAATTCACTCTTTTCATTTGCATATCAAGGCATTGATTTAATTTGTACGATGCTTTCTGGCATATTAGTAGCACTATTTGGCGCAATCACTTTATATGTAATCGACTCTTTTACATTCGCGATTACTGCCCTTTTGTTCTTTTCATTAAAAATGCCAAAGCAAGCAGAAACCAATACATCCCTATCAACTAAACAATATTTCTCTGATTTAAAAGAAGGTTTTTCGATCGTCTTCCGTTCATTAATGGGCGTATTCTTAATTGGTACCGTTGTCGCTAATTTTTCAATTGGTATGACGATGGCAATACTCCCTTCTTTCGCTGACTCTTTAGGAGGTGTGAAATCATACGGCTTCTTCTTAGCTGCTATATCAGCAGGTAGTCTTATCGGTGCATTATTCAGTTCATGGGTTGGCAAACGGAATGTTGGTCGTGTCTCTATTATTAGCTTTACAACTGGCGCTATCTTTTGGTTTCTCTCTACGATCGTACCATTTCAATGGCTATCTATTTTCTTATTCGGCCTAGCTTGGATTCCAATTGGTGCCACGAACATATTATTTGCGACAATTAGCCAAATGGTAATCCCAAATCAATATATCGGACGCATCAATTCAGTCATGCGAAGTATGGGCACAATTGCTATGCCATTCGGCTCTTTAATTGGTGGATACGCCGCAAATGTATTTAGTAGCCAACTCATTTTCGCGCTCGCTAGCATCGGGATTTTATTTATTTCTCTCGTATGGCTACTTCATCCGAAATTACGAGCATTGCCGAAAGCTGATGAAATTACAGCGGATACTTTTGGAGTGCGGTTTAAAATTGAGCACGGGAAAGGTGCGGCTTTATAGCAAACTAAACATAACCCCGTTCTAAATTGGGGACGGGGTTAAAAATATAGTTATTTCATTTTGGATGTAAAATACTTCACTAAAAATATAACAATAAAGTCGTTTGAATATCTAAATTTTATTCAACAATAGCACCAACTAAAACGTTCAATTATCGATTTGCTGGCCAAGACCCCTGCATTTTCCTTAATTGAATAATTTGGCCTGTATGATAAGCATCATGAAGCATGATATCTAGTAATTTTCCCTCAAGTGAATTTTGTTCAAGCTCTTTTTCAGAAATTGTGCTCAATACCTGTCTTAAATTACGCTGAGCATTTTCAGAACGTTCAATAACTTTCTTCCATTCCATGTCATCATTAGATTGTTCAGTAAGATAAAAGGTGTCATTACCGTCGAGATTATGTGTCCATTCACGGCCTTCTAAGTTTGCAGCAAGCCTCTCTTTGTAATAAATAAGATGATTAACGTTCTCCCAAATGGTATTCGTTGCCTCACCAGATGGTTTCCACGTAGCCTGTTCGGCTGTAAGTCCTTCTATAGCATGTTTAAACGGTGCATACCAACTCTCTTTATCGAATGTTGAATCTAGTACGTTTAATAACAAGTCAGTTCGTTTCAAAGTAATTTCCTCCCTGAATAGTTAAAGTCTCAATAAAATCCTTATAACTCTGTAGAGATTCTACATGTTCAAATAAACTTCCTCCTGAGCTCACTCCACAAACTCGTCCGATTATGTAATGAAAATGACTCACATTTTTTCACTTTACACGTATACTAGAGACAAAAAAAGAGGCTGTTCCCAAACAGCCTCTTTCATCTATTTCGGAAGCTCCACCTGAACAGTCGTCCCTTCTCCTTTCATACTATACACTGAAACGTTTCCGTTATGCAGTTCCACAATTTTCTGCACGATGGATAATCCTAAGCCACTACCTTCTACGTTTCTCGCTCTTGCAGTATCCACTTTATAAAAACGATCAAATATACGGTCCATTTCTTCTTTATCCATACCAATTCCGTTGTCTGATATAGAAATCATGATACTAGACTCTAACTCTTCGACAAAAAACTCAATGGTCCCTCCGTCGCTTGAAAACTTAATGCTATTCGTAAAGATGTTACTCCATACTTGATGAAGTAAGTTTTCATCACCTTGTATTATAATATCCGGCACATCAAATTCAACGGCGATGTCTTTTTCACGCCATTTCCATTCGAGCATAAAAATGACGTCTTTAATTTGCTTTTGTAGATTGAATTCTTTTATTTGCAACACTTTCTCTTCTTTATCTAATGACGCTAGCGTAAGTAACTGTTTACATAAACTAGACATTCGCTTACTTTCGCCCTCAATAATTTGTAAATAGTGATTTCTGTCTTCCACGCTCATCTTTTCTGTTTGCAATGTTTTCGAAAACCCTTGTATAGAAGAAAGCGGCGATTGAAATTCGTGTGAAACATTCGAAACGAATTCTTGCCTCATCTCATCTAGTTCTTTAATACTTTTCGTCATCTTTTGGAAGCTTGTAGATAACGTCCCTATTTCATCTTTTCGTTTTACGTCTAATTCAATTTCATATTCCCCACTCGCAATTTTTTGCGTAGCCCTTGTAAATTTACGAATAGGACGAACGATATAACCTGCTGCGATTGCGATAAAGATAATACTTAATAGTACGATAAACCCAAGTAATACCGCTAAGAAAATTCGCATCTCACCAAATTGTTGCTGAATGTCAGGGCGAATGAATAAGGCGTACTGTTTATCACCGTGTTGTACCGGGACCCCGACACTATTAATTAATTCATTATCGAAAAATCCTGTAATGAAAAGGCGCGTTGGATACGTAGAAACACCGTTAAACGTTTCTCCTTGCAATACTTTATGAACGGTATCATCACTTATTGTCGTTTTACGAAATGCATTACCGATACGCTTTCCATTCTTTTGATCATCGACAATATAAATTTCATATCCTAGCTTCGCAATAGACTGTAAGTATGCCTCTTGATTTTCTTCACTTTGCTTTTCATATAACGATTTTACTTCTTCCGCATACATTAAAATCTTTTCACTATTGTACGGCTTTAACTTCACTTGATAGTACACATTCGTTAATAAAAAACCGATAATACTGCTAAGTAGCATAATTCCAACCGTCATAAAAACAAATCTAGAGTATAATGATTTCATTTTATTTCAACTCCATCTTATAACCGAGTCCGCGTACTGTCGTAATTTGAAAATCATCCGTTCGTTTTGAGAAGCGATCTCTTAGTCTTTTCACATGAACATCGACTGTTCGTTCATCTCCTTCAAAATCCATTCCCCATACTAATTCAATTAGTTCTTGTCTTGAAAATGTTCTTCCAGGATAACTAGCAAGTTGTGATAACAATTCAAATTCCTTCAGCGGAAGTAAAATCGTTTGACCGTTACACTTCACTTCAAACCCTTTTCGGTCGATAGTCGTTCCGTGCAGCATAATCATATCAGCACTCAGCATTTGATAACGACGCAGTAATGCTTTCATACGGAAAATGACTTCAGCTGGCTCAAATGGTTTTACAATATAATCGTCCGTACCAGAAATGAATCCTTTTTCTTTATCAACTAACTGATCTTTCGCAGTTAATAAAATAACAGGTATATCATGATACTTCCGGATTTCTTCACATAACGTATAGCCATCAACAAATGGCATCATAATGTCTACTATCGCAAGATGAATATTTTCCTTCTCTAATATGTCTTGCGCTACTTTTCCATCTTCTGCTTCAAAAACTTTAAACCCCTCTTTTTGTAAATGGTAATGTAGTAACTCTCTAATATGCTTATCATCATCTGCTAATAAAATATGTATCATCTTCATTAAACCCTCTCTTGTTCATCCTTCTACATCCTTACCTTAAGAAACAATTGGATTTTTTGCAAGAAAAAGAAAAAGAATCTATTTTGAAAACAGATGATTCAAAATAGATTCTTACGTTTTAGTATTAAGATTATTTTAATGGAAAATAAGTTCTAAGCTTTAGAAATATCAACGAATCCTTCTCCAAATACGTCACGAACATCGTGTATTGCGATGAATGCAGCCGGATCCGTAGTTTGAACAATCCGTTTTAGCTTCACTACTTCTTGCTTATTAATAACAACATAAAGAATATCCTTCGGCGTTTTCGTGTAATAGCCATGACCTGAGTACACCGTAACTCCTCTGCCCATTAATGTAGTCACCTTCCCGGCGATTTCATTCGGGTTGTCAGAAATAATCGTAATAGCCTTTTTCGGATTTAAACCTTCAATTACAAATTCCATTACTTTCGTTGCTACATATAGCATAATAATTGTTATCATCAGTTTTTCTGCACCAATGATGAAATAAGATGAAAACGCAACGATTAAATCGAAGAACAGTAGACCGTAGCTAATGCTCCATCCTAAATACTTATGTGTCATTCTTGCTAAGATGGTAGTACCTGCCGTTGTTCCGCCAACGCGAATGATAAGACCAATCCCGCACCCAATAAATATTCCTCCAAAAATGGCATTTACGAGCATTTCATCCGAAGCAATTATCCAGCCTTCTGTTAAATGAAGAAATAGCGAGTTCGTAACTACAGCGATAATCGTATAAATTGTTGTGATTTTATTTAAAAATTTATAACCGACTATTAACAAAATCGCATTTAAAATTAAGTTAACTAAGCCCGGTGACCATTCAAATAAATAGTACGTAATAATCGTGATACCTGTTACCCCACCCTCACCAAACTCGTTCGGGATAACAAACAAATTGACACCTAACGCGAAAAGAAATGCACCGATAATAATAAAAATAATGTCTGTCGTTCTTTTTTTCATACAGTACCTCACTTCTTATGTAAATATTTATTCTGTCATAAACTCTCACCATTATATCGTGGAATATTCAAATCGAACAGTGGTTTATTTTTATTTTAATATAGGGTAATAAATCAACCTCATCTTATATCCACATGTAATTAAAAAAGTAAAACAACTGTATTTATTATGTACTACAAATAAAGTTTTGATTTCACATGCAATTGATGCTAAAAAATGAATATGAACCGTGAATTGCTCCATTTGTCTCAATAGCAGAATAAATAAAAAAGCACTCATCAAATAATCATTTGATGGGTGCTGCATGTTACATTTGTTAATTACAGAATTCTAATTAAGACCAAATCCAAACATCATCATTATTTTCAACGTTGCTCTTTACCTCATGAACTTTTTCAATATTGTCCGTTGTGTTCCAGTTAATAGAACTTCCACCCCAGCCTACATACTTCATATCAATTTTCACTTTCTCACCCGTATTAAATACTTGTCCCTTTGTTAAGAAAACATCAATAATCACTTTCTTCCCGTTTAGCGATGGATACTCCACTACGACATATTTAGTAGCACCGTCTCCCTCATCTTCCATCGTTCCTACTTTTGCTACTTCTCCAATTACATAATCAGGTGAGCCATCTTCTTTCATGTGCATACCTAACTTGTTTGTTGTATTTTCAATTGCAGTTGCAACCATATATTCTGTAAAATTACGCATCATAGATCCAGTAGCTTTTACTTCATCTCCTACTTTCACGTTTGAAAGAGAATCTATATACACACTAACAGGTTCTTCATATTGCTTAGATTTAACAACAATTACACCGTTATCTACTTCTACTACTCGTCCTTCTAATGTTGAGAAATTCGATTCAATAGAAGCAGCACTCGCTTTTGTTACTTCTAATCCTGGTAAATTCGTTCCTGATAATGCCGCAATACCTAAAGCTCCTGCTAAAATTATTTTTTTCATACCCATTATGAAACATCTCCATTCATGATGATTTTATTTTTGATTGGATACGACCAACCTGTAATCATTACAGTTATAGGTTGTGAGAAATAGCAACCCTCTTTCTCATGCAATGTTGCATACTATACTTTTTAAATATAATGCGTTTTTCCCTATATTCAACACTACTGCTAAATTCTTGAATACCAGCAGGTAAACGAATTGATGATGAAGAAACTAATGTCATGCATCATATTTTTCAATGCTACAGTTTGTATTATCGTAGTCCATTACATTATGTAGGAGCGGAGTTAACATGTTAAAGAAACCAAAGAGATTACAGGTAGGAGATATTGTGGCAACAGTAAGTCCTTCATGGGGAGGCGCAGGTGATTCTGAAATAAGATGGCGATATGATCAAGGAGTAAAGAGATTAGAAGAAGTTTTCGGTCTTACGGTTGTTCCAATGCCGAATAGTTTAAAAGGTAGCGAATTCATTTATAACAATCCACAGGCTCGTGCGGAAGATTTAATGACTGCATTTCAAGATACGCGCGTGAAAGCAATTATCGCAAATATTGGCGGTGAAGATAGCATTCGCTTACTTCCCTATATAGATTTTAATGTAATACGTGAAAATCCGAAAATTTTTATGGGGTACTCTGACGTTACCATTTCACATTTATTTTGCCATAAAGCAGGAATTTCCTCTTTTTACGGTCCAGCCATTTTAACCGATTTTGCTGAAAATATAGAGATGGATCCATATACAGTTGAAATGGTAAATCGAACTCTCTTTTCCAATGAAATGATTGGCGAAATTCAACCAGCTCATGAATGGACGAGTGAGCGTTTAGAATGGATAGAGGCAAATAAAGATACAAGACGTACGATGCAGCAAAACAAAGGATATGAGGTACTTCAAGGCTCTACTACCGTACAAGGACGTTTAATTGGTGGATGTATAGAAGTACTTGAATTTGCAAAAGGAACAGAGCTTTGGCCTGAGAAAAAACATTGGGAGGATAGTATTCTCTTCTTTGAAACTTCTGAAGACCATCCAGAACCAAGTTATATAAAGTATTGTTTACGAAATTACGCAGCGCAAGGCATTCTCCAAAAAGCAAAAGGAATCATTTTTGGTAAACCAAAAGACGAAATGTATTATGAAGAATATAAACATGAAATACTAAAAGTTATGAAAGAATATAACTTAGAAGATTTGCCGATTCTTTATAATTTAAATTTTGGTCATACCGAGCCAAAGTTTATTTTACCTTACGGCGCGTTGGCAGAAATTGATTGTAATACTGGTTCTTTCTCTATATTAGAAAGTGGAGTGGAATAAAGTGAAACTTTAATCAGTTGGGCTCTAATCCCATCGCTATCAAGCTAACATTTTGAAGTACTCCCAAAACGAAAATTTATTCTTTTCATAGGTGTTCAAAGAAATTTATTTTATTTTTTCGCTTTAGGGAACAATTAATTTCTTAAGTTGATAGCGATGGGATATTGGTAACATAAATGTTCATGATAGTTAATCGTTTAATTTTTTCTGAGTACGTAATACCCTTTTTACTTTCTGTATACACTTCTTTTTTCTTATGTTCTCGAAGTTGTTTTTCAGTTAATTGATATATAATAACTCGTGTGAATAGTTTTTTATCCATTCCAATATAAGCATCTGTTATTTCATAGACCTATCCTGGTTTTAAAGTATTCATAATGTGTTCTAAATCCACTTTAATATAATGAGGTTGTTTTTTTATAGATATTTTGTGTTGTTTAATACATAACAGATTTTAACTTTCCAGAAGACTTCACCCAGTTCTTATGATTTCAGGTGATTTGCTCTCTATAATCATGAACGAACTCTTCCATGGTAATTGTTTTTTTGCCTAGTAACTCTTTTGGCTAGCCCTAATTTAGAGGTAAAAAAACACCTTATATGCTATAAGTTGTTTTTTTCAGCTTTTTAAATTCTTCTATTTTAACTGTAAAATGTGGCTTGGATTTCATTTTACTTCGATTCTTTTATTCTTCGCCTCGGGTGTAAAGTGTATCATAACCCTTTTAAATTAATAAGAATTATTTCCCTACACATTGAGATTACAAGTTGTGTAAGGAAGCTTTTCTTTTTTCCATGCAAGAAATCCTCCCTTTAAATTAATTACTTCTTTTATATCAGCTTTTTGTAAAATACTAGCTGCTATAGCGGAACGCAATCCGGTTCGACATTGTAATACTATTGGGCAATCTTTTGGTATGCAATCTAGCTGCTTAGATAGATTTCCTAAAGGGATATGTATTGCATCATGAAGATGTCCTTCCTCCCACTCTTTTTTACTACGCACATCAATTACCTTAACACTCCCACCTTGTATATGTGGATATAATTCGATTGATGTGTCTTCTTTATAACTTTCTAATCTAGTCAATCTTTGTATTACCTTTAAAGGTACAAAAGCAATAATATTATCTAGCCCAATAGATTCAAAGTCTCTAATAACCTCCTCCACTCTAACCTTTTCCTCATCTAGTATGATTAAAGTTTCTGTTTTATAATCTAGTAACCATCCACACCAAGTTGTAAAAGAATTGTTATACGGTATGTTAATTGATTTCTCAATGTGACCAGAAGCAAAACTCTCTACATCCCTTATATCAACTATTTGCTGAACGCTCCTCATAACTTCTTGAAGTTCTTCTACTGTTTTAATAACAAAAACTTCTCTCTTCTTACGAATTGGAGGACCATACTTATTTAAATTCTTCATTAATGAAAAATACCTTGGAGGCTCTGGCTGCCCGGTCAATAAAGTCGATACAAAATTACCTTCTTCATTACACTGAAATGCCCAATTGAACATCTTTTCATAACCTAAGGTAGAAGTGGGAATTGCTCCTAATGCTTTTCCACATGCACTTCCTGCACCATGTGATGGCCATATTTGCAAATAATCAGGGAGTATTTTTATTTTTTTTATAGAATTAAATAATTGTTTCGCTCCAATTTTTGCAGTATCTTTCATACCTACAGCAGTTTCTAATAAATCCGGTCTTCCTATATCTCCTACAAATATAAAATCACCTGTGAATATTCCCATCGGCTTATCATTCGTATAATTATTTTGACTCGTATCAGTTACTAAAAAAGAAATACTTTCAGGTGTATGCCCTGGGGTGTGAATTACATTAAATTTTATATGGCCTATTTTAAACTCTGTGCCCTCTCTAACCAATTTGTATCGACCTTCGTTAAGATATTGATATTTCCAATCACAATCTCCTTCATCAGATACATATAACTTTGCATCATAAAGATTTGAAAGTTCTCTAGACCCAGAAAGAAAATCTGCATGAATGTGAGTTTCAGCCGCAGCAATTACTTCCATCCCCTCTTTCTTAGAAAATTCTATATATTGTTCTATATAGCGACTTGGATCAATTACAATTGCTACGCCTTCCTTCTGACAACCAACTAAATAAGAAGCATGTGCTAATTTTTCATCATAAAAATATTTTAAAAGCATAGCTATTCCCTCCAAATAGTTAATTCAAAATGCTTTTCAATTTTTATAACCGCTTTCTCTCTTCCCTTATAGGATCCCTTTCAACATAAAGTTCCAATACATATAGGGCAACATATATCTTTTAAGTAAAAACATACTATATCGTTCTTTCGCTTGATTGAACGGAAAGGTTTCTTGAGGCTCATGTTCATAGTTGAATTCAGCGAGTATAAGACTTTTATAACCTGTAATAATCGGACAAGATGTGTATCCATCATATTTAGCACGCAAATCTCTTCCGTTAAGTACGTCCATAATATTTTGTTTTAAGACCGGTATTTGTTTTCGAATTGCCGCTCCAGTTTTAGAGGTCGGTAAATTGGTACAATCTCCAAGTCCGAAAATATTCTTATACTTTACATGCTGCAAAGTATAAGGGCTTATATCTATCCAACCCTGATGATCACTTATCTCGCTCTCTTTGAGAAAATTAGGCGGCCCCATAGGTGGAACAACATGGATCATACTATACGGTACTGTTTCTCTTTTCAGTGTTTGCGTATCTTCAAAAATTGCCTCTTTCTTCTCAGCGATAATTTCTACTAAATTTTTATTATAATTTGTTATTATTTGCTTTCTTTCTAGCACTTGTTCTAATGTATTAGCATAACGTGGAACCTGAAATATGTTAGCGTTAGCCGTGTAAAACATTACTTCACTTTTGTTCCTTACACCGCTATTACCAAAATACTCTTCTGCTAAATACATAATCTTTTGTGGAGCACCTCCGCATTTGATAGGAGTATTTGGGTGGGTAAAAATTGCATTTCCTCCTTTAAATTTTTCAATTTCTCTCCAAGTAGAATCAACATATTTATACGAGTAATTGCTACAAACCCCATTAGTCCCAATAGACTCCTTCAAGCCTTTAATACCATCCCAATTTATTTGTATACCGGCTGCTACAATAAGAATTTCATACTCAAGCAGCAGTCCATCATCTAAAAGTAGCTTATTTTCTTCCGGAAACAACTTAACGACACTTTTAGGAATCCACGTTGCACCTTTTGGAATAAGCACTTCTTGATCACGCATCGTACTTTCCTTTGAAACAATTCCTCCCCCCACTAAACTCCATAGTGGTTGGAAATAATGTTTTTTTGATGGATCAATAATTGCTATATTTTCTTTCAATAAGGGTACATTTCGTAACAAGTGTGCAGTAGAAGATATTCCTGCAGTCCCAGCACCAATTACAATAATTTTATAACTATCTCTGGTCTTCATTATCCTCTTCCCATCTAAATTTGATTTTTAAAATAACTAATTCGCAGCCTTATTTTCATTGTATTAACATTATTATAAGTGAAAAACACCACCCATTTATCTGACTTAAATGAATTTTTTGTTAATTTTACCATCAATTTTACTTTATGCGTAAATCCCCTATGCTACTTCCATCTTTTATATTTTTCAATATTAACCTTTATAGAATACTTCGTTACTTGTAATTGGAATTTAAGAGTTCGAATAGTTTTTCTTAAATGTACAAATTTACTTAATTGGATAGAGGAATTGTTATTTAAATACGGGAGGTTTTTATAAAGCGCTAGGTATTCATGTGAAAAAATTACTAATTACATGGAAATTAGCTCCGACTCATATTCAATTGAGTGAAATTATTGAGGTTACCGAAGATAATATATGCTGACGTTGAAAAAGGAGAAGTAGACCTTATTAGTAAAGTAGAATTATCTATTATTTTCAATGAAATAGCCCTTTTAAATATAATAAATGTATAAGTATTACTGTACTGATTAATTTTAAAAATAACCAGATTTGGATTCTATTTCTTAAACAATACAAAAAACAACGAAAAAGAACACACTTTATTGTTATACAAGTGTGTTCTTTTTTCTGTTTTAATAGCTATAATTCCTAGCCTATAGTAACTAAATTATTTTACACCGACCTGATTCCAAGCATTTTCTATGGCTTTATACGTTACACTATCATAATCAGCCGCAGATTGTAATAAAGCAGTACGAGCTTGTTTAAAGTCGCTAGTTGGAGTCAAATATGTTGTTAACGCACGATAATAGATTTTTTCTGCCTTTTCTTTACCAATAGAATTAATTGTCAGGTATGCAGCCTTATTCGGAATACCACTATTTATATGCACTCCACCATTATCTCCTTCTTCAGTTTCTGGAAGATATTGATAATTCCTCATATGAGCAGGTTGTCCATATTTCTCAGGATTAGATAAGCTTCGCAATGCGTCTCCAGAAACACCAGGTGTAAATACAGCATCCCCTACATCCCAATTGGTAGGGTCAACAAAATAGCCAAACGCATCAGAGAAAGATTCATTTAATGCACCTGATTGATTTACGTAACGAAGATCAGCAGAATACTCTGTAACAGCATGAGTTAATTCATGTGCCACAACATCAAGAGAACCAGAAAGCGGAATAAATCTGCGACCATCTCCATCCCCATATATCATTTGCTGGCCATTCCAAAATGCGTTATTTACGTTAACCCCATAATTCACAGCAGAGCGAATTGTTTTACCTTTCCCATCAATACTGTTACGATTATGGACATTTTTATAATAATCATAGACTTTTCCTGCATGGTAATGGGCATCAACTGCTGGCCCCTGATCTTTATTTATCCAAGCATCATCCTCATCAAACAAACGATAATTTATTGGATAATCTTCATCACTATGATTTACTGTAAATGTTTCAATGTAGCCGCCATTCATAGGTTTTGTTGTGTCTTTTAAGTAGTATTTTCCCTTTACACTACTAAAAGTTGTATTTAATTCTTTTTTATCTCCTAATACCCCATATCCGTAGCCTTTATGAGCACTATCTGCATCTGTAACTGCATTATATGAATCTACAATTGTCCCATCTTCCGCATTAACATAGATGTGCCAGTTAGCACCATAGGGTTTAATAAATTGTAGTTTCACTTTAAACGTTAAATAGTATGTTCCATCTTTTTCGTATACAACTAAATCTGCTGTTTCATTAGTAGACTCTAAGTTTTCTTTTATCTGATCTAATGCATTCCCATCCATTTTTACTAGCGTATCACTTTTTGTAAGTTTAATATGTTTCCAAGCATTTGAAAGTGCTGTTTCCTTTGTAATTTTTGCTTTTGTATTACCCTTTAAACTCTCCTCTGCAGCTGGGTGGACATCTCCATTGACCGTAGTTACTTTACCCTCTTTATCTGTATGTACAATAAATTGTGCACCGTCAACAGGTATTTTATTTATAGATCGTGTATAAACATAATGTTTCATACCTAAATCATCTGATTTCACTTCTTTAAGTGTTAAATCTTTTTGTGGATTTATTTTAAATAATTCTTTATTTTCTTCAAGAAACTCTTTTACCGCTTTTTGAGTCTCTACCTTTTTATCAGATAAATCACCCGAAAGAAATGAAGGACTTCCCTGTTCCTCATTCCAATTTTTTTGTAGTACCTCCATTTTATTCATTGCTTCTTGTTGAGAGGCTTGTTCTTCTGCAAACGCAGTTGAAAAAGGAGCACCTAACATTGTTCCTGCAGCAAGCAATGTAATAACCGTTTTTTCATTCGTTTTCCCCCTTCAATATGAGTAATATAAAAGAAATAATTGCAAAATTTAATATACAATTATTTTCGAATTTATTGTTCAAATATGAAAAATTGCATATTATCCATTTATAGAATTATTAAGATATTAACTCCTTATAGGGGTACCTTCACATGTCTATCAACCTAAGATTTGAAAGTACCCCCAAATGAAAAATTTACTTTTCTACAGTTAGTTATGAGGATTCAGCTCATTTTTTTACATCTTGCGAGTAATTATTAATCATTGTCGTACTTCTGTTTAAAATAAGTTTTCTTCATTCAAAAAACACCCCTGATTTCCATTATTCATAGGAAATCAAGGGTGTTTATCGGTATATAAACCTTTAAAATTATTAATAAGTCTTCTTTTAAAATATAAATGGTTAAACAGATGAAAAAAACTTCGACTGTTATATTATCCCTTATTTCTTAAATACAGGTGCTATTTTATCAAGGCGATTTGTCCAAATTCCACCTGTATAATCTTCAGGAAGGCGTTTTATATCTTCAGATGAGTCAAATCCACTTGAAAACCCAAACCCATTTCCTCCTACAATGATAACTCGAGTATCTGCTTTATCCATTCGATTAAGAAAACGATTTGGCCATCCCCAAAGCCAAGGAGCCACTTTGTCTGGTATATGTAATTCTCCATGCTTCAGGCTTGAAGGTATGTAGCCAGTCCACCCTAATGCCATATAAGTAATAAGATCTTTTTTCATGGTCGCTTTTGACATTGTTCGTAAACTAGGGATGCGCTCTTTTATCGCAGCAATTGGTTTATCGCCACCATATACAGTTAGTTGATCAAGGCGCTTCGCTGGTAATTTCTTGAGGTGAGTAGCCAATTGAATTCCTTCATTTTCATCATCACTTTTAATATGAATAAGAAAAGAACGGTCTGGAAAATGGGTAAGTACTTCATCAAGTGTTGGCATAAGATTAATCCCTTTGCCACGAAACGGGAATGTTTTACCCCCATCAGCTGTATAACCGTAACCAATATCAAGTGCTTGTAATTTTTTTGTTGTAAAATCTCTTGTAACACCTTTACCATTAGTACGGCAATCAAGAGTCCAGTCATGAAAAATAACAAAATTATTATCTTTAGTTGGTTGAACATCAAACTCTACTAGATCAGCTCCAGCTTTAAATGCCGCTTCCATAGATGGAATTGTATTTTCTAAATAAGAATGTTCAGGTTTATTTATACGTTCTGCTGTACATGTATCACTCTCAATCTCTTCCATGCTAAATGTTTGTGAAAGTCCTCGGTGAGCAAGAAGAAGAGGAGTCCCATCGTCCCTCTTAGCAAAAAAAGAACTGTTATTTACATAAACAAATACGAATAGGATAAGAATTATCCAAGTCGTTTTACGTTTCAATATCCTTTTTAGTTTGTTCATTGTATGCTCCTCTTAAATTTTGGTTGAAATGCCTTAAATAATTTTCGGCATTTAAATACTGGTAAATATTAAAGCCTATCTTATTTTTTCACAATGGATATAATTGTTAATTAAAGGCTAGTACTTTGATATAAAACGAGAGCAATAGAAATCAATTCAATAACCACTCAACTTTCAGTAAGAATAGTTTTGAAAAATTTCTATGAGAATTTAATATAAATGGGTATATGTAATATCCTATTATTTAAGAATCAATTTGCTATATGTATATTATCTGACAGTATCTTAATCACCTTATTGAAGGATTAGAGGCCGTCTAAATAAAACTGGATAATAAATCAACATCATACCTATAAATGAGCAAACTAAATAAAAAATAGCCTCGTATTTTATTACTAGAGAAATATTATTATCAATCTTTTTTTCATCTCTTTTATATATCATTTTGAATAATACTCTATATAATAAATACCCAATAATTGCTCCCAGGGTGTTCATAGATAAATCATCAATATCTGTAATTCTATTATCTAGCAATTGACCTAACTCAATAGCCAATGAAAAACCGAATCCAGCATAGGCAGCACTTTTCATTGTTCTAAACTGCGGCCAAATAGTCGGCAATAAAAAACCTAATGGCATAAACAGTAAAATGTTTAAGACATAAGTAGTCATACCTTCAGAAGCAAATGGAATCAAGTTAATTTGATTTGCACGAATTAATGTTTCGTATCTACCTATGTCCCATATAGTCCCTATCTGCGTTACCTTATACACTAGTGAAAGGTAGAATAGAAAAACATACACCCATACAAAATGCTGAATAGATATATTTTTTTTCGTTTTAAAATAAAATCCAATTTGAAACACTATACAAAAAATAATAGTAAAAAAATAAGTATATAAATAATTAATCAAAACTCCTGAATGCATTTAAAATCTCCTAACTTTACATTGTAATCTATAACTTTGTCATTTTAGAATATAATTCAAGCACGGGTGGTCACAATCACCCCATCTATATTATTTCCAGATATTTCACGAAATTAATTTACTGGTATTTCAACGTCAATTGTCTTGTTTTGAAAAAAGGGATAATATGAAATCGTATATTTTTTCCCATCAATGCTTGCTGAAATACTCTCTTCTTCTTTTAAATAATCCAGGTATTCTTCCAAGGCTAAATTCATTTTTTGCATAATCGTACTGTGAGGCAAACCGACATAGCGAATAGGCTATTTACTGTTAATTAAGAGCAAATCCCCTTGATAGATCTGTTCTTTTACAATCTCTTTCTTTTGAATAATTGAGGTAGTCCCTGTATTATCTATGTTATCTTTGTGATTTTGGTTATATTTTTGTACCTCTACTTTATTCTGAAAAAACAGTGCTTTATTCATGAAAGCAAAACCTAAGAAAAATAACAATAAAAAACACTACTTCTTCATTTTCAGCTTCCTCCTTAAGTAAATGACTTGATGATGATGTCACGCTGATTCAGCGCTGAAGATTTCGGATATGTAACTCTTAACGATTACTTTCTGCAAAGCGAAGCTATATCTATGTGGATACTCTGTTCAGTTGTGTGCAGGTACATCCAAAACAGCAGATTGCTCATTTGACACAATTCGTTAAAAGGAAAAGAAGTATTTGTGTCACTCTTTTTCTAAACATTTGAGCTATTTTAATCCACGCATAAGTTATCATATCTTTCTTTGACGAAATAAAAAAAGCTCGTTCTTATGGTTTAAGTCTACCGCATAAGAACGAGCCATTTTTTAATATTAAATTGTTAATTTCCTAAGAAAAAGTAGAGATAACCTTAAGAATTCCTTAAGAAACAGTGATTATTTTCTATGAACCCTCTTTATCAACCAAGTCTTGAAAGGCTGGAAGCTCTACCGTGAATGTCGTAGAGTTATCATTACTTTCCGCGTAAATCTGTCCACCATGCTGAACAATGATTTCTTTTGCAATCGCCAATCCAAGTCCCGCGCCGCCCGTATCAGAAGAACGGGCATCATCCAATCTGTAAAACTTTTCAAATATGTTAGCGAGTTTATCTTTCGGGATGCATCCAGCATTCTCGAAAACGATAGATACCACATCCTCGGATAGGTCCGCCTTAATGTCAATAACGCTGTCGTCCTTGCTGTATGCAGTGGCGTTTTTCAAAATATTGTTAAAGACCCTCGCTAGCTTATCAGGGTCACCAAATACGGTCAAATCTTCAGAAGCATGGAGTACCACCTGTTTTCCCTTCGCGGCAAGCTGGGGATAAAATTCATCAGTCATTTGCACCAACATATAATATAGATCTATATGTTTTTTCGTGAGCGTAATCGTTTGAAGGTTATATCGCGTAATTTCAAAAAACTCGTCAATTAGCTGTTCCAGGCGATACGCTTTTTCTAACGTGATACGCACATATTTTGCCTTTTGCTCTCTTGGCATGTCTGGTGCCTCGTCAAGCAGGATTAGATAACCGATAACTGATGTAAGAGGCGTTTTAATATCGTGTGCCAAGTACATAACAACTTCATTTTTTCTTTGTTCGGCCAGCTTTGCATCATGCTCTCGCTTTTCAAGGGTTCGCTTTAACGTGTTGAGCTTCTGTTCCATGAACTCCATTTCCGCAGAAAGCTCAATTTGTTTATCTTCGTTCTGAATAAGTATATCAATACCGGTATTTATCTCTTCAAAGTATTCTACAAATTTTAAAAGCATAACTCGGCATAGAATAAGAATACTAATGGCTACCGCCACATAAATAAAAATTTCTATATTGTTCCGTATAGTATACTGATATATTATCATTGCGTCCCAACGCTCTAAATGATAACTGTTTTCCAAAAAACGTACGATCCACTCTCCAAGTGTTCCTTGGATAAATAGACGTAAAAACAGCACAAATACAACTGCTGCCATGACAATCGTAAGGATATATTGGTAGAGTTTCCGTTTTAATTTTGAATAATCGATTTTTTTATTTTTCAATTTTATAGCCGATCCCCCATACCGTTTTTATATATTTCGGATTATCAACCGTGTCGTTCATCTTTTCTCGCAGATGTCGGATATGCACGGTGATAGTGTTATTACTCTTGCTGAAATATTCGTCACCCCATATCTCATGAAACAGCTGCTCAGAGCTAACCACATTTCCCTTGTTTTCACAGAGGATACGCAGGATTGAAAACTCGGTGGGAGTGAGAGATAACGGTTTCTCGTTCAGAGAACACTCATGCGTGCTTATATTAATAACAAGACCAGAGTGGACGATAACATTCTCGTTCTGTGCCGTTACTCCATTGTATTTTTTATACCGGCGTAACTGCGCTTTGACTCGCGCAATTAACTCTAGTGGACGAAAAGGCTTTGTAATATAATCATCCGCGCCAATTGTTAGCCCAGTAATTTTATCTACTTCTGTATCTTTCGCTGTCAACATGATAATTGGATAGGTATGCTTTTCTCTTATTTTTTGACAGATAGTGAGACCACTTACGTCGGGAAGCATAATGTCCAATATTGCAAGGTCAATAGCATTCTTGTCTATACATTCCAACGCTTCTTTAGCAGTATAGTATTTGAAAACCGTATAATTCTCGTTTTTCAAGTATAGCTCAACCAAATCGGCAATTTCACGTTCATCTTCCACAATAAGTACTTTATCACTCATGATTACCAATCCTCCTTTATGGATGTGCTTTTCTCAATCGGAATCTTTTCTGAATAACGAGCCTATCATACCTATTACACCAAGTAAAGTCATATTGCTGTATTCAGACACAGTCGGTTACACAAAATAGATTTTCGGATTTACCCATTTATTGGGGTTTAATTTTACGCCAAGAATAAGAGCTCTATCGGACTCAAAATTATTTACAATAGTTAAAGCAATATACTCTCCCTTTAGAAAACAGAACAATTTCGTCTTAAATTGACTTTGCATAATCTTAACTTGATAGCAATGTTTGCGCTATTTCAAAATACTAAAATCTCCTTCAAAAAAAGAAAGGCGGTAACGAATGTATTACTGTGACCTGGCTTGGACTGAATCCCCTTGTTATAGGTTTTTATATTATTATTATTAATAATTACGGTACATGAAATTAATAATAATAATAATAATATAAAAAAAGCTCCCCTGAAAGGAGCTCCTTACATTACAAAACACTTATGAAATCCTTCTAATTACAACTATACTTAAGATTTGGAGTATGCTTATAACTCCGCCACCTCTATTTGTTACGAATAATCATTGGTCAAAGATTATTCTTTTTCTGTGTATTATTTCAAGCTCTTTAGATCTTCTCTCTTTGTGAAATTTATCTCAAAACAAATTAACTAGATAATAAAACGTAAAATAATAATGCAGCTGCCTCTTGCCGTTTCATACTTTGTTTTGATAGATAATCTGCTGATCCATCTTCATTATATATAACCTCAGGCCCTACTAAACGATGACCTACAATGTTTTTCACGGATTCTATTGCCCATTCATCAGTTTCTCCCTTTAATGTTGCATCTGCAGATGGCGCTCCTAACATTTTTAAATACTGCCAGGTAATCCATGCTGCTTCTTGTCTAGTAATTGCACGGTCTGGATGGAATTGTTCCCCTTCTTTTTCATATAAAATACCAATTTCATATAACTTTTGAATATGTGGTGCATATGGATGATTTTTCACATCAGAAAACACTGGTTCTTTTTTTGAAGGTGGCGTAAAGTAAGCAATTTGAGATAACCAATATGCAAATTCTGCTCATGTAAGAGAAGATTCTGGAGTGAAATTCCCCTCCTTATTTGCTTGTAATACCTCGTATTGATGTAAAGGATTTATAAACTTAGCATATGGATGATTTTCATCTACGTCTTTAAATCTCTCAGGCTCACTTAGCTTCACCGCTGAACTACCAGAGTTCCAATGTATCATTTCTTTCACGGTACCATCTTTGTGAAGTTTAAACGCCATATAATCCCCTTTTTCATCCTCAAATAGTAAAGGGTCTATTTGTTTTAGCTCCTGTTTACCATATGCTTTATCACTTACATATAATTTCCCTTCACTTATGTTTACATGTGACATTAGGTTTTTTAATCTCAAATCACGGTAAACCCCTTCAAATTTCTTTAATTCTTCTTCATTAGGTTTCAAATATTCAGGCTTTGTCTTATCTGGGAAATATTCATTCATAAAATCATCAAATACTTCAACAGGTAGTGCTGAACTATCTTTATTTGTAACAACAAAAACTCCAATTTTATGCTCTGGAATTAACCACATTAAAGATGAAAAACCTGGTATATTCCCACCTTTACCAAACACATATTGCCCATTATGACTTTGCGGTGAAAAGAACTCAAATCCGTATGTCATATTAGGGTATTTGGGATGTAAAGCAAATTTTGTTTTTTGCATATCTTCTACAGTTTCTTTTTGTAGTATTTGGTTATTTTTAAATTTACCATCATTCAATTGAGCAATCATGAAATTGGCTACATCACTCCCTGTAGAAAACATACTCCCTTGTGGCATATCTGTTGGTCTAGTTTGATAAAATGGGATAACATTACCTTTAGCATCATATCCTGTTGCTAACTTTTCTTTAATAAAATTTGTCATAACAAAACTGCTATTATGCATTTCTAAAGGGTAAAAAACATTTTTGGCCATATATTTGTAAAAAGGTGTGTTTGTCAGATTTTGAACAATATACCCTTGAAGCATAGAAGCAAAATTATCATATGTATATGTATCTCCTGGCTTTCTCACTACTGTGGGCATATTATCTTCTACATAATCTTTAAGCATTGTATAATCATTATCTTGATAATGGATGTCCTCTGGTCTAGGATCTACGTAATCAAACCCTGTTGTATGGGTAAGTAAATGCTCCATTGTAACTGGTTCACCCATGTTATTTTGGTACTTTAATCCCCCCATATAATTTACTATATCTTTATTTAAATCAATTTTTCCTTGTTCAACTAACTGCATGACAGCACTAGCAGTAAAAACTTTTGATATTGACGCTAATCGAAAAACTGTTTTGTTAGGATCGATGGGAGTATTCTTTTCTTTATCGGAAAATCCGAATCCCTTTTGAAATAGAATTTGATTATCCTTTACAACGACAAGAGCTACACCAGCCGCGTTTTCTTTTTTCATTTTCTCTGGGATTACTTTATTGGTGAACGCTTCTACATCTTTAGGATTTAATGTTATTGGTGTAACAGTTTCGGCTTTTGAATAATTGCTCCCCAGAAAAACTAACAAAATACAAACACTTACAGCTATTAACCTTTGAAAATAATTTTTCATTCTTTTGTTCCTATTCCCCAAATTAATTCCCCCTTTAATAATAGATTTATTGATTATTCATCTATAGGTTAACCAACCATATTCTACCATTATATAGGTATTTTTTCTAATTTTATTTCAATTCTGTCATTTATTAACTATTCCCATATGGAATTAGTCTATATATCATTAGGTTTTAGTTATAGAAAATGATATAGCATACAAAAATGCGGGACAGTCTTTAATGTAGACTTTCATCGACAAGTTTTTCATAATATCCTAAGAAAGAAAACACCCATCCTTTATAATCAATAAAATTGGATGGGTGTTTTGTAACGCATTACTTATTCTACTCTTACTGGGTATTAAGGTATCTAAAATGATACCTTATTTTTTCAATTGTCATTTAAAGTCTATTGACTGTATATATCTTTCTCTATATTCTTTAACAACATTTCCAACCTATCCCTAGTAACTTGATTAAAATGTGGATTTAATTCCTTTATTATGAATTCAAGTAACTCATAGCTTATGTATTCACCCAATTCCAGTGAATACTGTTCAGCTAAAAAAGACTTTAATTTTTTAGAGATATCAATCTTATCCTTTTTACTAATCTTTATCTCCATTCGATAACAAACCCCTCTTAGATTAATCTGAAAAGCTAATTAAAATAACTTTTTATTACCTGAGAACTGGTCACTGTTGCATATCATTTTTATTTTTGAAGTATCTCTGTTTTATATATTACACAGCACAATATATAAAACAAAGCCCAAATACAGAATTTTTAACTTTATCAACTTTTTTAGGAATTCCCAATAAAATTAACTTTTTCATATTATAAAAATTTTTTCTATAAATTTTTCATACTTTCTACCTTTTTGGCACTTTCGTTACCGTAAGTTGCAATTTTCCTCATTTTTAAAATAATACAACCTAGACTCAATGCAAAAAGTGAAAATATCCCAAAAGTAACAGTTATAGTATTTAATGATAGACTCCAGCTAATTAAGAAAGATACTAGTGCCCCCCCTAAACTGGCCGATGCGATAAATAGACTAGTCACTTGATCAATATTATTTTCCATAATACGGGAAGCTAAGATTAATGTTATTGGAAAAACACCCGCTATGACTAAACCAATAATAAAGATGATAAACAAATACATACCTGTACCTCGAACAAAGGGAAATAGAGATAAAAGAATCACTAATGTAAAGCAACTAGATGTAATGTATGTCCAATAATTAAATTTATGGGCTAGCTTACCTACAAGTATTCTTCCTATAACTATTGCTAGCCAAAAACAAGATATACTCAATGAACTGATTAATTCATTATTGGTAAGAATCATTATTGTAGATAAAAAATTTGCAAGATTAGTTTCTATGCCTGCATATAAGAATGCAAAAAGTGAAATAAATAATATAACTGTAATCTTTTCACTTTTAAATTTCAGAGTAAATGAGGAAAGGGATGCTCCTCCCTTTTCATTATTTTGAGGAGAAAAATTTAGAAATTTTGTACGTCCAAACATGTACCAAACAAATAGTGTAAAAATAAAGAATAGTAATATCCCATAAAGAATAAAATACCATTCATAAAATTTTATAATATAATTAACTAGTAACGGAAACCCTAGCGCCCCAACCCCAAACCATACTTCAAGAATGCTAAATTTAGCAGCACTATTCCTTTCTGCTGAAATAATAAAGGAACCCACCGTAGTTTCTAACAAACCTGCTCCATAGCCTAATACAAAGCAAATAACAGATAAATATGCCCATTCTTTTATATATATAAAACCTCCTAGAACGATGGACATTACTAAAACACCTAATGTTATTGTTTTAAAATAATGATACTTTCTTACTAGTATAGGCGAACTTAGAACACCAAATAAAAAACCTGTAAATTGAAAAAATATTAAAACACCTAATTGATCAGGGGTTCTTCCATAATATTGTATTAATGAAGGAATTAAACTACCGATACAAACATGTATGATTCCTACAATAAAATAAAACAAGCAACCATAATAAAACATTAACCGCATCTTTTCTCAACTCCAATCCAAAATAAAAACAGGGATTTAAGTAAAAGTTCTAAACCCCTGTTTTTACCATAAAACTAAATAGTTGCTACAGATCGCTCTTTATTACTACTGCTTTTATCAAAAAACATATCCAAAATAACTTGTGAACGAAATCCATCTTCAAATGTTGCTACAGACTTTTTAGGACCACCTTCCGCAGCCTTTGCCCATTCTAAAATTTCACTTCTAAAAGAATCAGACCATTCAAAAATCTCATTTTCTGGATCGACTAGTAAAGGTAATGGTAATGCGATTTCATGTTTTTCCAATCCATCAAAGAGTCTATATTTATTTGGCTCTTTAGAAGAATACTTATATTCTTTTTTCGTACCTATTACCTCTATACTAAAACCACAATCATCAGGAAATGAACTTTTAGATGTTGTAATATTAACAAAAACCTTATTTTCCAATTGGCCATAAACCTCAGCATAGTCATCAACAAAAACTGGTTTGCTTTCTTTTTCCTTAACATTTGTTTTGATTTTAGTTCGAACGGTATCCTCTCTAAAATCACTCTCAAATAAAAACCATAGTAAATCTATTAGATGAATTCCCAAATCTCCCAAGGCTCCACTAGTTCTATTACTTTGAAAATCATCTCGCCAAGTAAACGAAGTTCTCCTAAAAGCGCTATTTTTTTTAAAATGCAATCTTATTACTACTATTTCCCCTAATTCTTCATTTTGAATTAATTGCTTTAAAGCCTTAACATAGGATAAGTAGCGATAATTAAACCCCATTGAAGCGACTAAATTAGTATTTTTCGCTATTGTCATCATGTACTTTGCTTCCTCACAAGAAATCGCCATAGGCTTTTCACATAAAACATGTTTGTTTTTTAATAATGCTTGAACAGCTTGAGATTTATGACAAAAATTCGGGGAAGATATTATTACCCCATCAACTACTTCTAGTAACTCTTCATAGCTATCAAAAACCTTCCCACCAAAATCCCCTACCAATTTATCGGCATTCTCAGAATTAACATCATACACTCCAACTAATTTACAATTATCAATAGTTGATAATGCTCTAGAATGAGCTCTTGCAATACTTCCTGCACCTATAATCCCAATATTCATTATATGAACATCCCCTTTTAATTAATAATGTGCTTTAGAGTATTTAAAATTCCAATCGAGTATTCACCTTGAGCTAGCATTGAGTGTGTTTTTTTGGCCTCTTCTGTTGCATTTTCTACTAAATAGCCATGCCTTACAGCTTGTAGCATCCTTAAATCATTCCCACTATCTCCAAAAGCAATTGCATTTGTTTTATCTAGTTCGTACTTGTCTAAAATAAATTTCACTATCTCATCTTTACCTGTTCCAAGTGGAATAAAATCTACATCATAGCAATTTTCTGGATCACCAGCTAATGGATTACATTTGTTAATATTAACTCCAACTTGGAATATCTCTCCGATTTCTTCTATCTTTTCTAAATTCTTTGCATCAATAAATTCATTTTGCTCTTCATAATAAAAATTAAATTTGTACTTAGAACTTCCTAATTGTGTCTGAGGTCTTAAAAAAATTTCATATTTTAATTCTAGCAATTTAAGAATTCTTTCAATCTTCGAAGAATCAAAACCACCCTCTATAATTCTCTCTTCCCAAATTTGATCATCTATAGTAGTCCCATTACTATCAAAGTACGTTATTTCTGTACCTAATCCACTCGCCACAAAATGAGGGAAATACTGAATACCACCCTTTTTCATTTTTTCAACAATTGATTCTAAACTACTTCCCGTTATCCAACCAATTACTAAATCCCCTTTACTTCCGTGTTCATACAAATACTTTTCTAACAATTTCATATTGCTTCTTTTAGAATCATCCATGTTATGAGGATAATAAGTTTCATCAAAATCACAGAACACTACATACTTAGGCTTTTTAACTTGTGGTAATCTTTCAAAATTTAAAGACTGTAAAACTTCATTACTTATTGACATTGAATAATCCCTCCAAAACGAAATTTTGCTCTTCTAACATCATATTTGGATGTAAAGGTAAATGTAATATTTCTTTATGAACTTGCTCTGTATTGAACATATTGTTTTGCAAATAATTTTCCTTTATCCACTTAGTATTTTGTTTATGAGATAATATCGGATAATAAATATCTGTTTCAATGTTATACAATTGGTACAATTTATTTTTCAACTCGTCTCTTCTTCCATTTTCAACTCTAATCGGAAAAAGGTGCCAGACATTATCTTCTGTCATTGTAGGTAGCTTAATTAGTTCTCTATCCTCTAATTCTTTTAAATCACGTATATATCGTTGAGCTAAATACGCCCTTTTTAAATTGTTATATGATAAGTACTTAATTCTTTCCAAACCAATAGCTGCTTGCAAATTATCAATTTTAGAATTGAATCCAAAGTCTAATACCTTTTTATTTTTTTTATCAATTTCAAATCCATGATAACTATATTGATTGCAACGAATGGCAAGAGTTTCATTATCAGTAATTATTGCTCCTGCCTTACCACATACACCAAAATTCTTATATGGATTAAAACTAAGGACAATAATATCTCCATATTCTCCAAGATTTGAAGAACCAATAGCTTGACATGCATCTTCAATAACTCTTAATTGATATATATCCGCAATTTCACGAATTTTTTTCATTTCACATTGTTTACCATACAAATGTACAGGTAAAATGCATTTAGTTTTTTTGGTGATAGCTTCTTCTATTTTAGATGGATCAATACAATAACTCTTCTGATCTATATCTACAAATATAGGTTTTGCTCCGACTGCTAACACGGCATTTTCAGTAGCCGCAAAACTATTAGCTGGCATAATTACTTCATCTCCAGGCTGAATACCAATAGATAACAATGACACCATAAGGGCATCTGTACCACTGCTTGTTGCAATTACAAACTTTTTATTTAAATAACTTCCGATTACTTCTTCTAGCTTTTTTGAAAATGGTCCACTTGTAAATTGACCTGTTGGTAAAACATCTTTTAAAACTCCAATAATTTTTTCAACCTCATCTTGAGAAATCAACCGATTAACTGGCATAAATTCTATTTTCTGTATATTTTTTCTGCTATAATTGAAAATATCTTTTTCTATATCAATATCTATTTTCAATTTGTTTTCCCTAAATAATTTCTCTTTCATCTTGTGATTCGGCAATATATTACTAATTTCAAATTCTTTTTCTTTTGTTTCCCCCTGTAGGCACTTTAATAAAGCTAAATTGTCTTTACTATGTCCAGAAATTGTAGTAAGAGTTTTCACGTTAAATCACCTCTAAGAAATTATTTTGAAAATCATGAGTAGACTATATTTTATGTTATCGATTACATGTCAACATATTTTTTACGGAGGGTTTCTCTATGGTAACAATTAATGAAATAGCTAAATTATGTAATGTATCAAATGCTACGGTTTCAAGAGTTCTAAATAATCATCCTTATGTAAATTCAGAAAAACGTGAGAAAATAATAAAAGTAATGCAAGAATTCAACTATACTCCTAGTGCTATTGCTAGGAATCTTAGGATAAATAAGACACAAACCATTGCTCTATCAATTCCAAATATAGATCATCCTTTTTTCGGGAAATTAGCTAGAGAAATTTCTAAAGAATTATTAAAACACAATTACAAATTGCTAATTTATCAGACTTTTTATGAGAAAAAAATAGAGCTTGAATTACTTTCATTACTAAAGAATAAAGCTGTAGATGGTGTAATTCTCGCATCCCTAGAAAATAGTTGGGAAAATATAGAGCATTATTTAGCATATGGGCCCATAATACTTTGTAATGAGTATGAGGAAAATGCACCTATTCCGATAATTTGTTACGATGAATTTGAAGCTGGATACAAAGCTGTTAAACATTTAATAAGCAAAGGTCATAAAAAAATTGGCTTTTGTTTTGACTCTCTTAATAGTCAAGCACAATTAAAACGCCAACAAGGTTATCTGCATGCCTTAAAAGAAAAACAATTACCATTCAATAAAAATTGGCTATTTGGAGATGCAATTACTATTAATGATGGATTTAAAATTTTTGAGAAACTAGATAAATTAAAAGATAAACCTACTGCATTATTTACTGGAAATGATCAAGTTGCTGCTGGAGTCATTAAAGGAGCTACTATTAAAGGGTATTCTATTCCAACTGACTTAGCTGTTTGTGGTTATGATAATCAATTAATTTGTACAGTTACAACCCCAACAATTAGTACTATTGATATTCCAATTGTTGAACTGAGTAAACGTACCGTTAACGAGATACTACTATATATAAATACAGATGAATCTATTAAACGTAAAATTATTGAATATCCTACTAACTTAATTATTCGTGAATCTACATAATTAAAATAAAAGTTTCTGCTTTAATTTATCTAATATATAAAAAGAGGACGTAAATAATAATGCGTTCTCTTTTTTATATTAAGCTAAAACAATCCATTAAAATGCTTTTCACGAAGTCAAATATATAAAGTTATTAAGAAAGATAAGTACTAACATTTTAACTGTTACAATAGGTGACACCACATAATTCATACTCACGAAAAGCATTACATATCACTCCATATCCAGCAATAAATTTCATTTTATGATAATATTTAGATATTAACATTAAGAGGATTTAGATGATGAAGAAATTAGTATTAGTAGTTGGTTTATCGGTTGTAATGTTAGCAGCTTGCGGTGAAAAAGAAATGGTTCAACAGGAGCAGTCAAAAACACAACAAACAACGGTGAAAACAGAACAACCAAAAGATGAGCAGACACGAATGACGAAAAGTATTGAACGTAGAACCAAGGAGATTATAGAATATTTCGGTGGTACTGTAACAGCGGTTGAATTAAATAAAGAAAATAACTTGTATGTATTATATGTTTTCGTTGACAAAACAGCATTGTCAAATGCTGATGAAGGCTTACGGAAAAATTCCGGCTACAGAACGAGAACAAAGTTAAAAGACGCCGTTGCGCAGAGTGGCTTGCAAGAATACGACAAAACAACCATAAGATACTTCACATCAGATGGTAAAACAGAAATCGAATTTGAATAAGCACTTCTACGTGAGTGCTTATTATTTTTACCTGTTATTTCAAGGTTTAGAAGATTATTTCGAACCTTTGACATTTAACCCCGGTTCGGAAAATTATTACGCTCTTTTCTCTTTTCTTTCAATACATCATAACTTTGATTCCTTCTCATTATTTTGAACTACCCCCTCTTTCACTTCATTTAGAAGTGAGGGAATCCTAAGAAAAGAATTCTTTCAAACTCTAATTGATTAGGCTATTCCCGTATCCCTTGCAATTAGAATCCCTATTGCTCCATTCTTTAAAATAAAAAATTGTGAAATTTTATAGCATTATGTAAGACATTTGATATCAAATATATTACATTCACTATAGAATTAGTTTATTTATAGGATTTCTATAGATAAACAAGGTACTAAATTGACTCTTAAGAAGTCATTACCATTATATTTATCTAAAAATTGAAAAAATATGTGTAGATAGATATCATCTAAAATACATATATAATTTTAATTCTCTGACATAATTCTTAAACCAGTTTTTTGTGCATTATTAAATAGAATATTACACAATGTCAGTCTTTAAAAGATTATATATCAAAACTTTAAGAGAGGAAGATAAACTATGAAGATGAAAAGAAAAATCATGATGACAACAGCACTTGCAGCTACGTTAGCTACAGGTGCACTACCTTCTACATCAGTATTTGCTGCAGAAAAAGAGGCTCCTATCCAACAAAAAGAGGCACAAATGAGTATTCAACCATTAGCACAAAATAATTTAGAAACAGCTGTTAATGCTGCCTTAAATGGTCCAGAAGTCAAAAAAATAAAAGTATTTGAGCATGAATTTAACGTAAAAGAAATAGAAGTAGTAAATCTAGGTGGAGGAAAAAAATATGTTAAGGGACAAATTTCTCATCATTTAAGTTTCCGTCCAGATGATCAATTTTATTATGAGTTTACTGTGCAAGATGGAAAAGTAGTAGATAAGCCTGTATTTAATATTGATAGAGGTGGTTGGACACCATTTGCTGCTCCACTTTTATCAATTCTTGCTGCGTATAATGGAATTCCAGTTAATCCAAATGATTTAAATTCACTTGGTCAGCAGATTGGTAAAGTTATAGATGGAAGCTGGGAACATGCAGCCCAATCTATCGCAACTGTAGTTAGTCTAAGTTTTAATGAGTAGAATGTTTTAATTTTTATTAGCATTGTAGGGACCACTTTTCCTAAATAGCCTTGTTATAAGAAATTCCTGAAACAGCTATAAATAGATTTTTACCGCTCACTCACATTATCTTAGTTTGTTAACCACCTTATCATTCATAATATGTCACAAAATAGAAGTCTTTTTAAGGCTTCTGTTTTGTTTGTATACAATACAGCAAAAAACTTATTTTTACCTATCTATGCTTCAATTCTTTAAAAATCCATTTGGCTATTAGATATAAATTATTACAATAAACTAATAATATCTTAAGTTAGCTCACTACCCCTTTTTCAATTACAAAAATTAATTACATTAGGAATAAAAAACAATAAATATAGTAAAAAACCATCTTATTATAGCTATTTTTTAAAGGTTAGGAGAGATAAAATGAACAAAATTAAAATTAAAAATTTCTTTAAAGTTAGCATCATTACTTGTTTTATACTAGCAAGTTTAAGTGCACCATCTACTATTTTAGCTGATAGTCATCCAGGTTATTCCTATGAACCCAATATAGGATATCAGAATCCATCATGGATGTCAGAAGTAGCTGATTCAACAAAATTAAGTGAAATATCTATTCCAGGAACTCATGGTACAATGGCTTTACATGGAGCAAGTTTTCTTGATGAAAATTTGACAAGGAATCAAACTATGAGTCTACCCTAACAATTAAATTCTGGAATTCGATATGTAGATATGCGCGTTAAACGTGTAAAAAATTCTTTTGCAATGTACCATGGCATTGTAAATCAAAAAGCAATGTTTGAAGATGTATTAAAAGACGCAATTCAATTTTTAAAAGATTATCCGACAGAAACAATTTTAATGCGCTTAAAAGAAGAAACTTCACCTGAAAGTGGATCTCTAGCATTTGAGGATATATTTTTAAAATATAAAAACGTTAATGCTTCATATTTTTGGGATCCTAATTCCGTACCAACTATAGACAGAAACAACCCTATTTTAGGAGATATCCGTGGCAAAATTGTAGTCTTACAAAACTTTACATCTTCTCAATTGTACGGTATTGATTACGATAGTTTGAATATACAAGATAAATTTGAAATTGGAAGCGGACCAGACGAAATATATGAAAAATGGAATGCGATAAAAACTCATCTACAAAGTGCAAATACTAACTTTAATAATGGAAAAATATATCTTAACCATTTTAGTGGTACGGGTGGTGCAGCCGCATTTTTAAATAATGTATATCCTTGGTTTGTTGCAAGCGGAAAAGAGAATAGAAATACTGATAGTAGCCCTAAGTTGATTCAAACGAATTACACTAATGCGTGGAGTGATTTCCCCCGCGATAGAAATGGGCAAGTATATTATGGTGGGATGAATACACTTGGGACCCAACTCTTACAACAAGGTGAAATTAGACATTCCGGTATTATCGCAGCTGATTTTCCCGGACCAGGTTTAATTGATAATATCATTAAATTAAATGGGGTGCATTCAAATGAAAAAGAGATATTAATTTTGCAAATTCCATCCGAATCTAGTCCTTTATCCGGACAAAAAAATCGATCCAGTCAAAACTTTAAAATTGATAGTTTACCTGTAGGTACCAAAGAATTAAAATGGGTTATTGAACCTTCAGAAAAAGATCATCCTTCTACTATCTCTTTCAATGTAATGATTGATGTTTCCCTCGGTACCGATTCTATTCGTTGGAAAAATATTTCACATGGATCTAGGACTGAGGCTTACTCAAATACTAAATATTATATCGCAAGTCCAATTGGTGCCACTAACAAATTCACTGTGAAAATATATGCTATTAAAAATTAGAAAAAAAGAATCCCAATGGAATACCATTGGGATTCTTTTTGGATTTCATTTCGTCAATATTAGATGGAGATTAAATTTATTTGCAAATCATTTAAACCATTCGAGAATTTATATTTTGCACGACCGTTTATTTTCAAAGAAAAATCCAAAAATGTTAAGTACATTTGCCCATTTATCATTGATTCAAAACTGGCTTCCAAAGCGATAGAGCAAAAATCCAATTTGTGTCACCATTTCCTTGATAATCTTGAACTGCTTCATACACTTTCCCCTCATATACTACTCTATCACCTTTAGTATATGCTTTTCTCGCATCCCATTTTTCATATGTGGAGTCCTCTGCCTTTGTTTTTACATTCAATACATCACTTCTACTAGATTCATTTCCAGCTAAATCAACCGCTGTTACTACATATTTATACGATGTATTAGCCTTCAATTCTTTATCCATAAAGGATGTATTATCCGTTGTCCCGATTTTATTCATAACTCCAGCGCTTTCTCTATATACAATATAATGGTCTACTCCTACATTATCTTCAGACGGACTCCACATCAAATCAACAGTTGTCGCTGTTGTACTCATACTATGTAATCCTTTCGGTTGAGTCGGAGCTTCTTTATCTGTTGTTTCATTTGCTGTCTTAATCTTTAGTTCTTCACTTTCTTTTGATATGTTTCCAGCAGAGTCTAATGCCTTTATTGTATAGGTATATTCCGTATTTTCTTTTAGCTTTTTATCAATAAATGTTGTACCTGATACCGTATCAATTACTTCTCCATTGCGTAACACTTGATACTCTTTTACACCTATATTATCCGTAGAGGCCTTCCATGTTAGTGCAACACTATTGGCAGTAACGTTAGACGTACTTAAACCAGTTGGTTGACTTGGGGCTACTGTATCGGGAGCTTCATTATTTACTAGATTTACATCAATTACATTATAAAACGCATTTGACGTATCTGCTACATCCCATACAGCTAAAATAACATGATAACCATTTCGATCAGTTGGTACATTAATTGTATGTGTTAAATTATTTGATGCGACCGAACCATCATGTTTCACTGTTCCAATTGGTTCTAATTCAGCACGTGTTAATGGTTTATTAGGGTCCCATCCCTTTTTTGTAATATAATAATGCCATTTACTTGTAAGATGTGCAGCTGTATATTTCCATGTAAATGTAGTTTCTCCACCCTTAATCGTATTTTTGAACCAGCGATTTGATGTTTGTTGGTCAAGGATTCCTCCAAACAGTCCTCCTGCCGAAGCGATTTTCCCATCAATCGGTCCACCATCTGGGAATCCTTTAGGTGCTTCTAGACTTTGAGGTTCGTACATTATATTTCCACAATTTAAATTTAATGCTCCATAATTCTGACTACATAAAGCAGCACGACTGGTTGGCTTTTCAACAAATCCGTGTGCATACGCACTTTGAGGAATCATTGTAATAGCCGTCACCCCTGCAGCTAAAACACAAGCACCAATTCCTTTTTTACTTTTTCTTAATCTTTCAAATTTAGATGTAAATTTCAAATTCATTCTTGTCCCCCCTATATATTATTGTTATCGCTAATATAATAGCAATATAGAGATAAACGAACAAATTACTTATAAATCTACTAATATCTCTCATACATTGGTACATTTATTATTATTTTTAATCTCATATAAAAATAAAATAAATACAATAAGTCTATTTTGTAACATTATGTATTAATAGAAGAATAGAAACCTCATTTAATTTCACAAAAAATTCAAATATTAATTTAAAATTTATGTTTAAACTTATGTAGAAAAAATACACTTTTAAAGTAAAAAAGACTGGAAGAAACTGATAATATCAGTTTCTTCCAGTCTTCACATTTCTATTATATAATTTCCAAATCTTAATTTGCACATGTTTTCTTAACCCCATGCCCATCAACTTAAGAAAAAAAGTTACCCCCAAAAAGAGAAAAATAAACTTCGATACTATAAAAACACAAAATTTCCATTTAGGGGGTACTTTAAAATCTTAGCTTGATAACGATGGGGTACTTTAAAATCTTAGCTTGATAACGATGGGGTACTTCAAAATCTTAAATTGATGGGCATGTATGGTGACCCCCTTTAGATAAACCAATCCAAAGGGTAAAAACATCACAACTTTGTTCAAAATCAAAACCTTATATATGTCATAATATTCATAATAATCAGAATAATATTTCTACAAATTCAAAATATTTACATTTGTGCTAAAAGTGTTAAATTTGATTTATGAATTATAAATCAACTACGGAGTTTTAATGAGAAAGGAAAAAAGTTTACTGACATCGCTTTAGCGAGTGCAATAATAGCTGGTGAATTTAGCATAACTCATGCTGCTCCTATTTATGCTAATAAGATTCAATCAGTTTCCAAATTAGAATCCCTTCTTGAGGAGACAATTAAGGAGGGTATTGGTGATTAGGAGAGCTCTTGTTAATTTATAGAAAAAGATAAAAACACTATTTTTTGTGAAAGGAGACGATTATGTTACAAAAAATAGAACTTAAATATGATCCTCTCGATCCTCAAACATTATTGAATCCATATCCTATTTATAAAAAGTTAAGAGAGAACGCTCCCGTTTATTGGCATGAAGGAATGAAATCATGGGTATTAACAAGATACGATGATTGTAAAGAAGTGCTACGTAATCATGAAGTGTTTACAACTGATAGAAGACGAGTTGGAGTGGAAATTCCAGATGTACGTCATAATGTTCAATCTTTGGATCCACCTGACAATATACCTTTGCGTAATCTATTAACGAAAGCTTTTAATTCACAGGATATTAATAATGTTCGAGAGAAAATACATGTATTAATTAAAGATATTTTAAAAAAACACAAATCAATAAATGAATTTGATTTTATGAGAGAGGTTTCCGCTCCGCTAGCATTAAGTATGACAGCAATTACACTTGGTGTTGATGAGCCAAACTTGGATTCTTTTCTTGAAATATCGGAAGCTATTACTCGACAAATGGATTCAGGACTAAGACCTGAGAATATTGAACCAGGTAATCAAGCACGCGAAAAACTCAATGCTCTTGTTGGTGAGTGGTTTGCTACTGAAGATAGGCCAGGAATTGTTTCATACATTAGAAAGCATGCTCAAAACACAAATGTTCCTGAGCATTACATTCGTAATACAACTGGTACGATGTTCAATGCAAGTTTTGGATCTTTATATGCTGTATTTGGTAATGTCGTGCTTGCTCTATTAGAACACCCAGAAGTATTTGATAAATTAAATGATAAATCTTTAATTGACACTGGGGTGGATGAATTAATTCGTTTTGATGGACCAGCACAAGGAACGGGTCGCATAGCTGCCAAAACGACAAAAATTAGAGATACTACAATTCAGAAAGGTGATGTAATTGTAGTACTGTTTGCTGCAGCCAATAGGGATCCGGAAGTGTTTCCTGAACCTGATAGTATAATTCTTGACCGTTCAAAAAATCCACATCTGGGGTTTGGTTGGGGACCACATACATGTGTAGGAACTTTTTTTGGTAAATTAGCAATTAAAGAATTGATTTTATGTCTTTTAGAAGAGTCGAGTCGTTTACGATTATTGAGACGCCCAACACGTAGGGTCACAGCTACTTCAAGAGGTATTGAGTTGTTGCCAGTTTCTTTTTCCTAACAATATTAGTTAATTTATAATGTGTTTTAAATATCTTTTCTCCAAATATCCATTAAAGGAGGTGATAATATGAATTACAATCACTAAGAAAATACATCCCTAAGGGCCGAGCTCAATATCTTGAGCTTGGCTCACATTTCCTCAAGTTAATCCCCCCTTCTTTAGATAAACATATCCGTAATACAATTAAAAAAAAAACGGTTAAACTATATTTTAAATATATGAATGAACTACCCACCACTTTGCAAAACTTAAAGTGGGAACTTCTCAGTTCCACGACAAAAATAATCTTTCGTTTCCCCGATCGTTTGTCCAACTTAATTTATAGCTCTTTTTAATGGCTATCTCCTGCCCTGTTAATCCTTCCTTTAAACAAATCATCAAGAGATTGATAATGTAAGATAAAAAAATATCCAATTCCCCCCATAACGTTCTACCAATTTATTGTATTATTTTTACCTAATAAGGTACAGAAACAAAGGGAAAAACTTCAGTGTGCTTGAGGTTTTGTTTTAAATAAATACAAACGTTTTTAGGGTGAAACGTTTAAAGGGTACATCACTGAATTTTTATTAAATGTTCCTGTACCTAGTATTCAAATTAACTTATGTCAAAATATTTTACAATACAAGTGTTAAACGTTACATATGTCTATATTTAATGATACATTTTATCAACATACCTCCCCTAATCTTTATATTAAATATAGAAAATTAAGCTCATTAGGATCTAATTTTGGAATTCTCATCATAGCAAATGAATAGATTAGGCACATAACTGTCACAAATTAATAGTTTATCTATTTTTTCAACCATGAAAAATTTATTGCCACTTCAATATTTACTCTAAAACTAAAACATATCTATAGCCACAACTACCTAATAATCTTTTAAAAGAGTCGATAGTTTTATATTTTTTATTTTTTTATTGTACATTTGTACATTTGATGTTAGGATTATGCCTATTAAAATTGAATCCTAACGATTCTTTTTTATAACTTTTATATTTTTATTATCAAATAAAAATATAGATTATAAAACAAGATCAAAATCAGAACAAAAATGTCGTTATTTGATAATGATGTCATGAAACACCTTTAGAATGGAATGGAATGATATATGCAACAACGTGTTAAGGGGTTACAGGGGGAACAAAAATGAGAGATTTTTTTGATGATAAGTATAAAAATATTGAATTAAAAAGGAGGTTAATCAATTTAATAAGTGAAATTAGCGAATTCAAAGGAAAATTAGCTGCTTATCAGGAACAAAACCCTGACATATTTAATAGTTTAGAAAAAACTATACCACTACATTACATAAAAAATTTCACTACTATTTATGAGGATATAAAAGTTCCTAATAAAAGATTAAAAGAACTTATTTTAGATGATATAGTACCTCAAAACATTTCGGAAGATGCTATTTTTTGTTATTATCAAACACTTTCTTTTGTACATAAAAACTCCTGTACTTTATCAATTAATCCAGCAACTATACAGGAATTACATTTTCAACTAATACATTACCTTACCTCTGATAGTGCCAAGTGGCGTGAAAAATCTTTTATTATTCCAGGTATTCCTGAGCATGGAATGCACTTGAATAGTTACCGCATTCTTCCACATGAACTCATTCCACAGTTTATGGAGCAATTATGTGATCAATACAACTCATTAAATACTAGTAAGGGGCTACATTCGCTTTTATTAATAGCTCGTTTTATATTAAATTTTTATTGCATAGTCCCTTTCAATCAAGGTAATGGCAGGCTAGCATTTATGTTAATGCAGTTGCTGCTAATTAAGAGTGGACATACATTTGTAAAATATGTATGTTTGGATAAGTATATTAAGAAAAATGAATCTGAATATTACAATTCGATTTATAAATCTTCGGTAAATTGGTACTGCGAGGAACACAATAGTAGCTTTTGGTTAAAAACGTTTTTAACTATTATATTAGAGGCTTACAAAGATCTGCATAACACTGTTCTAGATTCTATATGTAAACATACTAAAGTTGAGAGAATTCAGGATTTTATACTTAAACAAAAACAACCCTTTACTAAGGAAAGTATTCGTAACACATATCCAGACATTGCAGAGAGTACAATTAGTAAGGCTTTAAATTCCTTGCAATTATTTGGGCATATTAAGCTAGTTACAAAAGGAAGAAACGCAAAGTGGACTAAAGTTTGACCTTACTTTTAAAACTCTTACGGTTCAAAAATTCAATTATAACGTTATCAATGGTTTTCATGACTTTGGGCTCAAATTCATGGAATTTCATTTTAATTTTAGACTATTATTACTTTAGTTATATCTAATTCCTACAAAACATCTTATAGGAAAAGGGTACGTTTTCCACCACCTTTTCCTATAAAAATATTAGATATTAACGTAGAAAAATTGTCGAAAAAAGTCGCATTTTAATGTTTTTTCTTTATTTTCTGGTTGTAAACGTTTTAATTTCATGTTACCATCTTAATCAAACAATAGAGGGTAATAAAAATAAAAGTAATTCTTTCCCTTAGAAACATATAAATGTACGGTAACATCAAGAAAATAAGGCCAAAGAAATATTTGATACCTACCAAAATAACCAATAGGAATTTTGCACTTTAATTTTTCTGTCAATTCAGAAAAAAATATTTTGTCCCTAAACAAAAATTGTTAGCATGCAAAGTTTAAATACACTAGAACACCCAAATAAATGTAATGTCTTTTTAATCGATCATTAAAATATGAAAAAAGAATTCTTCCTACAAAATTCAACTGATTAACTTAAAGACATCTAAATTACTACCTTAATTGCCCTCTATTGTTGACAACATATTTACCAACTATGAAAAAGAGCCTTACAAGGGTTCTTTTTTGTTATAATCATTCAAATTTCAATTCTATCTTGATACTTAGATTTCCACACAAATTACCTCTACTTTTTTACTCTCAATTATTAATTTCCATTCCAAATTTGTTTAAATTTGTGAATAAAATTCCCTCAACTAAAAATAATAAATACAACTAATCGTTATATATTAAAGAGGTGTCAATTTTGTCCTTAAATGAAGAGACCTTAGAAACTAAAACAGATAAAAACATTAAAAACATCCAAACAAGTAACTTAAAAGAACTTAAAAATACATTAAATAATATCTTTGATATTAGTGCAGATTTAATCGAACATCCTTTGCAATTAAAAACAACCACGAATATTTTACTATATTATTTTGAAGGCCTTACAGATGGTGTCGCTTTAAAAAGCAATGTTGTTACACCATTACTACAAGAAGTAAATGAAGACAGTCAAATATTTAATTCTAATATTATTGCTACTCATACCAAAATAGTATTTACATGGAATAAAATTAAAGAAGGATTACTTGAGGGTCAATGTGTTCTATTTATGGAAGGAGAAAAGCGGTCACTTCTAATAAATACAAAAGGCTGGGCAGAAAGAGCAATTCAAGAACCCATTTCAGAAGTTACTATTAAAGGCTCACATGATGGATTTATTGAGAATGCCACAAAAAATATAGGCTTAATTCGTCGATATCTTCCTTCAACAGAGTTAAAGATCAAAAAGCTGACGATTGGAGAACGAGCCACTTCAGTAGTTTATTTAATTTACTTAGGTGATGTAGCAAACGCAGATGTAGTCCAAGAAATAGAAACTAGAATCTGTAGAATTAAAACGGATGCAGTATTGAGTATTGGAGAACTATCTAATTATACAAAAGATCAAAATTGGACTCCTTTCCCACAAGCTTATTTAAGCGAACGCCCAGATGCCATTTCAAATCATATACTCGATGGAAAAGTAGCAGTGTTAATGGATAGATCCCCTGGTGCAATGATTGTTCCAATGAATTTAATTGGATTCTTTCAAACTCCAGATGATTATAATATTCATTGGCTCATTGCTTCATTTTTTCGCTTATTACGATTTGCAGGATTTATTATAGCTATTTTTTTACCGGCATTTTATATTGCTATAGTGTCTTTTCACTTTGAAATCATTCCTATAGATTTATACACTTCTATTGCAACGTCTAGAGTCAAAGTCCCTTTCTCTCCCTTATTAGAAGCTTTTATAATGGAAATCACACTAGAAATGCTACGTGAAGCTGGTATTCGCTTACCACAACCAATTGGACAGACCATTGGAATTGTTGGAGGGATTGTAATTGGACAGGCGGCTGTTCAAGCAGGTCTTGTGAGTAACGTTATGGTTATTATCGTATCTATTACAGCCATTGCATCATTTATTGTTTCTAATTATGATTTATCAAGTTCTATACGCCTTATTCGTTTTCCAATGATGTTATTGGCATACTTTTATGGGATTGTAGGTATCGTTAGTGGATTAATGCTCTTATTCGCTCATTTTGTTTCACTAACCTCCTATGGTTCACCATACGGATTGCCAATCGCGCCATTTCGGCTTCAAGAATTAAAAGATTCTTTTGTAAGATTTCCTATTTCTATGATTACCACCCGCTCGAGTACAGGACAGCCGAAACAAAAAAAGAAAAAAGAAGGTGGTTCGCATGGGGAATCTTAAATTCCAAAACATAACTTTATTTGAATTTATTATTTTCATTCATTCACTGCAACTTGCATCAGGTATGTTAATCATGCCAAGCCCACTTGCTACTACGGCTGGCACAGATGGCTGGATTTCTATCATTCTTGGCTGGATAACTACTTCTATAATCGGCGTATTTATTATATTATTGTTACAAAAAAATCCCAACAAAAATTTCTCACAAATCCTAAAAACGTACTTTGGTAAATGGATAGGGACAATTCTTTTTCTTTTATATGCCTTTTATCTATTTTTTGCTGGCTTTAATACTTTATTAAAGGCAACTGATATTGTAAAAGTGTGGATATTCCCTTCCACTCCTGCTTATCAAATCACCATATTATTACTATTACCTTTTATTATTTTGGCCCTGAGTGGGTTAAGGGCTCTTACTAGTTATTCTATGCTTGTTTTCTTCTTCACTACTTGGATGCCACTATTTCTTCTTTTTTCACTAAAGACTAACTACAACCCTTTACACCTATTACCTATTTTTAAAGATGGATTATACCCTATTCTAAAGGCAACAAAAGAAACCATTACTCCTTATGCTGGCTTAGAACTTGCATATTATATATACCCGTTCTTACAAAAAAAACAAAAAGCCATAAAAGGACTACTAATTGCGAATACTGGAACCATGTTTTTCTATCTATATGTGACTATTCTTTCTTATATATACTTTAGTCCGGAGGGGATAAAAGACGTAATCTGGCCAGTATTTCATCTGTTAAAAGGGGTTCGTTTTTCTTTCATGGAACGATTAGAAATTATATATATCGCTTACTATTTAATTGTATTTTCCACTACGATATATCCGTATTTATTTTTCAGTTTTAAATCTGTGACCATTTCACTTCAAAAAAACGCCCGCAATTGGGCGCTGCTTGCTTTTATGTTATTTATAGTTGGCCTATTTATTTTCCTAAATCCCGATGTGGATCAATATTTGTTTATATATTCTCTTATGGATATCTTTAATGTCGTTTTCTTTATTCTATTACCAATCTTATTTTTCGCTTACAGTATTCTTTTTACTTGGATTACTAGGAGGAAACAACTTTGATTCGAAAATGGATATGGATTGTAATTTGTTGTGTATATTTAATTGGTTGTAGTCAGAGAATTCCTCTTGAGAAGGTTTCATTAATCCTGTTAATTGGCTTGGATAGAACCCCTAATGGAGACATAAAAGTTGGAACAAGCATACCACTCTTTCATCATAAACAGCCAAAAAGCACTATAGAACATTGGACACAAGCATCTACTGTATATACTGGATTCAGTAAAATAGATACGAAGTTAACTGGCTTTATGACAGCTTCCAAAGCTGAAATCATTTTAATTGGGAAAAAATTAGCGCAAGAAGCAAATTGGTTGCAGGAGCTTGATTCCTCTTATCGTGATCCTTACGCTACTATTAATGCTAAAGTAGTACTTGTAGATGGACCTGCAGAAGAAATTTTTAAAATTCATAAGCCTAATAAACCATCACTTTCATCTTATATAAATGGTGTAATCGAATCCTCAATTCAAAATAACCAATCCGTCTCTTCTACAATTCAACAATTAATGAGAGAACAAAATGAAGAAGGCATGACGCAAACTGTTCCAATTATCAAAAAAACAAAGAATGAAATCGACACAGTAGGAATTGCATTTTTAAATCGCCGAGGGAAATATTTAACTCATATCCCTAAAAAAGATGTTAAATTTTTCAATCTTATAAATAAGCCAAAAAGTAACGGCCGAATGATACTACACCTTTCGCTTCCCCCTAAAAAATTTAACAAAAAAACAAACACTTCTATCTTCATACAGAACGCGAAAAGAAAGGTAGATGTTAATTTTCAAAACGGAAAATTTGTATTTAATTTCAATATATATGCTAATGTAGCTTTAATAGAAAAAACCAATCCGAATTTAATGAAGGGACACTATGATAATAAAAAAAATATAAATAATTTAAAAGGTGCTATTCAAAAAGAAGTTAATAATAATTTGCAAAATATATTGAATGAAATACAGCAAAATAGAATTGATCCAATTGGATTATCCCTATATGCTAGAGCTTTTCAATATAAAGAATGGAAAAAAGTAAAAGGAGATTGGTTGCAAGCGTTGGCAGAGGCTAAAATAAATGTAAAGACACACGTCAAAATAAAAGATACCGGGACCATAAGAAATTAGTCCAGAATTTGATCACATTTTTCAAAGGAATCACATATTGTTCTAGTGATTCCTTTGTTCTGAGAGAATAATGCCTTGCTTTAACAAAAATACAGTCTATGCAATTATTCACTTATTTGTTCTAGTTTTGAAATTGCTTGTGCTTGATTTGGATAGATACAAAACTTATAGGCTTTATTGATCATCATTTCATTCACTTCCATTTCGGCATATAACAATTACAATTCAAACATACATTCGGTAGATAGTAAAGTAACACTTTCTGTATGTCGAACAATTAAGATGGCTTCCTGCCATCCCTTGTTCGAAGCCAATTCATCTCCCACCTACTCACTGCGCTGTGCCCCTTCACGCTTCTTGAGGAAGGAGTCTTCTTGGCTAAAATGATAAAAACTCAAAAAAAGAATTCACTTTTCAAATTCAACTTATCGAATCAATTATTGTCTAATAATACCACATCATCTTTATCAACTCATTTTAGAATATTTGAACAATAATCTCATATACAAGCTCTGCATAAATTATTCATTTTCATTTATATAAGGCCTACATTTTTACTTCTGATAAATTATTAAACATTGAATTATTATACACAAACTAAAAAACACGAGGTATTTTGTAGAATTTTGTCTATCAATATGTATGTACACCCTTATGTAGTGGATATAGACTGTGAGGTGTAAGGAGGTACCTTACAAAATAATGAAAAGGAGATTATAAAATGATTAGATTAACGAAAGTCTCAAAGTTAGCATTTGCAACATTAATTGTGGGAAGTAGTTTAAGCGTCTTTGTGTCGTCACACAGTGTACAGGCTGACACCTTAGATCATAATTACCAAGACACTCAAAAATTCATACCACCTTCTAATGCTAGGCAAACATTGGAACAAAAAAACAATATTGTTCCAGAATCAAAAGTTATTAAAAACCATTATGTAAAATATTCTAAAGCACATTTCCAAACTAAAGAAAGTATACCAAAAGAGATTTATTATTCTTCAGAAGGTTTTAAGGGCTTTATACAGGCAAGTAACGTTATGGATATGGGAGATCATTTCATAACGTTATATTCTGGAACTGTTATTCGATGTTAGATGTTTAATTCTACCTCTCCAAATGCTTATAACAATCAATAGCGTCCTGCCAATACTTGTAATAGCTATTGTTCAAAAAATAAACCACAAAATCTTTTGATTTCATGGTTTATCAAATATAAAGATAATGCTAAACGAATACTCTAACATTACCTTCCCCAAAGTTAATTATAGAGTATTTTCCACAAAAAGACACTCTTGTAGTGTCTTTTTTATATTATTTTGAATTACTCCCATCTTACTTTTGTTAAACTCATATATGTAATAATGCATATTTTTTGATTGCATATTATGATATGCTCTCATTGTGAGCTGATACATAATTTCTTTAGATTGGAAAACTAAAAACTCGTTTACCCAATTTTTGGGCGCCTTATGGCGTCTTTTTTTTTGCTGTTGAAGTAAAAAACAGGACCGGAATATCGTTGTTTAAAAAAATTGTATACTTTAACAAGAATTTCTCCTACTAACCTTTATTTTTTGCGGCTATTTATTTGTTTCAACATAATAATTTTTCATCTCGTATATGCAATAGATAATGATAGCTAAACTCCAACTGACGCCATAGTAATTATGTGTGTAGAAGTCATAACCTGCCTTAATACCTTTTTCCATTACAACTAACGTAAATCCTAACGCCACCAACTTATTAATTTTCATCTTAATATACGTTATCGCTATAATTATTAAAAATAAAGTATTTGTAAGGTAGTTTATCATTAACTCATATTTTTGAATGTATACTGCCATTATACAAGCAACGATATTAGTCGCAATGCCCAAGGCAACCACGGCTCCCCAAATCCTGTCTGAAATTCCCACTGCTGATTCAGTCCCTTCCTTAATCACATTCTTTTTCTTAATTCGTTCCTACACCCTATTCAAGGTATGCTGTATTATCCTTGTCTGATGAATATCTAATTATCTTTTCATATAGAGCAAACAAAATTTCCACTCATAATTTTTTCTTTCTTAGGCAAACTAGGGTTAAGCCGTTTGAACTAGCGGCTTCACTCTTCTGGTAATGGGATAGTAAATTTATAGTAATTGACTAACTCATTCAGTCCATTGGCACTGGCAGGCGACAAAATTGTTGTCTGCCATTTTCATGTATACTTTTTCTGATTCCATTCCAAACCATATGCTTGCTGTACTGCTTTTGAAAAGAACGGTATTTGATTTTTGAATCAGTAAAAAAGATATAGCTCAACTTTTGGTATAGGACTATTTCTTTTTACATACACTATTTTTGAGCCTTTTTACCAATACGTGTTCTATTGGGTGTCTTGAATTCCTCCTAAAAAGGGCGGTAGATACGACTGCATGCCCTTTTATTTATATTGCTGTTCTATATCCAATACAACAATTGAAAACTAAAGATGCACTATTACATATTTTTTTCAGTTCAGATTATGTTAAAATTTCTTAAGTTGTTTATTTCATATTTGAATTATGGTTTCATATCTAATTCAGCAATATGTGAGCTGTACCCCAAAAGAAAAGACACTCAAAAGGTGTCTTTTCTTCTTTTAATTTAAAAAACATTTTTCTTTTTCAGGAAGATTCAACTATTTCACTAACCTAAACCTCTTATTTAAAGACAATTTGATCATGGTGCTCAAGATTTTCCGTCTATATCAACATGTAAATTGTTCACTTCCAAATCATATTTCCACCACTATATTTGCTTTCTCAAAGATCTTCTGTCTTGTTCTTAATTTTGTCAAAATCCTCATATAGCTATACAAAAAATATATGCTATTATGTTTTTAAGAAACTATGCGTTCCCTTAACCCTGTATCCGGCCCTGTATCTTTTACAGGGTCTTTATTTACTTTCGGCTTATAAGAGTTAATACACACCCCATTTCAATTAAAATCGTTTAAATGTTAGTTAGAATTTGAAACGATAAATCTATTAGCTTTTTTGACAATTGTAATCTAATACTAGATTTCTAGATGTATACTACACTAAACATCAGTTAACACTATATACATAGTGTTAACTATCTTAATTGAATATTAATAATAGTAAGTATAAAGATTATCAATTTACTATATCTTACATTTATGTAAAAATAGATGTATGTTAAGCTTTTTCAAAATCTTTCCCCTAATAAAGATTTGAAGTAGCATTTCATGATTCTCCTTACTGTTAATATGCCTTGAAAAAGAACCCAATAGGGTTCTTTTTCTTCTCATTACATCCTCAATAATTACTTATTTAACATACAAAAAGGACTGACAATTACTTGCAATCCTTTTTACACCTTAATATACACTTGTATTAAGTACTTAAATCTTTATTTAGCATGCATATGAACTAAACCATTCATTATTATTTATATATAAAACACTTCAGAATTTAGAAATACACAATAACAAATCTTTCCCAACTTCCAGCTACATAACTATTAGCAGTTAATTCTCTACCACCATTTGCTGATATAAATCTACCATTACTTAACGCTTGTAATACATATATCCTATTGTCTCCACCATTATATAAGATAAATTTTTCCCATGCCCCAATTGATGTACGATCTGCTACTACTCTACCATTTGGCTCAAACGAAACGTATTTTCCATTACTTTTCGCTTTTAAAGCAAACGTATATAATTCCCCAGTCGGAATTAATTCGAATTTCTCCCATTCATTAACTGCATTACGATTTGCTACTATATTGCCCGATGGCTCAGCAGACACATATTATAAATTTGCAGCTTGTATAGCAACAGTCCAGCTTCCATTAAATAGATTCACACCTTTTAGTGAACTTACATTTGATTGGTTGGCTGCCAATGCATCATTTGATGGGGTTATCATCATTATCATTAAAACTATTGGCAACACCATTAAAACTAACTTTTTAAAGATATTATTACCATTTGCATGAGTTATGAACCTCTTCATTCCCATTCCCCCCTTAATATATAGCACTCATATACACCATACCGAATATGTAAAATATTGTAACTAAAGAGAGTCTTTATCAACAAATACCTTATTATTCTGTTTCTTTTTTCTCAAATCTATAGCATCTAAACACCACTCGGTCCTCAAACATATTTTTAAAATTAATTTCACTTTATTTTAAATAATAGCCAAATAACCGTTCATAATGAACGGCTATTAAGCATCTAACTAATAATTTGAATATTTTTCATGTTAATCTATTTTGTTTAATCCCGTTGAAGTAACTTGATAGATTCTTTTTTTGCCTATATATTCTTGTTTATTATTCTCAAGGTTAGTAAGTGTAGCCCGAGCCTTTTCATTCACTGCTTCCCCTTCTATATGGGTAAACTCAATATAATCTCCCACTTTGACTGGCACAGTTTGGCTTTCAGCAGTTTGCTGTCTATTTCCCACTATTTCCTTATTGTACACAACACTACCGGATGAATTCTGTACTTTGATACTCGCATACGTATTATTAAAATAAGAATGTGGTACGCCTGCTTCTAAATTCACCTGCATTTTCTCTGTTACCCTATTATAATTTACTTTTGCAATTTCTCTATCACTATATCCTTTTAAAGACCAACTAAATTGATTTCCATCTAAAACCGTTGTTTTTGGCATTTTTTCTACTTTCTTCAGACCTTCTTTTGTAATTTCGTACATTGCTTTTTTTCCAAAGCTTTCTTGTTTACTATTATCTACATTTGTTAAAGTAGCTCTATGCACACCTTCTAGATGTGTTAACTCAATATAATCTCCTACTTTAACTGGAACTTTTTGCGATTCAGCATTTTGTTGTTTATTTCCATAAATATCTTTATTGTATACTACTTTGCCTGATGCATTTTGCACTTTAATACTCGCATATGTTTCATTAAAATAATGATGCGGTACGCCTACTTTTAAGTCCACTTGCATTTCTTCAGCCGACTTATTGAAATTGATTTTAGCAAACTCAAAATCACTTATTCCTTTTAGTGACCATGCAAATTGATTTCCATCTAAAATTGTTGCTTCTGGCATTTTTTCTACTTTTTTCAGGCCTTCTTTTGTAACTTCGTACATTGCTTTTTTTCCAAAGCTTTCTTGTTTACTATTATCTACATTTGTTAAAGTAGCTCTATGCACACCTTCTAGATGTGTTAACTCAATATAATCTCCTACTTTAACTGGAACTTTTTGCGATTCAGCATTTTGTTGTTTGTTTCCATAAATGTCTTTATTGTATACTACTTTGCCTGATGCATTTTGTACTTTAATACTCGCATATGTTTCATTAAAATAATGATGCGGTACGCCTGCTTTTAAGTCCACTTGCATTTCTTCAGCCGACTTATTGAAATTGATTTTAGCAAACTCAAAATCACTTATTCCTTTTAGTGACCATGCAAACTGGCTTCCTTCTAAAATATTATTTGCATTAGGCACATCTGGTTTAATTGGATTAGAATCCGTCCCCTTCCAAATCTCTGCTGTTAAAATCGGATATCCTAATGCAGCCACTTTTTGAATGGTATCATTATTTGGACGTAATCCCCACTTCTCAAAGAAAGGCATCAAATTTTGTTTGGCTACTTTTGATGCTGAAATCATAAATAATTGTTTTTTATTTTCATCAGTTTGTGGAAGTTCATTAGAAGGCATATCTCTATACAATTGATGCAGTTTAGGATAGAAGTCTTCTCCATATGCTAATTGTAGTTGCCAAAGCATAACAAGCTTAACAAAAACATCACTAACTTCGTCATAATTTTTATTAGGTTGTTCTAAGTATTGAAATGCCTTAGTATACGCACCCTCTTGTTGCAATCTAAAAGGTTGATTAGATGTAAATGCTTTTTCTACAGAAAGGCTGTAAATATTATTTTGTACTTCTGTCATATTATAAAACTTCCATGGTGATTGCTGTCTCAAATGCCCTGCCTCATGCCAAGGACCCCAACCATCTTTTATAAATTTATTAATATCTAACACGTATTGAATTGCATCTCCTACATATGCAGTTCGATAAGAAGTCGCATACATATAATAATCTGGTGAATGATTTTCTTCTACGTAATGAATATAATGCTTGTCTGCTTGTTCTTCGGATAATCCAGCTACTTTGTCTTGAATTCGGGTAGCTTCATCCATCTTTTTTAAGAGTTGTACAGGATCTGTATTAGAACCTAGCAAATATTTCTTAACACGTGCAGGGCTGGCCGTAATTAATACACGTTCTCCTTTTAGCTCCACTGCATGTGCATTTGGATATTGGTTCAGCATGTCTATTAAATCTTGTTTTGTATGCTTGCCTAGTTCAAAGAGAGGAGTAGTCGTTCCACCAGTTGTGACCATTGTTCGAATGGTACCACCTTGTTGTTTATTGTAAAAATAAATCATTCCTCCATTTGGCGATTGGATTGTGTTTATACCTGGTTTTAATGTAAATGATTTTATTTTAGAATCTTCTCTCCAAGAAGCATCATACGAATACGTTCCAATGTATGCTTGAATATTTTGATTTCCTTCTACATTAATCGTTATTTGTTCATTTGGCTTTGCATATAAACCAGTCGGTTCATATGGACTAAATGCCATACTTTTTCTTTCCTGTTGTTTCAGTACCTCAACATCCCCTTTTCCTGGAACTGTATACGTTCTGTTTTCTGATTTAACTGACTTTTCATCTTGAAGTGATGTCGATATTTTATTTTGCTGCTGCGTTTCCTCTGCAATGATATCTGTTGTAGAAATTATTCCAGTTGCAAGCATAGTTACTGTAGCCGTGGCTGCAAGTATTTTTCTAGTTTTATGTTTTGAATTATTCCCCATATTAACTCCCCCATTTTTCCTTAATGCACTTAAGGATTTTTGTTTTTTATGTTTTTACACCCCAAGCTATTCATGCTATCTATGTTGTATCTTTTAGTCTATTTTTTCTCATAATAATCTCCTTTTCTTTATTTATCATTGTATACAAATACTATTTGATGACACATTAAATAACAACTTTACGATAAACTCATCAATAACAAACTATTATGTTTTGATTCAACACCCATAACTTCCATCTAATTGTATAAATGTATTCATTCGGCGAAATAAGTAAATAAATTTCAACATTTAAAGCTTATAATCTAGCGAAAAATTCATAAAAATTTTTTAACTTCAATGGTTGAAATAATTGCAACCACATTTATTTAAACTTCCTTAACTTTTTTCTAAACTATTCTCTAAGAATCTTGTTGTTTTTTGTAAATAAACCAGGTTGCTACTCTATATGTAAAAGAAAGGCGGAATCTTTAATATGACTCCGCCTTTTTTGATATCAAAAACATCTAACTCTATTTGAATTAAATGCTTACATTTAGTTCTTAAACCAAACTTTCCAAACTACTTATGCCCCTGTAAATCTTTTTTTATCACATCCCAGAGTGAATTATCTTGACGTATCGGTTTACCCTCTTCGTCCCATTTTATTTTTCCTGTTCCTAATTCATAATTCATTCCTGTCCATGTATCTTCACGAAATGCATAGAATGATTTATGCCAACCTTTTTGATTGAAGATAGAAATAAGATCTTGCATGTATTGAGTAGCTCCTGGAACAGTACGGTTAATTCCAAATTCCTCTGCAATAATTCGATTAGATGGTACATGATTTTTCTTAGACCATTGTTCAATCGACTTTAAAAATTTCTCTAATCCCTGTTTATTCCACATTACAGGTTTCTCTAAATCCCCTACGTTTACTAGTCCTGGATATTGATATTCCTTGTTTTGTTTTTCACCTTGACTCGTTAATTCATATGGTTCATACATATGAAATGCGTATAGTGTTTTTTTATCCTCTACTGGGTTTAAATATTTAAAAGCCCATGGAGTAGCATATAAACCTGAATCTAAAATAACCGGTGTTTCTTTGTCCACTTCACGAATAGAGTTAATCACCTTTTCATAGAATCTGTTTAAATCCGCTGTCGTTCCTTTCACTTTTTTATACCATTTCTCGTAATCTTCCGTCCAAAAATCATTATATCTATTATTTTTAGCTGTTTCTGGATGTGGTTCATTTATAATATTATAACCAACCACTGCGGGATGATCTTTTAGTTCCAAAGCTAAGTCTTTCCAGAATTGACTTGCTTGTTCTTGATACTTCTCTTCTTCCCATATTCTGTCGTCATTCTTGTTATTATTAAATTGGCGCCACCGATCACCAGGCAAAGATAACATTGTAAGAACAACTTTCATTCCCTGTGATTGTGCGGCATCTAAATCCTCTTTTAATTTTTCTAGATCCTCCTTTACTAATCCCTGATAGTTATCTGCACTACCTATCAGAAAATCCTTTCCAGAGGTATCCGGTTTATCCTCAAATAAAAAATCTTTATCCTTTGCCCATTTATCAGGTGCTAAACGAACATATTCAATATTAGCTTCTTTTGCACTTTTATAGTTCTCGGGTAATGACGTACTATTCATGAAATTAGTACCCTTCCTTTTCGAATCCCAAAAACTAATTTTTGAATCGCTCTTGTAATAGGTATCAGCTTTTACATTCATTTCCTGTACTCCAAAACTCATCATGCCTAACAACGCAACAATTGGTAAAATTTTTTTCACAACTTTTCCTTCTTTCTCTTTATATTTTACACACATAACATACCTTTGTTTTGTTACAGGAATATGGCAATTTTCCAAAAATACCTTTTATGTTTATAAAAAGGAAGTTCATTCACGCATACAAAAAAGTGATAATTAGAAAGTTGCTTCATTTTCTAAAAAACAAAAAAAGGAACCCTTTACGGATTCCTTTTTGCCTTGCACTCTTTTTCAAATAGTGCATTTTTGCACCTACTTTTAGTATATCTTACAATTCCCATAAAATAAATAAGATTAAATGAGATTCACTTCTATTTTTTTCATAAATCATCATACTCCCTTCTAATTTTACAAATAAACAAATGTATTATTAATTCTATTTTTTATGTACAGGTGGAATGCTTTGTGGAAAATTGAAAATATCTTCTGGATCGTATTTAGCTTTCACTTGAGTCAACCGTTTGAAGTTTTCACCGTAATATAAATCTGACCAATCTTTCATTGAAAGATTTGGAGTGTTAACGTAGACACCTTTCGTAAAAGGAATCAATGCGTGACGAAAATCTTCTACCCAGCGAATCCCTTGTGCTGCGCCCTCAGGTTTGTCCCACGTGGAAAATAGCACCATATTCACTAGGGCTTTTCGATAAAAATAAGCAGTAGTTTCCTCGAATACTTCAGAAACAGTCCCACCTAAGCCCTGAAAAAATACGGAAACAGTAGAATTAGATGGAGCTTGATTTATAAAATGTTGAATCGTAGCAATACCTTCTTCAGGTAATAAAGTGTCCATAAAAGGTGCTACGCTTTTAAATGGAAAAGGAGTTGCAGGCTGATGATTGGATATTAACGTTATAGCTTCTAAATAAGACAGTTCTTTTATTTCTACTTTTATAGGTGATCCAATTTGGAGAAGTGGTTGTATCAATTTCTGTAAGTCTGTAACTGATCCATGGAAAATCCCATGCATCAACAAGGGGGCTGTCTTTTCTGACGACAATAATAATGTAGGGGTAAAGCGTTTATCAGAAGTAGGTAGAGTATACTTTTGCCATTCCTGTATAACGGCTTTTAAATCCTGGTGTCCCCAACTAACTTCAGCAAAACCAACTGTCTTAATTTCCTGAGTACGAAAGCGAAATGATGTACAAATACCGAAACTTCCGCCTCCACCACGTAAAGCCCAGAATAAATTAGGATGCTCCTGATCATTAACCTGCAATACACAGCCGTTAGCATCAACCATTTCTATTTCTACTACATGATCAAGTAGTAGTCCTAATGGTCTAGAAAGAATACCTTGCCCGCCACCTAAAGCTATTCCTGCGATAGCTGGTTTAGGACAAACCCCATTAGGAATAGCTAAACCTTCTTTCCCAAGAATCTCAGCTAACTGGAGATTTTTACAACCAGTTCCTACTGTAACAGTTTTTGATGTTGGATCTATTTTTATTTGATTTATCTCACTGACATCAATTACAATAACACCATCTAAAACTGACAAGCCTTCATAATTGTGACCTCCTGAACGTACTCGTATAGGTACGTTATTATGTAATGACCATCGTACTGCATTCACAACGTCTTGAGTATTTTGTGCAAAGACTATAACAAAAGGGAATCTATTAAAAAATGTGTTAAACGATTGACGTGCCGAATCATATTGTGCTTCACCAGGTGACACAATACGTCCTGTTAAACTTATATTTTCATCATAATGCATATAGAAACCTCACTCTCCGTGCAAGAATTTTTAATGCTATGATATTAATAGTATGCATGTAAAAAAAAGTAAGAAATACCAATTAACCTGGTAATTCTTACTTTTTTTATAAAATTTAATAATTCCTTTCGGCTTTTAAATCGACAAAAGCCGTTTTTGAGCCATTATTTTTACTATATGAGATATTGACGTATACCTACCAACCTAAGAATTCAGAAATACTCCAAAACAAAAACGAGCTTTTTTGTTACAAATTAGAAAAAATCTTGTTCTAGGGGTACTATAAAATTTTAGCTTGATGACGATGGGCGTACTTCAATATTTTAACTTGATGGGTATGGGCTTAACCTCATATAATCAAAAAAAGACAAACTATCCAAGGTGAATAATTTGTCCAAAACCATAATCTCTCTGGTTAAACAATATATACTTCAGTTCCGCTAAAAGTCTTTTATTCTCTTTTCATATCCTACTATTTTTGCATCTGAACTAACAATAGTGAATTAGAATAATGACTTAATACTTGCTAGAACAGTAAGTATTCCTATAACAATTACAAATACGTTACTCATTTTCCCTCTGTATTTTGCTAGTACTGGTACTTTACGAATCGCATACATCGGTAATAGACATAAGATAGCAGCGACTAACGGACCGCTAAGTGCATCAATAATTCCAAGAATACTTGGATTTGTATAAGCAACATACCAGCAAGTTAATACAACAAAAGTAAGAATCATTGTCTTAACTGTTTTCTCTCCTATATCTTTCCCACGTTTTTTACCGGACTTGATAATCATGTCACGCATTACCTCATACGCTCCTATATAATGGCCAAGGAAAGACTTTGTAATAGCCACAAATGCAATAATCGGAGCCGCAATCGTGATTACTGGTGAATTAAGCTCATTAGCAAGATATGATAGGATTGACAAGTTCTGTTCTTTTGCTACCTTAAGATCATCTGGAGTCAAACTTAAAGTACTGCTCCACACAAAGAACATAACAACAACGAATGTCATGATATAACAAACTTTTTGTATTTGAGCACATTTGGCATCAGTAGCGTCTATTCCATACGTAGCCCTCTGTTTCATAACAAATGACGAAATCATAGGAGAATGATTAAACGAGAATACTATGATTGGTAGTATCATCCAAATCATTCCAAAATATCCTGTTCCAGTTGAAGCAGTAGAAACACTTGAAAAACTTAGCATTGAAGTATTCCATTGTGGAATTAAAGATATTGCAATAAAAAGTAGAGAAGCAATGAAAGGATATACTAGCATGCTCATTATCTTTACAGTAATATCCTGACCAAAATTTAGTATAGTGATAAGACCGAGTACTAATACAAGTGATAAAATAGCCCTTGGAGGCTCCGGCATGTGCAATTGGTGTACAATAAAACTACTTGCAGTATTTGTAAGTGCAACCGAATACATCAGCACGATTGTATAAATGGAGACGAAATATACGATGTTAAAAATGATACTTGCTTTATTTCCGAAATACTCTCTTATTGTACCTGTAATCCCCTCTTCGGCAGAATTCGAAGCGTATATCATTTTAGCCAGCGCCCTATGTGAGTAATACATAACAGGATATGCAAGTATGGTAATTAACAGCAACGATAATAAACCACCTGAACCTGCATTAATAGGTAAGAAGAGTACTCCTGCTCCAATTGCTGTTCCAAATAGACTCAATGCCCATGTAGTATCTTGTTTATGCCATTTTTTAGGGTCTAGATATTTCTCATTTTTCCCTGTAGTATTATCAGCTTGAAATTCTATGTTTTTTGCAGTATTCTCATTCATATAATAATTCCTCCTTGTTTCCTATTCTTACGTCTTTATTTAAGGTATAGGAATATAGACCGTTCTTTAAAAATGAATTGTTTATAAATTGCGCCACATCGTATTTCATTCTTTTAAGTTGTTCAAAATCAAAAAATTAACGAAGCATCAACCTGACGAGTTTGTTACCACTTACAAAATGTTTCAATCATATAGTAGGATATATTATTGATAATTCCCCCAATATCTAGAAATCCTTAAGCGAACAATAGAGAATAGATTGTTAACTTTTTCACAATATAGACATTAACTGTTCATTGATTTGATTGTTTCTCCCCAAATATTTTATTTTTAATGACAATCCCTGTAGGTGTAGCCGCAATTCCACCTAAACCTGTCTCTCTTAATTCGCGAGGCATCTGTCTTCCAACTCTGTACATCGCTTCAATAACTTCGTCAGCATTGATGATATTGTTTACACCGGCTAATGCGATGTCCGCTGCTGCTAAAGCATTTGCCGTTCCAATGGCGTTTCTCTTTACACAAGGAATTTCTACCAAACCAGCGACCGGATCACAAACTAAACCAAGTAAATTTTGTAATGCAATCGAAAAAGCTTCAGAAGATTGCTGTGGCGTTCCACCTGCAGCTTCTACCGCAGCTGCAGCCGCCATAGCTGAGGCACTGCCCACTTCAGCTTGACATCCTCCATACGCTCCTGAAATACAAGCGTTGTTTGCTACTATCGTTCCAAATAACGCTGATGTGAATAGAAAATGTATCATATCTTCATGACTTAACTGCAACGTATCTTTAATACTAAATAGGACTCCCGGAATCGTCCCACTCGCACCTGCTGTTGGAGTTGCACAAATAGCTCCTAATGCAGCATTTACTTCATTAACGCCGATAGCACTTTGAATCCCTAACACCATCAAATCTCCAGAAAGAGTTTTCCTATTTTCTCGATAGTTTTTAATTTTAACTGCATCACCTCCGGTTAAACCGGTTGGAGAAAATACACCGTCGCCCTCGATACTTTTATTTATAGCATTTTGCATAGTCGCTAAATTTCGTTCCATTTCACTCCAAACTTCTTCATAAGAAGTTTTAGTTTGTTCGATTTCCTGTTCAATTGCTAATTTATAAATTGGTTTTTGACTTTTATTAGCTGCATCCACAATTTCTTTTATGGCCATATACATATTTTTTCACTCCTTAATGTAACTAAAGAATAATAAGATTAGCTATATTGCTTAAATTCCCTAATTCCTTCTGAGCATTACCAGGCAATAGCGAATCCAAAGCAAATGCATATAAATATTTTGTTTTATCTTTCAAACTATGAAAGTTGTTAATTTCAACATCATATTGTTTAAAGATCCTGCGTAAGACAAATTCAAAGTCAGCTCTTTCTGAAATCGCAATAATAACTGGCAATGGCCCCTGCAGTTCTAAGCTAAATCCGTCAATTTCAACATGTTTGACTTCAATCAATCCACCACCGACTGAAATACCCATCGTTCTAATACTTCGACTGTCATCCTCTAAATATATATCTGCCGTATTTGGATGACCGGCAGGACTATCACCTGATTTTTCAATAAAAGTAATGTCAATCCCTTTAGATTCTGCTATTTTAATAGCATCTGGCACTTTGCTGTCATCAGCAGCAAAGCCTAATATACCAGCAATTATTGCAAAATCAGTTCCGTGACCTTTATGTGTTTCAGCAAATGATTCATAATACTTTACCACAACTTTTTTTGGAAGACCTTGAAATAATTTATTAGCAACTGTTCCAATAGCCAAAGCACCTGCAGTATGTGAACTTGAAGGACCTATCATTATGGGCCCAATCACATCAAAACAACTTTTGTATTTAACAACCTTTTTTTCTTTAATAGATGCTACATTTATGTTCATATAAGCACCCCCATAGTTTATTATTTTTAATTGCTGTTGAATCTAAGTTATTAGAATGATCAATTCAAAACAAGACCCATTTGATAGCGCTTTCTTTATTGAGTTGAATAAACTTTCCTTTTGATCCACAACCCTTCATATAGTAATCATATCAGTATGTCCAATTTTAGAAACTTACTGGCAAGTTCTTTAGAATTTTTGAACCAAAACGAGGTTGATATTTTCTCTAGAGGTCATAAATTATCTCTCGACGCCCTCATTATAACTTGTATATTTATGAGTTCAATCTTTTTTTATTTTTAGAAAGATTGAATAGACAGAATTTTGAATGGGTAATAAATTACACTTAGTATGTAACAATTATGTCCTTTGTTTGAAGCTGTATTAGTTAATAGCAAAGCAAAAATAACACAGAGTTACTTTCATTAACACATTGATTATATTGGAAAATTATTATAAGAATACTTATATTGTCCTTGGTTGGAACATCATATTTTGGACGTGAAAGCTGTTACAATAAATGATTCATGTAGATGGAAAGGAATACACGAATCAAACATAAAACCATTAATGCGTATTAATTATTAATTATGCATAAATATTTATTATCAGAAAAGAGGAACTTCTTTTATGAATCTTAACATAAAGTAATACTTTAGCAGTATTCGCTACTTTAAATTAAATATATTCTTTTTATAAAGGTACAGCATTATGTCGGTTTTAGCGCAAATGAAAGATAAGTTTCATATAACAATATGGACTTTTTATACTGTTTTCATATGAAAATCCTCTTCATAACGCAAATAAAAAAGGGCTATTTCAGCCCTTTTTATTTATAAATCCTCTATATCATATTCGGTATATCCCTCATAATAGTAACTAATATCAATGCCTCTCATGAATACTGCACGGCTATTAATTTTATCTACTAGTGCATTTTGGAGTATATGCTTAATTTCAATATCTTTAATTGGGCTGCGTTCCATTGCCAGTAAATAATCTTCTTTATCAATTTTATTCCAGTCGACCACCTGTTGCATTTCATTCTTAAAGATTAAATCTAACCATATTCTAGTCTCTCTACCATTTCTTTCTCTAAAAAGGGGGGCAATATTCATTTCAACTTATTTCTCAACGATTTCATCAAAGGTTGTTTGTGGCATAGTGTTTATATGTTCTAGTGAATGACTTAGATACATAACAGGAGCAAATCGAAAGTTCCCCTTCGCTAGGTTAACCTTTCGAACCTTTCCAGCAAAGAAATAAATATCCTCAAATAGATAATTATGAATGTCAGAAAGACCCTTAAATGTGCCAACTTCTATGTGGTTTATTTCTCCTAAATCATATAAATCTTTGGCTTTCATTTTTGATAGTCGTTCTTCCACCCGATTCAATTCCAATTGATTTTTGATACCTAATTCATTTTCTAGCACGGTCATTCTCCTCTTTCTCTGCCATTAATTCATTTAGCATATCAAAATCTTCTTGTGGGGCTAAATTCTTGATGAAACTTCTAGCCATAGTCTTATAATTGAGTTATTTCGCTTATTCGGGATTACGTTTTTTATAGTTTTTGTGGCTTCATTTTGTACCTTGTTGTATGCCATTCTCTCCCTCACTTTCACATCTATAAGCATATTATATATTACTTAGTAATATATTTAAGCGAAAGACAAGCTAGAGCCGAAGCACTCTTCTTACCTACTTTGATGATATTTTTATTCATTACCTAGTTACTCTTTTATAATATTAAAAATACTTTCTTCTAACAATTCAAATCCATGACTTAAGCCTTCTATATCAATTGTTAAAGAAGGTAACAACTTAATTACTTCATCATTAGGCCCAGACGTTTCGATAATCAAACCATTTTCAAATGCAACTGAGCAAATCTTTTTAGCTATTCCAAAAGTATTACACACTATTCCCTGCATAAAGCCTCTTCCTCGAACTTCTCCTTGAAGCTGGGGATATTTCAAACAAATCCCATTAAGAAAGCTAGTGATTTTTTCACTTTTCCATTTTAATGCATTAATAAACTCTATATCTTGCCAATAATTCAATGCTTCTGTAGCTGCTAAAAATGCTAGATTATTCCCTCGAAACGTTCCATTATGTTCTCCTGGTTCCCACTTATCATATTCTGGTTTAATTAGTGTAATAGCCATCGGAAGGCCAATGCCACTTATAGATTTTGACAAACAAATTATGTCTGGTTTAATGTTCGCAAGTTCAAAGCTAAAAAATGTACCCGTACGTCCGCAACCTGCTTGAATATCATCAACAATCAATAATATATTATATTTTTTACACAATCTTTCAATTCCCTTTAACCATTGGGAGCTAGCGGTATTTAAACCACCCTCACCTTGAACTGTTTCTAGAATAATTGCAGCAGGTAAATCCACTCCACTTCCACTATCGCCTAATACTTTTTCTAAATATGATAAAGAATTAAGAGAATCTAAATAATTTTCATACGGCATGATAATACTATTATTTAGTGGTACTCCAGCACCCTTTCGCTTAAAATGATTACTCGTTATCGAAAGTGATCCTAAACTCATTCCATGAAAAGCATTAGAAAAACTTATGATATTTGTTCGTCCAGTCACCTTTCGAGCAATTTTCAGTGCACTTTCAACAGAATTTGTACCTGTTGGACCAGGAAACATAATTTTATAATTTAAATCACGTGGTTCCAAAATAATTTTGTTAAAGTGCTTTAAAAAATTCACTTTAGCACTTGTTCCCATATCAAGACTATGAATAATACCATCTTCTAAAAGATAATCTATTAATACCTGTTTCATTTTATCATCATTATGTCCATAATTAAGGGCACCAGCACCTGAGAAAAAGTCAATATACTCTTTTCCATCTACATCCCATAATTTATATCCTTTAGACTTAGTGAAGATCGTTGGAAAGCTTCTACTATAACTTCGAACTTGGGATTCCAGTTCATTAAATATATCCATTTTTGAACTAACTACCATAAAAGAGCACCTCCTAATTTTTCGTTTTTACTATACTCACAAAGAATAATGAAAAGTTATATAATTGCTATTGTAAATTTATACCGAATGCATTTCTTTATAGCGATGAGCTGCTATTGCTGCTTGACCAAGAGAGATTCCCCCATCATTGGTAGGTACTTGTTTGTGCATGTAAACCTCGAATTTACAAGCCTTAAGTGACTTATATGTTTCTACAAGTAAAAACTTATTTAAAAATACTCCCCCACTAAGAACTAGTGTATTAATCCCTGTTTCTTGACGAATTTGTTTACAGGTTTCTGTAATCATTTGAACCATTGTATAATGAAAACGATAGCTCAATTCACCCTTGGTATACTTATTTTTAAGTATCAAAGATACCAACTCTTTAAACATAGGTTTTATATCAATTTTTCTAATTCCATTCGAAGCAACTATTTCATAAGATAATAAAGGATTGGAAGAATTATTGATATCAATCGCTTGCTCCAACTCAATAGCAGCCTGCCCTTCATATTGGACTGTTTCACGGACACCCAATAGTGCTGAAACAGCATCAAAAAGCCTTCCCATACTTGAAGTAAGAGGAGAATTAATTCCTTTTTGAATCATTTTTATAAGTACATCTAGTTCAAAATTATTTCGCTCTGAAATTATCTTTATTGGTAATTCTTTGACTTGTTCACCATATATTTGCGTCAATATTCCTAAAGCAATTCTATACGGTTCTTTAACAGCTTTATCACCGCCTGGCAGCTGAAAGTAATCGATATATGCCGCTCTTTCATAATTAAGAAAATCACCGATTAAAAATTCTCCACCCCAAATATTCCCATCATCACCATAACCCGTACCATCTAAAATAACTCCTAAAACAGGACCATCTAATTGATTATCAACCATACAAGAAGCCATATGGGCATGATGATGCTGAACCTGTATAACTGGTAAAACTTTTTGATCAAATGCATATTTTGTACTATAAAAATCAGGATGAAGATCACTTGCAATTACAGAAGGACTGATTTCAAAGATTTTTTGTAAGTGAGCTATAGTATTTTTAAACGATTCATAAATTTTATAGTTTTTTAAATCGCCAATATGATGACTAATAAAAGCTTTTTCACCTTTAGTTAAGCAAATCGTATTCTTTAATTCTGCTCCTAAAGCTAGTACATTAGTTGATCCTTCTTTAAAATCAATTGGGTTTGGTACATAACCTCTAGCGCGACGAATTATTTGTAGTTTTGTTATTTCATCATCTAAATCAATACCCCTAACAATAGAGTCATCTACTCTAGTGAATATCTCCCTATTGTGTACTAAATAATAATCTGCAATTCCTTTTAGCTCCTCAATTGCATCTCCATCTTTATATACAATTGGTTCATCAGAAACATTGGCGCTCGTAGCTATTAATGCAATAAAATTCTCTCTTAAAATGAGATGATGAAGTGGTGTATAGGCTAACATTACCCCATAGGTATTATTATTAGGTGCAACATCTGAAGAAATATACTCATTTTTCTTTTTGTTCAATAGCACAATTGGTCGTTCTTTAGATACTAATAAAGCTTCTTCATTTTTTGTTATTTCAGCAAAATTTTTCACATCATCTAATTGAGATGACATTAAAGCAAAAGGTTTTTCATCCCGTTTTTTTCTTTTTCTTAATTCTTTTACAACTTCATGATTCATTGGATCTACAACTAAGTGATATCCACCTAACCCTTTAATAGCTAGGATTTTCCCCTTTTTTAACAAATCAATTGTTTTTTCTATTGGATTATCAGTGGGGACATTTGTACCATCTGCTGTTTTCAATTGAACTTGTGGTCCACATTTCCAGCAAGCATTTGGTTGTGCATGGAATCTCCGATCCAATATGTCTTTGTATTCTTTATCACACTCTTTGCACATAGGAAATTTTACCATTGTAGTATACGGTCTATCATAAGGAATATCTTTTATTATTGAATATCTAGGTCCACAATTTGTACAATTAATAAATGGATAACGAAACCTTCTATTCGTTGGATCAAATAATTCTTCTAAACATTCATTACATACATAAGTATCAGGAGATATTAAAGTTTGCCTACTGCTATGTTTTTGGCTACTCAAAATATCAAAAGAGCTATAACGATTATTAGATTCTTGTTCCTCTATCAATTTAACCTCTTGCACATAAGCCAATTCTGGGGAATTAAATTCTATGTCATGAATAAAATGCGTAATATTATTTTGTTCCCCTTCTACTTCTATAAGCACTCCATTTGAATCATTTAACACCCATCCGTTTAGATGATACTTTTTTGCTATTCTATATACGAAAGGTCTAAAACCAACACCTTGCACAATGCCTTTAACTTGATACTTTTTTATAAACACATTTATTACCTTTTTCATAAATTGTCTCCTAACATAATCGAGGTAATTCTGCCCCATATAATAACTCAATAAGTTTTAATTCACCTGATTTTGCTTCCATTAGCACTTGTCTTTCTTGTGTTTGAGTAACTTTACCAATTACCGCAGCTTCTTTACCATATTTAGTATTTTTTAGTACTCTCACAACTTCTTCACTTACCTCTGGAGACACAAACATACAAACATTACCCTCATTAGCTAGATACATAGGATTAACACCTAACATGTCGGCAGCCATAATAGTTTCTGCTAACATAGGAATATCTTTTTCTTGTATTTTTATTCCAGTATTAATTGTTTCTGAAACTTCATTTAAAACTGTACCTAACCCGCCTCTTGTAATATCTCGCATACAATGTATAGAATCACCAAAATGGTTTTTTAACTCTGAAATCATATGATTTAATGGTGCACAATCACTATTTATTCTCTGTTCAAACCCTAATCCTTCTCTTATGGAAAGGATATGTATACTATGGTTTCCTAGTTGTCCTGTTATAATGATATCGTCACCTTCTTGAATAGAATTTACTGAAAATGGTGATACATCTCCTTCAAAAACTCCTATTCCAGTTGTATTAATAAAGATTTTGTCTACTTCACCTTTTTTAACAACTTTTGTATCACCAGCAACAATATACACGCCAGCTTCTTTCGCGGTCTCTCTTATAGAATCTAATATTTCTTCCAAATCTTTAATTGGAAAACCCTCTTCTAGTACTAATGCCAATGATAGATAAAGTGGTTTTGCACCACTAACCGCTAAATCATTAACCGTTCCACAAACTGCTACTTTACCTATATTTCCTTCACCAAAAAAGATAGGATCAATAACAAAAGAGTCTGTTGTCATCGCCAATCTTCTACTACTTACCTCAAGAATGGCACTATCCTCCATTTTTCCAAGGTGAACATCTTCTAGTTTTGCAGTAATAATTGAACTAATTAAATCATGGCTCAATAGTCCTCCTGTTCCATGATCTAAAATTATATTTTCTAAATCTTTAGTTAATTTCATTTGTTAAAACTCCTTTTTATTTTTATTTTTGAAAAATAATATCACTTGCTACATAGAACAAGTGATATTACAACGTATTTACTTACGGAATTGCAACTCCATCAAAAGAAATATCTTCATTTTTAGAAATCGAATTGCAAATTTCCTCGATACTCATAATCTTTGCACAATATGAACCTAACCATTTTAAAGCACGTTCTTTATCTTCAGCCTTCGCTGAAACAACTGCATCTTCTGGTACGATTACATTATAACCACGGAAAAATCCATCCGCTGCAGTTGTTTGGACACAAATTTGAGTTTGCATACCCGTAATAATAATTGTATCTACTCCTAATTTTTTTAAGGTTTCATCAAGATGTGTCTCAAAAAAGCCACTATCCTTATTTTTCTCCATAATAATATCTTTTTCATGAAGAAACTCAGGTAAGATTTCTGCACCTTTAGATCCCTTTGTGACTGGTAAAAAATCACCATATCGTTCAGCTTTCGGATCATCTTCTAAGTTAATTAACTGCAGGTGAATAATAGAAACATCATTTTCTCTCATAGTATTTAAGAAAGACACCATTTTAGGCGTAAACGCCTCCACAGCTGCAATTCTATCCTCATTTTTATTAACCAAATCGTACTGTAAATCATTTGTGAGCACTGCATATTTCATAATAATCCTACCTCCAATTAACTAAGAATTTAATTTTTCTAAAATACAATGTTCATTATTCCATCAGTAGTAAGAATATGTCAAATATTATTTTTTATCTAAATTTTCTAAATAATTTTCTGAAAATTAATACCTAATAGGACTCTATTTCCTATTAGGTATTAATTTAACGCTTTTTATTTTGAATAATCACTCATATGTAATTAAAGTTTTTCACTCTCTGTAAAAAATGATTTATGTTCTACTGGAGAAGAAAGCACTATTAAGGTTGTAGGCTTTCCATACTCTAAGCACAAATTAATATAGTCTTCGAGTGTATGTACAGATTCCGTCACTACCTTTGTTAGATAACTATACATACCGGCAATACGGTGACATTCAACCACATCTGAATGTTCCATTGCAAACTTTTTATATTTATTGCAATCCCTTGGTTCCATCAAAACAAACGCAGTAATATGTTTTTTTAATTCTTTCGGATTAACAATCGTGCGATAACTTATAATTACCCCCTGTTCTTCTAGTCTTCTAACTCGCTCTGTAACAGAAGGAGAACTCAAACCTACCAGTTTTCCTATTTCAACCATACTTAAACGTGCATTTTCCTGAAGATGAGAAAGAATCTTTAAATCTGTATCATCCATTGCTTGGCCTCCCCTTGATTAATTAAGAAAACATTTAATAATTCTTAAATTCTTTAAGAAAATTATAATTAATACATAAATTATAGCATGTTATCTTTTTTTTAAACTTTATATAATTAATATTAATTAACGAAAGAGAGGCTGAGAATCTTGACACAACAATCATTGAAACGTTCAATTACTTGGGTACAGGGGACCGCATTAACCATCGGAGCTGTGTTAGGCTGTGGAATCCTTATTTTACCTTCAATTACTGCAAATAGCGCTGGACCAGCTTCAATTTTATCTTGGGTTATCATGTCTATATTAGCTTTTCCTATTGTAGCAACTCTAGCGCGTCTTGCTAAAATGATTCCTAGTGCTGGAGGAATTACAGCTTATGTTCAGATGGCATTTAATGCAAATACGAGTGCCATCCTAGGCTGGATTATGTTAGGATCTATTCCTATTGGAGTGCCTATTATTGCTTTAACAGGTGCCCATTATATTGGATATGTTTTTCCAATAAGCAATCTTAGTGTTATAGGAATTGCAGCATTAATTTTAATTACCTCTTTACTCTTACATATAAAAGGAATCGAGCTATCATCAAAAGTTAGTGTGTTTGTAATTTGTATTATTTCACTTTTAATAGTTGTCGCTGTTATCGTTTCTATACCATATGTAAAATTAAGTTCTTTTACACCATTTGTACCAAACGGGTGGTCTTCCGTTGGCGCTTCTTCTGTAATTATCTTTTTCTCCTTTGTAGGGTGGGAAATGATAACCCCATTAGCTGAAGAATTTAAAAGGCCCGCTAAGGATATTTCGATTAGTTTATTTTTAGGAGCAATTTGTATCTCCATTATGTACATTGCAATATCTTTTGTAACAATAGGGACCCACTCATATGGTGATAAAGATCAGATAGCTTCCCTTAGTATTCTAATATCAAAAGGATTAGGACCGATAGGTACATATATAACAACCATTTTAGCAATTTTCATATCGTTTAGTGCTGTACATGCTAACATTGCAGGTTTTTCAAGAATGATTTACGCTCAAGCTAGAGAAGGACATTTCCCTTCCTTCTTTGCTAAGTTACACTCTCAATTTCAAACTCCAACTAGGGTATTACTAGTTCTAGGAGGCATTTTTAGTTGTATTTTAATTTTTTATGGTATGGCACGACCAAATTTAGAAATGCTTCTTAAAGGTCCTAGTGTAATATTTATTACTTCATATATTTTTACAATGCTTGCTGCTCTTAAATTATTAAAAGTGCGTGATATAGGTTGGTGGATGGCCTTCCTATCTCTAATTATATGTATTATTGTATACTCATTTAGTGGTTGGGCTATTTTCTATCCAGTTATCTTATCAGTTATTGGTTGGATTTATATAGTTATGAATAAGAAGTATAGTACTATAACCAATCATCAAATAAATACATCAAATGAAAATTAGTTTCTACTCCTATAAACTCATACCACAGATTATATACTGTTATTAGCACTATCCAGGTTGGAATAAGTACAGTTTCAGCTGACTTATAATTAGATCAATGTAATTTAATAAAATATGAATGATTACTAGAAGTTATTTTTCATCTTTCAATTAACAACCCTTTTTTATAACGTGCCTCTGCAAAGAAACGTTATAAAAAAGGGTTGTTAATTATGCGCAGACCCTCTTTCCCCTTACTTCACATATACATAAGTTTCATTTACAATTATAAAGTAGGTTTTATCCTTACTGTTGTGTATTTTATATTGTAGCGAACCTGCACCAAAACAGTATAAATATAGGTTCTCGTGCAGTTTTTTCAAACTATAATAAACTTCGGAAAACCAACTAAGGAGCATAATAGATGAGATATGTTAAAGAAAAGTAGTTTGAGAAAGATAATATGTCTGAAATTCTAAAGGGACGTGGTATTTCAATTTATCCAACGACCATTATGCACTAAATTCGTGAATACGAAAATTTTATCCGTTATATTTGAAAAACAACAAAGCAAAAATACATTTAGAAATGGATGAACTATATATAAATGTCAACTAATCTATGTAGAAAAACGTTAATTTAATTGTGCATAAAATTACTCAACTTCGAGAGCTAAGTGGTTCTTGAGGGATGATAAGAATACCTGTAGATGCTTCAAGGTAACTACATAATGGTGTGAGTTATATACTTACAATTTTGGGTTAAACCTTACACATAAAACAACTAACTTCTTTGCTCAATGTTTCCTTGTGTTCTAGAGCACAAGGAAATATATATCGTTGCAATTTTCTACTTAACTTAATATCTAGTTTAGTGTACCACCTCCAATTACTGCGTTACTTTTCGGGTTCAATTCATTATATTTTCTACTTTATCTTTATACTCACCATATTCTTTCCCCTCCACTACCGCTAATTCATCATTTAAAACCAGTCAACCCACATGTTTGCATTAACCACTCCACATATAGTGATATATTTTATGCTACCTAGCCTTATCTCCCCTTTATTATTTCCTTTTCAAGTTGATTCCTGCATATAAACATCGCCGTAATTTTCGTACGATTTTTTCGTCAGGCTCAAATTGTTCAATGGTTATGTCACAACGAATCGTATCACCGCTAAAAACAGGACGTAAAAATTCAAAATCCATCTTGCAAGCTAATACATTATAATCACCGCCTACTTTTGTAGGTAGTGTTGATGTTAACAGGCCCTGTACAACAAATCTCCCCTGCTCATCTGGTGTAACATGATGAACGCCTTCATCTTTCGATACTTCCGTAAATAACGCAACATCCTCTTTCGTAAAAGTTCGTTCAAAGGTGATTTTTTCGCCTACTTGCAATTTCATTAGTCCCCCTCCTCAAAAACTCTTTTAAAATAAGAAAAACCGAAACTAAAATCATTTCGGTTTTTCAAACTAATGAAGTCTATATTTATTTTAAAGAATGTACAAACAACCCACTGCGCAGTTTCGGTTCAAACCACGTTGATTTTGGCGGCATAATTTCTCCAGCGTCTGCGATTGCTAATAAAGATTCCATTGATGTCGGATATAGTGAGAACGCCGCTTTATATGCACCGCTATTTACAAGACGTTCTAGTTCTTCTAATCCGCGGATTCCTCCGACAAAGTCGATGCGTGAATCAGATCGCGGATCATGTATTTCAAGTACTTGGCTTAATAAGTGATCTTGCAAAATAGATACATCTAAACCTTTCACAAGATCATTCGCATCAAACGTTTCCTCTTTCACTGTGAGCTTATACCACTTCTCGTTTACATACATTCCAAATGTTTTTGGTTCATTTGGTTTATACGGAGAAACAGATGCTTCTTCTACATAGAAGTATTGCGTGATTTGCTTTAAAAACTGTTCTTCTGATAAGCCATTTAAATCTTTCACAACCCGGTTATAGTCCCAAATGGATAACTCACCGTGTGGGAATAAAACAGATAAGAAGAAATTAAACTCTTCTTCTCCTGTGTAATTCGGATATTGTTCTCTTCGCATGAGCCCAACTTTTGCAGCTGATGCGGAGCGGTGATGTCCATCTGCAATATAAAGATTGGGAATATCTTCAAATAAGTTCACTAAACTTGCAATTACTTCTTCATCAGCTATTTTCCAGGCAACATGCTTAACGCCGTCTTCTGCTGTAAATGTATAGATTGGCGCATGTTCTTCTTTCCAGCTGGCAATAAAACTCTTTATCTCTTCTTTTGTACGATACGTTAAAAAGATAGGACCCGTATTCGCGTCACACACATCTACGTGGCGAATGCGATCAAGTTCTTTTTCATGACGCGTTCTTTCATGTTTTTTAATTGTATCATCTTCATACTCATCAATAGATGTACAAACGACAAGGCCTGACTGCGTTCTTCCTTGCATCGTCAATTCATAAATGTATAACGCTGGCTCTTCGTCTTGAATGAACACTTCTTCTCGTATAAACCGATTTAAATTTTCACCCGCTTTTTCATATACGCGATCATCGTACGGTGAAAGTGCCGGGTCTAAATCAATTTCTGCTTTATCAACGTGTAAGAAAGAATACGGATTCCCTTTTACAACCTCTCTTGCTTCTTCACTATTTAATACGTCATACGGTAAAGCAGCGACTTCCACTGCTTTTTCTTCTACTGGACGAATGGCCCGAAACGGTCGGATTTTTGCCAAGTTTCCCTCTCTCCTTTACACAATCATTCGAACGGCTACAACACCTGTAATTTTGCTTATATTTTCCACAATGTTCTCTTTTATTATATCATCAATTCCGTTATCAATATCAATCATTGTGTACGCCCAAGAATGTTTACTACGATTAATCATATCGGCAATATTAATATGATGTTCTGCTAAGCATCCTGTAATTTGTCCTACCATGTTTGGAACGTTTTGATGCATGATCGTAATACGTTTCTTTCCGATATACGGCAGTTCTACGTTTGGATAGTTTACTGAATTACGAATATTTCCTGTCTCTAAATATTCACGTAATTGACGCGCTGCCATTATTGCACAATTTTCTTCCGATTCAGACGTAGATGCACCGAGGTGAGGCGTCGCTGTTACGTTTTTCATTTTAATCACATTTTCATTCGGAAAGTCCGTTACGTAATGCGCAATAACCTCTTCTTCTAACGCTTTTTGAAGAACCTTTTCATCTACAAGTTCTCCTCTTGAGAAATTGAATAGACGCATTCCTTTTTTCATCTTCTCTATAGCGTGTTCACCAATAATCCCCTTCGTTTGATTCGTAAGAGGAATATGTAGTGTAATATAATCACACGTTGCAAAAATTTCATCTAAACTAAACGCTCTTTGCACATGTGTAGAAAGGCGCCATGCAGTTTCAACTGAAATATAAGGATCATATCCGACGACGTCCATCCCTAAAGCTAACGCATCGTTCGCAACTAAAGCACCAATTGCGCCAAGTCCGATAACACCTAGACGCTTCCCTGCAATTTCTGATCCAACGAATTGTTTTTTCCCTGATTCAACAAGCTGCGGTACTTCTTCACCTTCTAAATTTTTCGTCCAGCTTACTCCGTTAATAATGTTACGTGAAGACATAATCAGACTGGCGATAATAAGTTCCTTTACTGCATTGGCATTCGCTCCTGGTGTATTAAATACTACAATCCCTTTTTCTGTACATCGCTCGACAGGAATATTATTTACACCAGCACCAGCCCTTGCAATCGCCTTTAAGTCTTTTGAAAAATCTTCTTGATGTAAAGAATAACTGCGAAGTAAAATACCGTCTGGGTGGTTCATTCTTTCCCCTACTTCATAACGCTCCCCGCTAAGAACTTGCAAACCTTTTTCCGCAATTTGATTTAACGTTTGAACACGAAACATATCCCCATCTCCCTATCTATTCTCAAGCTCAAATTCCTTCATATAATTTACTAATTGCTGTACGCCGTGTGCTGGCATCGCATTGTAAATACTAGCGCGCATACCACCGACTGAGCGATGTCCTTTTAGCGTAACAAGACCGCGTTCTTTCGCTTTTTGTAAAAACTCATTGTTCAGCTCTTCTGACGGTGTTGTAAACGGAATGTTCATAAGTGATCGATACGTAGGATCAACCGGTGAAGTAAACAATGTTGATTCATCTAAGAAATTGTAAAGAAGTGAAGATTTCATTCTATTCTGTTCTTCGATCGCAGATACCCCGCCCTGCTCTTTCAGCCACTCTAGTACAAGTTTCGTTACGTAAATACTAAAGGACGGCGGTGTATTATATAAGGAGTTATTTTTACTGTAAGTTTCATAGTTTAACATCGTAGGACAAGAGCAATCTGCTCCTCCAATTAAATCTCTTTTTATAATAGCAATCGTTAAGCCCGCTGGCCCTAAATTCTTTTGCGCTCCCGCATATATAAGACCGAACTTCGTAACATCGTATTGTTCTGATAAAATATTTGAGGACATATCCGCAACGAGCGGTACTTTATCTACATGTGGAATATCCACATATTTCGTCCCCTCAATTGTATTATTCGTTGTAATATGTACATAATCTAGTTTTTCATCGCCTAGTAAACCATACAGTTTAGGAATTGTAGTAAACTTCTCATTTTCAGAAGAAGCAATCACTTGTACTTCTCCAACTTTTTCAGCTTCTTGCAGTGCCTTTTTAGACCATGAACCAGTCAATACGTACCCTGATTTTTTATACGTATTCATTAAATTTAACGGTATCATAGAGAATTGTAATGAAGCACCACCTTGTAAAAACAATACTTCATACTCATCAGGAATGTTCATTAATTCACGAAGTAGGTTACTCGCTTCATCTATAATACTTTGAAAATAAGAAGATCGATGACTCATTTCCATAATAGACATGCCTGTCCCGTTATAATTTACAAGCTCCTTTTGCACTTTCTCTAAAACTGGCAAAGGGAGTATTGATGGTCCAGCTGAAAAATTATACACTCTCTCCATCACCCTAAAAACCTCCCTATTTCTCATTTTATTAATTTTTAAACTTTCTGAATTATAACCTAAAATATAATACGTGGTCAATTTGTTTTCTATCATTACGGCGTAAGACGCAATGGAATCGCTTGCATGTGCAAACTATTTTTTATAAACATACAAAAAAGTGTTAAGTACATAATCGTACTTAACACTCTAGTAATAAAGTATAATTGCTAATTGTCCGTGAAGAACCGATCAAAAATTTGATAAATGGCAGAAAGACCAATGAGCCAATAAATAGTGTCCACAAGCGCCGGCATAGAACCAAACCATTTCTCAACTACATTGTAATCTAACGCTACAAACAACCAATTCAAACCGCCAAGAATCACCAAAATTACTGTAAGGTAAGACAAAAATTTCATTATGATTGCCCCCTAGGTGATAAGATGGTGAAAGGCCTTTCACTAGAAATATATGTGGTAAAATCTAAAACTGACCTATTTTATAAAAATTATTTTCGGTACCAGCCGTTAATAACTGCCTCTGCTTCTTTACTATGTATTTGATACGCATGCGTACTATTATGAGAGCCAATAAACCAAATTGAAAAACCTTTAAAATATGGTTTCGGTTCTAATACATCACGATAAGCGCGCCATCCGTTTAATTGTACGTCCTTTGAAAACACATTAGAAACATCTGGATTCCACGGATTTTGCAAGCCTAGTTCACGTGCCGGAACGTTGAATCCACCAAAGTAAACCGGGTTTCCTGTTGCTTTATGTAATTGTTCCAACTGCTGCACAACATTTTGTCCACGATTATACACTGTCGTGGCAAATAAACTTTGCTTCACTTCTTCGTATGATGGATTTCTTTTTTCTGAAACTTCAAACCAACTATCGATACTAACAATATCCACCTTTTTTAAATACGGACGATTGATTTTCTCTACAAACTTCGCTTCATAAGAAGGATCCCAACTTGCTGTTAACCACCAATTCATTTGATACAAAACATTTCCTTTATACTGCTGACGAACGAAATCAATCGTATCGCTCCAATATCCTTCTGCATATTCCATATTCACGAAATTAGAAGCAATCTTGAGTCCGTACACATTGTATTTACTTGTAATGGAATTAAAGATGTCTTGTAAAATAACCGTTTTCCAATTCCAGAAGAAATCATTAATATTACTTGGATTCCATTCCGTTTCCCCAACATTTCCTTGCTGAATATACGGGAAAGGTTCCACAATAACTTGAATATTATGCTTTAATAATTCTTGAATTAAAAGAATAGCCTGTTGCTTTTGCGCTTGATTAATTACCATGTTTGTAGAAGTCACGTTCGGAATATCTACCTGAATCGGTACATTTACTGTATTTAAATTTAAGCGCTCTACATCAGCTAACACTTTCGCTACATTCCCAACTTCCCATACCGTTACATTTCCTGATTTGATTTTCCCAGATTGAACAGTATTTACATCTGCCTGTACATTTCCTTGAAAACAAAAAGAAAACAGCATAATAAACACTCCTAAAAAACTTATTAAACTCTTATTTTTCTTCACAACTTTCCTCCTATAATTTTTGACTTTCTTGATTATTTTATACAACGTTTCATATATATTCCATAAAAAAACCAATAAATTTTTATCAAAAAAAATGCTATTCATCCTTTATTCATATCTTATTCATACTAACCTCTTAAAAATAGTGAGGTAAATGAAAAAGGAGCGTATTTCCGCTCCTTTTTCATCTTTTCACAATTGAAGTTATTGATTTTTTTCTGATAACTCAACCACATTTAATTTTTCATATAAATAAATTTTTATACTCATAAATGTATCAAAAAATTTTTATCTATATTTGCTTTTTTGTATTACTTTTATATTTACTTTTACAGTCAAGAATTCCTTTGTTCTTCTTTCAAAAATCACACCATCATACAAATAAATGCTTAACTGTGTACAAAGTAATAATTACTTCATGAATATCATACCTATCATTAATTATTTTAGTTTAAAAATAAAGAAGGGAGAGAGGTACGTATATTATCCAAGTGTTCATTAAATCGGAATTTAATGAACACTTGAATAATGAAAGTTAACCTCCCCTCCTTTCTTTAATGTACAAAGACATGAAAATGGATACTTTCTAGACAAGAAAGTATCCATTTTCATTTTTGGGACTTGCTTGGTCCAAGAAAATTCAAACTAAAATTTTATAGATTTACAGAACTAAATACATAGTACATAAAAAATAGACAAGATAGATAAGCTAGCCTGCCAGCAATTGATTCTCTCATAAATTTCATAAGTATGACTTCGTCAAGCAATGCTAAGAATAACGGTATAAACAGTACCATAGCAAGTTTGATCGCTATGTCATTTATTGTTAGATTAAATGGTTCGAAATTAATTATACTATTTCACTTACCTTTCTGAAACTATTTATTTATATAATATAATCATATAAATAAATTTACTAAAATGCTACCATAATGTAAAATGAAAATAAAATTATTTATTTTTAAAAGTTCAAACAAGCATAACTCCGTTCTAAGGACGAGGTTATGCGAAAAATAAAGTTGTTTAATTTTTGATGTAAGATATTTCACTACACTAAAAAATAACAATAAAGTTGTTTAAAAATCTAAGTTTGATTCAACAATAGCGCTCGATTGCTGAAGATAGCCCTTGAACTGAAGCACCTTTTGTTTAAATGTATTTGTTCACAAACTTTCCTCTAGCCAAAGACTGATGGAATAAATAGAAGGATGAATTTTATCTAATTCATCCTTCTATTTAATAAACATAACTATGGTAATTTCAAAATTTGGTGTTTTATCTTATTCAAGCACTATCACTATTACACGAAGAATGTTTACACTTCAAATCCTTTGATTTTAGCGTCAGGACTTAATGTCTTTTCTGGTACAAATTCGTCTGGTTGTACTCCATCTTTCACTTTGTTTACCCAGTCATAGTTAGCAAGAGCTCCACGACCTAAAGTGATAACATCAGATTCATCTTTTTCGATAATTTCTTTTGCTTTTTCTGGGTCATGAAGGCTTCCATTTGCGATAACAGGTAATTTGCTGTACTTTTTAGCTAATGCTGCAAGAGTAGATCCAGTTCCAAATGCTGAATCTGTTGCGCTTGTTCCTTCGTCTTCAGAGAATGCAGGTTGCCATGCTTCAAATTCTGTTACATGGATAAAGTCTAGTCCTGCTTGTCCTAACTGACCAAAAATAATTTCAGCATCTTTTTCTTTATCAGCCCACTTATGGAAATAGTCATTTATTTTCCCCTGAGAAATTCTGATACCTACTGGATACTCTTCTCCAACCGCTTCACGCACTGCCTTTGAAACTTCCACCAATAAACGAACACGATTTTCAGTAGTGCCGCCATATTCATCAATTCTATTATTAGTATAATCAGTTGAAAACTGATCTAGGATGTACCCATTAGCACCGTGGATTTCAACGCCATCAAAACCAGCTTCTCTAGCATTCTTTGCAGCCTCAGCAAACCCTTTAATTACCACTTTAATATCTTCTTTTGTTGCTTCTTTAGGTACTGGGAATTTACCATTACCACCATAAACCTTCATTTGTTGTCCTTTGGGTTCAACCACTGATGGTCCGATTGTGCCCCTTACAAAACAATTTCCTTGAGATAAGGCACCAGCATGCATTAATTGAAGAAATATTTTTCCGTCCTCTTGATGAACAGCATCTGTAACCTTTTTCCAACCCTCAATTTGTTTGTCATTAATGATACCAGGTTGATCGAAATATCCTTGACTATAAGCATCATCTAGATATGTTCCTTCAGTTATGATTAAACTAAATCCTCCACGAGCAAATTTCGCATAATAATTAACCATTTCGTCAGTGGCTACACCTTCTGGTGTAGCGCTTGTGCGTGTCATTGGAGCAACACCCACGCGATTGTCAATCGTAATACTACCTAATTTCACGGTTTCGAAAAGTAAATTGTTGTTTGTCATAATATAAACTCCTTCTGTATTTAAAATTATATTTAATATTGTCGATTTTTAAATTAGCAACCATTAATTCCGCACGCCATACCCTCTGGAAAATCAGACTGCTTTTTACTAATTTCTTCTGCAATAATATCTTCAAGAGATTCTTTGGAACGAATGCCAGATACTTTTGTATCGCCAATAATAAAAGTGGGCACTGCCGAGATATTTGCTTCTTCATATGCATGATGAAGTGCTTGTTGATGTGCTTCCCGATACTTTCTCGTTTCTAGAGCTGAACGGTACTCATCGGTATTTAAATTGACTTCGCGAGCTAGCTTAGTCAGTACATTAATATCACCCATATCTTGTTCTTCTTGGAAAAAGGCTTTTAGTATACGTTTGTTATATTCGTTTCCCTTCGCATATTGATAACCTTCGAATGCCAAATGAGTATATGGTTGCGGAGAAACTTGTGGAAGTACTATATTAACTCCCATTCTTTCTGCCATAGGATAAACAGATTGTCTCCAAGTGTTTTGTAGATAGTGACCTTCAGGCTTTAGAGTTTCATTCGGGAAAGGACGCAATTCATAAGGCATCCACTCTATTTCTACATCCTTTCCTTTAATCGCTTCCTCCAATGGCTGTTCAGCTAGAAAACAAAAAGGACAAACGTAATCAGAATATACCTTTATCTTTACCGTCATGTTTAATACCGCCTTCCTTAACATAATTAATTTGTTACTATTGATAACAAACTTGTTATGTGCTTATAATAATATACAGTGTCCGATTAGTAAAATAGATATATTCGAACGTAACGTTCAATAAAATTGAACTAAGAAAGGAAGAAACAATATGGAACTCAGACATCTGGTCACATTTAAAACGATTGTAGAGAAAGATGGCTTTAAAAGAGCAGCTGATCATCTGGGTTATGCTCAATCGTCCGTTACCACACATATTAAAGAACTAGAGAGAGAATTAGGAAAACCATTATTTGATCGACTAGGTAAAAAAGTAGTGCTGACTCAATATGGTCACCACTTTTTATCGTATGCGACCAAAATCATTGATTTATATTCACAAGCTTTAAACACCAATGATGAACCGATAGGAAATCTTATTATAGGTATTTCTGAATCACTCACAATAGGCCGTATTCCCCCAATCCTACTTGAATATAAGAGATTATATCCGAAGGTTAATCTCTCTTTAAAATCAATCGATAATTATGATGTTACATCATACTTACAAAATGGAGATATTGATCTTGCATTGATACTAGAGAAAGATGATTTATCCCTTCCAGAACTTTTTACGGAAAATCTGAAAAGAGAAAAGATGGTTCTAATACGCCCTAACGACAGTGAGGACTCTAGTACAGTACTATATACCGAACGATCATGCAGTTATAAATCTGTTTTTGAACACTATATAAATTACAAGCAAATGGATGTAAAGGAGAGTCTCGACTTTCAAAGTATTGAGGCTATAAAGCAATGTGTTAGAAGTGGACTTGGTATTTCACTCGTTCCTTATTTCTCCGTAAAAGAAGAGCTGCTCACAAACAAATTGTCGGGTGAAGAAGTATCACCAGAGCATCCTTCCATTTCTACTTTCCTTGCTTACCACAAAGATAAATGGCTTTCACCAGCTATTGTAAAAATGATTGAATTGATAAGAGAACATGCTAAGGGATGGGAATAATCTTTTATTAGCCAAGTAACCTTTAGATAATTCTTTATGAATACGAATTATCTAAAGCATTAATAACAACCAAAAATTAACATTGTAATAGAAATAAAAAAGGAGCTAATATGCTCCTTTTTCAATTAACAGTTTAAATAACGTTCTCAGTAATAATTTTCAATCTTATAAAATTCGCCTTCCTCATTTCTTTCATATGCACATTAAGGAGGTTCTTGGGATAAATTCTAAAATGTTATTGTCAATATTCAAGACAACTCAAATTTTTGCTAGTATTTCTTTTTAAAAACACCACTAATAAACTTATATAAGATTATTAGTATTTATTATTTGGAACCAACTAATTTTAAAAAAATTCTTACTCAAGAGTTGTTTCAGAATATGATATTTATCCACTTTGATGCCTCTATTTAAAAAAATACGCATTTTTCATCTCGATATACAGATGTTAAAATGAGTACTTGCTATAAATAAATCTTTGTAGTTATATATATTAAATAAGATTTTCGATACAAAATCTATTAATTAAAGAGAACTTTATTCTCGTACAGCTACGTACAACGATTCTTTCTAAAATAAAAATACATCACTATTTAATAGTGATGTATTTTTATTTTAGATATTAGAATAGGAATACGGGCGAATTAATAAGGAAAAGGTTACTGCATAATATTTCTATAATAGGGTATCAATTAAAGATGCATGCTTTGTTCCATAATAGAGCATTTAAATCCTAACTTCTCAATTGTATCTGCACTTTCTTATCTGCCAACGAAACATTAGATACAATTATCAATCCATTTCCCTTTTAGGCTCTACCAACATGATGTGGGATTCCTTTTCAGTGAAAGGTTTATGCTCAACGCCTCTCGGGACAATAAACATCTCGCCCTTAGAAATTTTCACCTGTCCATCACGAAAATCGATGAACATCTCCCCTTCAAACACAATAAATAGCTTATCCGTATTAGGATGCTCATGCCATATAAAATCTCCATTAGCTTTAAAAATCTGAATTTGATCATCATTCATTTCACCAATCACTCGTGGATACCAATAATCGTTAATTTTAGATAACTCGTCATTTAGTTTAATAGGTTGGTAATGGATAATAATCCCTCCTCACTTTTAAATTCCACTATATTACAGTAATCTAAGTGAAAAAGTCGTCATTACGCTTAAAAAGAAAATGCTCAGGCGAGAACTTTTCATTCAGATAGTACAAAGAAGTGATTTCAATGAAGGTACTTTCAATCCAATGTTTCCTTTAACTCTCCATAAGTATAGAACAGTGATTTTCAAATAAGAATGGACCCCTGTTGACATTAGTATGGATTATTGATGAAATTCTCGCGAGATTTAGTAGGCGAAATGCCAACTCGCTTCTTGAAAACTCTACTAAAATAAAAAGGGTCTGCGATTCCAACAGCCTGCGCAATTTGTTGTACAGGCACACCACTTGTACATAACATTTTTTGAGCCATCTTTATACGATAGTTCAATAAATATTCTGCTGGCCCCATACCTGCATGCTTTCTAAACACGTAAGAAAGATGATTTCGATTAACATTATTTTGTTCTGTAAGCGTATGTATTGTAATATCTTTATAATAGTATTCATGAACGTAACTAGATATTCGTTCGAATAAAGTATGCGACTCATAGTTGTTTTCTCTATTGACAACACTTAATAAAGCTTCATTCAACGCTTCGCGAAACAGCATTTCGGCCTGAAACATCGAAATGCCTCCACGCTGATTATACACATCCCAAAGACGCATAAGTAATTCGACAAGACGAGGAGATTGTCCTGTTAATAATTCAAAATGCTGATGAGTAAAGCCAGAGTCTTCTCGTTCTGAATTGCTTATCCGATATAAAACAAGAATATATTCCCAGTTTATTTCACCAAGCATTTTATGGGCTAATGTCATTTTTGCACCCCCATGTATAACTTTTCCTGGGGAAAGGATATACAGCGTACCATTAAATTGAAATTGCGTCTTCCCTGTAAGTGGAAATACAAATCCTGGGAAAGAATCTGTAGACTCAGCACAAGGCACACCTGGATTTTTAGCATAACGATATACTCCTTCTACTCGGAAAGGATTATTGGCAAGATACTCTGCTAACTCATTCACGTCCAACTTCACAATGCACGCCTCATTTCAATAATAGTTTTCTTGTAATTCGCGAGATTAATTAGTGTACATTCTGGGCAACGCTAAACTAAAAATAGTACATACGACTTAACAAGATCTGGTTATTAACCTATAAATATATTGTTTTTCATTTATAGACAAAAGTATCCTCCCCATATTATTGATAATGATTTTCATTGTAGTTTGATAAAAAAAAACATTTGTCAAGTTGGATGGCCTAGAAAAATGACGAAACAAGGGGTACAAAGGGACGGTTCTGTTGCAAATAATACCTGGTCTTTGTTAACTAATTCCCCTCAAAACTGAAATGATCATGTTAATAGTTGTAATAGCTTTATTAGTTACAGCACTTGCAGCATGTGGAAATAATCGTAATCCTGAAGAAGTTGCTACAGCGTATTTCGAAGATGCAAAAGAAGGAAATGTTAAAGATTTTGGCGAGTTATTCACTCCTAAAGCGAAGAAAATTGTTGCTTTTGCGGGTGGAAATGCAGACCTAATGAAATCGGTTAGCAAGGATCTTAAAAGCTATAAAATTCGAAAAGTCGAAGAGAAAAATGAAATTGCTACAGTAACTGTTGATGCTGTATATAAAGGTAATGCTAAAAAAGTAATCGTAATTGAACTAGAGAAAACGGATGATGGTTGAAAAATTAGTAAATCATAAAAAAACGGTCTAGAATTCTAGACCGTTTTTTAGTTCCCTCGATCTTCTTCTTCGAAATCACGTAGACTAGTAAGCAATTCTGTAAATGTTGAGCAAACAGGATATATTGCTTCCTCTATGTTTTCTTCTTCATGATCCCCAAATACTACTGTTGATGATTCAGTGCTATTTCGATAATCGAAACATAAAAGGTTACCGAATGAATCTCTAGCAAAAGGATATACCTTAGCTACCAACCTATCTTTTACACTGTTATAGTTTTGGACAATTGAATATTCGTCTTCTATATGCAGAGTTAAGAGATTACTAAATACATTCTCATCTTGTCCTGGTACATCAAATGATTATCATTTGAAAATATCCGTTCCGAAAAGTGAAAGTATGTCCATCATAAAAACAGCCCTAATTCCTAATGAGAAATTGGGGCTGTTTCTGTTATAAATATGCTTTATTTTATATTTCTTTCATTACTGCCAAGGAATCTTAATTATTTCAAGATTTCTAAATAAAAAATGGCACAAACCCCTTAAATAACCGACTTTTCCTAACTAGCACTAGACTAGGAGGTGTTATTTATATACTACAAATCCCCCCTGCAGCTTCTCCTATCTAAAAACAGTCTATGTAGGCAACGATTGTAAACATCGAATATGGAAACAGCCTACTATCAAATTAAATGATAGTAGGCTGGCTGTTAAAATTATTTAAGAACTGGGTTATGTTCTAAATGATAAGCTTTCATTATCAAAAAGATTATTACTAGTCCCCTCCACAAACAAAAACACCCTATCACTTCGGCTCTAAATTTAACACCTTCCCCTCTCTCCCCTCCGTATTCAATGTAGTCGTATGATACGTGCCATTTACCCAATTATCTATTTGATCATGATACCAATTGCTTCTAAAATGTCCTGATTGTCCTGGCCCTACGATATGATAACCTTTTGACATATCTTTCGTATCAATTGCGAATCTCCAAGACGCTCCGTGATTGACAATACCGTTATCTCCGTAACTCGCTGCTTGAACGGTAACTTGACTTCCGCCAATTGGAACTGGTTTCTCACGATTAAATGCAAGTAGTACTAACATACTAGATGATTTTGAGATTGGATGTGTAAAAGCAAGTTGATGGTAATCGCCCCACTTCCACTCCGCAACATCGGGGCCATATTCCTTCTGTAATTTCTTCATTACATTCTTGTACGATGTATGCACAACTTTCGTGAAGCCCCCGTACTTCGTAAACCAAGCGCTCTTTTCTCCTGCTACTTCTTTTCGAATCAATTCATCAACGACTTGTGACTTCCCTTCAAATAACTCCATCACATCTTTCGGTATTTCTTTTGAAAATAACGTATTTGAAATCTCTTTCATTAATAAATGGAATATTAACGGTGCCGATTCATCTTTACTATCGTAAAAATTCCACTTCGTTAATTGTTTTACGCCCTCTTTCTCTACTTCATTTAAAGGTGCTTTATTTAACTCTTTTAAAAATATAGGAGCAAACTCTTTCCCGTGTCAACTACCCCCACTGAGTTGAAACGTTTCAGAGGGGGCTTGAGTTAGAACACTAGGTCTTTTCGTCTATCGCTAGACAGTTTGATGCTCTAGCATCCATGCCACCTTATGGTAACACCTCAAGTAAGTTTTTGGTTGGTACTGGCAACGAATGATTGTTTTCCCACTTGCACCACCCCTTCGAAAAAGAGTAATTCTTCCTTGTGGAAGAAGCCACCACTCAGATGACTCCGGCGTGTGCTACAAGCCCCGACAAGTCGAGTACACATGGATGGTTGACGCACCCACTAAGCTATGCACGAAGCAACAGCCTTACGTTTTTGCACTTCTAATAGAATCGGCGTTTTCACTTTGAGATTGTCATCCCATTCTACAACTCTTGATTTTTCCAATGTATTCAGCGCACCATTAATATCCGCATGAATACATGTTCCTGCTTTACTTTGGTACAAACCACGAGTGATTCGTTTGCCACTAAAGTGATAATGAGTCCTATCATCCTTAGACCAAACAGGAATTGGATCTTTATCAAGAAAACTAGCTTTTGAAGTATAGCTTTCTTCTTGTTTTCAAAATTGGATGCCTTCTTTTATACATTTATTCTCAATCGCTGCCATCAGTTTATGGAATGGGATTTGAACAAATGTTTGATTATTCTTTTTCCCCATATCTGATTTTTGTTTCCAACCTGCGTTATACCCTACGACAATAGTATCTATATCGAATGCTTTCACTTTTTTGAACAACAAGCCTACCGTTTGTGAAATGTAACCATTTATTTGCCTTTCTCGTTTATGCCAAAGTACAGCCATTTTATTCGTTACAATTCGTTTAGAAAGTCCGTTTTCCACATTTTTCAGTTGGAGATTACGTATCATTTTGTTGAAGTACTGGTTAATGGATTTTAGTTTTTTTCCATCAATTAAAAATGCATCACCTGTATTTGTTACGCAACTTAATAACCTATCTACACCTAAATCGCAACTCAAAGCGTTACTCGTAGTCGTGGATTGCTTCTTCATTTGAGAAACGTGCATTTCATATGTGTAATGCACCTCAAAGAACCGACCTTTTTGCTTCGGTACAATCTCAATGTAGGAGATTTTTTTATTTCTTAAGTTTTTGGGCATACATATTTTAATGGAACCGAATTTTTTTCTGAATGCAACATTCATTGGGATTATCCAATACCCGTTCTCATCCACTTTTGGCACTTGATAGATTTCAATAATTCGTTTGTCAGTGGAACGAGAATAATTCGGAAACTTAGGACGACCTGTGAATGTTTCAGGTTTGTTCTTCCACTGTTCCATTGCTTTAAAAAAGCTCTTCACTTCTGTAAATAAAGATCTACGAATCGCTTGAACAGAGTTTGATTGAATACCCCAGTAATTCATATCGGCTTGCATAGCAGTATCCACTTCTTTTATCGTAGCCATTTTATTATCGTTCAAATAACTTTGTTTAATGGTATACAATCCAACATTTTGCAACGCTTTTGAACTATGTGACATACGTTGAAGTAAACGAAATTCTTTTGCAGTGAGACAAGCTCGTCCAATATTCTGTTTCTGCGTGAATCGTTGTATTGTTTCTCTTTTCTTTTGTTTACGTAATACTTTCACTGCTTTCTTTCTAACCATTGTATTCACCACCTTTCTTAGAGGGATTATTAAAATACCCTTATTTAATGGTAGTATAGCATAAAACCAGCAAAAAACGAACATACATTCCCTGTTAAGTTAATGTAAATTAAAACACACTACTCAAAACACTTCTCCTTCTCTCTAAACTTCCCATTACACACTTCTCTCCACCATATTTGCTACACCAATTCCTCAAAATCCCCTTCACATAAGTAAATGTTCGCTTATTCTGTTCAAACGCAATCTTCAGAACCTCTAATACTCTCTCTCCTGAAACTTTTTGTATCCACTCTTTTAATTCCTTTACGATATATGGAGATAGATTACTTATATGTTGTTCGTAAAACTTATAAACTTCACTATGCGAAGTATCATCTTCTATCTCTTCTTCCTTCTCCTCAGCAACTTCTTGTAAACTACTATTATCCTCTTCTTTCGGCATGCCAAAATGCTCTAATAACAATGGAATCTTCCATTCTTCTTCCAGGCATTTACGTAAAAACATATGTATGAATTCTTTATTTTTTACAGTCTTTAACTCACGTAACACACACTTCTTTACATTCGTATTTAAAATAGGGTTATAGTGTAACCAATTTAGTATGTATAACTCTTTCGTTTCCGCATCGTATAAAATTTTCCCATATGCAACAAACCTATTTAACAGCTTTTCAACAGTCTCCATACTGTAGCCTGTTTCCAGTTCTGCTAAACGTTTCGGTAATACGTAAATTCCACATTGCTTCGTTTTCGTACCAGTTAACAAGTATATGTAAAAATAACACTCCTCTGGCGTTAAATCTAATATGAATTCATCTTGCCAAAAGTTCACCTACACATTACGGTACACCGCCATATGTTTCCCTCCTCCTTTTATTCATAAAAAGACAGAATTCAACCCTTCAATATACATATAGGAATGAGGCCCTTGTTTTTGCATTTGAATTCCAAATTTTTCAACTATTACAACACCGGTTTTATTTTTTCGCGCTTTTTTGTTCTTGTAGTTGTTTTTGTTTTTTCTTAGTGATTTATTACTTGGTAGGGGCTTGGAAGGGGCTTCATAGAGGCTAAAATAAAAAGGAGCTGCTCCAAATTATCATGTTGGATAGCTCCTTTACCATTCTTTCTATTTTTGACTTGCATCTAACATCTTCACTAACAAGGCAGCTGCCTCACCACGAGTTGTTGTACCTTTAGGATTAAACTCATTATTTCCAACACCAGTAACTACCTGTAAGCTGTATAATCGTTGAACAGGTTGTTTATATGTGATCAAATATTTATCCCTAAATGGTAATGCGACTAATTCACCTGTAACACCTTTATACTGTAATGCGTTGTCAATCATGATAGATGCTTCTTCACGAGTGATTGGTGCGTTCGGGTCAAAAACCCCTCCACCACGACCGCTAATAATTCCTGCACTTGCACTACGTTTCATACCGTCATGAAGTGATGGGTGCGCTTTGTTTATATCTACAAATGATTTATTTCCTTCTGGCAGTTTAAGAGCATTGGCGATTAATGTCGCAAACTCAGCTCTTGTTACATTACGGTAAGGCGCAAATACACCATTTCCTTCCCCGTGCATAATACCTAGACTGTGTAGTTTACGAATATGTCCCTCAAACCATCCACCTGTAATATCATCTTTTGGCTTTTGTACTTCTTCTTTTGGTACATTGTAGTTAATTTTAATCCAACTTGGATTATAGAAAATCCACTCTCCATTTCCTACTTTGTACCAACCATTTTTAACTGCTAACACTTTGTAAAGGTCCCCGTTTGAAGCTTTACGAACAGTTTGATGTTCAAGTCCTGCACCGCTACGTATGTTTATACCGTCACCATTAACGACTAACTCCATGCTAGGTTCAGCTGGATTAAATTCATTTGAATCAAATAGCTCGTTTCTTTCTTGCAAAGGCGAGTCAATTTGTGTGTTAACATTTTCATACCATTGAATACCTTGTACGAATCCAGTCCAATTCCCACGAGAAATTAAAATATCAGGACAGTTTTTTCCGCTCCATTGTTGATGTCTATAAATATGGTCCGCGCTAATACCTTCTTTGTTCATTAAATATCCTGCAAGTCGCTTCGCATTCTCTAACGCTTTATTGTAATCCCCATCTTGGTTAACTGAAATTTCAATACCGATGGATTCTCTATTTCCTGAACCATCACCATCTCCTGCATGCCAACCGTTTTCATTTGTTGGTAAGTGCTGATAGATTTGTTTATCGTCTACTGTAAAATGCCATGAGGCTGTTCGGAACGTACCCTCTGTTGCTTGTTTATACAAATATTTCGCATGATTTTCAGCATTTGCACCGCGAGCTGTGTTTGCAGTCTCATGAATTGTAATGTAACGTGCTTTCATCGGATTGGCAGGGCGAATATCAGGGTTTCCCGCTGGAACAATCCACTCTACAAACGGTACACCTGCAAGTGTTCCATATTTCTTTGTAGTCATCGATGCACTATACTGAATAGCTCTTGGCTTTTCAACCGGCTTCATTTCACGAGTAGAACCATCATTTCGACCGTCTACATGTTCAAATGCCTTTTCAATATTTGAAATCGCTTCTTCATCCGCTACTTGACCTTTTTTCGCTTCTTTCATTTTATGTAACTCTTCTGTTTCATCATGTTTATGTTTATATTCTTCTAAGAGAATTTTCTCATTCTCTGATACTTCCGCTTCGTTAATTTGCATGTGGTCTGGAGTTTCTAGATTGAAATCAGAATAACTGAATCCACCCGTTCCACTCTCCCATTTCGCGATACGAAGTTGATCAGTTTGAAGGTTTTTACTCTCTTCTGCTGATATTGCTAAAGGTGCGCTCCCTAACATTACTAAACTTGTTGATAGTATGATTACTCGTTTTTTAATATTCATTGCTGTATGAAATACCTACACAGTTCGTGTAAGTCTCCTAACCTCCCTTTATTTTCTCATTCGTGAAAGACTATGAATCTACTATGTATAAAAATATGTTTATTCCGCCTTTTTATAAACACTTCACCTTATCCCAGCAGGCGAATTATAGTTTCTAAAAAATTCCTTAACAGACATTATTTTATAACCAATTGCAATTATCGTCAAAAGCACTTATCCCCTTACACACTACTACTTCTCAAAAATAGATTAGGATACCTTTTACTGATTTTCTTCAACAAGAAGGACCTTTATAATTTTTCATAACTACTATGTATCTATTAAATAAATCCTGTTTCTTTCTACTTTTTCTTTTTGAAAATATTAACATTTTTATATTCTTGCGATAATATAGATGTAACCTTTTACATTGAAAGGAGTTTTATTTGGAAAAGTTTTCTCATATTGATAACTGCAATGAAGAAGACAAAAAAATGATGAAGAAAAACGGGAGTACATACGATATTCAGTAGCTGGAATATATTTTGAAGGACTAGAAATAACACCGCTAGAATGGCTTGAAAACATAGTTGAACTATTAAAACAAACAGTACGAGCTTATTAGATAATACGTTAGTTAAAGGGGATGAACTGATTGTTAGATACGATTGTTTACGATAAAGCGAAGTACCATTATGAAGGTGATTTTCCTGAGGACTTACCAATCGATCAAGCTTTTGTACATACCGGTATGTTTTTAGGATGGATAATTGAACATCATTTATTTAGTGAAGAATTTGAAGAAGAGTCTCAAGACGAAATTAAACAGTTTAAACTTAGACAAATGACTGGCACAGAAATTTATATGAACTGGGATGGTGTTTTGGCAGACGACATGTTAAATGAAGAAGGCAACCAATTCGCGATGTATTACTTTAATAATGATGAGAAATGGAAATATATAAGTGATTACTCAGACGTTTTTATAGACGAAGAAACTCTCTACCATGTGCAAGATACTTGGGAAAACTATTTCAAATTAAAAGACGTTATTGATAATAGCTATAATTTTTGGAAAGACAACTTCCAAAAAAAGATAATTAATAAAGTCGATTTCTTATCTCAATAAGGAATCGACTTTATTAATAGTAAGCTTAAATATTTTTTCATTTTAGCTTTTATTACAAATTCCCTTTAACGTTTTCAACAATCTCGTTTACCGTATTTCGATCAAACTTATCACTAATTTCGTATGACTCACGGTCTCCTACTAATTGTACGCCTACAATATCATTGCGGTCCTTACCATATTGCACTTCAATAATCGATCCACGCTCTATTTGCTTCCAAACGAGACCTGCTTCGTCTTTATTGTCTAAAACAATACAGTCCTCAATATTTTCGTCAACCCCAATTAATTTGTTATCATCCATATATCCAACCTCGTATTGTTGACGTTCTTTCGCTTTTCCGCTTACTAATATACCTTTGCTTCCATATGAGTAATCCGTATAGTCCTTTTTCTCCGATTGTGCCGCTTTCGACTCTTGTGCTTTAGTTTTTTCAGTGTTCCCACAACCCATGATAAGACTAATTGGTATCACTGTAGTTAGTACTACTCTAGTAAATTTCTTTTTCATTTAGAATCAACCTCACATATTTAACTTTAAATTCCATTTATCCCCTTACCAAATAATAACATGATAATATCGAGAAAGAGCCAAAGGTAAACTATTATTTTCATCCCCCAAATTTATGTAATAAGCTATACCTCTGTATTTCCTTCCCTTTTACTTTCATATAGTATCCTTCCAATTATAGATAGCTAGACTTTTAAAATCACTAACTGCATTATCTACAAATTATAGAAAGTAGACATCCTACTCACATAAGACTTAAAATTAGAAAGTATGGAAAACATGATAAAAAATATAAACTAGATGCTCACAATTAACATGGTCTTTATATTAAGAAAGGAAGTGCACAGCTTTGGATTTTAAAACAGTTATGCAAGAGCTTGAAGCCCTAGGCAAGGAAAGAACGAAAAAAATGTACATATCTAACGGTGCGCACGAGCCAGTTTTCGGAGTAGCTACAGGTGCTATGAAACCAATCGCTAAAAAAATAAAATTAAATCAAGAATTAGCTGAAGAACTTTATGCGACAGGTAACTACGATGCTATGTACTTTGCAGGCATTATTGCGGATCCGAAAGCTATGAGTGAATCGGATTTTGATCGCTGGATAGACGGAGCGTATTTTTATATGTTGTCCGATTATGTAGTGGCAGTAACTTTATCAGAATCAAATATTGCACAAGATGTTGCTGACAAATGGATTGCAAGTGGAGACGAGCTACGAATGTCTGCAGGCTGGAGTTGCTACTGTTGGCTTTTAGGAAATCGCAAAGACAATGAATTTTCCGAAAGCAAAATTGTCGCTATGCTTGAAATGGTAAAAAATACGATTCATGATTCGCCAGAACGAACTAAATCCGCTATGAATAATTTCTTAAACACGGTAGCAATTTCATATGTGCCACTACACGAAAAGGCAGTCGAGATTGCAAAAGAAGTTGGTATAGTTGAAGTAAAACGTGAAAATAAAAAGAGCAGTTTGCTAAATGCTGCAGAGAGTATTCAGAAAGAACTTGATAGAGGCAGACTTGGTTTCAAGCGTAAATATGTTAGATGTTAGATGATTAAAAAAGGTGTCAATCTAAGCAAGATTGACACCTTTTTTGATGAGAAAAACGAATGAATTCCCCCTGCACACCTTATCCGTTAAACATTTCTTCATTCAATTTATAAACCCTATCTCTTTTCTCATCACTTTTAACAAAAATCAGCTTTCCTTCTTTAACAAAGCCTTCTAATAATAAGCATACTTCTCCATATGCTTTAGGCTTATTCGTTGTGAATCTTTCATCTGATATTTTTCCAGCTCGTATTAATTGTTCGCATAGCTCAAGAGCACTTATTTCTTCAGAATCCATTAATTCCAATATATCTTTCTGCAATGGCGATAAAGGTACTGGAATTTCAGCTACCTCCACCTTTTCTTTCTCGTTTTCTTCTTCAAATAAATCTTCAAATGAAATTTGATTCATTACTTCTTTTCCTTTCTAACGATTAATTTGTATAACATGAACTGAATCCTATATCGTAGTTATTGTTATGTATTCCTTTTTACATAAATCTCAAACTCATGTACATCGTTTCATATAGTATGTTTTGATTATACCAAATATACGTTCTGTCTTCTATCGTAGATTGAAAAAAGACGCGTTTTACTGTTCACAAATAGCGAAAAGGAGTTTATATGCTTTTGTTGAATTGATTTATAAATAAGCTGATCAAGTTTCATGCAAGTTAGAAAAATAGACATTTATCCCATAGAAATTTACGGTAAATTTCCATTAATTACATGTTATAATCACGATGTAAACATTAAATTATATTACATTTTTAGGTTATTCAATTCGTTTCATATAACAAGGGGGGTTCACAAATGGGCAGAAAAACAAGTAAAGTTAAAAAAATTTTTGGATTCGTACTAACCGCAGCACTAGCCACTACAACGATGGTAGGCACGGTAAACGCAGAAACAACTACGAAAACAAACGTTAACGAAAAGAGCTATACGGAAGTTAGCAATAATGACAATGTATTTACAGATGTACCAAAGGACCACTGGTCAAAAGTTGCTATCGATTACTTAGCATCAGCAGGCATTTATAAGGGATATGGAAATGGGAAATTTGGTTTTGGGGACAATGTTACTAGAGGACAGGTAGCTTCTTTAGTCAATCGATATTTAGGTTTAAAAGCAGACGATAAACAAGAGAATATGTTTAGTGATATTACAAATCATATGTTTGAAAAAGATATTAAGGCCATTGCACAAGCTGGAATTATGAAAGGTGATGGCACAGGTACATTTCGTCCAGATGATGTATTAACTCGCTATGAGATGGCAGTAGTATTACAAAAAGCATTTCATTTAGAATTAAAAGGACAAGGGAACTTTAAAGATGTACCAAAAGGTCATTGGGCCTATGAATCTGTAAATGCAGTGCGTAGTAACCGCATAGCACAAGGTGACGAGTCAGGTAATTTTATTGGAAATACGATTGTAAAGCGTGAGCAGTATGCACAATTTTTATATAATGCAATAGCAAAAAACAGAGATTATAATTTCAACATCAATTCAAAAGAAGAATTGAAACAAATGTTAACAACCGCTTTACAGAATGGGACGTTTGGTCCATTTACATTAAATACATTGCGTAAAGATATATCTGAAGTAAAAAAAGAATTTGGAGTACCTGATGTTTTGAAGCAAGCACCTTGTACAGAATGTGATGCACCTAATACAGCGGTATACGGAGATTATTATATTGATATGTACCCTTCGGACGCAAGATATATATGGGTGAAAATGGGTATCCCTATCCACGAATTAAAAGAATGGTTTGGTGAGCCCGATTTAATCGGAGAGGATATGACTAGTGAAGGCTTTATATATAAACGAGGAAGCTATTCTCTTTATTTCAGCTTCTCTGATGGTTATATTCAACGCGCTGAAATATCTAAAACTGAAGATCGTTAATACGTTACAAGCCATATAAAGTATAAAAAATCCTTCAAGAACATGCTTTTTCTTGAGGGATTTTATTTGTCTCTATCTATTTAATATAATCCAAAACTATATAACTCCTACTGTTTAAACTTTATTTTTCTTGATGCTCTGCATCCCATTCACTTAAATACGTTGCATATTCTAATTCATCTGGATCATCATGTAACATAGAAATAAACTCTAATTTATTTCCATCACAATCTAGAAAATATATGCTTGCAGCTGGCATCCACCTTTGAACAATTGGCTCTTCATTCCCTTTCCCCTGACTCCCTACTACTTCTATTCCACGCTCCTCTAACCAAAATTTAGCAGTCTTTAAAAACTCCAAATCTACACGGAAAGCGAAGTGTTTCGTCTCAAAATCTTCATTACTATGTACTTCCCATAAACCGAGCATTTGCTCTTTATTTTCTCCTATCCAAAAGAAAGCAACCCGTCTTTTCGATAGTTTTTTTGCTACTGTTAAGCCTAACTTATTTTGATAGAAATCTATCGCCTTTTCTAAATTCCTTACATGTAAATGAGTTTCGTATATGCTTTGTATCATATTATATTGTCCCTCCTCTACCTTCTCATTTTTAAAATACATTTTGTTTTTATCATACAAATAAATATATTTTTAAGCATCCTACTTTTGTATAATTGTTCTTTGCTACAAAGGTATACATAGTCCAGCTTTCTCATTCTTGTTCCAACGCTAAAATTCTATAAATTAAACATCCTTCAATTTACTTTTACATTTTTATGTAGTTAATTCCTCTCCATACTACCTTTAAAAATGAAGGTCGTTTAGCTTAGTCTTTCATTGATCCGTAAAAAAACAAGCCACCCAACTCAAATGAATTGGGTGGCTCTATACTATAAAGAGAATTTGCTATTTGTATTACTTCAATTTCCCCTCAAAGACAATCTTTCTACCGCACGGTTCAACTTCTGTTTTGCGGTTTTTCTTCACTTCATGAAAGATTGGTTCTTCCATACGACGAGATGGTGCATAGCCTTCTTGTTCCATACGTGCTAAGCAATCTGTAATTGTTTCGTTTTCGAGTACTTCAAATTTCTTTTTATTAGGTTGTTTTGTCATGCCCTAACCTACTTTCTATTTTTCTTGATGCGAATTGATTCTTCATGTAGACGATATATAACATTGCGAGAATTCCTATTATAATCATAACCGCAATAAAAAAGCTTGTATACTGTATTTTTTCTATAAATACGCCTCCTAATACAGGTCCCAGTATACTTCCTAAACTAAAGGCGATTCCAGATAATATATTACCTGCTGGCAATAAGTGTCTCGGTAATAAATCTGTCATAAATCCAAGGCCTAATGAGAAGCACGATCCAATGACCATACCCGCTAATAGCATACAGGCAAAGACAATCCAATAATATTGGTCTAATACTGCTGCCAATAGAAAAATTCCCGTACTTATGCTGAACGTCCACGTTAAAATACGGTCTCTTCCGTATTTATCACTTAATATACCGAGCGGAATTTGTGTAATAATGCCCCCAACTGCAAATGCTGGTAATAAGAAGGATACTTCTGAAACAGACCATCCTTTACGTAGCGCGTATACTGGTAAGTTACTATTTAACATTGCTTCCAGTACGCCATATGCAAGTGGTCCTAGTAACGCAATCCATCCTAATCCAACAACTTGTTTATAACGAGAAAATGATGATTCACCCTTCACTTCTCTTTCATCTTTCGCCGGGAATGCATTTTTGGTTGGTAATAGTAATAGCCAACCTATTAGACAAAGTATAGTAGATATAATAAATGGCGTTGCAAGACCATACTGCACAGTGCTTGCTAAATACGGGCCAACGGCAAAACCAATTCCGAAGAATACACCGTATATCGATACTTGTCTCCCTATTTTACTTGGGTCTGCTGTTGTCGTAATCCATGTTTGTGTTCCGACATGAAGCATATGATCTCCGACTCCAACTACAAATCTAAGAATGAACCATACCCAAAATGAAAAAGTTTGTGTAAAAAAGAATAATGAAATAATAACGAGAAACCCACCAATAACGATAATTGGCTTCATTCCAAACTTTTGCATCGGTTTTTCAAGAAACGGGGAAATAACTAATATCCCAATATATAGTGCCGTCGCATGAATACCATTAATACTTGAACTAACCCCTTCTTGTTCAAAAATCATTGCAATGGCCGGTAAAAGCATCCCTTGTGACAAACCCGAGATTGCTACAATCCCAACCATAATCCAAAATGTAAAACGTATTGACATCCCTTTCCCTCTCCTTCTCACGCTGTCCACCTTTCATTATAAACTGTTTCTTCAAATACGTGTACGAATATTCAAAATAAAAAAAGAAGCTAAAAGAATGATTCTTTTAGCTTCTTATCCTTCCCAAACTTGTGCTTTCACATTGTAATGAAAATGCTTGAAATATGGATTTTCATAAAATGATGGTCCATATAAGTAGTGATGTGCATGAGCTATTGGTGGCTGCTGTAGTTGTAACGGAACTACAGATGGTGAAACTTGCATATACAGCGGATCTATCATTATTTTTGTATATAAGTGATGATTATATGGCGAATGCGCAATTAAGAACGGATGATGCATGGATAACCTCCCCTTTTACCTACAATGTTATAGTATATGCAATACATCTCATTTCGGGGATTATTTCTCTTCTAACCAGTCCTCTACATGTTTTATAAATACATCTAAACAATCAATAAACGGTGAGTGTCCGCAATCTTCTAACACTTTCAACTCTGCATTCGGTAAATGTTTTGCTAATTCCTCACCGACTACTTGCGGTACGACATAATCTCTGTCACCTTGTATGACGAGTGTTGGAGCTTTAATATGATGAATTTGCTTATTTCCACCTACAACCCCGTTATGTTCATCTGAAATATTAAATGTAATGAGCGCATAATTTACATCTACGAAATTACGCTGCGTTAACATATCATCTAAATACTTTTCATAACGATCCGGTTCCGGTTGATTATGTGTATATATTAATAAATCCCATACTGTTCGGTAATATAATTTATTCATATTTTTTATCGCGTCTAGCACTGGAGCAATTTGTACGGGATCTTGTGCAACCTCTTCCTTCGTCTTTACTAAACTTGATACGATTGGCTGCCCGTTAATATCTTTTTTGAAAATTGGATATCCCTTCATGCCAACTGATTCTACTAAAATTAACTTTTCGACAAACGTTGGATGATTTGCTGTAAATTGCATCGCAACACCACCGCCCATTGACCAGCCCATTAATGAAAATTTCTCTAGCTTCAATTGATCGATAAATAGTTTTACATCTATTGCAAAGTCTTGTAATGAATCTATCGATTGATTATATGTTGATTGGCCAAATCCTCTTAAATCAAGAGCGTAAATATGGTATTGATCTTGCAGCTTTTCAATAACTAAATCCCAGTGTTGTGACGACGTCATGTTCCCGTGAATGAGTACAAGAATTTCTGTATTTTGCCTTCCAACTTCCTGATACGCAATCGTTTCTCCGTTCGATAGTGAAACAAACTCCATTGTTGCAGGCTTAATCATCACAAGTTCCCCCATTCTTTTTAATAGAAAGAAAATTCTTTACTTAATTAAAGAATAGCATGCAGAATATACGTTCGCAACATAAAACCTATACGAAATTTTTACATAAATCAACATGTCTATTACTAGACAATTATAATGAAAAAGTATATAGTTAGCTAGGTAACTAATTTGAAAGGATCAAAATACATGGACGAAAAACAACATTTTTTCCACATTGTCAGCCAGACTTCTCGCAAGTTTACGAAGAAATTTAATGAGCGCGTATCTCCCACTGGGTTATTTAGTGCGCAATGGGCTGTTATTTTCCGCATCAATCAAACTGGTTCTTGCACGCAAACAGAGCTATGCCAGTATTTAAATGTTGAATCACCAACGATGACTCGTACGTTAACACGTATGGAAACGATGGGATGGATTATTCGTACAGAAGGAAAAGATCGCCGTGAGAAGCTTATTTCTTTATCAGAAACAGCGATAAAAATGATTCCGGTATGGCAAGAAGAAGTTGATACTTTCGAAGAAAAGACGCTAGAAGGTATTAACGAAGATGAGTTACATCAAGCATTTCAAGTGTTACAACAAATTATTAAAAACTTAGATTAAATTGGAGGGATGACGATGCAAAGTGAGAAACTTTGGACGAAGGATTTCCTCGGAACTTGTTTTAGTAGTCTATTTCTCTTTTTAACATTTTATATGCTTATGACTACTTTGCCTGTCTATGTAATAGACGGCCTAAAAGGAAAACCTGAGGAAATTGGTTTAGTTGCAACTGTTTTTCTTATTTCATCCGTTTTATGTCGACCATTTACAGGAAAATGGCTCGATGATTTAGGAAGAAAGAAAATATTATTTATTTCACTTTCTTTATTTTTAGCCGCTACTGTTATGTATTTCGGTGCGCAAAGTTTATTTTTATTACTTGCCCTTCGCTTCTTACATGGTATTGGGTTCGGTATGGCAACAACTGCAACTGGTACGATTGTCACAGATGTTGCGCCAGCTCATAGACGCGGCGAAGCACTTGCCTATTTCGGCGTATTCATGAGTTTGCCGATGGTAATTGGTCCTTTTTTAGGTTTAACAATTATTTCTCATTTTTCATTTACAGTATTATTTATCGTTTGTTCCGTATTTTCATTGCTTGCATTTTTATTAGGACTACTTGTAAATATTCCACATGAAGCACCAGTAAAGAAACAAAAACAAGAAAAAATGAAATGGAAAGACTTACTTGAACCATCTTCTATTCCGATTGCTCTTACAGGATTTGTTTTAGCCTTTTCTTATAGTGGCATTTTATCCTTTATTCCTATTTATGCAAAAGAGCTCGGTTTAGCTGACATTGCAAGTTACTTCTTTATTTTATACGCACTTGTTGTTGTAATTTCTCGTCCATTTACAGGTAAGATTTTTGATCGCTTCGGTGAAAATGTACTTGTTTACCCAGCTATCATTATTTTCACAATTGGGATGTTCATTTTAAGCCAAGCACAAACTTCATTTTGGTTCCTTGGCGCAGGTATGTTAATCGGTTTAGGCTACGGAACATTAATTCCTAGCTTCCAAACGATTGCGATTTCTGCCGCTCCAAACCACCGACGTGGTTCTGCGACAGCTACGTACTTCTCATTCTTTGATAGTGGTATTGGCTTTGGTTCTTTCATTTTAGGTATCGTCGCAGCGAAATCAAGTTACCATAATATGTATTTTATCGCAGCTATTATCGTTGCGTTTACTTTACTTCTCTATTATGGATTACACGGACGAAAACAAAAATTCAAGAAACAACATACAGATGGAAAAGTTTCCGCTTAACATGAATAAGGAAAGTAAACTTCCCCGTTTACTTTCCTTATTTTGTATTTCTTTCAATAGAAGCGTATACTTATAATAGAAATAAAAAAGGAGGGACCCCCTATGAAACCTAAAAAATCTCCCCTACTCTTACTCATAATCACATTTATATTTGTAATTACAGGGCTCGGTTTTACATACTTCAAACATAATAAAACAATTCCATCGAAAAATAACGTGACGAAGAAAAATTGGTTAGATGACCCATACTTACGTTGGTCGTATACACATATGAAAGAATTCACTTTGATTAACGAGGTGAAAAATAACCCGGATCACGTTTTCCACTTCTCTACCGCATTGCAAAACTTAGACGATTTTGCTGTGGAACGTAGATTTGGAAATACAACTCCTCTAAAAAAACTTTTAGACGATAATAAAACGGATGCTTTTGTCGTTGTACACAATGGACAACTTGTATATGAACGATATTTCAATGGATATAACGAGAGTGAGCCTCATGGTATGGCGTCATTAGCGAAGGTTTTTACAGGGGTAATTATACAATCTCTCGCTGAAGAAAACCGTATTGATTTAGAAAAAACAGCTGATACATATATAAAAGAATTAAAAAATACACCGTTTGGTAATGCCACACTTCAGCAATTAATGGACATGCAAGTTTCTGCACAGTACCCTACTCACGGATATGAACATCCAGCGTTAGAAAATCAAGATGCACAACTATATTTAGCTAGCAATATTTTACCTAGAGGTAAAAACTACGACGGTCCGATGAGAATTTATGATATGTTACGAGAAGCAGAAGAAACTGCACCGCCTGGTTCCGATTTTTCTTACGATAATGGATCAGCGGAAACGCTCGCTTGGGTAATTCGAACAATCACTGGTAAATCATTAGCTGAAAATGTTAGCGAGCGCATATGGTCTCAAATTGGTATGGAAGAAAACGCGTATTACGTTACAGATGAAACGAAAGTAGAACAAGCAAGTGCTGGTTTAAATGCGACTGCTAGAGATATGGCTAGATTCGGACAATTACTATTAAACAACGGAGAATATAACGGAAAACAAATTCTCCCTTCTTCTATTACTGAAGATATAAAAAATGTCCAAGAAGGTGAACTTGCAGTTGGCCCTGGCGCTTCCATTTCTTATCATAATCAATGGTGGATACCGCACAATGAACAAGGTGCGTTTGAAGTGTTAGGTAGTTACGGACAAACACTTTACATTGATCCGAAAGCAAATATGGTCATTGTCCACTTCTCATCTAACGCTACGCCAAGTAATGAAATCCATTCAGTTTACTCAAATATGTATATTGATATTGCCCATCATTTAGAGAAGCTTCCACAGTAGTGGAAGCTTTTTCTTGCCAAGGTGTTTTATTTGAATCCATTCCCCCCATCATGGTTATTCATCCTTAAACTTTTTATTCGTAATCCAATAATATGTTACGAAGAGTGTCAATAAAATCCAAACTATAGCTAGTAATCCATTAATTATTGCATTTGAATTTACTGCCCCCGTGACTAACGTTTCCATTGCATGTTTACTCATACTGGCTGGATTAACCTGATCTACTATTGGAATCAAACCGACGATTATTCTACAAGCTAAAAGAAAAGCAATTGAAATTAGCGCAATCATACCTTGACTGTGAAAAATAGCACTTATCATAGTTGTGAAAGATACGATAAAAAGAACCCAAATTAAATAAAATAGTAATCCAGTAATCATGTACGAAAACGGAACAACAGTAAAAAGATAGTTTGTATATAGATAAGAGGTAAAGTATCCAATCATTACACTAAGCGCTACTATTACATAATTTGATACTATTTTCCCAGCTATATACGACGTAACCGTAACAGGTCTTGTTAAAATAAAGGCTAACATACCGTTAGCTTTATCTGTTTGAATGGCACCCATCATAGAAATTACTAGAATCATAAGTCCGAGCTGATCAAACTGAGACCCCAAAGTACTCGCTAGTACTTCGCCTCCTTTTTGTGCTGTCATACTTGGATCGATGGTAATTCCCTGCCCTCCACCTAATGCTCCTAAAATGGATGGTAAGTAATGCGTTACTATTGGCTGTGTTGCCCCTAAAAATATAAAAACAATTGGTAGCCAAATGATCTTAAAATCACGTAACATTTGAACACATTCTTTTTTTATCAATATCATTGAGTTATTCATTTTTGCACCACCAATTTCAAGAAAATTTCTTCTAAAGTATCGTTGCTCATTTCAAATTTAACAATGTCCACTTTATGTTCGATTGCATTTTGCAGTAACATAATTTTATTTATTTCGATACTCTCAACCTTCACTTTGACTTTAAGTCCTATCACTTCTACATCCTTCACATACGGTAAATTTTTTACAACGTCAATCCACTCTCGATCTTTAGCTGTAATTTCAATGATTAATTTATTTTCACTATTGCGGTGTAAAAGCTCAGTAATTGTTGTATCTTCTATCTTTGTTCCATCTTTAATCATGACAAATCGTTCACAGATTTCTTCTGCATCACTCAATATATGGGTTGATAATAAAATAGTCGTATCTTTTTTTATTTCTTCAATTAAATTCAATACTTCCCTTCTACCTATTGGATCTAATGCAGATACCGGTTCATCCATGACAATAAGCGCTGGTTTATGCAGTAATGCTTGTGCAATACCGAGTCTTTGTTTCATTCCCCCAGAAAAGGTACTCACCTTTGAACCTTCTTCTCCACTTAATCCAACTTTCTCCAAAATTTCTGGTATCGACTTTGCCAATGCTTCTTTTTTCATCCCTGAAAGTTGCCCCATAAACATAAGGGTTTCTCGCGCCGTCATCCAATGAAAAAAATTAGGGTATTGCGGTAAGTAGCCAATTTCCCTTTTCATTTTTGATATTTTTATCCCATTCAATAAGACTTCGCCAACATCTGGATTCATAATATCTGAAATCACTTTTATTAATGTAGATTTCCCTGCTCCATTTGGTCCAATTAACCCTACACATTCCCCTGATTGCAGTTCCATCGAGAAAGTATTGACAGCAATTTTTCCTTTAAATGATTTTGTTACATTTCTAATCTCTAATTTCATAATTTCTCACCGTCCTTTCTCCCTATAACAAAGTACAGAATAGGTCCCAATACGTTAACAAAAAGAATAATTAGCGTCCATATAAGTACATTTTTTCTTGTATTTCTATGTCGGTATAAATCAATTAACGCAATGGAAACTAAAACTGCTCCCACTGCAATAACCGGCAATATGATTGGGAGAAACGCCATAATATCCATGTCTTTAAGATCATTCCATCCATAATGTAGTTGCATTTTTATCATTCCTTCCTAAACTCATTATCATTATTGATAATAATAATGATAAATCAAGAGCAGATGTATTGCAAACATTATTCTCATTATTTATAATGAGAATAAATAATGAATAAGGTGATATAGTGAGTAATAAAGTTGAAATCTTAATGCATCCAGTAAGAATGAAGATTTGCCAAGTATTAATGAGAAATAAGGAAGATGGACTAACACCATTAGAAATGGTAAAAATCATTAAAAATGTGCCACAAGCAACACTATATAGACAGCTACAAACTATGGTTGATTCTGGTATCGTCCATGTAATTAAAGAAAAAAAGGTGAAATCTGTTTCTGAAAAATATTACGCAATCAATGAAGAAGATGCAAAAATTGAAGGAAGTGAGTGGAAAGGATTATCTAATGATGAAAAGTTAAACTACATTTCTTATTATCAGTTATCACTTATGACACAATATCAAAGTTACCTTAAGAAATTAGAGGAACAAAACAATCAAGAAGATAGTGCTACTTTTTCTGTTGTGGACTTAAAGCTCGATGAAGAACACTTTATGAGCTTTCAAAACGAACTTAACGAGTTAATGAATAAATACTACCATACCCAAAATAAAGGCGACGAAAAAGAGACCCCTGTTCGGACCGTCGCTATTACAATTATTCCAGAAACGTGAACTAACTCAATATACATAATACAAGCCGATGCTTCCTTAACATAGGAACCATCGGCTATCTTCATTTCGGAAATTGTTTTGACTTCTAATCTATGGCTAGCGAAAAAACTGATTTAGAAATTCGAATGTGCTTAAAGATCCTGTCTTTCTTATATTAAATGAACTCTTTTCTTTCTTTTCTTATATTCGTCTCATACCATCCACACTCCCTCCAAACACTTTTTAAAAAGAAGCATGGGTAAACTAATAAATGTAAATTAGGAATCCACCAAGAAATATCGAAATCTAAACGGATTGTCCAAAATGCTAGCGCTTGTAATCCTGAACAAAAAGTTAAAATTAATGATAAGAACGCAAAGTGGCTCCAAATATGTTTTTGTTTAGAATGTAAATACAAACTTAGAAATCCCGTTAACGAGATTAACAAATCCAAGGGTAAAAAAGACCAGTTCCATGCTACTAAAATAGGATCTTGGTAATCTTTAAACAAATATTCTTGCGGAATCATATGAAAAATTGTTATGAGCCAATATACAACAAACCCAAGATCAGTAATAAAGAAAAAATACTTTAATCGATTCAATGTATACGTTCCTCCACCATTTCTTTTTTCTTCGCTTCATGTGCCGTACTATTAAAATTTAAAATTACAACTCCAATTAAAATAAAGAGAATTGCTAGTATCTTAGTTACATTGATACTTTCTCCAAAATAAAAGAACGCAATTATTGTAATCGTTACAATTCCCATACCTGACCAAACCGCATAGGCAACAGACATTTCCATCCCCTTTAATGCGAATGACAGAAATACAAAACTTACTACATAAAATACAAAAATAAGTATGCTTGGTACAAGTTTTGTTAATCCATCAGATAGTTTCATCGCAGTCGTACCCGCTACTTCAAATAAAATTGCTAAGCATAAATAAATCCACTGCACTATTCTCCCACCTTTTACTCCGGATTAGAGATTCCATAGATCAACATGTCCATAATAGACTCAAGTATACTCCCTAATGTATAATCACTCTTTTCAATAAACATAGGATCATATATGCGATTCAGTGCTCCCAAATATACTTCAATAAAAAATGGAATTTGAATCTTTCTAATGCTTCCTTCCCTCATTCCCTCTTCTAATAAACCGATTACAGTAGACCATCCTTCACGTAAAAACTGATCTAATTTTAACCATTGATTATAATGATGTTTTTTTAATTCTACTAATAAACGTGCATCCATGAATTGAAATTGTTGTGGAATGCAAATTAAGATGAGTCTTATTTTTTCAACTGTTTGTAACGTATCATCTTCAGCTATATTTTTTTCCTTTTCTTGAATACTTTCTATTACATGACGAATAACTTCATCTACTATTTCATCTTTTGAAGAGAAGTGCTCATAAATTGTCCTCTTACTCACAGCTAATTGCTTTGCTAAGTCACTAATTGTAAATGTAAACCCCTTCGTTTGAATTTGATGACTTGTTTCTGTTACTATTCTTTGTTTCATAATCCGCCCCCTAAACCATTGGTACCAATTTAGTTTTTTTAGTACCATTTCATTCTACAATATTTAACACAAGATGCACAATGTTTATTTTGAATTTTCCGATTCAACAACTCAAAAAAGGTAAAATATGAGATCGATGAGGATCATACCTTCATATTCAACAATCAAATGAATGTATAGAAAATATCAGTCACTAAGCACTACTAAAAAGCGCCCTATAAACAGGGCGCTTCACTCCAACTTAATGACTAATAGTAGCAGTTGGATATAATGTTGTTCCTCCAATTGAAACCTTTATTTCATTTGTTAACGGAACGTTTTGTTCATTAATAATTGTTCTCCACCATTCCCATGCAAGACCTGTACATTCTCTTGCTACAATTTTTATATTTTTTGAATTTGGCGGAAGAGGGATAACTGTAGAGTAATGAGCCGTTTTGTCTTTGCCACTACCTTCCCATGTTTTATGTGTTAATACTTCTTTCCCATTTTGATCATATGTGAATTCATCCCAAGATACATCAAATTGAGCAACGTAAGCACCGTAATGATCAAGTGTCATTTTAGCACTTGAATATTCTGTAGTTGTCGTCTCGATATAATCTGTATTGTTATGAACAGCAGCAGTTGCATTATCTTTTAAGAAAGTGCTTGTATATGAAATTGGGTATGCTGGATTTTTAAAACTTAATTCAGCATTATCTTTAATGATGTTTCGGATTTCATTGAAATCTTTTGTAACAACCTTGTTATGCTCTTTCGCATCTCCGCCTAATACGACAGCAGTGAAGGTACTTTCTTCAAAAATATCTTTGTACTGTCCACTCGTTTCGACGCTGTTATTCTTAAGTAAAGCTTTAAAAGCAGCTTGTACTTCTTTACTCTTAGATGTGGTTTCTAATTTTACATAAACCGTTCTACCATAAGCTACATTTGAGACCATAACAGGTGGAGCTGAATTACTTACTCCTTTACGAGTTAGTTCATCAAAAGTAACACTATTATCAAATAGATCGGATGGATTGTTAGGTAGTTCAGCACTTACGGTATAGAATATTTGCTTATATGCCGCCACCATCACTTTTTTCTCTCCATTTGCCACCGCATTAAAATCAATGTTTAGACTGTTATCAAGATATTTCGCATTAACATTAAGAGCACTTGCGATTTGTGATTTACTATAAACCATAGATTCTGTATACTGCATTCTTGCAGGTAACGTATGTGTTGCAGAATACTTTTCATTCCAAGTAGATACTAAATCGTCTACTGCTCCAGCCACATTACCATATGTCGGATTTTGGACAGTGATTGTATTTTCTTTTCTCATGCCGGGTAAGTCTATACTAATATTTAAAGGCTTTCTCTTAGCCACTAATAAACTCGGTTGATTGTCTGCAAATGCTTTATTGGCAAGTTGTACAGCTCCTGGATACGTGCGATTCACTACAGAATCAATAATCGAAATATCGACTGGTGACGTTGTAAGTGATTTTTTCTCACGTTCCACTACTACAAATTTACCATTTGAATTGATACTTTCTTTCGGAACAAAACTCTCTACTTTATCACCATTTACAGCTAAAACCTCTTGATTATTATATTTAAGATTCGCGATACCAGTATCAATGCTACTAAAATTTTTAGTTATATCAGCTGCATTTCTGGCTTGTGTTTCTGCGAAAGAAATAGATGAATAATTAAGAGTACATAGACTAACTAATAAACATGTAACGAACTTTCTGCTTTTGGTATTTTTCTTAATGTTCAGAAAAATCACCCCATTCTTTTTTTAGTAAGATATAATAAGGATTAATACATGATAGCTAACTAATAAACTTACATAAACGCTTTTAAAAGTTCTTGAACTAAAGGAATTACTCCACCTAAAAATTTTAAAACTGCCATCGCGATTTCCATATAACTTCCTCCTCTTTGCTGTATTAAGATGTGTTGTATATTTATGCTTTCATTATAATAAGCTTTTACATTTGCATCAATTCATTTTTATATGCAATATTTCATATTGAGGAAAAGCAACTTTTTCTGTCAGGGTAATGGTGGTACTACTCTTCTTGACAATATTTCAATCCCTACAAAAATATCAGAATTTTCTAAATTCAAAAGGTTATGAACGAAACAACCTCGAATAATTGTAATAAACATACATAAGGAGGTTGATCTATTTTGTTTCGTTCTTTTACAAATGGTTGCGTCGCCTTAGTGCAACGTTTCTTGCCAGAACCGTTTATTTTATCATGTTTATTAACTGTTTTTGTTATCTTCTTCGGCATGTTTGCGACTCACCAAACGCCGGTCGAGATGATCACTCATTGGGGTGATGGTATTTGGGGACTTCTCGCCTTTTCTATGCAAATGGCACTTGTACTCGTGACAGGATCTGCTTTAGCAAACGCGCCTCTTATTAAAAAAGGATTAACGAAAGCTGCAAGATTACCGAAAACGAATGGACAAGGTATTATTGCCATTTCAATCGTTAGTTTACTAGGGGCATACATAAACTGGGGATTTGGTATTGTTGTATCTGTATTATATGCAAAAGAAGTAGCAAGGCAGTTGGAAGGATTAGATTATAGACTAGCCATTGCCTCTTCCTACTCTGGATTTCTCATTTGGCATGCGGGGCTTTCTGCTTCTATTCCTCTTACGTTAGCAACTGGCGGTGAAACGTTAATTAAAACGACAGCTGGAAGTATTAAAGAAGCGATTCCAATAACAGAAACGTTATTCTCACCATACGCACTTGTACCAGTTATTATTTTTCTTGTTACAATGCCTCTCATTAATAAAGCGATGCATCCAGATGAAAAACATACGATAACTGTAAATCCTAGCGTATTCCATGAAGAAGCTGCCGCTCAAGAAGTAGGAAACAATACGTTCGCTGAAAAAATGGAAAATAGCATCATTATTACACTTTGCGTTGGCTTGTTAGGTCTTATCTATATTTTCAATTACTTTTATACGAAAGGCTTTAACCTTACGCTAGATATCGTGATTTTTATGTTATTAATTGCTGGACTTATTTTCCACCGTACTCCGATTCAATATATTCGCGCTTTTTCAGATTCTACGAAAAGTGCTTCTGGTATTTTACTTCAATTTCCGTTTTATGCAGGAATTATGGGGATGATGATTGGAGCAAATAGTGAAGGACTTTCACTTGGAGGAGCTATTTCGAATTTCTTTATTAGCATTTCAAACGAAACGACTTTCCCGCTCTTTACTTTTTTAAGTGCTGGCATCGTTAATATTTTCGTTCCATCTGGTGGCGGTCAATGGGCCGTGCAAGCACCAATTATGATTCCTGCTGGCGCTGAACTTGGTGTACCTGCAGCAAAAACAGCAATGGCAATTGCGTGGGGCGATGCTTGGACAAATTTAATTCAACCTTTCTGGGCATTACCCGCATTAGCGATAGCTGGTTTAGGTGCTCGTGACATTATGGGATTTTGCGTTGTTAACTTACTATATGCAGGATTTATCATTAGTCTATGTTTCTTATTTATTTAAACGAAAAGCTAGTTTTATACTAGCTTTCTTACATAATAAATTATTTATTTCCCATGCAATTTATCACATTCTCCCACTCTATCTCCGTAAGATGTAATGCCTCAAATGCAAAAAAATCTCCACATACTTGTTCAATTAAATGTGGATTTTTCTTAAGGAAATTCCATTGTAACGCTTTAGGGAGAAAATACGCTTCATACTCTTTACTTCCTCTTACTAACTCATCCACTTCTCTTTCACAAATTCCTCTTATTAAATAATCATTTCTTAATTGAATCTGTATTTGTTGAAACGTTTCACTACATTTCTTCAATTGGATTAAGCAATTAATATATGTACGAAAAAGTTTATTATCATAATTACAACAATTTATAATACGTTTCATTTCATTCATAACGTACGAGCCTTTTCTTCTCTTCATTAAATACAAGGACGGGATCAAATTGTTCTTTATATAAATTAAGTACCGTAACTGAATGATCTGTTTCTTGTAACCCTTTTTGCACATGCTTTAAAATCGCTGCGTTAAAACTTGAAGGACTAGGATGAGCGTATACAATTAATACATTCACTACAAAACAACTCCCTCTATAAGTTAAAGTTTCCCCTTCTTTAACATCTGCTCTACAATTTGCATGTTTTTCGAACTTTGTAATAAACGATTTAATACGGTAAGTAACTCTTCCTTTTCTAAATCTTTCAGTTTCTCTTTCACTGTACTCTCACCAGCACCTTGAATATCATAAACAACTGCCGCCATATGCTTACAATAGTTTTCATATGGACATTCGCAGCTACTTTCTGTAAAGTCTTCAAGATCAATAATCACTTCATAGTTTCCTGCATTTCCAGTAACGAAAGCAAATATTTTCTTGCCTTGTATTTCAACATCATCTACATGTCCTTCTTCATAATATTCATACCCTTGATCCATAATGTACTTAGGAATCCATTTTGTTATATCATGTAATAAGTAAGCGTACATAATAGCACCTCTTCCTTTAATTCCCTTTTGACTTCCACAACCCCTGCATGTTATTCTAATAACTGTCAAATAGCAAGCCTATATGACAAAACGACTGACACCTATTCGGCGAAGGTGTCTCTTTTCATTTGCAGCCGATATGAATTGCCTCTTTCAGGCATATTCAATCTTTGACACTACACACTCAACACCATTCCCTGTATCAGGCTGCTTAAGCAGTCTTTTACTCTACATACTTCAAAAAAAAGAGAGCTTAGCTCCCTTTTCTCGCCTTATAAAATACCCCTTTTTCAGTATAGAGATATTCATCAGCTAATGTGATTTTCCCATCCAGTTTCAGTTCATCTAATAGTCTTGATAAATAAAATTGATGTAACATCTTTTTCGTGAATTTTCCTTCATGATGCGAAACGATATGTTCTTGAATATCTAACAATGATATTGGCTTATCTTGCTCTATCATATATTCATAAACTGTACTACGCAGTTTTACGTATTTTTCGAGTGTCACAGTACTTCGCAACCCCTTTCTTCTTAATATAAATTTTCGTAATCGGTTTTTTTGCAATAAAAAAACCTCTCCGATAAGAAGAAGTTACGTATATATCTTCGTCTTATCTCCCAGAACAAATTTGTTCTGCTGGAATTAGCACCTGCATCGCGGTTGCTGGGTTTCATCGGGCCAGTCCCTCCACCTCTCTGGATAAGAAAATATTCACTTAATTCTTACTATACGTAATTTCATTTTAATTGTCAAACAAATATAACAAATTATATTTTGCTTCTTACTGTTCATACTATACATATATGAACATGCAAGGAGGATTATGAAATGCACGAAAATGCTCGCGGATATGTACAAGATTCTTTTCAATCATTACAAGAAGCAAAACATTGTTTAGAAGCAGCACTACAAACTGTTGAAAAAGACTTTAATCGCGCACGTATTGAACAATCTCTTTATGCGATCGAACAAGCTATTCAACGCTGTGATTACACCGTTCACATTTTAGAACAAGATTGAAAAAACTTCCCATCATAAGGTGGGAAGTTTTTTCAAATGGCATACTTCATAATTATTGCCGTTATGATTAAAAAATATACAGAATTAGCAATTTCTAAAACCCCTACTTTTATAATAGAAATCTTTTTACCGTACAACATAATTGCTCGAATGACACTCGGTATAAAAATAAGGGAGCACCAGGGATTAATAGCAAATACAATGATTGTTAATAGAATATGATAACCCCATGATATAAGGCGATACTTCGGATTATTTTTCTCGCGTATCATCGTTTTCACATAAAACGTACTTCCTAAAAAATATAAAAATGAAATAAGCGCAATAAATAATGCTGTTTTATCTATAAGTTTCATTGAAAAATAATAACTAACTAAACCACCAATACAGAAAACAATAATTGCACTGATGTCATTTAGTAATGCTCTTTCATTTTTTTGACGAGCGTAATACATATTTACTATAAATAATGGGATCATGAATACTACGAATAAAAGAATGCGCCATTCATATAATAGAGAAATCATCCCAAATATAAATGCGATGATAAAATATACAATTGCAGCATGTAAATACTTTTTTTTTCGTCTTTGCTTTATGTACGTAAGAAATGGATACGTAGCTAAATAGATAAAGAACCAAGCTAAAAACAACGGAACATGATACATAGTAGGTTTCCCAAGTATGACACTTAATAGAAATGGTATAACGAGCATAGCCCATGCACCGTGTTGCTTCGGAATAACTAACTTCATTAACTATACACCTCCTCTTCGAAAACATTTCTCACCTACTATTATACAAATAATCTTATATAATAACGGAAGTATATTGGATCAATTTTTTGACAATAAAAAATGCTCCTTACAATATGTAAGAAGCATGAAAGAGGCAAACGAATATGTAAGTCGCGACCCTACCTTATATGAGTATGCTTTTCTATGCCATGTTATGCTTATCTAATATGCCATATTTCTTTTTGAATCTCGTAAGAATCGTAATCCAAGACGTACTAAATAATAGTAAGAAAATAACATTTGAAATCGCATGGCTCAAATCGAAATAAAAACTTGCGATATAATACGAAATAACAGCTTCCCACGTTGCCTCACGTATAAACCCGAGAAGCCCCCATAAGTTCATAATCCAGCCAAATAAAAATCCAACAAACAATCCGTATAGAAGTCTTCCCCATAGCTTTTTCATTAAAAATGTATTACGTAATAATCCAGCTATAAAACCAATCATGCCCCAAGAAAACATTTGCCACGGCGTCCACGGACCTTGTCCTAAAAAAATGTTAGATACGATGGCCGCTGTTGCCCCGATCATAAAACCAGTTTCACTCCCAAACACAATCGCAGAAACGATAATGACAAAAGAAGTCGGCTGTACACTTGGTAAAAGAGAAAATGGTACGCGGCTAACTGCTGCAATTGCTGCTAACACAGCAACGAGAACAATTTCACGTGAAACAAACGCCTTTCTTTCAAAACGAATATAGAACGGTAACATAATAACAACTAATAAAAACAAACTACTTAACATGTAATAACCGTCCATGATAAGTGTCGTAAAGAGTAATGTGCCTATTATTACTGCAAAAATACATATTATGAATGCAACATATCGTTTGGACACGCTTCGTACACATCCTCCCACGTTAATGCATATGGCAACTCTTTTCGAATGAATCGATTAATAGATGTTGTATAAAAGAAGTTACCACTAAAAAATTCTTTCGGTGCATCATTCATAATAACTGCTCCGTCAAATAACATCATACATTGATCAACGTATTTCGCTGCAAACTCAATATCATGCGTTGCCATTACAATTGTTGTACCTTCTTTTTGCAACTTCCTAAATAGCTCTCCTACTCGTTCTTTCTTCCATGGATCTAATCCCTTTGTCGGTTCATCAAGTAATAATAAAGTCGGCTTTGATAATAACGTTGTACATAACGCGAGTAATTGTTGTTCTCCCCCGCTACAATCATGCGGGTGGCGTTCTTTAAGCGAATATAACCAAAATTGTTTTAGCACATCTTCTGCTATTTCTTTTCCTCGTTCTCCGTATAATTCACGTGCACGTTCATACACCTCATCCCACACTGTATCAAATGTAAAATGATAATATGGATGCTGCGATACATACCCAATACTTTTAAATCGTTCTTTCGAATCAATTTTATGTATCACTTTCCCATTCCACTTTACTTTCCCTCTTCTCGCTTTTTGCAATCCAGCTAAAAGCGTTAACAGTGTAGACTTACCTGTACCATTTTTCCCAACGAGAGCTGCCCATTTTCCTTTTTCAATCGATACAGTTAAATCTCGTAAAATAAGTGGACTATTTTTTTCATATTGGAACGAAATATGCTCTGCACTTAAAATAACTTCGTGCTTTTCACTTTGTGCTATTGGCTCATTCACATATGATATCTCTGAAAAATTATTCAGTTTCATTTGCGCTTCTCGCACTGTAAAGGGAATATCTTTTGCATTCCACTCTAAAAACAATCTTGGAATTTGCGGAATAAATGGACGGAATTTTTCTACTTCCCACATGTTCGCGATAACCGTTTTAGGATTTCCATCATACACGATTTGACCATTATTCATACAAATAACGCGCGTAGCAAGTGGGATCACTTCATCTAAACGATGTTCACTTAACACAATCGTAATGCCAAGTTCTTCGTTAATACGTTTTAACAATCCTAAAAACTCTTTCGCAGCAATGGGATCTAACTGCGCCGTCGGTTCATCTAATAATAATAATTTCGGCTGCATAACTAATACCGCAGCTAAATTGACAAGCTGCTTTTGCCCGCCAGATAACGTATGAACAGATTGGTGCAATAAATCTTGAAATCCTAAGAAGCTAATAAGCTCTGCTATTCGTTTTTGAATAATATGTGATGGTAATCCGATATTTTCTAAAGAAAATGCTAATTCTTGAATGACCGTATCCATTACGAGCTGATTTTCTGGATTTTGAAATACCATGCCAATTTCTTGTGCAGATAATAAATCAGGTACTTCCTCTAATAAAACATCATCATAAAAAATTTCTCCTGAGCGTGTACCAATTGGAAGTAATTCCTTTTTAAAATGTTTTAATAAAGTCGTCTTCCCGGATCCTGATCCGCCGGCAAGTGTAATAAACTCTCCTTTTTGAATAGAAAGAGAAATATGCTGTAACGCATATTCGTTTTCATCAGCATATACAAATGATAAATTGTTTATTTCTGCATGCGCCACCATATCCATTCCCTTCCTTCCATTATAATTGGTAGACTAATAAACATCATAAATACACCAAACATCACTCCATCGTATTGCTGAAATAGAATAGATTCGACTTTCGGATATATGATTAACTTTCCTCCGCCATACGTACTACATATAATAGCAATTATAAATAGAATCGTTAAATAACTGAGTGTGTACCAGTCGCGTCTTTCCATTCTATACCGAATATATGTCGTACGCTTCGTTACACCAAACCCACGCGCTTGCATAGAATCAGCTGTTTGCAATGCATCTTCTAACGAACAAATTAATAATACTTGCAGCAACTGCATACCATTTTTCACCCGTTCCACTATGGAACCTGCATCTACTTGTACACCTTTTGTCTTTTGGACGAGTGTTATTTTCTGTAATCGCCTCATAAATAAAGGAACAAACCTCACTGTAATCATCGTTAACAATGCTACTTTCGGTGAAATTCTAGAAAACAAATATAAAAATTTATGACTTGAAATAATATCATTATACGAAGCAAACGTAAACATAATCGCAACTAGTAATAATCCCATTACTACTCCAAACATAATCGCCTCAAGCTTAATGCGGCTATCACCTAACCAAAATAACGTAGTTCGACCTCTATGTGTTAATAACGAATTAAATAAAATGACCATAAAAAAGAAAACAATTGTGCTCGGTAACATCTTTCTTATCTTTTCGCTATTCCCTTGCATCACATTAATTATAACGATTAATAGTATTGCCCCAATTAAAAAAAGAGGATGAAGACACATCATACATAGTATCATCACCCCGATATAATAGAAAAAATTCACAAAAGGATGTAAAGAAGCAAAACTTATTTTCATAGTCCTTTACCGAATGCCTTTCTTATTTTAATACATACACCCACTCAATTGTATCTCCTGGTTTAACTGTTACTACACCTGCACTATGGTTTGGAAACGCACCGTTCACACGATATTTCCATCCACTAGTATCTGTAATATCTTTTTCATATAAATCATTAATACCTTTTACATAAATATCACCTTTAGAGCCCATTGCATCCACATCTAAACCTGTACGTTGCAATACTTTATAAACAGTATCGCCTTCTTGTACATCCATTTTTCTCGCACCTAATAAGTACCCTTTATCACCTTTTACTGAGATCGTGACTTGTTTTGGTTTTGGTATTACTGGATCTGGCACTGGCGGTACTGGATCTGGTACCGGTGTGGGTGGCGTTGGTACAGTTACTTGTTTCTCTTTATTCGGATCAACCTTCTGCTCCTGCTTCGGTGTTTCTTTCGGCTGATTCACAACCTTAGCTTCTTCTTTTACTTCTGGTGCTTTCGGTTGTTGCTGCTGTTGTTTCTCTTCTTGTGCTTTTTGTTGTTCTGGTTGCTTAGTAGCGACAGGCTGTTCCTGAGGTTTTTCTTCTTTCTTTACTTCCGGTTGTGCCTGTGGCTTTTCTTCTTTCGGCTTCTCTTCTACTTTTTGTTCTTGTTTCTCTTTCTGTTCGTCTTGCTTATTTTTCTCTTGTTCAGCTTGTTTTTCCTCCGGCTTTTCTTCCGGTGTCGCTTCATCTTTTTTCTCTTCTTGTTTTGCTACCTCTTCTTGCTTTGGTTCTACTTTCTTCTCAGGCTTTACAGCTGCCTCTTCACATCCGGCAAGTAGCCCAAGTGAAAGCATTAAAGAAATAAACCACTTCATCTTACTCATGTTGTCTCTCACCTTTCATATTAAAAATTAGGAGCAAATAATTGCTCCTAATTTTTGTTAAGCTGCTTTACGTCTCCATAATACATATGCAGAAGCGATACATAATACACCCATACCTACTTCTGTAGCTGCACTATGAGAAGATGCTCCTGTTTTCGGTAGTGTGCTACCGTTTCCGGATTTTTTGCTTTTAACCGGTTCGTTATCGACAACAACTTTTAAATTGTCATCTTTCGTTTCTTGTTTTTGTTCTTCTGGTTGTTCAGTAACTTCTTTTTCTACTACAACATTTTCTGAATCTACATTTGATTTCTGATCGACTTCAGGAACAGATACATTTGACCAATCATAAATCGATTTTCCAATGTCTTTAAACTGAAGTAAAGCTAAGAATGCTTGCTCTGTAGCCATTCCGCTACCGTTTTGATCACTTGGTAACCATTTAAATTCACCATTTGGAAGTTGGTATGACAGTAGATTTTGCACTGCCTTATGTAGTCGATTTTGATCTGCATCTTTCACAAGTGATAATCCAATAATTGCTTGCGCAACACTATTAGAGTTTTCTTGTCCATCAGCAGAAAAACCACCATTTTCTAGTTGTTCTTTATATAAATAGGCAACAGCTTTTTCTACAGCTGGCTTCACATCTGGTCGATCTTGATAAGGAGCTAATGCTGATAAAACCATACCTGTTACATCAACGCTACTAGCACTGTCTTTACTGCTTGCGCTATCGTAAGTCCAGCCGCCATCTGTATGTTGTGCGTTTAGAAGTGCATCTACTAAAGCAACTCGATTCCATTTTGAATTCACTGGCACTTCATATTTCTTCGTATCAAATGCAAGTAAAGCAAATGTATAACCTGTAACAGAATTCACTTTATCTGATTCGTACAATTTTTGAACTAAATTATGTTCGCCAACCTTTGTAGGGTCTGCTTGCATTGCATTCATCATAATAATTGTTCTAGCTAAATCTGTCGCTGAAAAACGGTTAATGCGCTTTTCTACTTTTTCAGTTACTGACTTAACATAGTTTAATTTCGCCTCAATTGGAACATTCTTTCCAGAACGAGAAAGGCCTAAAGCTACCCAATCACTTTCAATTCCATCTTGTAACATCTTTTCAGATGTCTTAGAGATTGCGTCATTTACTTGCGCTGCTGGAACTTGAATGTTCTCTTGCTTTGGTTGTTCTACCTTTTCATCATTTGTTTTTGGTTCTTCTGGTTTTTCTTGTTTTGGATCATCTGTCTTTGGTTCTTCTGGTTTTTCTTGTTTTGGATCATCCGTTTTTGGTTCTTCTGGTTTTTCTTGTTTTGGATCATCTGTTTTTGGTTCTTCTGGTTTTTCTTGTTTTGGGTCATCTGTCTTTGGTTCTTCTACAGTTTTACAAGTACCAAATTTATCTAATGTTTGCTGTAATGTTTCCTGGCTCATATTGCTCCAGTCTGCAACAAAACGAAAGACAACAACATCTCCAGACTTTAATTTATAACTATCTGCCCCAACTTGTGCAGATGTATCATTTACATCGTACGTCCAACCACTTGTAGCCCCGGCCATTAAACCGTCGATGCCTTTTACATATGTTCCAAACGACATCGTTTCAGATTCTACTTTGTCCCCCATAACCTTTTGCAGCAAACTTAAAGCTGTTTCCCCATCTGCAATTTGCTCTTCTTTCGGACATAACATAATGCCTTTTTGTGATTCCCCAATAATTGCAAGTTTTGCTGTATTTCCTTCAGCAAACGTAATATGTACTGTATTCGCAAAAGAAACAAATACAAGTGTAACTGCCATTAACGATGTAAGCAGCCATTTTTTCAACATTGCCATCCCAAAATTTCCTCCCTTACTACTATTCACACAAAAAAAGGCCCTTCAAGGGCGTGCAATTGACACTCTTTTTTTGTAAGTGTCGAACAAACCGTGCAACACCTCCTACCCGCATCATTCGCGGCTATATTTGTATAGGAAAAATAATTTTGTTTATGAACGTATCATTGTGATAACATTCACTTTTCTAGGCACTACTTACTTCCATTTCAGTTATCGTAAAACGATAAACCTATACATTCTGTAAATTATAAATTTCTGTATTATTTTACTATTGACAAAGAATTTTGTCCATGCTTTATCGGATTTATTTTCTAAGAATAGTAACTTACTATCCTTTAAAGATGCAAACTCTTTTCACTAATAATGACGCCATCTTCATCCGCATACACATACTCATTCGGCTTCCATTCTACTTGTCCAAATTGCAATGAAATATTCTGCTCGCCTTTTCCTTCTTTTACACTTCTATTTGGCATCGTTCCTAACGCTAAAATACCAATGTTAATATTCTTTAGTTCACTAGAATCACGAACATATCCATTCACAATAATTCCTGCCAGCTTTCTTTCCTCCGCAATAGCTGCCAAATTATCGCCCAGTAACGCACAATTCGTAGACGCGCCGCCATCAACAACTAATACCGTTCCTTCTGGTAGTGTTTGCAATCCTTCTTTCACTAGTACATTATCATCCTTCACTTTCACCGTTGCAATTTTCCCGTAAAATTGTTCTTTCTTCCCAAAAGATCGAAAAGACTGGCGACATATTTGTAATTCCTTTTCAAACCCATCACATAAATCCGTAGTTTTCCACATCTTTTTTCCCTCTTTTCCTTATTCTTTCTATATAACATATTCTTGGATTCTTTTCGTTTCCCTGTCTAATGTTGCAAGAATTTGTATTGCAGGAAAAGGACAGAAAAACTATTGCCTTAGGGAGCAACCTTTATTATAATCGATTTCACAGATAAATTTCAGAATATTAAAAATTAACCAGGTGAAAAAGGAGGTTTTTTATGCAATTACATACCGAGGTAAAAAAGCAGCAGAGTAAACGAAAGTTTAAAATGCCTGACGCGTACGTACTATTATTTTTTATTGCCTTACTTTGTGCCATTGCTACCTATTTCGTTCCTGCTGGAGAGTTTAAAAGAGTTACAAACGGCACTGTTACAACGACAATACCAGGAAGTTATCATTCTGTTCCACAATCGCCGGTAGGATTTGTTTCTTTTTTTACCGCTATTGAAAAAGGGATGACACTTGCTGCTCCGATCATCTTCTTAATTTTATTTACAGGTGGAGCCATTGCCATTCTTGAAAAAACAGGCGCTCTTGACGGTTTAATCTATCATGTTATTAACAAATTTCGTAATCAGCAATTACTTTTCATTTGTATTGTCGCCGCACTCTTTTCTATTCTCGGAACAACTGGCATTATCGTTAACTCAGTTATTGGTTTTATCCCCATCGGCATCATCGTTGCATGCACATTGAAATGGGATGCTATCGTCGGCGTAGCAATTATTTATTTAGGCACTTATGCTGGTTTTAATGCTACTATATTATCTCCCTCACCTTTAGGCATTTCACAAAAAATCGCAGAACTTCCGATGTTTTCAGGGATTGGTTTACGCACAGCAATTTATATCTCTTTTTTAATTGCCACGATTCTTTATATTAATTGGTATGTAAAACGCTTAAAAAAAACGAATAAAGGAAGCATACTCGGAGATAACTGGTTTCCAAGTAATGCTCTTTCAAGTGAGAAAGAAATAGAGAAAACTGAAGTTCCTTGGACAATACGTCACAAATTAATTTTACTCGTTTCAGCTTTATCCTTAATTGTATTTTTAATAGGCGCTTTCCGTCTACATTGGACAGACGCAGAAATGACCACTACTTTTATTTTCATTGCAATTACAGCGGGAATAATAGGTGGCATGAAAGCAAACGATATCGCTTCTACTTTTCTAGCAGGCTGCCAAAATCTCATTTACGGTGCTTTGATCGTCGGAATGGCTCGTTGTATTTCAGTCATTCTAGAACAAGGCAAATTACTTGATACAATTGTTAATCAACTCGCACAGTCTCTCGAAGGACAAAGCCCTGTATTTAGCGTTATCGGCATGTATGTAAGTAGTGCTGCATTACATTTCCTCATTTCATCTGGGACAGGAGAATCTGTTATTTTCATTCCGATATTAGCTCCACTTGCCGATTTCATGCACATTACACGCCAAGTTACAGTACAAGCTGTTATGCTTGGCGAAGGAGTAGTGAACTGCCTCAATCCAACTTCCGGTGTTTTAATGGGCGTTCTCGCAGCGAGCGGCATTTCTTACGGAAAATGGATTCGCTTCATGGCTCCACTTGCATTCATTTGGTTTATGATCGGACTTATTTTTCTTATTATTGGCGTAAATATTGAGTGGGGACCGTATTAAAAGACTCCTTTTATACTTAACTTGATAAAATATCTATCCTGTTCTCCTCTCCAATCCTATAAAAATCACTTATTCTAGTATAGATATAAAAAGGGATTGATCATAATGATCAATCCCTTTTTATCCAAATAGAATGCCTTTAAAAATCTAGTTCCAAATTTTATTTACCCATTCCGGATGATCAATAAAAGGATTACGATTATGTTGATATTTCGTAAAAATCACTTCATTACGCTTTCGCTCTAAATCATCTACCGGGTCTTGTTCATTCCATTTTAGTAAAACGGATAGTTTGCCCATGTATGGATCTTTATTGTTATTCACCTTTTCATTTAATTCTAAGTCTATTTCGCCGTTGTCTCCTTCATAACGAACAGCCATGTAAAATAGCATTCTAGCGATATCTCCTTTTACACTATCACGAGGTTCCCAAGAATCACTATCGTATTTACATTCTGTCGCTTCCGAATGATTCACACCACCATTATCAAAATCCAGATTTCCACGTGAACTATTTACAGATACATCCGTCGCTCTTAAATGATGCAAATCTGTTCCAGCTCCTGCAGTCGTTCCAAAATCACCGTGAGATTTTGCCCAAACATGCTCTCGGTTCCAATTATCAACTCCTGAGCCATTCGTAAGTTTCCCTTGCGAACGCCCAGTATATAAGAGTATCACATTGTTTTTATTATTTGGATCTTCATCAGTATCTCTTAGTGCTTCCCAAACCGCACTGTATGATAACTTTGTATGATCATCAATAATATTATGAAGTTCCTTCTTTAATTCTAAACCCGTTTTTCCTATTGCATTATTATAATATGTATCGTCATAGCTTTTTGCAGTAATCTCTTGTGGTGATGCAGAAGCTACTTCACCGTGTATGATATCTGTGAATGATAGAGATGCAGTACCTAAAATAAAAAATGAAGATAGTGTAACCATAGCAAGCTTTGTATTTCGAAACTTCATATACCCATTTCCCCTTTAAAATATAATTTGAAGCTATTAACTAAAACGTGCTTTTTAACCCCCGAAAACTTTTACAAGCCCATACCCCTTTTCTTTTTATTTAATACAAAACTCTATTGAGTCTGTATCACTTCTAAACTTTTTGTTTATTCACATCCCAAACAATTTCACTTTCAACAAGAAATATCCTTCTCCTATAAAGATTATTAAAATATTCTTTACAATTTAAAAGTAGTTTAATATTAACTTATAAATTGTAATTTATTTATGCAATAATACATATTTGATAATTTGTTCAAAAGCATTTAAAGAAAACTGTGCACAAATATATAGAATCTCATATAGAAATTAAAAATCCGATGCTAATACGAATTCTTTTCTCTACAAATAAAAAAGGAATGAGTTTCACACATCCCTTTTTTTATTCCCATTTATAAAAGGATTCTATATCCCTTCAAATCACACTATTTACTTCGTTACCTCACCAAACTGCGCTCTCGTCACTTTTGCCAAATCATCCACTTTCAGCTCAATTTGTATACCAATTTTCCCGCCGCTTACTATCATCATTTCAAGCGATTGTGCAGTCGCATCAATGCATGTCGAAAATAACTTCTTCATTCCGACTGGTGAACAACCACCGCGAATATACCCTGATACTTTCGTAATATCTTTCACAGGAATCATTTCAATTTTCTTTTCACCAACTGATTTTGCTGCTGCTTTCAAGTTCAGTTCTTCATCTACCGGAATGATAAACACATGATAATTTTTACTATTCCCTTGAGCGATTAACGTTTTATATACTTCTCTCACTTCGCGTCCAATTTTCTCAGCTACTGATACGCCATCAATTTTTCCATCGTCTGGATCATATGACATCATCGAATATTCAATTTTCTCTTTATCTAATATTCGCATCGCATTTGTTTTATCTTTTTTCATGAGCTTCTCCTTAAAAAGTTATTTCATAACATTAAGTTTTCTTTTATTATACACCCTTTTCCATTTCACCTGCATAACTTCACATTTTTGTAGATATATTTATGCATCATCCTACAAAGATTTTATTTCCCATTAAATTTAAAATCACATAAAGTGAAACTTTAATCAGCCCTAACCAATCAGGCTTTTACGGGTAGCCCGACTCCCACCTAACTTCTTTGTTTCCGCTGAATTTTGAGGTGGGGGTTTTACTGCCCGTTAATGCGGGATAAAGAAAATCGACATCGAGCCTTCAAACGGAAGGCTCGATGTCGATTTTTCATTTAACGTCTAAACTCTTTATTAAATATTTTATCCCTGCCTGTAATGACTTCTGGACCTACTGCATTAATAGCAGTTACTAAAATATGTTCTCCTCCAATAGGTCCACCGACCCTTGTTTCAAATCCAAAAGTCCCACCAGCATGCCCCCAATACGATTGTCCATCTGATGTTTTCTCTTCATAAATTCCTAGTCCAACCTTACCTATCGGTGAATCTACTGTTGTGAACATCTGATCCATTAGCTCTTGATTTAAGAGCTTTCCACCCAACAGTGCACTGAAGAATGTAGTCAAATCTTCCACTGTTGAAACCATATCTCCAGCTGCATTTGCCCATGACTGATTAATTTCTGTCAAATCATATAAACGACCTGATCTATCCATATTATATCCATTCGCATGCTTACCCGGTATGTGCGAACTTGCTTCCATTACGAATGTCTCTTTTAACCCGAGCGGTTTAATAAATCTTTTTCTAATTTGCTCCGCATATGTATCTCCTGTTACCTTCCGAATAATTTCCCCGGCTATAACAGTATTTGTGTTTGAATAGTCCCAGCCCTCCCCTGGTGCAAATACAGGTGGCTTTGCAAGTGCTAAACTTATGAGCTCATCGGTACTATAATAACGAAATGGGTTTTGAGGCAATGTAATATCCCGCATATCTAAATCAGTATATGCTGCAATCCCACTTGTATGGTTTAATAACTGACGAATTGTAATTTTACTCCCATCATATCCGTTACCCTGTACAACTCCCGGCAACCATTTTTCAACTGTATCATCAAGGTTTAATTGTTTCTCTTCAGCCAATTGCAGTACAACAGAAGCAGTGAAAGTCTTCGTTATGCTCCCGATACGGAACGAAAAATTCGGTTCTACAGGGCGTGGCATCTCATAACTAGCTGTTCCTGTCGCATACGACCAACGCTTTCCGTCCTTTAATCCGCCAGCTATAACACTAGGAATTTTTTTATTCGTTACTACTTGATCCATTACATTTTGTACTTCTTCTCGATGTTTACTTTTCTTTTCCTTATCAGTGGATTCCTTTTTTGATTTTGCCGCAAATTCTGAAGCTAAAATATTATTAATCTGTTTCTCTGCGCCTAATACATTAATATTTATCGAGATAACATGCTGACCATCTTTCGTTCCACCAGCAAAGTTAGTAAAACCAGGGATACCACCACCATGCCCCCATACTTCAGTACCATCTGGTAATTTTGTTGCGTGAATACCAAGTCCATACTTTCCTAATGGGGTATCTACTGTGTGAGTCATCATCTCCTTCTGTATTTCCGGTGTTAGTAATTTACCACCTAATAAGGCACGGAAGAACGTTGTCATATCTTCTCCTGTCGAAATCATTTCACCACTAGCATTAGCAAACGATGGATTAAACAAAGTAATATCTACTAATTTATCACCCGTATTTAAATAGCCACGGGCATTTTTTTTCGGAATATCCATTGAGCTTCCTGGAAGTACTGTTTCTTTTAAACTAAGAGGATCAATAATTCGTTTTTGTATCTGCTCAGCATATGATTCCCCTGTTACTTTCTGAATAATTAATCCAATAATAACCATATTCGTATTCGAGTATGACCATCCTTTTACTGGTTCTAATTGTAAGGCACGAGAAATTAATTGTTCCGGTGTATAATTCTCACTTGGATTCTCTATTAATTTCTCTTTAAGATCTGGCGTCAAGTAATCAGCAATTCCGCTTGTATGATTTAATAGTTGGCGAATCGTAATTTTGCTGCCATCATAGCCTTTTCCTTTAATAAGTTCTGGCAACCATTTCTCTACCGTATCATCAAGACTTAATTTCTTTTCACCCACAAGCTGCAATACTACTGTAGCTACAAAGGTCTTCGTTGTGCTCCCAATTCTAAAAGCAGAATCAGCATCTACTTTATGATTTCTCTCAATATTACCTTCCCCAGAAGCATATGCCCAACTTGCCTCTCCATTTTTTACAGTAACAACAACTCCTGGAATATTCTTTGCATCGGCAGCTTTATCAATAACTTGTTCAATTGATGTCCTTTTGTTTACCGCATGTACGGTTTCATAAGAAGGTATTGCTAATGCTCCAATCAATATTGCTCCTGTTAAAGTAAGGGCTGTTCCTTTTTTTAAGATAAATGACTTCATTATGCATCGCTCCTATTATTTTAAATTTTTCTGTTGCCTCACTCCCTCACCTTACCTTCAATATTGTTAAATCACATAGTGACAAAACGTTTTAATTTATTTATGACGCTTTATGTAACTATGTCATATAAAACATGTGACAAACTGTCAACTGCTTCATATGACATACTTTGTTGACTGTTCTTCTATTGACGATTTCAAAGATATGTTACATGATGAATCTGAATCATTGATAATTAATCTTAAAATACAAGTAGGTGCTTAATTTATGTTCTCATTCACAAAAGAATGGATTTGGTATGACTGGATATTTGTGCTCATACGAACATTTTGGCTAATTGTTATCATTAGTGCTAATTTTATGTTTCCAACATCCATTCATACATCAAGTATGATTGTACTTTCTCTCACTTCTGTCGTTTACCTTGTACCATTAATTATTCGATATAAGAAACCAGAATGGTACCCTGCATTCGATATTATCACTGCGGGTTGTTTTTATCTTTACTTAGCATCCGTGGCTCCAAATTTACTTTGGTCTTTCATTTTACTCGTAATTATTATTGGATTATGTAGTAATCGAAATAATTATATATGGAGCGGTATTTTTTGTGGATTTGCATTTCCGCTATTGAATGCTTGGATTGCCAACCGACCGCCATATGAACTAATCGTTAGTTGTAGTCTCGGTTTTGCCATTGGTATTTCTTTTAATATATTAATTCAGTATCATAAGCAATCTCGAATTATTGAAGAGCAAAAATTACTATTAGAGCAACATATTAATAGGATTGAAGAGCTTACTTTAATAGAAGAACGTAATCGACTGTCACATGAACTACATGACACAATTGGTCATACACTTACTTCTCTCATCGCTGGCGTCACATCACTAAGATCATCAGTACCGGATTCACAGTTTGAACGAATTGATTCCCTTATCAGTATTGCTCAGCATAGTCTAAATGATATTCGAAAGCATCTACATGAGCTATCTCATAATCCACTTAGTAATTCATTAAGTGAATCCTTGCAACAATTAACAGAAGAATTTATGAAATCTACAGGTACAACCGTTACATTTCGTATGATCGGAAACGAGACTCTTGTAATACAAAAAGTGAATTTTTTCCTATACCGTTGTCTTCAAGAGTCGTTAACAAATGCTGTTCGGCACGGTAAAGCGAGCAACATATCCGTTCAACTACATTTCTACGACCAACAACTTCGATTGCAAATTGAAGATAACGGGATTGGAATGAAAGAAATTCAATTTGGCTTTGGACTCAGTGGAATGAAAGAGCGACTTGAACAAGTTCAGGGGACATTATCGGTTCAGTCTAATGTTGAACAGGGAACATTAATTATTTGTAATATTCCATTACAAACAAAACCTGTACATGACATCATTCGCTTATTGGTCGTTGATGATCAGGCACTTATTACAAATAGTTTAGAGCAAATTTTAGAGAACCAAACTGATTTTATTGTTGCTGGTAAGGCATACGATGGATCTGAGGCATTAATATTATGTGAACAATTACAACCTGACATTGTACTAATGGACATTCAGATGCCAGAAATGAATGGTATTGAGGCTTTACTAGAAATGAAGCGACGTTGGCCTAATATGAAGATTGTACTCATGACAACATTTGAAGATTCCTTACAAGCAGCAACTGCGCTCGAGCATGGAGCTGAAGGTTACATGTTGAAATCTATTCATCCACAAGAAATGAAGGAGGCCTTGAAACTTATTTATAACGGCGGAACTTGGATTGACCAATCAGTTGCTTCACGCATTTTTGAGGAAATGAAACTTCAACGTGAGCAATTAGCGAAAATCAAATCAACTAAACAAACTTTTCCATACGGACTTACAAAACGGGAAATGGAAATTTTAGAACATCTATCAAACGGATTACGCTATAAATCTATTGCAGCTAAGCTATTTTTATCTGAAGGAACAATCCGTAATTACTGCTCAAATCTCTATTCAAAACTAGGTGTTAACAATCGTGAAGAAGCGATAAAAATGGCACGAACAGAAAACATCTTGTAGGCAATGTGAAATGAATACATTTCACTTCACAACTAAAAATATTGATAATTCAAAAATCATCTGATATAATTTGGAAAAACTTATGTTAAGGAGAGATTTGTCATGCGAAATGTTAATACTTCTTTCCAACTTCATCATCATACGTAACGCCGTGTATCCGAAGAAAAATTTTTCTTCGTGGGTACAGGGCTTTTCCTGTTGACCCACGAAGCGTTCATAAAGCTATGTGGGTATTTTTATACCTGCATAGCTTTTTTTCATTAAAAAAAGGAGTGATTACAATGGAAATGAAAAATGTAAAAGGAACGAAAGACTATTTACCAGAGGAACAAGTACTGCGAAATAAAATTAAAAGAGCCTGTGAAGATACGTTTGAACGATACGGATGTAAACCGTTAGAGACACCAACGTTAAATATGTATGAGCTTATGTCATACAAGTACGGCGGTGGCGATGAAATTTTAAAAGAAATATATACACTTAAGGATCAAGGAAAACGCGAACTTGCCTTACGTTACGATTTAACAATTCCATTCGCAAAAGTCGTGGCAATGAATCCGAACATCCGCCTCCCTTTTAAACGGTATGAAATTGGGAAAGTATTTCGAGATGGTCCAATTAAACAAGGTAGGTTTCGTGAGTTTATTCAATGTGACGTTGATATAGTTGGTGTAGAATCAGTCATGGCAGAAGCGGAACTTATGAGCATGGCGTTTGAACTGTTCCGAACGTTAAACTTAGAAGTAACGATCCAATATAATAACCGAAAATTGTTAAACGGTATTCTCGAGTCCATTAACATCCCTACTGAACGAACGAGTGACGTCATTTTATCATTAGATAAAATCGAAAAGATTGGGATTGATGGTGTACGAAAAGATGTATTAGAGCGCGGGATTACTGAAGAAATGGCTGATACGATATGCAATACCGTTTTATCTTGTCTAAAGCTTTCAATTGCTGACTTTAAAGAAGCTTTCAATACTCCACTCGTTGCCGAAGGAGTAAACGAATTACAACAATTACAGCAATATTTAATCGCCCTTGGAATAAATGAAAATGCTATATTCAATCCGTTTTTAGCGCGAGGACTTACAATGTATACAGGCACCGTATATGAAACCTTTCTAAAAGATGAATCGATTACATCCAGCATCGGTAGCGGCGGTCGATACGATAATATTATCGGGGCATTCCGTGGTGATAATATGAGCTATCCAACAGTCGGTATTTCATTCGGTTTAGACGTTATTTATACAGCACTATCGCAGAAAGAAACAATATCATCTACAGCGGATATATTTATCATCCCACTCGGGACAGAGTTACAATGCTTACAAATTGCCCAGCAATTACGTTCTACCACTTCCTTAAAAGTTGAACTTGAACTAGCAGGACGCAAATTAAAACGTGCCCTTAATTATGCCAATAAAGAAAACATCCCTTATGTGCTTATTATTGGGGAAGAAGAACTTAGTACAGATACTGTTGTGCTGCGGAATATGAAGGAAGGTAGTGAGGTGAAGGTTCCCCTTTCCTCTTTAAGTAGTTATTTATAATACGAACCACCCTCGTTTGGGTGGTTTTTCTATTTTAATGCTATCGAAACAATCAGTTAACATAAAATAATTATATCTAACTAAAAAACCACAAATATTTAATATCCAATCATCTATTAGTTTTGGTAATATATAGATATGAATGATTTTAGGAGGATTAACTTTGAAAACCTACATACAAGCACTAAAGTGGACCACAGGGATCTATCATCTTTTATTAATTCCTTGCTATTATATATTTCCAAGTCTTGTTAACCTATATGGGATACCTTTGCTACTATTGATTGCTTTACATATCACTACCATCTTATTGGCTAAAAAAGAAGGCCTGAATACGTATCCTCATTCTATCGGTATTATCGTTACCCTATTTGCCTTCTTTCCTTATATAGAAATGGTTCTACATTTTATAGCAGCCTTTTTCCTTTTATTAGATGCTGCTTCTAAGAATGCAAAAGAAGTGTATGATTCATAGCTGGATAAAATGAAACTTTAATCCGTAGAGTTTTGAAGTCAGTTAGCAAATTGCAAAATTTACACACTAACTTTATTGTTAACACCCAAAAAGGATTTACTTTTTAAGTAAATCCTTTTTTAATTTCAAATTACTTTCCCTACTCCAGACTAATAAAAGAATATTCTGTTTTATTTTTATAAAATTCTAAATATTTACAATGCAAATTAATTATCATACATTTTAGTTATGTAAAAAATCTAAGTTTAAAGGAGATGAATTCATGCTTAAAAAGTTAGTAGTAGGTGCATTATTAACTGTTTCATCGTTAACTGGAGGACTAGGATCAGTATCAGCTAGTACCGAAAAAGACTATACGATTTCCTCTTTCGAATATGTAACTGTAGATGAAAAGACTGTTGATTCGTTTAACAAATTGAGTGCTCCATCAAAGGAAGACGTAAAAATAACGCTAGTTCTACCGAAACAAAATCAAAATGGAGACTGGTTATCTTATGGATTTTCGAGCAAAGAAAGTTTAGAGGCTTTTATTGAAAAAGATAAACAAAGGTTGAATAATACAATCACTCCCCTTGGTGTTGAAGGAAGCGGACCTGGTAGTACAGACTTCTATAAACGTACAAATCAAGGTAGCGAGTATTTTTCTCTTAGTAGCGGTTATAAAAACTTGTCTCCTAGTTGGCAAAATCAAATTTCTTCTGTAAGTACAGCATCCCCTACTGCTAGCTATTCAACAACGCTATGGGAACGTACTTCAACTGAAGGATATGGAAAAGGTGTTGTTTTTAAACATGCTGATTGGTATGGTAAAACTGCAAACTTGGCTGCCATTCCAACTTCAGCAGTTGAAGTTAAAAAGTAAAAATACAGAAATAAAAGGTGTCTTCACGTATGGAAAACACCTTTTATTTCTACAACTCTTAACTATTATTTTTCGTATTTCTATTCTCCAAAACTTTCTCCATATTATGAGTTGCCCATTCCATCATTAATAGAATTACTGGGCGAAGTGATTCACCAAGCTCGGTTAACGAATATTCTACTTTCGGAGGCACTTCTCGGTATACTTCACGATGTATAATGCCATCTGCTTCGAGTTCTCTCAGCTGCAGTGTTAACATTCTTTGCGTGATATTTGATTTTAATCTTTTTAATTCATTAAACCGCTTTGTACCATCTAATAAATGATACAAAATAACCCCTTTCCATTTCCCTCCAATGACCTCAACCATCGCTTCAACTGGACAAGAATATTTATTTAAAAATGGGTAATTTATATTATTTTCGTTTGAACAATCCATCATAAGTCCCTTCCCTTACCAATAGTATCTTTTTTGATACTATACCACATAAATGTGCGTACTTGTATCTATGTTACTTTAAAAATATAATTTACTTACAAAATACATTAATGAAAAGAGGAACTTTTATGACAAATACAAAACAAATTACAAAAGAGAAAATTACGGAAGCCTTTCATTTCAGACATGCATGTAAAGAGTTCGATCCTATGCACAAAATTTCAGAAGAGGATTTTCATTTCATTTTAGAAACAGGAAGATTATCTCCTTCTTCTTTTGGATATGAACCTTGGAAATTTATTGTCGTACAAAATAAAGAATTAAGAGAAAAACTACAACCGCATTCATGGGGCGCTGGTGGGCAACTTGCAACAGCTAGTCACTTTGTCATTGTTCTTTCAAGAAATATTAAAGATATGCATTATGATGCAGAGTATATTAAACATATGATGAACGATATTATTGGATTACCTGAAGACACTCAACAAATTAGATATGAATTCTTCAAAAAGTTCCAGGAAACAGATTTTAACTTATTACAATCCGATCGTGCTGTATTTGATTGGGCATCTAAGCAAACTTATATTGCTTTAGGTAATATGATGACGAGCGCAGCTCAAATCGGTATTGATTCTTGTCCAATAGAAGGATTTGATAAAGAGAAAGTAGATTCTTTACTTCGTCAAGAAGGCATTATAAAAGACAATAATCTTGAAGTATCAGTTATGGTTGCCTTTGGTTACCGTAAAGAAGAGCCAAAGCGTGATAAAACAAGACAGACTATGGATACAATTGTTGAATGGATTTAGTAAGATAACACGCGCTCCTTATAGCTGTATACGCATACTAAAGAAGTAGAATTTGATTTTTCTTATGTATGAAATTGATTTTTCATGGAAAGATATATTAGTATGTATGCAGTTTAAACGCTCTATTTATTAGAGCTGGACAGGAGGAGAATGAATATGTCTGATATTGAAGTTGGCGAAGTGTTTACTCTTAGTGATGAGAATAACGAAGAGCAAGAAGTAGAAGTACTTGGAGCAATGGATGTCGAAGGCGCAGAATATATTGCCGTTGCCTTTGTGGAGGATATCCAAACCGAAACTGAGGAAGACATTGATATTTTCTTTTTAAAAGTAGAAGAAGATAGTGAATTCTCATACATTGAGAATGATGAAGAGTTCGAAAAAGTATCTGCTGCGTTTGAAAAGATTTTGGATGAGCAAGAAGAATAGAATGAAACACAAGAGGACGGATGCATATCCGCCCTCTTTTTATTTATCCCGCATCCAAAGACTTATGTAGCAATTCCAGTACATCTTTCATCACAAAAGGACCGTCTTTTTTCACATGTTCCGCAAATTCTGAAACGAGACGTAATGTTTTTACACTTTCAATCGGATGCTCGCCTGACGCACTTTCAGCAGAAAGCATAACAGCGTTCGTTCCGTCGAGTACAGCTTGGAACACATCAGTTACTTCAGCTCTTGTTGGAATAGAATGATCTACCATAGATTGAAGCATTTGTGTCGCTGTAATAACATATGTATCCGTTCGATTACATTCCTGAATCATCATTTTCTGCAAGAGCGGAATAAATTGATACGGCAACTCTACTCCTAAATCCCCCCTTGCAATCATAATTCCATCTACTTCTTTACATATATCTTGAAAATTCTCGATTGCTTCCATCGTTTCTATTTTAGCAATTAAATTAGGAGCAGTTTCTTTATGCCCTTTTATAAAATCCCTTATTTCTTTTATATGGCTAGGTTTTCTCACAAAAGAACACGCAATAAAATCGACTTCCTCTTCTAAAAGAAACTGAATATCTTTTTTATCTTTCTCTGTAATAGCCGGTAAACTAACGCTTGCCCCTGGTAAGTTCACCCCTTTATGTGAGGAGATATTACCACCTGTTTTCACCTTTGTTTCTATTTTTTCCGTACTTACCTTCTCAACGATTAACTCAACTTCACCATCATTAATTAAAATTCTACTTCCAACTTTCACATCATTCGCAATTCCTTCATAATCAACACTTGCTTCTTCATTGCTCCCTGTAACTGGTTGCGTATGTAAAAGAAAAGAATCTCCCGCCTGAAGTGTAATTTGTTCTCCTTTTACTTCACCTAATCTTATTTTAGGGCCTTGTACATCACCTAAAATTTTAATAGAATCATCTAACGATTTGACTAAACGAATGATATCTTTATGACTTTCATGCGTGCCATGTGATAAATTCAACCTTACTATTTTCATGCCATTGTTTATTAACTGCGCTAACGTTTCTTTATTATTACTTGCTGGCCCAATTGTACAAATCCGATCAATTGTCATTTTTGTCACCATCCTTATTCTTTAGGATTGCCACATAAGCTTAAAATAACAGAGAAAATAAATAATAGATTTAAATTTACACGAATTTTATAAAGTTAAACCTTTTTCCTTTGCTGTATAAGCAATTAAAGATATATTCGCTTTATTGAAAATGAAGAAATGTTGAATCAAAAGTAAAAGAAAAGTTAAGTATGGGACAAGTTATTGAGAGTTTCAAAATTTTCATATATTGTATGAATTGAGTTCGAACTCAAAATTAAAAAAGGTGGGAAAATTAGTGAATATGAAAAAATCTTTATCGGTGACAACTTTAGGGTTAGCGGTTTTAAGTTTTGGTTTTACTAATAACGCAAGTGCTTCAGAGGTGGGCACTGCAGACAAACAGCCCGTTTTGGTTAACTATGATACTGTTCAATCAGCAAAAACATCTAATGTTCCTAGTTGGACTGTTGCAGCTGCACCTAAGAATGACTCTAACATTGGCGTGTATACTCCCTTTTTTGGTAACCCATATTCAGTTGCTAAATCGAAATCAACTACGATCGAAGACTATATTTATGCAAAAGCAAGAACTTTCAATGGCGATGGCTCGTTAGTAAATACAAAAAGTAATAGTGCAAAAAAATCATCTTTTGTAAGTGCTACAGCAACCAATACAAGCGTTTATTATGGAGATGATTACGCTATTGGTAATCATACCTATAAATTGAGTGGTTATAATGATGTGAACCACGAAACAAAAGCTTCCTGGTAAGAAAGAGAAAAAGATATGCAACTTGCATATCTTTTTTCTCTTATATTTTAAATAGATAGAGGTGCTATTTATGAAACGCATGTATATTATTATCAGTGTTGTACTTATTTCATTAATTATAATTTATGTTTTGTCCCATACTTCAACCATACAACCGCATACATCTCCTAAAGAAAATAAGCGAGAGCAACAAGCCAATACTATTTCTTATGGATTGAAAAATACTAAAGGTCAACATATTAACAATGGTAGTGAAATCACTATTGAAAATAATAAAATAAATGTATCATTATCATTCATACATAATGTTGATGAAGACCGAAAATACGGATTAATTGTCCTAGAAGATTACGAACAAAAACCTTTTAAGATAGAAGAAGTTGCTAATGAAGTATTACACTATTCTTTTAATATGAAACCGAATAGTTCAATTACTACGAAAATCTCTTTACACCCTTCTCCTAATGCAAGTGAATTAACCTTTTTAATCATTAAAAAACCTGAATATAAATTAAAAAACAATGACTTAAATAAGGCGGTTATATTAGAAGAGATCCTAAGTATGCGATACTCAATAAATCCTACTCAGGAGGGAAGCGAAAATACAAAGCTCACCTTTATAGATCCAAATGCTATTTTAAAAGATGATCTGTATGAACCATTATTTGTTACGAACAATGAAGAGAACTTACAAACTGTCTTCTCTGAAAAAGAAGGCGAACAATTAACCTTATCAAACGGTAATGAAACAAAAGATGAAATGACCTACGCAATCGTGGCATTTAAAGATTGGGAACAAGTAAAAATATTTAACAATAAAAAAGTCGTTTATACTGCGGTTGCACCTGAAACGAGACAAATTTTCAATTTCACATTACCTTCAGTGGGTCAAGAAAGTAATTTTCAGTTCGTCGCTTTTCCATTTCCTTATAAAACTAGCGAAGAAGATTATGTCAGTCAACAAGCATTCGGTTCATTTCGTATCGTAATTGAAAATAAATAGACTTTTACAGAAAACATAAAAAAGCCTACTTACACAGTAGGCTTTTAAAACTACGAAAGTTTCGTTAATAACTGAGTTAAATCTTTTTTCGTTTTCGTCGTTAATGACTTCATTTTATTAATATCTATCTTTTCTTTCTCCGCTCCTACAATTAACGGGTACATACTTTGTCCAATTGTTTCATATTCAGCTGGGTGTGATGCTTCTAGCTCTTTCTCAATCACATCCCACTTTTCATTTATTTGTTTTCCAAGTTTATTTACTGTTTCTAATTTCGGATTGGCAGCTAATTGCTTGTCTAAGCTATCAACTAGTGCAGCAACTTCTTTTACATTTGTTTTCACAGCTACGCTTTTCTTCGGATCTTTCGTTGTTTTTCCGTTTGCGTTTGTACTTGTACTTTGATCTGTTGTTTTTCCGCTTGTCGTTTGATCTTTCGTTTTTCCTGTCGTTTCTTTTTCTTTTGTTTTCACATTCTCATTTTGAGTTGACGTTTTACCGTTACTTTCTGTTCCTGATGATTCTTTCGTATTTTTTGCATCTTTATCTGTTTTTTCATTTGAAGAAGTATTTGTTTCTTTTTCAGTATCTTTTGTTGTTTTTGACGCTTCATCTGCACTTGTCGTTTTTGCTTCTCCTTCATTTTGCGCTGTTACTTGCTCTTTCTTTTCTGTCTCTTTATCTGCTGATGGACTACAAGCTGCCATAGTAAGCATTGTACCAATTGTTATCGATGCGATAGCGACCTTTTTCATTTTCATATAAATCCCCCTATGTTTACTTTATTTATCCTCCCCTTTACGATTCGATTTCCCCTTAAAAAATCCCTTTTCATACGAATCACCATCTTTCCGACAGTAATCTTCATAATAATACGTACAAAAACTGATAAATCAATTCGAATATTCGAGTTTCTTCTACTTCATTTTCCTTCTCTCTAACAAAAGAAAAAGAGTATATTGTCACATGAAGAATTACTATCTTCATATGACGATATACTCTCCTATCAATTTTTTATCTTTCTTGACATTTTATTTAAACAAAAAAATATTATTTTCTTTCATTTTTTGTTTTTCAACATTTGTTAACATAATATATTTATGAGTAACCACCGTTCGAATGAATAACTTGCCCCGTAATCCATTTTGCTTCTTCACTTACTAAAAAAGATATTAAGCGTGCTGCATCCGCTGGTTCTCCTACTTTACCTTGCGGAAACTTCCATACTAAATGATGCTTCAGCTCCTCTGTAATCCATCCTGTATTCGTCGGTCCAGGATCAACAGCATTCACTGTAATCCCCTTCTCCATCGCAACAGGTGCTACTGATTTTGTAAATGCTTCAATTGCTCCTTTCGTTGCTACGTATGCTAGTTCATCAGGCATTGGCCCTAGCGACTGTCCTGAAGTAAGGTTAATAATACTTCCACTCGTTTTCAGTGCATAATGTTTTATAAATAAAGAACTTAATAACATAGTAGCGCGAACATTCACTGTATAATGTTTATCTAACTGTTCTATATTTAATTCCTCAATTCTCGTATGAGTAGAATACGCTGCATTATTAATTAAAATAGATGGATCACCTAAACGTTCTGAGACCATATAAAACAAACGATTTGGCGAATACGACTGTGATAGATTAATTTCTGCCATTTCACAACGAACACCGTAACTTTCAATCTCCTCTTTCAACAAAAAGGGCTCTTTGTCATGCATTCCCCACGGCATCGCTTTATCATACTGAGACCAGTACGTGAAAAAAATGTCTATCCCTTTTTGAGCAAGCACCTTGCATACAGCTGCACCAATTCCATTTAGACGAGTTGCCCCTGTTACAATTGCTATTTTCTTCACCTTTTCTCCTCCATCTATGGATAAATCCTCTGCACGCGAATACAGAGGATCTATCTATTTATTCAATATTTGACAATATACGTTCTGCACCTAATTTTAAAATTTTAATGAAGATATAATTTACAATCGTAAACATTACAAATAAAACAATAAACATTACCCACAGTCCTACTTGAAGGAAGAAGTATAATAAACCTACTCCCGCAACAATAACTAAAGCTATAAAAATATTAGCTAAAAAATTCCACAAAGTTGTATATCGGCTCTTAAATAATTTCTGTTCTGTATCCCAATGAATATCTGCAGTTTGTGCATCCCAGCGTGTACCGATTAAATTAATTAACAGTAACCCGTTCGCACTTAGTAAAAACCACAGTAACATGAATACAGGAGAAATCCCCGCCACAACTGCCATCGTAATACCGAATACTGCTAAAATAATTACATTAATTAACCAAGCAGTAATCGCTTTTGCAAAAAAGATATCCGAAGCTTTTACAGGTAAATAACGATTCACAAACCATGAACTTCCATCACGTGAAAATGATGTTGTTGCGATGACGTTACTTCCCATTAAAAATAACGATGCACAAAGGCCAACACCAATTGCAAGACCTGCTGACTTTGGGTTATCAATATAACCTGTAATCCACTCTAAATTTCCATCTTGCACGAATAAAACAAAAAATAACATAATCGGCATAACGAAAGTTTGTACAATGCAATTTAAGAAAAATTGTGGTGTACGGAATAACGTTTTAAATTCTTTTTTCACATACGCTTTTAAATGTGAACTTTGTACCGTTGATTTCTGTAAGCCTTCTGCTGAAATAACCTCTTTTTTTGCTGTACTCGTTGAAAGTCCAATAACCCCTTTTAAATATGTACGCTCTGCAATGTAATAAAACAACACAAAAAATACAAATGAAATAAGTGCAAAGATTAATACGTATAAAGGTCCCTTCCAATTTGCATTTTCTACTAATGCCACTGCTCCAAAATATGTAGTTGGAAAATAGTTTGTCATTTGTACTAAAAGAGAAGATTGGTTGTTCGCTAGGTAATCCGCAATTGCATCTTCAGAAAACGAACTTTTATTTTTCCACTGTAAAAACACATTAATTCCTACAATAAATAGTATACTTACGATTCCAATAAATATATTGCCTCGATCTTTGTTTTTCGCTATATTTGTATACCTCATAATAACTGTCATCAGTAATGAAGCTAATACTAACGGCACAATCGGGAAGAGTAAGTAAATAAAAATCATGTATATGTAATATGTAATAAATGCACTACTTTTTAACCCGTACGTAATAAAGATTGGTAATAAAATGAATGAACTCATTACGTATTGTGTAATTAATACTGTTAAAAATTTTGCCGAAATAATCTGGGCTGGTTTCAATGGTAACGGCAATAACATTTCAATGTCATTACTATAGTAAAATACAGTTAAAATGTTCGTTATACTCATTAAAAATACCCATATACTCGCAATCGCAAGTCCCATTGCGATAATCATTCCTGGATCTTGCCCTAAATGTATCATTCCCTCATACATTGCGTGCGTGATAGAACCAAATAGTAAAAAGCCGACAAATAAAATGGCTACAAATGAAAATACATACGCCCATCGCTTCTTCTTATCTGTAATAAAATCTGCATAATTTAATTTCAATAATACTTTCGTTAACGTCAAAATTTTACTCATTGCCCGTCATCTCCAAGAACATTTTTTCAAGTGATTCATTGGATTTAAAATGATCTCTCATTTCATCTAAATCCCCTTTAAACTGAAGATTTCCCTTATTAATAATCGCAACGCGGTCACATAATTTTTCTGCCACTTCTAATACGTGTGTAGAGAAAAATACAATCTTTCCTTTATCCGCATGTTCTCTCATCATTTCTTTTAAAATATATGCAGATTTCGGATCAAGCCCTGTTAACGGTTCGTCTAAAACCCATACATCTGGCTCATGCACGAGCACACCAATAATAACGATTTTTTGTCTCATACCGTGCGAGTAACTTTGAATTTGATCCGATAACGCATTGTAAAGATCAAATTTCTTCGCTAAAGACTCAATTCGTTCTTGTCGTACTTCTTTCGGCACTTCATACATATCTGCCATAAAGTTTAAATATTCAATTCCCTTTAATCGTAAAAACATATCTGGGCTATCTGGGACATAACCAAACGTCTTTTTCGCTTCCATCGGATTTTTCATAATATCTATACCGTTAATCGTAATCGTCCCTTTGTCTACCCCATGAATACCAGTAATCATCTTAATTGTCGTTGATTTACCCGCACCATTCGGCCCTAAAAATCCAAAGATTTCTCCGCTAGGCACAGATAAACTTAAATCTTTTACTGCATAGGTAGACCCATTATAACTTTTTGACACATTCGTAATTTCAATCATTACATCCAACCCTTTCCTTAATTACCAAATAACTATATTAACATTATAGCATACTTCTATTTTTAGATTTTTGTATTTTTTCAGTTTTTAACCTTTAAAATAAATATACAAACCTAATCCAACGATTAAAACGACAGCTAGTATAATATAAATCATCGTAAGCCTTCTAATATTCCCCTTTGTCGCTTTACTATAATTTGCATCACCATTTCGCCCAATTAACACCGTCGCCACTACAGTAATGACTACAAGTAATACAACGATCATGATCCAAGTTAACATGCCTTCCTCCCCCTCCTTACAACCATTTTACAATATTATCCTCTTTATTTCGCAGTATATTTCCTCTTTTTACTATTATTATGAAAAGAATTGGAAAACTATTATTACTATACATTTTCACATGTGATATATTTATAACATAAAGAGAATTATTTCTAACATTGAAAGGAGAATCTATCGTGAAAACAACTTGGATAAAATATTTAGGATTTCTCGGTTTCTTCGGTTTCCTCGGCTTTTTTTATGAAAAAGGATTGTTTACTATGTTCTGTTTCTTCTCCTTTTTCACAACATATAGAACGGTTCAACACGATGAACTATTTGAACAAATCGTGAATAAATCGTGCCGCAATGCCTTTATCGTTACATTACTAACTACCGCTATCATTCTGTTTATTGAAATGTTATTTCCAAACCCGGCGCTACAAGAGATTGATATCGCTCTTATTTTCAGTACACTCATTCTTACTTTCGGCTTCTCTATGTTCTTTTACGATAAACCTGTTGATGAAACGGAAGATGCGCCATGGCGTTCGTAACGAAAATAAAAGAATACCGCGCCAAATTAAACATGACACAAGAAGATTTAGCGAACGCTGTTGGCGTACGCCGTGAAACGATTAGCCACCTCGAAAAAGGAAAATATAACCCTTCCTTACAACTCGCTCACGATATAGCGAAGGCACTTTATAGTACGATTGATGAGATTTTTATTTTTGAGGATAAATAAAAAATACCAGCATTCTTTTCACAAAGAATGCCGGTATTTTTCGTGTATACAATGATTACCCATACAAAATCGCATGAAATACGCCTAACAATAAATATTGATCCTCTATATAATTCTCATCATATACATTCATCTCAATATCATACATATCTTCCTCAAGACGAATATTCCATTCTGCGATTACATAGCCGTTTCGTAATAACTTTCCAAGTCCAATTGGAGTTTTGTGAACAACATATTCTTCCCTCTTATATGTAAAGGTAAATAAGAAATTTGCATCTAATAACTTTCCGTCACATATAAGTATTTCATGTTCTGCATCATGATGATCGATGTACGTTACTAAAATCCTTCTTTGACGCTGCCTACTTACATCCTTTGCAATGACGCGAATATTGTCCTTACTATCCTTTATTTCATAAATAATATTACTACCGACTTTCGGAATGAAATCTAGTACTTTCATCAACGTATTTTTATAATAGCCCCGTACTGCGCCTACTTTTTCGCTTTCATTATAAACCTCTATTGACATCGTATCCGCCTTACTATCACACGGTCGTTTATAAGAAAGCTGCATCATTCGCTCTCCTCTTAAGTACTGATCAAACGTCACAGGATATTCTATCGCGCGCAGTTCCTTATTTAGCTCATTCAAATAACGCCCAACGCTTTCTACTAACGCTGTAGTGGATATACGCTCTTGCAGTTCAAATTGCTGCCAACTGGAAGCAACTCTCCACTGATCTTCCTCTTCGTATAAGAATCCAAGAATTACTTCCTCACGATCACTCGTTTCATAATTCAACTGTTCGTTCTGCCCATGTTGCACTTGTTCCATCCACTGTCCTAAATAAATACCAAGCTCTGCAACCTTCATACATGACTTCTGAAAAAGTACGCTGTCACCGACAAGAATCGTTAAATCCCCTTCAATAAAGCCATTTGCATAAGCGGCATACCGTGGCTCATCCTTCTGCGGAATACTTTTGTCTAACTCAAATAAAAACGTTAACATTCTTTACTCACCTCTAGTTGTTACACCGATTATCGATATAAATTGAATGCAACTCAAATTATATCGACGATTTTTCCAATATATCTACCGTAACTCAAAATATATCAACGATTTTTTCGATATATCGACGATTCGACAAAGAATATCGACTTATCGACAAATATCAACACAATTAAAATGAAGCTACCTTTTCTTCAACCACTTCCACAACTTCTAAAATTTGTAGCAGACTCTCCACTTCATAAGTCGGCTTAACATCTGTCCTATTTTCTTTCAAACTCGGATTATACCAACACGTATCAATGCCGTAATCTTTTCCGCCTCTCATATCAGAAGTTAGTGAATCTCCGACCATTAGTACACTTGACCTATCAGTAATTCCAAACTTCTCAAATGCATAATCAAAAATCTCACGTGCTGGTTTTTGATGAGCAACCTCTTCTGAAATAATAATATGATCAAAGAAATTACATAAAGGCGAATTTCCAATTCTCGATTGTTGCACCTTCGTATATCCATTCGTAATAATACCTAACTTGCAATCTTGTAGATTCTCACATAATTGCACTGCACCTTCTATAAGGTGTACTTCTTTCCCTAAGTTTTCAAGGTATACATCGCTAAATTGCTGTGCATCTACTTTTATATTATGAAGGGCAAATAATTGTCTAAATCGATCTACCGCTAATTCACTTAGCGTAATCATTCTATTTTCTAAATCTCTCCATAATCCATTACTAATCTCTTTATAACTTGCAAGATAATCATTATACCCTGTAGGCATCCCGAACTGTACAAACGCATTATGTAATGCGTGTCTTTCCGTTTCAGGGAAATCTAATAATGTATCGTCTACGTCGAATAATATAACTTTGTATTTCATGATGTTCTTTCTCCTCAATTCTATTTCAAAAATTTATTCTCATAGCTTATAAAGTGAAACTTTAATCAGTGGGGGTTTTCTTCATCCCCCACTGATTATTAGTTGAACCAATCGGACTTTTATGGGCAGTTGATCACCCACCTAAATTCTTTGCTCTCGCTGAATTTTGAGGTGGGGGTCTTACTGCCCATTAAAACGGGATAAACTTTTATATATTTCGTGATGGATTGCTTTAACCCGCTCTTTATAGAATACACCTTTATCTTCTATTTTCAAATGTGCTATAAATAAGTTTGCAAGCATGACCGCTGTATCTAATCTATAAAATAAACTAACAATATGAGGAGTAGCGTTAAAGATACTATCATTCTTATATCCATCTTTAAATTCATCCCAACTAACCTCATTTGTTTCAGCTATTCTCATAAGCTCCAGTAATGGGTGACCAATTAGAGCGTTATCCCAATCAACTATCGCTTTAACCTCTCCATTATATCCAATTAAATTGGCCGGTCGAATATCCATATGTAGTAAGCACTTTTCATAATCTGCTGTACTAAGAATATGTTCAATTGTTTTCGTATCTGGAAGTTTCATTCCACAGTTCGTGATTGTATTAAACCCTTCTACCCGTTTCACAATTCGTTCTGCTATATACTTACTAATGAGCTCTCTAATGTTTTGTTCGTAATGTAAATCTTCATTTGGCATACTATGAAGCTTACTAACTAATTCGCCTATTTTGTACGCAGAAATTGGCATATGATCTGTACACACACAATCCAAAATTAAAAAATCAAGTTCGGTAGAAAGATGCAATCCGTGTATCTTTGGCACTGGAATACCTTTTGAATGACAAAACTCAGAGAGCTCTGCTTCCTTTTCTAATGAAATCCGACTATTAAATAAATCTTCATTTATATTTTCTACTTCTCTCTCCCACGGCACTCGAAAAGCTAAAGCTCCCTTTTCTGAATCTCCCCGAAAAACAATATTTTGCACTCCCGTTCCAATCACCTTTAAATTCTGAACAGCCAGTTCCTTATAATCTTGACTTAGTATTGTTGCTAGCTTCTCTTTTAACCCCTCTGCTTTTACACGTGTATGAATCATTTTATCCCCCGGTGCACAACAATCCTCCTAAACAAAATTATAACAACAATAAGAAAAGGAGGCTAATCCAATCAGCCTCCCTCATCATTATTTATCCTCTAACAATAACTCTTTCATTTCCTCTAACGACTCTTTCGTAAAGCCAATTGCTTTTTCAGCATACGCTTCAACTGAACCGTATTGCTTTTTCACTTCATCAATCGCAGCTTGTAAATATTCAGCACGTGCTTCAAACATTGCACCTAATATTACTCTACTTTCATCGTTTTGTAATTTTGCACCTAAAAAGGCCATCATTTTTTCATTTAACTTTTCACGGAAACCGTTACTTAGTAAGTAATCTTCCATTACTGTTTTTTCCGGTACACCTAGTAAAAGTAATAATAGTGCTGAGCCAAATCCAGTACGGTCTTTTCCAGCTGTACAATGGTTTACTAACGGTAAGTTTTCTGGGTTTTGCGCTAAGTTTAAGAAGCTCACGAATGCTTCATTACCACTTACGAAATCTTGATTCATTTTCACAAGATACTCGCCTGGTTTCCCTAACTTAGAAAGGTCACCAACTTGGAAAAATTCATTTATATTTAAATCTTTCGCTAAGTCTTGCATAACTGGTAAGCACACTTGACGAGCACCTGTAATCTCTGGATTCGGCTTATGCTTCACTTCAAAGTCTGTACGATAGTCACAAATTAACTTTAAGCCAGACTTTTGTAAATAGTCGATATCCCACTCTGTTAGTCCTGCTAATTCTTCAGAACGGTACAGTTTGCCCCATTTTACTTTACGGCCATCTGTCGTTTCATATCCTCCCATATCACGGAAGTTAAACGCGCCTTGTAATGGCAATCTACGCTCAGCTACTGTCACTGCTTGTCCATTACTACCTACTAGTCTAAAATATGGACGCTCATTTTCACTTGGGTTTACAAGTGTACATGATGATTCTCCATTTACCGTTGCAAGTAATTCTCCATTTTCTTCAATATGATCTGGCAAAGTACTCCAGTAAATGCGAACTTCCTCTATATTATTTTCCCACTTTATTTGTAACGTATTATCTTCATTTCTTTGTACAGTTGCTTGTAACCCATTTCTTTGCTGCTCCATTCTTTCACCAACGCTTTCTCATATAATCGAATCTTTCTTTATTGTATTATAGGAATATCTATTTTGTCGTTCTCATTTTTCTTTTTATCTTACAAAGAGGCAAAAAGTTCTTTTATTTGTTCATAAGTTGTACACGGATTCCCGTTAAACAAGTTCAAGAACCTTTTTCATCCTCCTAAAACACCCTCACATATCGCTCAGTACAACTTAGCAGCTGACATCCGTCCTTTTCAAAAACATCCTTCATCCACTCATTTTGTACATTTGTCTCGCCAATATAATAAGATGCACCTATTTCTTTTAAGACAAACATTGCTCCTGTAAAGAATGCTGCTTCGTATCCTTTATTTCGCATATTTGGAGCGACTGCGAAATACATGAGTTTTCCTTCTTCTAACGTTCCTCTTTCAATATGCGGAATTACAATTCCTATCGGCCCTTCATTGATACTCGCGGTTAAACAATGTTCTTTCCACTGCTCACCAATTTCTTGTAGCATCATATTTACAAATTGATCATAAGTGACTTGCTCTTCCGTCATTTCGTTCCAAAGAGAATAAAATGTATCTTCTCCTACTTCTTCAATCAGCTTAAAATCAATTTCACTTTCTACATCTTCTACTTCATATATATCCTTAAACACAATCATGTTTTCGGTAACATATTCAAATGAATACGTTTCGAAACATTTTTTATACACATCGTAATTGGGACTTTTTGACGAAATCTCAAAATGTAAGTTTTCTATTCCCTCTTTTTCAGCCTCAGCAACGCAATATTGCATGATTTCCTTTAATTGCGCTTCTGTAAAAGGCTCTGCATTATTTTCTTTTATCATGATAGAAGAAGCATTTCTTCTTATTTTAAAATGTTTTTCTAACTGTTCTATAGTCATCATATACTTCCCTCATCTATGTCATACTCGAATTTCTATTTGTTCTCCTTGCATGAGCAGGATTGTCCTTGAATATATAGAATACTAGAAAACATCGCATCTTTAAAGTGCGGAGGAGGTTCTCCATTGGATATTACAACGTTACAACAACAGTTAGAGCTTATACAACAAAATGACTATACGCAACTGCAACATATAGATATAAATGAGTTAACACTCAACATGCTTCAGTATATCGGAACGACTGATAGTTACGTTCGTTACCAACTTATATATAAATGTTTTGCGCATTTCATTCATCATGAATTCCTTATGGATGATCAGCTAAAATTACTGTTGCAAACTTGTTTAAGTGATGAGTATTTATATTGTGACATTTACTCCCCACATACAGATGGGGTTTTCACACGTTCTTACACTGTTTCGTTAATTGCGTTAATACTCCAATTCGCTAACTCGCACTATTTTTTTACAGAGGAGGATATCGAAGAAATAAAAAACAAACTCATTACATACACAAACTTAGAAACGGATTTTCGAGGCTATATTGAAAATAAAGGATGGGCTCATTGTCTTGCACACGTATCTGATGCCTTTACTGAAATTGTTCACAATTCCTATACGACTTTTGAGTGGTACGAAGAATTAATTCATTGTTTATTAAATAAAATCTTCATTCCATCTGACCTTTTTCATAACAATGAAGATGAACGAATTGTTACGCCGTTACTATCGATGCTATATCATGATTTCCGGCAAGATGAGTTAATTTCAATTATTCATAAAAAAATAAAAAGGCTTCCTCAAATTAGAAAACGCCTTTCGCTAAATGAATATTGTATTTTATGTGCCAACATTAAAACCTTTTTACGCACATTATTTTTCAGAACGAAAGATGACCATAACTTAGCCTTTACTGCACGTAAAACAGAAAGAATGTTAAAAGAACTTCCTAACTATTATTAAATACAAGGAGCAATGACATGGGTTATATTGAAGATATGAGAAATCTAGTAGGCAATCAACCACTTATTTTAATTGGCTCACACGCTATTATATTAAATGAGAAAAATGAAATATTACTGCAGCTCCGTACGGATTTTAACAGCTGGAGTATTATTGGCGGCGCCCTAGAATATAACGAAACGTTAGAAGATGCTTTAAAACGAGAAGTGTTTGAAGAAACTGGACTTATTATTAAAAATCCAGAACTATTCCGTACATACTCAGGGCCAGATTTCTTTCAAATCTATCCAAACGGCGATCAAGTACATGGTGTATTCGTTGTTTATATTTGCCGAGAATTTCATGGTGAACTTGTATGCGATCAAAGTGAATCAAAAGAACTACGCTTCTTTTCACTTGATGAATTACCTAATAATCTTCCTCCTGTTATTGAAAGGATTATTACAGATTATCTAAAAAAATAAGGGAACGCTTAACGTTCCCTCTCAAATCCAATCCGTTTCTTTATTTTTGCTAAATTTACCTTCGCGATTTCTCTTGCCCGCTCAGCACCTTTTTCTAATGCTTCGTATAATAAATTTGGCTCATTCATATACATAGCGTATTTCTCACGAGGTCCGGCTAATTCGCGGTCTACAACGTGAAACAACTCTTTTTTCACATCGCCCCATCCAATGCCAGTTTCATACTTTTCACGCATCAACAGTATTTCATCTTCCGTCGCAAATTCTTTATATATCGTAAATAACGTTTCTAATTCTTTCTGTTCATTCGGAAGTGAGGAGTCTGTTTTAATTTTAAAGATTAACTTTCGTAGTTTTTCTTGTTCTGCAAATAACGGGATCACATTTCCGTAACTTTTACTCATCTTCCTTCCATCAAGACCAGGTAAAATGGCACCTTCTTCTTGTATGACATACTGCGGAAGTGTAAATGTCGTGCCGAATGTATGATTAAAATACGTCGCAATATCACGCGCGATTTCAATATGCTGAATTTGATCTTTCCCGACTGGTACATGAGTTGCTTGAAATAGTAATATGTCAGCAGCCATTAAAATCGGGTACGTATATAATCCCATATTCACTCCTGCATCTAACTCTAAACCTGCTTCTTTATTTTGCTCCACCTTCGCTTTATACGCATGGGCACGGTTCATAAGCCCTTTCGGAGTTAGGCAAGCTAATATCCAAGCTAATTCTAGAATCTCCGGCACTTCTGTTTGCCTGTAAAAAATAACATCTTCACCAAGTCCGAGTGATAACCAAGTAGCTGCTACCTCTTTCGTATAATTACTGAACTTCTCTGGATCATGTACAGCATTTAACGCATGATAATCCGCTATAAAGTACAATGCTTTTCCTTCATTCTTTTTCGACATTTGCAGTGCAGGTTTAATTGCCCCAATATAATTCCCTAAATGCGGGTAACCTGTCGGCTTAATTCCTGTTAACATTATTTTTTCGCTCATCCTAACTCCTCCTTTCCAAAAATAAAAAGAGCCTCTCATCCTTAAAAAGGACGAGAGACTCCCGCGGTACCACCTTCATTAGCTATCATCATAGCTCACTTCAACTTCTTAACGTGAAGTAACCGTCTTTGCCTACTCATTTCAGCTAGAAGCTCTAGAGCCCATTCCATATTCATCCCTTACCGATTTCCACCACACATCAGCTCTCTGAAAAGTTTCGAATATGTACTCTTCTCTTTCATCGCTTTTCGTTATTTTTTACAGTTTATCACATTTCTCTTTTATCTAAAACTGAATTTTCTGTTTAACGAAAACAGAATTGATTTACAATTTAAAAACACAGCGAAATTGCAAATCAATTGTTACTAAAAAAGAGCTAAAACAGAACATTCTGTTTTAGCTCTTTTTCCTACGTATTCAACTTAACAAATCTATACCCGTGTGTCACTAACACTTTTAATATCGCATACCCTGGAATCGCTAAAATAATCCCCATAATACCAAATAAGTTTCCAGCAGTTAAAATGATAAATATGATTGTAATTGGATGAATATCTAACTTTTTCCCCATAACTTGCGGAGAAATAAATTTACCTTCTGCTAATTGTACAACCATCATAACGATAATTACTTTTAACACCATTGCTGGTGAGTCAATAAACGCAATAATTAAAGCTGGTGTAATTGCGATGATTGGCCCTACGTACGGAACGATATTTACAATCATCGCTAAAATTGCAAGCAGTACCGCATATTTAATACCAATAATAAGGTAACCAATTAATAGCATAATTCCGATAAACAAGCTAACAATAATTTGCCCTCTAATATACGAGCTAATCGCATAATGCATATCATCTAGTATTCTCATCGCTGCTGGCTGTCTTTGTTCTGAAATAAACTTTAAAAAGTGATTCGGTAATTGCTCACCATCTTTTAAAAGGTAGAACAATATAAATGGAACCATTACAAATGTTAAAACGACCTCTGTAATAGTACTTAAAAATCCAGTTACATTTCCAGTTACTGATGATAACGACTTCGTAAAATCAACTGTGTAGTCTTTTACCATACTCGCTACATCGATATTTAAATTCTCCTGAATTTTTCCTAATAAATTACTTTCTCCAAATCTACGTGCTGCTCTCTCAATTTCATGACCGAAATACGGTAAGTTATCTATTAATGCATCAATTTGATCTTTAATAATAGGAATAACCGTCAAGACTAAAAATACAAATAATCCTATTACTATTAAATATATAGAAGCTATCGATACAATTCTTGATACACCTTTCTTTTCGAGAAGCGAAACGAATGGATGCAAAATATAAAATAGTACACCCGCTAATAATACCGGGAAGAAAATTGTCTTTAAAAAGACGATAAACGGTGTAAAAACAAATGATATTTTTGTTAGTAATAAAATATTAATGAACAATAGTGCAAACCCAAGTAGCACTGCTAAATAATTGTGTTCTCTAAAAAACTTTTTCAACTTATCTCTTTTTCTTATATTTAATTTCTCCAACGAAACCACCTCTTCGAAAGATGAAAAGCCCTTATTCAGGGCTTTTCGTCATAATCTATATCTCTATTTCTTTGCAGCTTTCACTACAAATGATACAATAAGAATTAATACAATTGCACCTAATAATGCTGGCACAACATGAATCCCACCAAATGATGGCCCAAAAGATCCAAATAATCTACCACCTAACGAAGCACCTAATAAACCTGCGATAATATTTCCAAACATACCACCCGGAAAATTTTTACCCGTTATAGAACCTGCAATTGCACCTATAATAGCACCAACTATTAATGTGATAATCCATCCCATTTTTAGTCCTCCATTTCTATTATGGTGTATTTCTTTTTCATACTAAATTATTATGTAATTATTATATCCAAAAAAGAAAAATCTTGTCAAATCTATGAAAATAAAGTCTACAAGGAGGTTTTACCCTATGATTCAAAAATTAATAACAACTTCCCGCAACACCGCTACTTCTATTTTAAACATTCAAATACCCGCTTATGAAATCGAGGCAAAATATATAAATAGTACGGTTATCCCTCGCCTTTATGATACTGTAGCCGATATTCAATCCTGTGATGAAATGTTTTACGGCTATTTTTATGAAGATACACTTGCTGGGTTTATTTCTTTTAAAGTAGATGAAGAGGAAGTTGATATTCATCGTTTAGTAGTATCCCCTGATCATTTTCATAAAGGGATTGCAACAAAATTACTACTATATGTATTTGACATGTTCTCCCCTTCCCAAACATATATTGTACAAACAGGAAAAGAAAATACCCCCGCTCTGTCTTTATATAAAAAACATGGATTTATTGAAGTAAAGGATATCATATTACCCGATGGTGTAGTTTTAACCTCCCTCAAAAAAATCAGAAAACAACAAATAGTTTGACTTATCGATTGACTTATGTTATCTTTTACTTTATAAAACCTTTTGCTGAGTCCAAATTTTGGAGCGGGGGAACCATTTTTGTAGCTATGCTACTTGGGGCGAATCTTATTTAAGTAGGGAAACTCTCACTTCCCGAGTCCGACAGCTAACCTCGTAAGCGTAATGGGAGAGGAAGGTGCTTTTTGCCTATGTTACACATTTTGCCTCCTTAATTATAAATATGGGATCGATATCAAATAGTCACCTATATTTATAGAAAAGGAGAAATGTAAAATGTTACGTTTATCTGATCACGCAATAAAAATGATGGAGCAAAGACTTCGACTCGAACAACACCGCACATATCAAGCAAATAAAGTTGTAGATAATTTGCATCACAAATACTTCTTTCAGCATATTTTTCAACCGAAAAGATAAGTACTAACCTTTAATAAAATACAGCGTACGCTGAAAAAAGCGTACGCTGTATTTTTCATTTCCTCGCCTTAATAATAAAGGTAGTTGGCACCATTCTAGCTTTATATAAAGAATAATATTTCGTAGACGGCTCAGCTCGTTCTCCATCAAACGAGCTCGATGGTTCAGGCTCTTCTATTCTCTCAATTATAAATCCTGCTCGGTTTAACTCATTTATGTATGTACTTATTTTTCTCTTATATAATGTCGCTTGTACATTTTCACCTTTAAATGTTTCAAATGTAATAGGCGTTTCCTCATGGTAAGAAGACTTGAAAGCAATTTCTTCTGTACCATACTGTAAATTTGAATATACTGGGTGCTCCCAGCTAAAAATAAAACTTCCTCCTGGCTTTACATATGAATAAATCAGTTCTAACGTTTTCCCTAAATCCGAAGTCCAACCTAATGCATAAATCGAGTACACAATATCAAAATACCCTTTCGGAATATCCGATTCCTCTTCCATTGCTCCGCATATTAACTTTGGATTCCAACTCTTTAACGTTTCATTCGCTGTTTTAATTTGTTCACTGGAAAGATCAAGACCCCATAACTCTTCCGCCCCATGCTCTGCCATATATTGCAGCGAATGCCCACTTCCACATCCAATATCAAGAACCTTTTTCTTTCTAATTGAATCGAACAAATGAATCTCGTCTTCAGACGCTGTATACGGACCATATTTCGGCAAACAATCTACTTGAAAGAAATATGGCGCAACTGTATCCCAACACTTTTTATTTAAAGCTAACATTTGTGTACCCTTCATATTCTACATTCCCCCATTCCATTTTCTTCCCCTAATTTAAATTACACATTATAACCTGATCTTCCTTTTCTCTTCGCCCGGTAATTTTTCACTTTCGCAATCGTACCGCACGCTCTTCCTCCTTCTTCTCCAGCGTACATACCGCACCATTTTTTACTTCCATTTCGTGAATTGTCATAAAATACCCAGCGGCAATCTGGACATGCTTTTAACCTCCCCCACAAATTTTCTTGAACTGCCATTAAAACTATGCTTAATACTTTTGTATATATATTCTCTTCGTGCACAGGCTCATATGTAATACCTTTCATATCTTCCATTACATGTACATGAAATGGATATTTCTCTAACCACTTTTGCAATGATCCTCCGCCTTCAATCGTCATCCGAATGTCTTCTCGAAAACTTTTTAATTCCTCTATCCTATAAAACGGAAACTCTTCATGAAAATGTTTGTTCATAAATTGCTTTATATCATCTTCGGTCTGCAACAAATCAATTGCTTCTCTCGTATCATTTGGTATTTTCCATGTATTTAAAAATTCCCGAATATATTCTAGTTCATTTGGTGCATTTTGATTCAATTCCATCCACCTTCTTCTTAAAATTTACTTTTTTCTGACTTTATGTATAATTATAATATAAAATAGTTAACCATCAAATCATTTTACTGGTTACAATATTAGGAGGAGTTCTATGAAAAGTTTCTCACTACCGATACGTTTCATGCTTATTTCTTCATTTTTTATGTCTTTTGGGTATTTTGCGGTATACGCATTTTTAGCTATTTATCTATTAACCTTTCTTCATTTTTCTGCTGTCCAAGTAGGAACAGTGTTGACGGTTATGACAATCACATCACGCGTTATCCCATTATTCTCAGGGTTAATTGCTGACAAAACAGGATATATCATTATGATGATAGCCGGATTATTTTTAAGAGGAATCGGCTTTATCGCTTTAGGAATATGCTCTGATTTCTATACCATTTCTATTTCTTCTGCACTTATCGGCTTCGGAACTGCATTTTATGAACCTGCTGCGCGCGCCATATTTGGCTCACAACCAGCTCATACAAGAAAAAATTTATTTACATATTTAAATCTTAGTTTTAATTGCGGTGCAATAATTGGACCAATTGCCGGAGGGTTCTTACTCTTACTCGATCCAATCTATGCTTTTTCTCTAACAGGATCTCTTATGCTGTTATTCGCTTTTATCTTTTACTTACTTAAAAATCACTTCCAAGTCACTACTGAAAATACGTCTATCACACTAGGAATACAGGCTATCTTACAAAACAAACCTTTTCTTCTGTTTTCATTTATCATGATTTTCTTCTATATTATGTTTACTCAGCTTACTGTCGCACTTCCACTTCATATGAAAAACATTAGTAATAGCAATCAGCTTGCTACACTCGTTATTACGATAAATGCAATAACAGGGGTCATATTTATGGTGTTATTTCGAAAACTATTTCACAAATACAACACGCTGTCGATTATTAAATACGGTATTTTATTAATGGGCATTTCCTTTTTACTCATCCCTTTATTCCAGCACCCATATTGGTTATTTATTTGTGTAATTTTATTTACAATTGGTGAAACACTCGTATTACCTAACGCTGATATCGCTATTGCAAATTACAGTAACGAAACCTATACAGCTACTTACTTCGGATTTTATCAACTATCACTCGCATTTGGTTTTATCATCGGTAATTATACCGGTACATCTTTTACAGCCAACTTAAGCGGAATGTATACACCATGGCTTATTTTTGGTGGAATAGGAATTATTGGTTTTATTTCACTACATATTTTAAATATGAAAAAGGATTTCCTAAAGAAGATATATACCTACTGTAAAAATACTAATTTACGGCAATAAGTAAAATTTCAATCTCCCTTAAATTGGATATGCAGTCTGTTCTATTTTACATATTATGGTATAATTAAAAGAATGCTAACTAAACATTTACATAAAACACTAGCACTCTAGCAATGCCAAAATCCAAAATCACTTGAAATTGGGGGATGTTATGAAAAAGAAATTAATGATTCTGCTATTCACTGCAATCATATTATCCGGATGTTCAACTATAGTAGAAAATTCTTTAGAAACCGGAAACGGCAGTATTGAATTATTAACACCGACGATTACAACAAAAGATAATGAATTAGAAATTAAGACTGAAGGTATTGATGAAAATAAAGTGACTTTTATTTATGTTGCCAACACAAAAGTATTCGAACAAAAAATAAAGAATGGTGAATCCTACAAACTTGATATTACAGGTATCAAGGATGCTCATAGGACAGACTATAAGCCACGAGTTCAACTTTTACAGAATGAGGATGATGATAAAGATGGAGAAATGGTAACGTTTAAACAAGTTAGATATACCGTTAAAAAAAATTAATTTAATAGGTATTTCCTTATAAATATAACGAACAAAAATATACTTTTAACAGTGGATAAATGTAAGGGGTGCTAACATGAAAAAACGATGGATTTCTTGGTGGATTGGTAACATATTTTGGATTATCGTTTTTGGAATATGGGCAGCTATTATTTGGCTACGAGATGTTGATGGTGCTGGTGTCATTCAAACACCCGAAATTAAATCAATATCACTTATCGTTTTATTAATCGCGTTTACCATACCGGTATTTTTTCAAATTATATGGCTAATCATTAATTTGAGGATGAGTAAAAAAAATAATTATACGATTTAGTTTTTCAATTAACAATAAAAAAGAGAGGAATCTACATCAAAATAGATTCCTCTCTTTTACATATGGGATTATACCATGTTTTTAAAACTGCACTACTCTCTTTTTTTACGATACATGATGATCTTTTTTCTTCATTAACGCTCTTTTCTTCATCGCCTTCGTTAAATATCCACCTTTAAATGAACGGATTTCATAAGAAGACATAAACGCTTTCGGTGCAATTTCATTAATAATTTCTAACAGTTCTTTTTCTCTAGAACGCTTTGCAACGATATCTAAGCGATAACGTATAGAATTAATACCTTCACCTTCAAATACTGTAACGCCAAATCCAGAGTGACGTAATTCATCTACTAATTCATTACAACGGTCTAGTAAACTAACTTGATACGTAATATAACCAATTGCTAATTTATTCTCTATATAACCGCCTAATAACAGTCCCGCACTAAAGCCAATGACATAGGCAACGATGTTCATCCAATTTGATAAATCTTGAAACACAATACCTAAACTGACAATGTAAATAGCTCCCTCTAACAATCCAACAGCAGCAGCGGATCTTGTTTGATTCTTTACAAGCAAAATCGTACGGATTGTTAAAATGGGAACGTAAATAATTTGAAGCACAAAAATAAGTAGCGCTTGTAACATTGGTATCCACCTCTTTCAAAAAGTCTTTTGTCATGATAACATACTTAAGCTTTAGAAATCGATGGGTTTTTTAATTTTTTTTTATTATTTTTCATACTATTGAAAAACACAAAAAAGAAGCGTATTATATTTGTCGTTAATTTGATTCCTTTTATATTATCGCTAAACTAAAAAAGGAACCCCGATTAGGTCCCTTTCATCATAGCTCTATGTTTTTCGAAGCCTGTTCCCTTTGCTTCTCTTCTTCTTTCACTAACTGCATATTTGCATAAGCTAAATTCGCAATCATTAAAAAGTGACCACCTAAAATGCCTGTACCGAATGCCCACATTTCCATTTCATGCTCAATTTCATACATAATGATAGCTCCTAATATGGCTGCTGCAAATCGATTTAAAATTCCTAATCCAGGAGCCTTTTCTTTCATTACGATACTTTTCCCGAGTTTCTCCACTCTGCGAGCTAATAACCAAAGGCAATATGCACTTACAGCTAATCCGATACCAAATCCTGTTACTTGTTTTCCAAACGGAGTAATCGTCCACATAAGTAGTAAACCACTAAAGATCACATACAATTGTAATCGATATACACGTAAGGCTGTTTGAATCAAAATATCCGCTCCTAATTTTGCATTTTTTATACTTTAGAAGAAAAGCAGCAACTTACACAGTTGCTGCTTTCTCTTCTTCTTGCTCTTGTTCCATCTTACGGATTTCAACACGTTTAATTTGGTAAGCGTCTTTTTCTAACACTTTAAATTCATAACCTTCCGCCTCAACATGTTGTCCTTCTTCAATTTCATGATTTTGCATCATGATCCATCCACCGATTGTATCCACATCATCTTCTTCAATGTGTAATCCAAATAAATCTTTCACTTCTGAGATAAGCACTTTTCCATCAACAATGATATGTTGCTCGTTCACATGTTGAATTGGTGGTGCTTCATCTTCATCATATTCGTCACGAATTTCGCCGACGATTTCCTCCAAGATGTCCTCAAGCGTTACAATTCCAGCTGTTCCTCCGTACTCATCATATAAAACAGCCATCGGAATTCGCTTCTTCTGCATTTGAAGTAATAGATCGTGAATTGGAGTCGTTTCCATCACTTCAATAATCGGACGCATATACGAGCGAATTGATGATAAATCTTTTTGATCCTCGGTCATATATCGAATAAAGAAATCTTTTACATTGACCATACCGATAATATCATCTTTATCTTCTCCAAAAATCGGATAACGTGTGTATCGCTCATTTTGGATTACTTTCATGTGTTCTTCTACTGAATCTTCCAGGTAGAAACCAACGATTTCTGTTCGCGGTACCATAATCTCTTTTGCAATACGATTATCAAATTCAAAAATGTTATTTACATACTTGTATTCAGCCTGATTAATTTCGCCACTTTCATAGCTATCTGAAAGGATAAGGCGTAATTCTTCCTCTGTATGAGCTACTTCATGTTCTGAAGCTGGTTTTAAACCGAATAAGCCAGTTACAACACGCGCTGAACCGTTCAATACCCAAATAAATGGATACATCACTTTATAGAACATCATTAATGGACCTGCCAATAATAACGTTACCCTTTCAGCCTTTTGAATTGCCATCGTTTTCGGAGCTAATTCCCCTACTACAACGTGTAAATACGTCATAATCATAAAAGCAAGACCAAATGTTAATACTGATGAAATAGAAGGATTTAAGTTCCATTTCTCAAATAACGGATGTAATAACTTTTCGATTGTCGGTTCACCTAACCAACCTAATCCCATAGCTGTAACTGTAATACCTAATTGACAAGCAGATAAATATTCATCTAAATTTGTTGTTACTTTTTTCGCTGCTAAAGCACCGCGTTTCCCTTCCGCAACAAGCTGATCAATACGACTTGAACGTACTTTTACAATCGCAAACTCTGCTGCTACGAAAAATCCAGTAAATGCGATTAAAATCGCAACCATGACTAAATTAAATATTTCCAATGAATCCCCTTAGTTTAAAAAACTAAGGTGTCCACCTCCTGTATACTATAATGTTTTCTTATTTGTTTCTTAGAAAACATAGCCCGATACAAAAATTAAAGAGGTCGGATTTCACTTTTTCTATAATAATAGAGCAAGTGTCTGTATTAAAGCTGTCGTTTGACCAGATAAAGATTTCGATATTTTTTCACGTTGTGAATCAGTCAATCCATCTAAAAGCGGCTTTAACTCCGTTAACTCTGCTTCTAATCGATGAATATGGTCTGTCACTTCATTCACTTGTTTCGAAACGTGTTCATTGATACCGAGCAGCTTCTTCTTCTCCTCGATTTTCTCTTTAATCTCACAAAGCGGCATATGCATTTCTTTGCACTTCTCAATAAATTGTAATGTCTCAAATGCTGTTTCATCGTAATAGCGATAATTAGATTGAGATCGCTCCGCTTTTAAGATACCTAGATTCGTATAATAATCAATCGTTCGTTTCGACACGTGAGCCATGAGAGCCAACTGTCCGATTCGATACACCTTCCCAACGATCTTCCCCCCTTGTTTATATTACTAACATCATACAATACATAAACTGTACAGTCAAACGTGACGGTTTATTATTCATAATTTATACACAATTCTACATACCTTCTAAGTATGTATTATATTCACACTCTATAACTCTATCTATATAGTTAGATTACTGTTTTTTCGATATACCGATACTAAAATAGAAAAATGGAATTCCCCGTTCCTTTCAACCTTTCTTAAGGTAAAACATATGATAATAATATTGAAATAAAATCATTATTTATGCAATTGGAGGAGATTAAAATCACTAGGACAGTTATCTCTCACTTTTATAACGAGGAGTATTTATTACCATGGTGGCTTATGCACCACACAAAAATATTCGATCACGGTATTTTAATTAATAGAGGTTCTACAGATCGTTCAGTTGAAATTTGCAAATTATTTGCTCCCAACTGGGAAGTACGAAATTCAAGATTCCTTGATTTCGATCCCACTAATACTGATATTGAGGTAATGGAAATTGAAAGAGAAGTTTCAGGTTGGAAAATTGTATTAAATACTACAGAATTTCTTTGTTGTAATAATGTAGAAGAATTTTTCTCATCACTTCATACGTTAGGCCAAAATATGTATGCGATTAGAATGATTGTCATGATTGATAAGCATGATTACAATTATTCAAAACTAAGATATTCCATTCCTTTAGTAGAACAACGATATCACGGGCTCTTTCCTTATAAACCAGAAATCGGCTGTGCCTGGAGATTTATACACAACCATCTTGATGGCGCATATTTACCAGGCAGACATTTTACGCGGCACCAACCTATCATTTATAACTCCCCTTCATTCATTTTTAAATTTTATTTTAGCCCTTGGAACGAACATACAAAGGCAAGAAAATTACAAATTACACCCACCCTCTCAAAAAAGGGCGTTCGCTTAGGACTTCAAAAACAATATGGTCGGTCCTCTGAAGAACTCGAAGCTCGATTTTTAATGTTAACTAATTCAACACAGGATCTACGTAATCACCCTGAGTATCAACAATTATTCCACATATTCAAACCTTAATATTTCTCACCCTATCATGTTCCACATATTTTTACGCACTTAGCTAAAAACCATACCATTTGTATTTCATATGAATACTGTATATATTATAAATTTTTATTTTAGGAGGAAAAAATGAAAGCTGTTATTCTTGCTGGTGGATATGGGACAAGGATTGGGGAAGAAACACATTTAAAACCGAAACCTATGATTGAAATTGGAACAAAGCCTATTTTATGGCACATTATGAGTTTGTATAGCCATTACGGCATTACAGAGTTTATTATTTGCTTAGGGTATAAAGGATATGCAATTAAAGAGTTCTTTCTAAATTACAATCTACACATGTCAGATTTCACGATACATTTAAGGGATAATACAATTACTAGCCATTCTCATCGTGTAGAACCGTGGAAAGTTACACTAATCGATACTGGTGTAAATACCGAAACAGGAGGACGAGTGAAAAAGATTCAAAATTTTGTTGGAGACGAACCTTTCTGTCTCACTTATGGCGATGGATTAAGTAACGTAAATATAAAAGAACTTATTGCATTTCATAAAAAACATGGAAAAATGGCAACAGTTACCGCCGTACAACCTCCTGGTAGATTCGGTTCTCTCATATTAGATAAACAGTCAGTAACATCCTTTCAAGAGAAGCCACTCGGGGATGGTGGCTGGGTTAACGGTGGTTTTTTCGTTTTAAATCCTGATGTTTTTAATTATATTAGTGGCGATAAGTCTGTTTTCGAAACAGACACTTTAGTTCAGCTAGTAAACAAAAACGAATTGGCCGCATATCAACATACTGGTTTTTGGCATCCGATGGATACATTGCGCGATAAAAATAAATTAGTCGAGCTATGGGAAAGTAATAACGCTCCGTGGAAGGTTTGGTAGTATGGCTTCATCATCTTTTTGGAATAAGAAAAAAGTATTTATTACGGGACATACTGGATTTAAAGGCTCATGGCTCACCCTTTTTTTAACTTCTTTAGGCGCAGAAGTAATCGGATACTCCTATCAACTCCCCTCTAATCCTAGCCTTTTTGAACAAGGTAATGTAGCAAATGAGTGCACATCAATTCATGGCGACATTACAGATTACGATTCTTTATTCCATGCCCTAAAGCAACATAACCCTGATATACTATTTCATTTAGCAGCCCAGCCGATCGTTACTACTTCCTATAAAAATCCTATTGAAACATTTAAAACGAATGTTTTAGGTACTGTTCATGTATTAGAAGCGGCAAAACAGATAAAAAGTATACGCGGCATCATTAATGTTACAAGCGATAAATGCTATGAAAATGATGGGAGCGGTAACCGTGCATTCGTGGAAAGCGACCGACTAGGAGGTTTCGACCCTTATAGTGCCAGTAAAGCTTGCGCTGAACTAGTGGCAACATCCTATCAAAAATCATTCTTCCGCACTAACACTCTGAATCTTGCCTCAGTAAGAGCTGGTAACGTTATCGGCGGCGGTGATTGGGCAAATGACCGATTATTCCCAGATGTCATTCGTGCATATTTACAAAATGCTACGTTAAATATTAGAAACAAAAACGCTATTCGCCCGTGGCAACACGTATTAGATCCTTTACACGGCTATATACTTTTAGCTGAAAAACTTTGGCAAGACGCCGCATGTGCAGCGGCGTGGAATTTCGGCCCGATGAATGAACCTAATAGAACAGTTCATGATGTCATTCAATGTATCATGAACTTGTGGAATCAACCATTAACAGTCCTTTCTCCTCATACAACTACGCCTTATGAAGCACCAATTTTAACACTTGATAGTACAAAAGCAGTAAATAAACTCGGTTGGACTCCTAAGTTATCAACAGATCATTCTATCACTTGGACTGTTGATTGGTACAAAAAATATGCATCTGGTGAAAATATGGAATCTTTCACGCGACAACAAATCGATGCATTCAAAAATTTATAAGGGGGCTATAAAATGGAACAGAAAAAATGCCGTTTTTGCCACTCATTACTAACAAATACTTTTTTAGATTTAGGTGTTTCCCCTCTCGCAAACTCATTTGTCGTTCCAGAACACTCATATAAAATGGAACCATTTTATCCGCTGCACACGTTTGTCTGTCCCTCTTGTTTACTTGTACAATTAGATGAATTTGAATCTCCTCACAATATTTTTCATGACTATTTATACTTCAGTTCTTACTCATCAAGCTGGCTACTACACGCTAAGCAATATGTAGAAATGGCAATTAAGCGTTTTAACTTAACAAACCATTCAAAAGTAATTGAAATCGCGAGTAACGATGGGTACTTATTACAATACTTTCAAAAAGAACATATCGAAACGTTAGGAATTGAACCAGCAAAAAATGTAGCAGAAATCGCTATCCAAAAAGGAATTCCTACTGAAGTGAACTTTTTCAGCAATGACTTAGCAAAAAAATTACCACAAGCTGATTTAATCATCGCAAATAACGTATTGGCACACGTCCCGAACTTACATGATTTTGTCGCTGGTTTAAAAACGTTATTAAAACAAGACGGAACAATAACAATTGAATTCCCACACTTATTAAATCTCATATCCTTTAAACAGTTTGATACGATCTACCATGAGCACTTCTCCTATTTCTCACTTATAAGTCTTCAAAAAGTTTTAGCTCATCATCATTTACAAATTGTCGATGTAAAAGAGCTTGCAACGCACGGTGGTTCCTTACGTATTTTTGTAAAACATCATAGTGACACATCCACTATCCATTCCAGTGTTACAAAATTAATCCAAAAAGAAGTAGATCACGGGCTAAATACATTAGAATGTTATCTACTTTTTTCTAAACGCATCGAGCAATTGAAAATAAATATTTTACAGTTTTTTATCGAAGCAAAAGCTTTAAACAAACAAATTATCGGTTACGGTGCGCCAGCTAAAGGAAACACCCTTTTAAATTATTGCGGAATAGGAAAAGAATTTTTAGCTTATACAGTAGATAAAAACCCTCACAAACAAAATCTCCTACTACCAGGAACACGCATTCCAATAAAATCTCCAGAAGAAATAAAGCGTACAAAACCTGATTACATTCTCATACTCCCTTGGAATTTGAAAGATGAAATTATGAAAGAATGCTCTTTCATTCGTGAATGGGGCGGCAAATTTTTAGTAACAATTCCAGAAGTTGAGGTCATTGAGCCATGAAAAAAATTCTTGTAACAGGCGGTAGCGGATGGATTGGTAAATATGTTGTAAATTTTCTTATACAAAGGGGCTATGAGGTGCACGCCACTTATCATACAAAGAAGCCTTCTCACATCTCTTGCCACTGGCATCAAGTAAACTTACTTTGTGATGAAGAAGTAAAAAAACTCATTTTCGACATGAAGCCTAGTCATCTCATTCATTTAGCTTGGGAAGCAGTGCCGCCAGCTTGTTATGTATCTATTAATAATTACTATTGGCTTACATCTAGCATCTCATTAATTCAACACTTCACAACGTGCGGCGGAAAGCGAGTCATCGTTGCCGGTACTGGCGCAGAGTATGAATGGTTTAACGGCGTATTATTTGAAGATTCACCGCTTCTTTCTTATAAAACACCATATTCATTATGTAAAAACGCACTACACTCCTGGCTACAGTCATACGCCGAGCAAACAGGTCTCAGCATGTGTTGGGGCCGCATTTTTCATATGTATGGCCCTCACGAACAAGGGAATCGGCTCGTTTCTAACATTATCATTTCCTTATTAAAAAATGAGGAAGCACTATGTACACATGGAAAACAATCAAGAGATTTCCTCCATGTGGGCGACGTCGCTGATGCTCTCGTAACAGTATTAGAACACGGCGTTACTGGCACAATCAATATCGCTTCTGGTCAATCTGTACAAATTAAAGAATTGGCGTCTATCATTGCTAAAAAGATAGGAAAAGAACATTTAATTAAACTAGGTGCAATCCCTTTCTCTAAAGATGAACCTTTATTCGTCGGCGTTCATGTAGAACGTTTAAAAACTGAAGTAAACTGGAAACCAACATATGATTTAAATACAGGAATTGAAGAAACAATTTCATGGTGGGAATCATTTATAAAAAAACATAACGATACGCATCACTAAAGCGTAAATCCTTCGTCCCTCTTGCTAAATCTTTATACCATTCCTCTAATTTTTCTGGCGTGATAATATGGTGCGTACCCATTCCCCCATGCTTACTAGCTTCAGAAAGAGTCGGGCCAATTTGTAATTTCCTCTTTCTCATCGCATCGTTCCAAGGGCTGAAACCAAACCATGCAATACACGCTAGTAGCGGGTAAATCATAGATTCATGTGCAGATAAATGTCTTCCAACCGTATAACTTCCATGTTCATGATTATGAATAAATCTACCTCTTCTCCATAACGGCCAATCTTCTGGTAAATAACCGTGAAATCGCTGTTTCATTAAAGGTATCCCAAAGTTAAGGTCCAGATAATTGTAGTTAGGATCATCAACCATAATAAGCCCTTCCAGCCAATACATCCTTCCTCCCAATTCATTGAGTGATTTCCAAAACTGATTTTTATCATGTACACAAAGAAACTCAGTCGTATTTAAAATTAGTTTCCATCCCTCTACTTCTTGCTCCACCCTCATCACTTCATGATCTGTCGCTAACGCATCAAACTCTGGATTTGTAGAATCTCGTACTTCCCAGTGCGGAGCGAACTTTTTACAAATTTCAACCGAACGATCTGTTGAACCTTTATTAATTAAAATGCCATGATCAAACAGTTTCGTATGATGAGCAAGCCACCACGGTAATAAATACTCTTCATTATAAAAATGAGAAATAACGGTTGTAGTTATAACAATCCCCCTCCTCGTTCTCTATTAATCTACTTTTTCATCCTACAACCAATATACTCATAAACCAAAAATATGTTTCCTATATTAATAACCAAATAGTATTACTAATATTTTTGTAAGTTTTCCTTCGGTACCCAGCCATCCTCACCACCTGTTTTTTCACACCAAATCCATCCATTCAATTCTTCTAATCCAATCAATCTTTCTCCAATACTTACATTTAATTCTTTGGCAGTATATTGTTTCGTAATGATTCCTACATCAGTTGTATTTTTCATTATAATTTGCTCCGGAACCCAACCTTTCCGTTTATACTTTTCTTCATGACAAAACATCCAGTTATCCCAGTTTTCAGGACCAGTGTAACTTTCTATCATTTTCACTACATCCCCCTCTTCTAAAAAAATTGGATTCGGATAATTGCTAACATGTGATTTTATAACAATATATTTCATAACACCCTCCAATAAACTGAAAATTAAGTTATAATATCATTATAAAATATGAAGGAGGAATGCACTCATGTACTACAACACTTCATTCGAAAACGATCAACCTGTAGGCCGTCTATAAACTAAGACGGGCATTCTTATAACACGTGCACTATGCCTCGTCTTAGGGAACTCATAAAACCCTAAAAATAGACGGAGGTACTTTACATGAAACAAACAATTTTAGGAGCTATATGTTTATCACTAGCAGCAAGTATATGGGGCGGTATGTATGTTGTTAGCAAATATGTACTCGACTTTATCCCACCGCTGACACTCGTTTGGCTACGCTTTATCATTGCTTTCGTTGTTTTATATTTCATTTTGAAAGTAGCTGAGAAAAAGCAAAAGAAAAAAGTAACCATTCGTAAAAAAGATTGGCTATTATTCGCTTGGATTGGATTTATCGGCTACTTCATTTCGATTACTTGTCAATTTATCGGAACAAAATTATCCGACGCTCATACAGGCTCTTTAGTCACATCAGCTACACCTGCATTTATAGTTATATTTGCAGCGATCATTTTAAAAGAAAAGCTAACCGCTCGCAGACTTCTATCTACTATCATAGCGACAATCGGTGTCATTATCGTCATTGGATGGGATATTGAAATTGGCTCCTATTTTATCGGTACGATTATATTAGTCGGGGCCGCTATTACGTGGGCTTTACTATCTATTTATGTGAAGATTGCTTCAACTCGATTTTCATCTTTAGTGATTACAACGTACGCCATATTCTTTTCACTCTTTTTCATTACACCTTTTATGCTATGGGAACTACAATCAACCTCTATCGAAACAGGAAATACGTACGTAATATTAGGCGTAGTATATTTAGGAGTCGTCTCAACAGCAGGTGCCTTTTTCCTTTGGAATAAAGGCTTAGAGTTAATGGACGCAAGCATCGGATCGTTATTTTTCTTCTTTCAACCTATCGTCGGATCATTGCTTGGTTGGTTACTATTAAATGAAACATTGAGCAGCAACTTTTTTATTGGTGGTATTCTTATTATATGTAGTGTTTTTATTACTACTTTTGAAAAGAAATGAAAAACAGGCAGAGATTCTTAGTCTCTGCCTGTTCCACATTCTTTACGCACTCCAATGCGATGGACGGGACAACAATTTCGGTAATTTCGTATGTTTATCCCCTTTCGCTGCATTAATTTGAACTTGCGTCAGAAAAATACTATTTGTAAAATCTGCTCCGCGAATATCTGCATCTCGTAAATCCGCTCCGATAAGATCTGCTCCTCTTAAGTTTGCTCCATTTAAGTTAGCCGCAATTAAATAAGCTCCTCTTAAATTCGCTCCTTGCAAATCTTTCTTTTTCAAATTGGCCCCCATAAGGTCTGCTCCTCGATGACTCATTCGTTTCTTACGCGCGACATTCATTTCCTTCCAAACTAGCTCACTTGTTTCTAAAAGTAACACATTTACTTCTGCACGGTGTAATGGAATGTTTACTTTCATTAACTCGTCCGCACTTAAATTTGAAAGGCGCTCCGTCTCTTCAATTGCTTTACTTAGTTCTTTATGAATCGATTGTGTCGCCTTTAACAGAATAGCCTCATTCAAATACCACAGTATTTCATGAAGTTGATGCATAACTGGAAAAGCATCGTACATTTTTCTCGCATACTTAGCATCTTTCCGCCAATCAATCCCGTTAAATGTAACTTGCGAAATCTTCTGTCCAGCGCCGAAACATTCAAATACTGTACAACCTTTATAACCTTTTCCTCTAAGGTTTTTATGTATGCTACATTTATAATCTGACTGTAGATTGGAACATGGTTTACCACCATCTTTATTCACTGCAAAATCTACTGATGCTGCGAACGGTAACGCCACGCAACATAAACCGAAGCATTTTTCGCAGTTTGCTTTTAAATGTTCATTATGATTAGTCAAAATATATACCCCCTGTTGTCTTTTGACTATTTCATAATATTCTAACTGCACGAAATAATCAATTTAAAAATAAACGAGCATCTTTCATTTCAAATCATAACTTTATCATTCAATTTCCTTTCAATTGAAAAAGACAGTTTCTACTTAATGAATTATAATTAAATTATAAATTTTCTAACTAAAAGGAGACTTACTATGGCACTCGAAATGAAAACAAACTGTCAAATTTGCAATCAATCTCTCGAACCAAACTCTGAAGCTTACATTTGCGTGTATGAATGTACATTTTGTGCACCGTGTACAGAAGAAAGACACAACGTTTGCCCAAACTGCGGTGGCGAATTAGTACGTAGACCTAAGAAAAAACAGTAAAAAACAAAGCGATATCGCTTTGCTTTTCTCTGTTTTTGAGGATTTGAAATTATATCAACGATTTTTCAAATATATCGAACACAACTTCAATTATATCAACGATTATTTTAATATACCGACGTTTCGACAAGGAATATCGATTTACCGACAAACATCGACACCGCTATATGCATTGAACCTCAACTTAAATTAAACATTCAAAAACTTCACACAAACAGGCTCTGGCACAACAACGTCAGATTGTAAAAGAGTTAGCTCACCTGTCGTTTCATTTCTTGAAAATAGTACAAGGTTATGTGACTTTTCATTTGTCGCAATAAGAAACTTTTCAGTCGGGTCTAATACAAAGTCCCTCGGCCAATTTCCTTCTGTAGATGTATGTGCAACAAATGTAAGCTGACCTGAATTTTGATCCACACTGAAAACAGCGATACTATTATGACCGCGATTACCTGCATATACAAAGCGGCCGTCAGAAGAAATATGAATCGCACTTCCTTGACTATTGTCATCAAATTCTTTTGGAATGGTAGAAATATACTGCAACTCTGTAAAGGATCCTACTTCCGGATTATATGATAATGCAATAACTTCCGAGCTGAGTTCAGTCATGACATAAGCACGCTTTCCATTCGGGTGGAAAGCAATATGTCTCGGACCACTTCCTGGGTTTACAGACAAACTATTTACTTCTTTTAACTCACTATCTTTTATTTCATACGTAAGTATTTTATCAATCCCTAAATCAACACCAACCACATATTTTTCATCAGGAGTATATCCCGCGTAATGTGCATGTGGTTTTTCTTGTCTTTCTTTGTTCGGACCTGAACCTTCATGTGCCATAATAGATGTGGCAGGATTTACAGTTCCATCTTCTTCATTAACTACAAAAGACTCAATCGTTCCTTTATGGTAATTCGCTGTAACTACCGTACGATTTCCACTATCAACACTAATATGACAAGGAGAAGCCCCTTCTACTACTTGTCTGTTTTGTTCCGTTAGCTCTCCAGTATGACTATGAATCGAACAAGCAGCTACACCACCAGATTCGCCTTCCTTAACAACAGAATAGAGATATTCATTATTTTTGCTAATCGTTACATACGTAGGGTTATCCAGCTTAGCCGCAAGTGTTACATTACTAATTTTCTTTGCTTCCGTATCTAAAGTAAACTTATATATTCCTTCACTATTTTCTTTCGTGTACGTTCCAACATATCCAATAAACTCTTTGTTGTCCTTCATTTTCATAACCCTCTCTCCCTATATTTTTCGTTCACCATACTACTTAAAATATTTTATGTTGAAAGAGTATCCTAAAAAAATTGGAGTACTTCTTTATACGTTACCATATTTCTCTGCTAAATAGCCTTTAAACCCACTTTTTTTGATACGCTGCTATACTTTCATATTCTTCTTCCAAGTGACAGGACAAACGAATATAGATCGGTATTAAATCTTTATATTTCTCCACACTTTCCATGTTTGGCTCATGATAAAAATTCGCACCTACCATTTCAGATACTACGCATAATGTATCTATTTCACCTAGACTATATAACCCGAGGATAGCTGCCCCTAGACAAGAACTTTCGAAACTTTCCGGAACGTATACGTCTTGATGAAAAATATCCGCCATCATCTGCCTCCAAAGTTCCGACCTTGCAAATCCACCTGTCGCTTGAATTTTTTTCGGTTCACCAATTAGCTCTTTTAAAGCAAGGAGAACGGTATACAAGTTATAAATAATTCCCTCTAAAACAGCACGGATAAGATGCTCTTTCTTATGATGTAGACCAAGTCCAAAGAAAGATCCCCGTGCATTCGCATTCCATAAAGGAGCTCTTTCTCCTGCTAAATACGGATGAAACAATAAACCGTCAGATCCAGGATTCACTTTTGCTGCTATTTCCGTAAGCAATTCATAAGGATCTTGTCCTAAGCGCTTCCCTTGCTCAACTTCTAACGTACATAACTGGTCACGAACCCACCTATAAATCATACCGCCATTATTCACCGGTCCACCAATTACCCAAAGGTCCTCAGTTAACGCGTAACAAAAAGTCCTACCCTTCGGATCCGTTACAGGCTGATTTGTGACAACTCGCACCGCACCGCTCGTACCAATTGTAATAGCAACTACTCCAGGTTCTATTGCATTTACGCCTAAATTCGATAGAACTCCATCACTCGCACCGACTATAAAAGGAGTCGTAACAAGTACATTCATCTCTCTTGCAAGTTCTTCATGTATCCCGATTAAACTGTGCGTCGTTGGAACAACTGTAGATAGCTTTTCATCTGTAATTCCTGCAACACGCAAAGCTTCTTCATCCCATTTTAAAGATTTCAAATTGAACATTCCTGTTGCTGATGCAATAGAATAATCAATTACATATTCTTTAAATAACTTATAGAAAACATACTCTTTAATTGAGATGAATTTATAGCTTTTTGCAAATAACTCAGCATGCTCATTTTTAAGCCAAACTAATTTCGAAAGTGGTGACATAGGATGGATTGGTGTACCAGTACGAAGGTAAATTTCATGACCATTCATATCATTCTTTATTTTCTCTGCCCAGCTCGCACTTCTATTATCTGCCCAAGTAATACATCTCGTTAACGGATTCCCTGCTTCGTCTACAGCAATGACACTATGCATTGCCGAACTAAAAGAAACACAAAGAATATCAACTGGCTGCACATTACTTGATTGTATAGTTTCTTTAATCGTATGTATGACCGCTTGAAAAATCTCTTCTGGATCTTGTTCTGCTGTTTCTGGCGTAGGAGAATACAAAGGATATTCAATCCCATGACTTGCAATAACAGATCCATCAGTCAAAAACAAAACTGATTTTGTACTAGTTGTTCCAATATCTACACCAATCATATATTTTGAGTTCACCACGTAACCCCTTTTAAAATATTCCTATAAAAAAGAGCACCATGATGTATACAAAAAAGACGCTCCCTTATGAGAGCTACGTTTTCATAAACTTCACTCTCATAAGGAGGTCCTTTTCCTAACTATAGTGCTTTTTTGAAAAATGAAAGCCTCACTTCATTATAACTTAGGAGCTTTCGCCCAATCCGCAGCAAACTTTTCAATACCTTGATCTGTTAGTGGGTGCATAGCAAGTTGTTCAATGACTTTATAAGGAATTGTTGCAATGTGAGCACCTGCCATCGCTACGCGAGTTACATGATCCGGATGTCTAACAGAAGCTGCAATAATTTGTGTATCTAATTGATGAACATCGAATAATTCAGCAATTTTAGCAACTAATAGTACGCCATCTTCAGAAATATCATCTAAGCGTCCTAAAAATGGAGAAACGTACGTTGCACCTGCTCGAGCAGCTAAAAGAGCTTGATTCACAGTGAAAATAAGTGTAACGTTCGTTTTCACACCTTTTTCAGTAAGATAACGACAAGCTTCTAATCCTGCTAGTGTCATTGGAAGTTTTATTGTAACTTTTTCATCGCCACCGTTAATTTTAATCAGTTCTTCTGCTTGAGCGATCATCTCTTCAGCTGTAACTGCATCTGGCGTTACTTCTGCTGAAACAGATTCAACTTTAGGTACTGCCTGACAAATTTCTGCAATACGGTCTTCAAACTTAATGCCCTCTTTTGCTACTAAAGAAGGATTCGTTGTAACACCAGCTACAACTCCAAGTTTATAGGCTTTTTTTATGTCCTCAAGATTTGCAGTATCAATAAAAAACTTCATAATTCATTCCCTCCAGTTTTTAAACGTTGATGAGTTAAAATTTTAAGATGTTTATTTCTTTTCTACTGCATGTCCACCAAATTCATTACGCAGAGCTGCGACAACTTTCCCTGTAAACGTATCATTGTCTAATGAGCGGTAGCGCATTAATAAAGACATTGCAATAACAGGAGTTGCTGTTTGAAGGTCTAATGCTGTTTCTACTGTCCATTTTCCTTCACCAGAAGAATGCATAACGCCCTTAATTTCATCCAGTTTTGCATCTTTAGAAAATGCATTTTCTGTTAATTCCATTAACCAAGAGCGAATAACTGAACCGTTGTTCCATACTCTTGATACTTTTTCATAATCGTAATCAAATTCACTTTTCTCTAAAATTTCAAATCCTTCACCAATAGCAGCCATCATACCGTATTCAATTCCGTTATGAACCATTTTTAAGAAGTGGCCACTACCAGCTTTTCCAGCATATAAGTATCCATTTTCTACAGCTGTATCACGGAAAATAGGTTCAACGATGTCCCAAGCTTCTTGATCGCCCCCGATCATGTAACAAGCACCATTACGAGCGCCTTCCATTCCGCCAGAAGTTCCTGCATCCATAAAGTGAATGCCGTCTTTCTTTAGTTGCTCATATCGGCGAATCGACTCTTTATAATGTGAATTACCCGCTTCAATTAAAATATCTCCTTTTGAAAGCAATGGTGTAACTTCATCAATAACAGAATCAACGACAGCGTGCGGAACCATTACCCAAAGAATTCTTGGTGATTGTAATGATTGAACAAGTTCGCTTAAACTAGATACACCTGTAGCCCCGTACTCTTTCATTTCTTCCACTGCACTCGTATTTAAATCAAATGCAGCTACTTCATGTTTATGATCCATTAAATTCTTCCCTAAATTTAATCCCATTTTACCTAAACCAATTAATCCTACTCTCATAATATAATTCCTCCTTAAATTACCCTGCATCAAAAATACATATGATTAAAATCATGAATTCCTTTTGTTATATAAGTACATTCTTAAAAAAATTCATTTAAGAATGTACTTACTTTTTCCATTCCTCATCTAACCACCATTTAAATTCACTTTCTTGTAATAGAGCATGAGCAGCATCCGGACCATACGAGCCAGACTCATATTCATGAAGAGGTAACAAGTTCTCTTCGAACGCTTCAAGGATTGGTTGCACCCACTCCCATGACAATTCAACTTCTCTCCAGTGTGCAAAGAATGTAGAATCTCCACATACAGCGTCATAGATAAGTCTTTCGTAAGCTTCCGGTACTCCCACTCCTGTTTGCTCACAAGTAAAATGAATACGGATCGGTTCAAGCTCTCCATTGTTCAATGGATTTTTACTATTTAATTGGAGTGAAACATTTTCATTTGGGCTAATTTCAATGATTAACAAATTAGGCGCTGCATTTGGATTACTATCTTGATACTGCTGTTTTAATGTATTTTTAAACTCAATTACAATACGAGTAGACTTTTCTTTCATTCTTTTTCCTGTTCGTATGTAAAAAGGAACATCAGTCCAAAATGGGTTATCAATCCATAAACGAGCCGCAACAAATGTATCTGTTTGAGAAGAAGGATTTACTCCCGGCTCCTCTCTATACGCTACAACTGGTTGTCCTTTTATCTCCCCTGAAGCATATTGTCCGCGGATGATATGCTTCTGAACGTCTTCTTTTTTCACTTTACGAAGAGTCTCCATGACCTTTCGTTTTTCCTCACGAATTTCACATGCATTAATCTTTTCCGGCAGATTCATAGCAGTCATCATTAATATTTGCAGCATATGATTTTGAACCATATCACGAATGGCTCCTGCATGATCATAATATCCTGCCCTTTCTTCTACACCAACAGTTTCACTAGCTGTGATTTGTACATTCGCAATATGTTCTTTATTCCAAATCGATTGGAGAACAGGGTTTGCAAATTCAAGCGCTTCAATATTTTGAACCATCGGCTTACCTAAATAATGATCAATACGGTATATTTCGTCTTCTTCAAACGTTCGGCTAAGCTTATCATTCAGCTCTCGGGCAGATGTAAGATCATGACCAAACGGTTTCTCAATCATTAGGCGCTTCCATCCATCCGTTTTATCAAGTCCACTTTCCTTAATATTTAAAGCAATGGTCTCAAAGAAGTCAGGAGTAACTGAAAGGTAGAACATTCTATTCCCTTGTATATTTTGTTCTTCTTCCCTTTCACGAACTACTTGTAATAACCTTTTATAATCTTCTGGCTTATTCACATCCAACGGACAATAACGAAAATACTCTAAAAAATCTTCTATTTTCGGAGTACCTTCATCTTTGCGACGAGAAAAAGTTTCTATTGATTCTTTTACTCTTTTTTGAAAATCTAAATGAGATACTTCACGTCTTCCAAGCCCAATAACGGATATTTGCTTTGGAAGCTTTTGATCTCTATATAAGTTATATAGCGCGGGGTAAATTTTCCTTTTAGCTAAATCCCCTGTTGCTCCAAATAAAACAAAGGTCATTGATTCCAATTTCAGTCCCCCTCGTGATGTATAGTCATTGTCACTATAGTAAAAATGCATTGTACAGAAGCTACTATTATTGTTGATTCACTCTTACTTCTTAACTTCTAATTTTTTATATTTGTCGCTTTCTCATTGTCCCCAATATTAATAGTGGCAATTCAAAGCATTTTTAACACATGCTACTTACACACTATAGCTTATATAAAATAACTTAATTATCAAAAGTAATTAAGTTATTTTATGTCTATCATATTAACTACATAGATTATAATCGTCAAGAAAAGTGTCTCGAATTAAAGATTTTCATTCGTAATATTTTTTGCATGCTTGTCTATTTATTAGAAACAGGTTCATAAAATGAATAATAAAAAGGCAAAATCGAACATATCCTTGTTCGATTTTGCCTTTTTATTATTGCTTCAAATGATTTTTAACGGCTCTTATAACTAATTCATGATCTTCTTCTGGTGGTAATCCTGAAACTGTTATCATTCCAATGACCCCTACGTCTTTTATTTGGACAGGAAAACATCCACCAAACGCAGCATAATCCGACCTATCTAAAAGATACTTTTCATTATATGGAACGCCAGTGATTTCACTTTGTATTTGCATATAATACGAGCTATGATTATGCAAAGAAACAACTCGTTTTTTACGCTCAATCCATTGCGTATTTTCCTCAGTTGTCCCTGTCATCTTAAAATGAAATAGTTGCACACCATTTTTCGCTATATCAACAGCAATTAATTTCCCCTCTTGCTTCGCTGTTTCAACGATAAATAAACCTATTTGCAGTGCATCTTCATTTGTAAAAGAGGAAAATTGAAGTGTTTCCTCCTCTATTAAAATTTGTTTACTGATTTCACTCAAATTTGAAGTACTCATATCTTTATCCCCCTTCCTCACTTTATCCCGCATTGATATTTTTAAAATCAATATATCTAATACCGTAAAGCGTATTCATTTCTTCCTGGTGCTATTATGAATTATATTTAACGCACTAAAAATGTATGTCCCTTAAAATGCTATACGCACTAAACATTTCGTATAGAGACAACGACAATATTACAAGTATAAAAAAACCAGTTGCTTAAGCAACTCGTTCGCTAACAATTTTATAGGAAATATTCATTCAACCAAAGGAATGCTTGTTCATAATCATCAAAAAACTTTACGGATTCTTTCGTATTAGACTGTTGTAAATAATTCAGTATCTCCCCTTCCTCAAGGAGAAAAGCAATTGCCTTACTGTGATTCAAAATCGTTTCATTGAAAAACTTCTCTTTCCATACTTTTGAACAGAAAAATGATCTGGTATGTATCCTTTTCTATCGACCAGCAATTTGTATTTCCGTCCCTCGGAAATGAATTGCTGACAAACTTGCTCAAGACCATTAAACCATTCATACACATCATCTATTTTAATTTTGCCGATTAGACGGGTAACAATTATATCTCCCGAAACCGTTGTACTAATATTCAGTTTACTCAACCTAAAATCATCTCTCTTAGTTACAATTATGCGGAAATATCCCATAAAATCAATAAGATTAAATTGTAACGCATTAAAAAGGACAGACTCTCTAAACGGAGAAGCCTGTCCCAAAATCGTTCTATTTTGTATTAGAACTAACAATCGTGATTTAGAATAATGATTTAATACTTGCTAAAACAGTAAGTACACCTACAATAATAACAAATACGTTACTCATTTTCCCTTTGTATTTAGCTAGTACTGGTACTTTTTGAATTGCATACATCGGTAATAGACATAAGATAGCAGCAACTAATGGACCACTTAGAGAATCAATAAGTCCAAGAATACTTGGATTTGTATAAGCAACAAACCAGCATGATAATACAACAAAAGTAAGGACGATTGTCTTAATTGTTTTTTCTTCAATTACTTTTCCACGTGATTTACCGAACTTAATAATCATGTCACGCATTACTTCAAATGCTCCGATATAATGGCCAAGGAAAGATTTTGTAATAGCCACAAAAGCAATGATTGGAGCTGCGATCGTAATTACAGGTGAATTAAGCTCATTCGCAAGATAAGAAAGGATTGATAAGTTTTGCTCTTTTGCCATTTTTAAATCATCTGGAGTTAAGCTCAGTGCACTACTCCAAACGAAGAACATAACTACAACAAATGTCATAATGTAACAAACTTTTTGTATTTGTGCACATTTAGCATCAGTAGCTTCTATTCCATACGTAGCTCTCTGTTTCACAACAAATGATGAAATCATAGGTGAATGATTAAATGAGAATACGATGATTGGTAGAATCATTAATATCGTTCCAAAATATCCTGTTCCTGTTGAAGCAGTAGAAACAGCTGAGAAGCTAAGCATTGACGTATTCCACTGTGGAATTAAAGATATTGCGATAAACAGTAGAGAAGCTATGAAAGGATACACTAGCATACTCATGACTTTTACAGTAATATCTTGACCAAAATTCAGTATAGCGATAAGACCAAGAACTAATACAAGTGATAAAATAGCCCTTGGAGGCTCTGGCATGTGCAATTGATGTACGATAAAACTACTTGCAGTATTTGTAAGTGCAACCGAATACATTAGTACGATTGTATAAATTGAACCGAAATATACGATGTTAAAAATGATACTCGCTTTATCTCCGAAATACTCTCTAATTGTACCTGTGATCCCCTCATCAGCAGAATTAGAAGCGTATATCATTTTAGCAAGTGCCCTATGTGAGTAATACATAACTGGATATGCAAGCAATGTAATTAGTAGTAATGATAATAATCCACCTGAACCTGCATTAATCGGTAAAAAGAGCACCCCTGCTCCAATTGCAGTTCCAAATAGGCTCAATGCCCATGTAGTATCCTGCTTATGCCACTTTTTCGGATCTGCATATTGCTCATTTTTTCGTGCGTTATTTTCAGCTTGAACTTCTATTTTCTTTGCAGTATTCCCGTTCATATAATAACTCCCCCTTTTATCTATTCCTGCGTCTCTCTTTATGACTAACGAATACTTTCTTTTTTGAAAAATGAATTCCTTACAAGTTGCCCCACATTGCAAGTCCTTCATCAAAATGAATCCAAATTAAAACATTCGCTAGATAGCGTCCTAATATAATTGTTAGCGTTAACAAAAAAGTTTACTCGTACTATCCGCTCCTTATATAAAGACCGCTTAAGAGAACAATATAGAATAGATTTCATAAATACGTTGCAACATTTCTAATAACAGTGTATTACTTTAATGGTTTCTCTGAATTACTTGTAACAGTAATTTTAGTTAAACCGGCCTCTCTTCATTTATGAGGCACTTCTTTCTCAATTCTATACATCACTTTCATAGCTTCGGCAGCATTTATGGTATTGATTACACAAGCCACTGAAGCACTTTACATACATTTCGCCTCTAACCACACACCTTTCTTACTAGTAATCGCATTTTTTATATTTTCTCCAGAGATAATAAAATTTCTCTCGACGCCCTCATTATAACGTGTATATTTATAAAATTAATATTTTTATATTTTCAGAATATTAATTGGATATAATTTTACATGGATAATATTTTACAGTTAGTATGTAACCCTTGTTCCTATCACTTAAAACGGTATTAATTAGCATAAAACAGAGTAAAATATTGTTTATTTAAGCTACTCATTTTAAAAATACTTATATCCATCTTTACCGAAAAATTTTATTTTGATTCAAAAAAGATATTCTAGTAAATAATTAATATAGTTAAAAAGAAATATCTCTTCAAATGCACAAGCCAATTTTCAGGATATATATTACAGATATTGCATTCGCATACATTTTCAACTTGATGGCAAAGAGAGAATCGCTAAAATTTTGCTCAACGAAAAAATAAGCTGCCCATATGGACAGCTTATTTACATCATTATTAGAGGTGAACAAACAAATCACTTCAATGTCATCTTAATTTTAGTTTTTTCAACTCTTCTTCAGGGATAATTCTATGTTTGTAATGAATGGATTTTATTTCATTTCCTTTTATCCCGCGTTAACGGACAGTAAAACTCCCACCTCAAAATTCAGTTGGAGCAAAGAAGTTAGATGGGAGTCGGGCTGTCCGTTAACGTCCGATTGGTGAGGGTTAATAATCAGTGGGGGATGAACAAAACCCCCACTGATTAAAGTTTCACTTTATCCGAAAAGTAATTGTGTCCTCTCCATAAGGCGGATTGTGTGCCCCTTCAAAAGTTTGAATTTGCACAGTTACATAGAAAATATAATAATGTAATCTTTACAATCACTCATTAACTAGCTCTTTTATCGAGTTTAATTTTGCAGAGAGCTCAATAAACCATTCTTCATCCCCTGTTAATAATGCAAGGTCTATAAGATAAAGGATTTGCTCCTTATTTATTACCTTTGATTCTGGAAGTTTGTTAACGTGTTTACTAAAGAGTAAAATCGCTTCTTTTTTTGTGTACTTATCATCGCGTTTCACAATGCTAACTGTAACTACATCTTCTACTTCATCAAGTGATACAATGTAACCAACTATGAATTCACCCTCATTTGATATTCCACGAACCCAATCTCCCACTTTTAAAACATGATTATTATTTGACATCATACTTTTTCACCTTCTTATACATATTTTTTGTAGCAATAAAAAATATATAAAAACTAACTTGAACTGTAATATTTTTATTTACAGTTATTTTTTAAGAACTCACGGCTACATAATAATTAAGCCGCTTAACGTTCTTGATTAATAAGGTCAACAACTTCTTTCATTGTATAATTCTTTAAATATTCACCTAGATGTTCTTCTGCACCTAAGAAAATAGCAAAAAGAACTTTCCGCATGTTCGAACCTACAATACACTGATCGTTTGATTCTGGACACTTCGGCTGCAATGCACCTTCAGAGGTTATTTGATACATATTCCAAAGATTAATTTCACTTAAATCACGGGCAAAAATAAAACCTCCACCCGTTCCCTCTTTTGATTGTATAAACTTATGTTTTTTTAACAAACTTAGTACTTTGCGAATACGTACCGGATGAACACCTGCACTTTCAGAAATAGCATTACTTGTTGACATCCGATCTGGCTGTAAAGCTAAATAAGTTAAACTGTGTATGGCCAAGGTAAAGTCGCTGTTCATTGTTGTCCTCCTACGATAAAAAAATGATTCCTCTCTTCGTAACATACTGTAGCCATAAATATTACAGATAGGTTAGTCAAACGTTAAAATATATAAGAAGCATGCTTAGCATGAAAAAATAAATCTCTTTATATTCTATCAGAACTCCCCTATATCTCCTAACTTCATATAGCTTTTTAAGCTGCAAATAAATTTAAACAGTCCACTGTCTCTTAACTTGTTCTTCTGCCAATTGTTTAATTTGTGTCCAAATCGTATCTTTACTCACAATAACATTTGTGTGATAGTTTCTATCTTTATAATTAACTGTAACACATACTTCAATCACTTCTGTCTCCTCCTTTCAAAATATTACTTATTAATTAGCCATTTTTTGCAATTCAATATTCAAAAATGCTCGAACGCTACGCGGTAAAAATTTGCGAATTTCGTCCTCATTAAAACCAACCTGTAATCTTTTTTCATCCAGCATAATTGGACGACGTAACATTTGAGGATACTCAATTATTAATTTATAAAACTCATTAAGCGAAAGCGCCTCAATATTTATATTTAATTCCTGAAAAGTTTTAGATCTAGTTGAAATAATTTCAGTAGCACCATCTTCAGTTAAACGAAGAATGGATTTAAGTTCATCGACTGTAAGCGAATTTGATACGATATTTTTTTCGGTATAATCAATTTGATGTTCTTCAAGCCATGCTTTTGCTTTTCGGCATGAACTACAGCTTGCTGTCGTATATAAAATCACCATATTTTACACACACTCCTTTACTTTTAAAATTATTATATAGATTATTGAAATGTATTAAAAAAAATTACAGTTTAGAATGAAATACACATTATATTATTTATTCGAGAATATTTAATTTATCTGTTTTTTACAAACGATGGCAACTCACTTCTAAAAACTATACTGTAATTTTAAACTTTACAGTTCAATTAATCAACTGTTAAGTCTTGGATGCATTCCATTAGCGGAACAAATTATATTCCACTTTATTCAGTTCTTCCCTACATGTTTAGCATAATAAAAACTACTATATTGAACACAGCAACATTGTAGGAGGAAATACACGAGCAAAAAAGCAAAGCGCGCACACTTTGCTTCTTACAAAATCCCTTTTAACTTTTTACCAATTAACTCCGCTACATATTCATAGCCTTGTCGACCAAAATGTAAACCGTCTTTTTCATCATTTTCTACTAATCTTTTATAATGAGGCTCTTGAATCATTTCAGCATACAAATTTAGAAAATAACTTCCTGTTTCCTTCGCTACTTCCTCTACTACGTCTGCATACTGACCAAGCACTTTATTGGTTCTATTATGCTGACGTTCTTCATCAACTGGCGCAGGATTAATAAGTAATACCTTTTCTGGTGAAATCATACTTACAATCTTCCCTAAATTATCTTTGTATACTTGTAATGGTACTGGATCAAATAATACCGAATCATTCGTACCAAGAAAAACTGTTACAAAGTCTGGTTTATGTGATAGTACATCATCTTCAATCCTATGTAACGCATCAAACGTATTATCACCCGGAACCCCCGCATTTACCACCTTCCAATTTGGAAACATCTCTTTTAGACGTGGTGTTAACCTTGGCGTTCCATCAAAAAACATTTCATCAGCTGTAATACTATCACCGAAGCATACTAAGGTTTTCATAGAGCTAATTCTCCTTTTACGTATGAAATAACTTTCCTTCTACTGCCTTAATATATCTTTCAGCAGAACGTTCCACTGCCTCATTTGCATTCTCTTTCACTACTCGGTGAAAAGCATTATATAAACGATTAAATTGGAACGGCTTCACTCGATTCGCCATTTCCTCCACTTTTCTTGCCGGTAATGGAATCAAATTTGGATAGCTGTACATGAAACTCACCCACTGCTGATCCGCTACGACTTGAATAATATCACCTGTTAATAAAATACCTTTCCCATCATTTCCTTCTTCCCAATGTAATACAGAACCGCCGCTAAAATGTCCTCCGAGACGATGAATAGTAATTCCATCCGCTAATTGTAAAGACTCACCAGACCAGTAAATAATACGGCTACTCGGGCGTACTACCCACTCTTTATCGTCTTCATGTATATAAATTGGTACATCAAACGTTTCTGCCCATTCTACTTGCGTTGAATAGTAATGAGGATGAGATAGTGCTATCGCATCTAACCCGCCCAACTCCTTTATCTTCTCAATTGTCGTTTCATCTAAATACGTAATACAATCCCATAGTAAACGATACGCTTCCGTTTTTACTACATATCCCGTTTGACCAATCGCAAATGCCGGTTTTGTCGTAATACTATAAAGCCCATTTTCTTCTTCTATCATTTCATTTTTATATGTACCACTCGATTGCAAGTTTTCTAAAGTCGTCCAAGACTGCCCTTTCGGATTCACATATTGTCTCTCCTCATCACAAATAACACAACTTACCGGTTCTTCCACACTCGCTGCATACTGTACGCCACACGTTGTACAAACGAAATTTTTCATCATAATTCCCCCTACCCCTATATTTTTATGAAACTGATTTTTGTTGATACTGATTTAATTTTTTATTTTCAATTAATAAACCAATTAGACTGAGTAAGTAGACAACTGTAACTGACAATGGAATGACAGTAAATCCATTGTCTGCAAAAAGAATCCCGCAAGCTGATGTTACGAATACAGTCCCTACTGCCAATAAACCATAACTTGTACTTTCATAAATCCATACGTACGGTATAAAATGAACGCCTATTAACATTGCTACTACAAAAGGTAGCCACTCTGGAACTTGAAAATAGGCAAGTAATACAAACGGAATATTTAATACATTTATCCCGCCAATTAATCCAGCTAAAGTCCCTAGCGGATTTCCTTTCGCAAACATATCAATTTTCAATATAGCAGCTATCATTAAGCCAAAAGGAAATACACAACCCATACCAATTAAATACACCCACACAACTTGCTTTTCTGAAAGAAGAACACCCGTTACACTTGCTACAATCCAAAATAAAATACCAGCTATTATAACTGGAAATCCTCTTTTCGTTCTTTATGCTAAATCTCGTTTTGCTTCTGCTATGTTCATTTCACTATCTCCCCAAACTATTTGTACTATAAAGCCGGCTTAATTTTGCCTATCCAATAACGCCAAGCTAGTAAATAATCTTCTAAATCTTTCGGGTGGTGTCTTAAACATGTATCTATACGCAAATATAATCCTATGACTATTTCCTCGTATAAATCTCGATCTTTTTTAAGAAATACACATTCTTTCATCGCATAATCAATCGTTTCTTTCGTTAAATCTTCCGGAGTTGAACAGAACGCGTAAATTAAGTCATATAAAGGATCTCCGAGGACTGGTAACGGATCAATTACTCCATGTAACCTATTTTCGCGAAATATAAAATTATGAAATCCGAAATCACCATGTAATAAAAATGGCTGATTTACTCCGGCATCCCTATTTGCTAGTTTAAGAACAATTCTATACTCTTCCTCATTTATGTAACGTTTTACATTTTCATAAGCTTCCATCACATTTCCTTTTAAAAATTCATTCCAAGATTGAACCGGACTTTCTTTCCACCCCCAGCCATCTGCCTCTGGGACAATTTTATACTTATTAATAACTTCTTTTACAAGTGTACGAAGCGTACTTCTTTTATATCCTTGTTCGCACGAAGTATTACCTTCAAGGAAAGAATATACGAAATATGTATGTAAAGGTTCCTTATACAAAAGCTTTGAAAATAAAGTATTCCCCCCATAAAACGAGAGAAAATTAGCTTCTTCACGTATTACGTCCGGTTCATTCAGCTTTACTACATATTTTTCATCCAACAAATACACAGTACTTGTCGTTCCTCCGTTCAACACTTTTATGCTATTTGGATCATGTGAAATAACTTTCTCCTTAACTAGTTGCGCAGCAATCATTGAAATGTCCATTCCCTCATCCTTCAATTCCGAAGATTCCCTCAACTTAAAAGACAACTTTACTATTATTTGACAAACAAATAGGAAACCCCTTCAAAAATCTTAATATAACAAAAATTCATTTACTTTTACATTTCAAAAATAAGGAAATAATAACAAGAACGTTACACACATATAGGAGGTCACTATGAAACCTGAATTTTTAAAAGCAGTACATGATGCTATTGGAAATGTCGAACACATTCATATAGAAGAAAGCGGTGCGGACAGCTTACTTATCCATCATGATGATGCACAGCAGTTACAACAAGTCGCTAAAACGTTAGAAAACAATAATTTCCGATCTGCTTTAAGAACAACTGGAGATGCTTCGTATATTGAAGTGTTGAACAGATAATGAAAGTCCGGATGTATTCCGGGCTTTCATTTCTTATATCGAAATTTCAAACTCTTTTACATACACCGCTGTTCCCGCAATATCTATTTGTAACTTTTCATTCTCTACATCTTTCGTTACATATACCGTTACACGACCATCTTTATTCATTTCCTGTCCTTGTTCAACAATTAACTCCATTTCATGGTCAAAATCTTTTTCCAAATACATCGCATAGTACGCTCCCATTACACCTGAAGCTGTTCCTGTCACTGGATCTTCTATTGTTCCAGAGTAAGGTGATGAAAAATGACGACCGTGCATTTTTGCTTCTGCATTATATGTTTCTGTGCAAAGCGGATGAATAGAGGCCTTTGGTATTTCTTTTAACACAAATGAAAATTCATTATTATTAGGTTTCATTTTCTCACATGCTTCTAGATTTTTAACAGGTACAATTACAGTCCAAATACCAGTACTTCCATATACAATTGGTAATTTTTCATCTAAATCATTTACTTCAAGACCAATACTGTGTGCTAATGCCTCTTGAGAACCTGTAAAATCTTGAAACTTTGGTGTTGCTTGCCTCATTTTAATAAAAGTTTCTCCACTTTCATTCGCATCTATATGTATCGGCAAAATCCCTGCCTTCGTTTCAATTGTTAAATTATGATTCCCTTCTAATAATCCCCTTTCATGAAGTGCATATATAGTCCCTACTGTCGCATGACCACATAAATCCATTTCATGACCGGGAGTAAAATAGCGAATCTTTATATCTGCTTCTTTTGAAGAAAGAACAAAGGATGTTTCATTAAACCCAACTTTTTCAGCAATACGCTGCATTTCCCCTTCCGTTAATCCATCCGCCTCTAATACAACACCTGCGGGATTCCCCATATGCGGTTTATTCGTGAATGCGTCATAATGAAATACGTTTATGTTCTTCATTTTTTAGTCCCCTATTTGTTCGTTTCATTATTTTTATAATAAATAAGAAAATCCATCCACTTACCATTCTCTAAAGAAAACGCCTCTCTCTTGCATTCAAAAGAAAAACCTGCTCGTTCCGCAAGACGAATGGATGGCTCATTATCAACACGTATATGTAATTCAATTCTATGAAAATGAAGACCATTAAAAAATAACGATAATGCGGCTTTCACACTTTCCATGCCATATCCATTTTTCCAGTATTGATTATGTATGGAATACCCCATCATCGCCCACTGATAATCCATACGTAAAATTTTTATAAGCTCTAGCTTTCCAATATTAGCCCCGTCTTCTTTACGAAAAACACCTAATACATACATCTCATCTCGATGTGCTGCTTCATCAAACCCTCTAATCCATTCCGTGAACCATTCTTTCGTTGAGGATGCCATAACTTGATAGCCATCGTCATATTTATACTGCGATGGTAGTCTCTTATGAAATCCATCGAACCAACTTTCATAATCATCATTTTGGAACGGACGGATCATAAGTCTCTCTGTCTCTATTTGTAATAGCGGCAGCTTCATTTATATCTCTTCCTTTAATTAATGATTGAATATTCTTTATTATCTTACAAGAAATACAAAATCTAGTAAATTATTATGTTCTTTACAAACAAAAAATCCAGTCATGCTCACTGCATAACTGGATTCCTCATCATCTAATCGCTTTTTATTTTACAAGTACACCTTCTCTTAATTCCCTCTTCAACACTTTCCCTAAAGCATTTTTCGGTAATTCTTCCATAAATACAACTTCTGGTATTTTATAACTTGCTAATTTTTCTTTACAGTGTTGTATAATTTCTTCTTCTGTTAAGGACGTTTGCATATCTTTTACAATATACGCTGTCGGAACCTCACCCCAAAAGTCATCCGGAACCCCAACTACTGCAACTTCTAAAACACCATGTATTTCATGAATGACATCTTCTACTTGATCTGGATATACGTTGTCACCACCGCGTATGATAACGTCTTTATATCTTCCCATAATATGCAGGAATCCGTCATCATCTATCATGCCAGCATCGCCCATGTTAAACCAACTATCTTTTACTACCTTCTTCGTCGCCTTTTCATTATTCCAATACCCTTTAAACATGTATGGACTTTTTACATGAATCTCGCCAACTTCATTTGTTGTTAGTTCATCACCTGTTTCTGGATGAACAATTTTCAGTTCTACATGTTTCAAAGTTTTTCCTACAGAAGACATCTTTTCTTTTCCCATCATTGGATGCCATGAAGTGACAACCCAACCTTCTGTACTCCCATAGCCTTGCACCATATATATTCCTTTTTCCATATATTTTTGAATAAGTGTTTCTGGCACTTTTGTACCACCGCTTTGCGCTACTTTAAAAGTTGAAATGTTTCGTTCCTTTTTATTTAGCTCATCAAGCATGTAGCTATAAACAGCTGGAAACGCAAGCATCGTCGTAATTTTCTCTTCTTCAATCTTATCCCAAATGAGAGTAGGATTCGAATCAGCTAAGAAAATCATCGTAACGCCATGATAAATGCAATTTAAAATAGAAAGCACGCCACTCATATGGAACAATGGATGCACGGATAAAAAGCGTTCACCTGCTGGAATTTCTCTTTGTCCTGCAATCTCAGCAAAATAATGATGTAAGTTCTTATGTCCAATGACACACGCCTTCGCCTGCCCAGTCGTTCCTGAAGTAAATAAGTAAATCGCATCATCATCTTCATGAACTTCTACGTTCGGCTCTGTACTTGGCTGTTCTTGTAATGTTAACTCAAATGAACCAAAGCCTTCTTTTGTCGTTTTCATTACATAAGGAATTTCTTTAACAGCATCAATCTTTAAAGCTTCATGAAATTCTTCATCAATAACTAACACTTTTAATTTCGCTTCTTTTATAATCGTTTCTAATTCATAAGCAGTAAGCTGATGATTTAGTGGAATACATACCGCTCCAATTTTTAAACTTGTCATCATAACGCTTGGAAACGGATGATTATTTTTGCATAGTATTCCAATACGATCTCCTCTTTGTACACCGCTTTGTAACAAATAGTGTGCAAGCTGATTTACTCGTTCATTATACTGCTGAAACGAATACCTTTTCTCTCCCCCCACAAGCGCTTCCAAATTTGGTGATTGCATTGCTCTTTTTTGTAATAATTTTTGCATCGTTCTCAAGTAAAACTCCCCTTTATATATGTTAGTTTTTTTATTTTACCATATTAACTATTAATTTACTAAAGATTACACTTAGTGAATATAAATTTTATAAAAATAGCCATCTACTTAACAAGTAAATGGCTGTTTCCTCTTATATATTAGAATACTCCTTATTCATCACATATCGTACATACTCCGGTGCGCTTTTATCAATCTCTTCATCACTTAATTTATATTCAGCACCATATAAATAAAACGAAGGTATAAATTTCATATCTGTATATAAGCACGTAGCTTGAAATGGTTTTGTTAACTCATCCATCGTGATTCCACTATTTTCATAGTCTTTTTCTAATCCACCTATAGAAATAGCTACACCAAACTCTTTCCCCTTCACTTTATCTCCTTTTGATCCGTACGCAAATCCATATGTTAACACATCGTCAAACCATTTTTTCAATAATGGTGGTGAACTGTACCAATAAAGCGGAAATTGAAATATATATCGGTCGTGTTCTACTAACAGCTTTTGCTCTTCTTCAATATTAAACTCCCAATTTGGTGCTACTTTATATAATTCATGCACCGTTATTTCATCCGAATGTTTTTCAAGTTCTTCAATCCATCTTTTATTAATTTTTGATTTTTCAATATCAGGGTGTGCTACAATTACAAGTGTTCTCATCATCTTCCATCCCCTTTTTTAATTATTCAATCCTTTACGTATTAGTATGAGTGAGTCACATATAATTGAAAAGTACGTACTTTAAAGTGCTATAGGAACCTTAAAGTACCTGTGGAGGTGTTATATGAATCAAAATGAAGACTGCCCAATTGCAACGACACTCGATGTAATCGGCGGAAAATGGAAAGTTCATATTTTATGTGTGTTGATGGATGGAAAAATGCGAACAAATGAAATCCGACGAGAAATCCCAAACATTACGCAAAAAGTTCTTACACAACAACTTCGGCAACTTGAAGCTGATGGGATTATCCATCGTACTGTATATCAAGAAGTACCACCAAAGGTTGAGTACACAATAAGCGAATACGGGAAATCTTTAATGCAAATTATGGATGAACTATGTGAATGGGGAAAAGATCATCAAATGAAAAGATTACATGACTAAAAGAACATTACCGTCTTTATTAAATCTGATACATTCATATTAGTAGTTCAATATTTCTATTGAAATGTTATAGTAGAGGGACTCCAACAACTTGTAATTTAGAACCTCAAATCTTTCAGAAGTAAAAAACAATAACATTCATCTATAAATACTCTTTATAACAAAAGTATCCTATACTTTTTATTAATTGAACCGCATCCTAGTTGTTAGACATATAGTCAACAATTTGAGATGTGGTTTTATTAGCCGAATAACAGCTCTCATCAACTTTAATAATCATGACTGCAGACAAAATACTTTGCAAAGAGTTCCTGTACAAGGTGATTTTTCACATAGACTTACCAAATAGCATTTTTATAAAAAACTTCTCACATTTAAATTGGACAAGCATATTTTATTATATGGGGACTCCCTACTCATAGAAAACTACCTTTCTATTCTAAGAGCACGCATATTTGTGTGCTCTTAAATTATTTACAATAAAATAAAGAGTTTATTAATTTTCTTAATTCACTATCGGAAAAGTACCCATAATAATATCTTTATATTTATCTATTGTTTTTTGATTTTTATAAAAATATATTATTTTGGAGTTGGTTAATACGTTACAAAAAACTGACCGTGTAATCATTATGGTCCCTCCATTTTCACAAGTGTTTGTTACATTTTACTCGTCATCAGGAGAACTTCTTTCATCACAAGTCTTATCTAATACCTCTCCACATCCTGTATCGATGTATGCACTTACTGAAATTGAAAGCGAATTATTTGAAGTCGAGTTAAAACCACTACTACTTCATTAAAACTACGAATAGCGGAAAGACCTTTACAACTCCCACATGGAACTACAGCAGTAGCATTTTTAGCAAAAATAGCACAAGTAGAAGAATCTGTAGCCGTTAATGCAAATGCCATTACATATCAATGCTCCCCAATGACTACTGCTGCAGACACGCTATATAGCTTTAACTACACACTTACTATGTAGACTTCTCCTAGAAACTTCATTTTAGTTTCCAAGGAAACTAAAATGAAGTATAATTATATATGTACAATAGATAGCATTTATAAATCTATTTACATTTTTTACATTAGCTCTTAAACAATTAAATAAATGGAGGGCATGATATGGACAATTATTATGATGTAGCGATAGTTGGTGGTGGTCCAGTTGGACTTATGACAGCATGTGAATTAGCTATCCAAGGCGTAAAAGTTGTTGTTTTAGAGAGAAGATTAGACCGGGTACGAAATTCTAGAGCACTCACACTACACCCCCGCTCCTTAGAATTGATGGCTATGAGAGGTATTGCAGATCGATTTTTAGCTAGAGGCAAGAAATTAAATACAAGTCATTTTGCTGCCTTAGATACAAGATTAAACTTTAAAAATTTAAATACTGATTTTCCGTATACACTTTTTATTCCCCAATCTATTACAGAAGAAATATTAGAAAAACGTGCATTAGAATTAGGTGTAGTCATTAAACGCGGGCATACTCTGAAAGACTTAAAACAATATGAAACATTCGTACAACTAGAAATAAAACAAAGAGAAACAATATATAAAATAGAAGTTCCATATGTAATAGGAGCTGATGGAGCAAGAAGTATAGTTCGTGAATTATCAAATATACCGTTTAGTGGAACAAACACAACAACTACTGCTATATTAGGTGATGTTATTTTAGAAGATATACCAGATACTCCATTTTTATCTACTTCTAATATAAATGGGATATTAATGATGGTACCTATTGCACCTGATGTATTTCGTTTTGCAATTGTTGATCCTAAGAATCAGACGATACCCGTTCATGTTGCTGTTACAGAAAAAGAGTTTATAGATAGTATTTATAGTATTACAGGTGAACATCTTCAAATTAAGAACGCAATATGGCTTTCTCGCTTTGGCAATGCAACCAAACTAGCAAATACTTATCAACATAAGCGTGTATTCTTAGCAGGGGATGCAGCACATATTCATTTCCCTGCTGGAGGACAAGGTTTGAATGTAGGTCTACAAGATGCTTTTAATATAGGCTGGAAATTAGGACTCGCAATAAAACAAAATAAATATGAAAGTCTATTAGAAAGTTATCATATTGAAAGACATGCTGTGGGAAAACAATTTTTCAAGGAAGTACAAGCGCAAGAACAATTAATGATAAACTTTTCAAACGCAGGAATGGAATTAAGGGATTTATTTTCGCACTTACTTACATATCCCGAGATAAATCACGATTTATCTGAAAGAGTAAGCGGCTTAGGGGTAATGTATTCATCGATGCACGATACAGAAAGACATCCATTGATAGGAAAAAGATGTACAAACCTCACTATTTCTTCTCTAAATAAGAAAAATTATAAACTCTTTGAATTAATGAAAGATGGTAACTTTATTTTATTAATACACCCTTCTTATATAGATAAGATAAATAAAATGAATATTGATTCGCACATAAAGGTAGTTGTAGGAGAAATACAAGATTCCGAGTTGAAAAATATAGATACCATTTTGATTCGACCAGATGGTCACATAGCCGACATTGAGTATAACAAGGTAGATAACTGCGAATAGTCCAGAAAAATGATTATCAATTATATTAGTGATACAAGATAAATTCACTTTTATAAAACGAAAAGAATCCTATTTATTTAGGATTCTTTTCGTTTTGCCCATCTCACTATTTATAAAAACATGTCTACAAGGGAAAAATACTAAACTTACAGTTAACTATAAAATTTCACTCCGATGGACTATAGAAAACTCCCACCTACACTCTTATAATCAAAAATATTTGTTTCTATTTCATATAAAGTATTATAAGCATCCATAAAGATAAAATACCAAGGATAGCAAGCACTATACGAGTAGATAGCACCCTTACTTCAAAATCAGTTTTCTTGGATGGTTCAGGATATGCAATTACATAAATTCCTTTTAATAGTGCGAGCCATGCAGTAAGTGTAATGAGTCCCTGCCAATTAAAGGCCCAAACATTATGTAGGATAACAGTACCTAAACCTAGGAAAATTGATAAAAATCCATACATAATTCCAAATCCCCTGTCTTCTACCACTAATTTTTTCAGTTCACGTAGTACAGATGGTCGCACAAAAAGTATTCCTGTGATGATAACCGTTACCCATCCCCAAAAAAATCCTAAAAAAAAGCTTACCTCCATTGTTACTCCACTCCTTTCAATTACATTTATATTTCAGTTATTTTCCCTTTAGTATTAGATCTATAGATGAACTTCCATATCTTTTCTATTTTAATTTGTATCAATATTACCCAACTATAACTATTCCCTTAAATTTTTGATATTTAAAAATAATCACTTTCAATCCCTATTTGTACTTTGGATGTTTTCATGTTACTGATTTTAAAAGTAATCTCGCAAATTCTTCTTTGATTTTTGTGGTACTTCTTTTAGAATATAAATTAAATAAGTTAGGATTACCTAAAAAACCCCCTAATTTCAATTAGGCATAGAAAATTAGGGGGCGGTATAATAAAAACTCTAAATTAATCATACGTCTTTTTTTAAATTGTAAATGATTATTTTATCCTTACTACTTAAATAAGGATGCTATTTTATTAATCCAATTTGTTCAAGTTCCCAAATTTTAAAAAGAGGATTTTTGATTATTTCCTTTCTCTGCCACTCAACAATTGCACCCTTTAGCTAAAGAAGAACACAACAGTTTATCACTGATTTTTCTTCTCTAATTTTAATTTATTTACAATATAAGATACTAATGTATTCAATGGATTAATAATAGTCTTAGCTGTTTTATACTCAACTTGCTTAGTTGCATCAACCATAGATAATTGAGCAACAGAGATAACTTTCTTTTCATCTTTAATGATTTGATTTAAGAACTTTGTAATTTCTTGGTTGTATTCTTCTTTTAGTCCTTTCATTATCAATTCAAAAACACTATTTATGACAATAACCTCTAAATCTAAAGATTTTTGACGGCTATTAGCATGATGTTTAAGGCGTTCTACTGTACCTTCAACAGTTGCAGGATTTGTAAAAATAATTGTCTGAGGTTGCTGTATATTGCATATGTAATCAAAGAACGGTACATCAATTTTAATGATTGGCACTGATATTGAAAGTTGGTCTTCATGTAAAATTGCAATATAATTTGTACAAGTAATAAGGATAGCATCAACATTACATTGAGCAATCCATTCTATTTGCTCTTTAACTTTATATTGAGCATCTGATTCTTGGAATTTTTCATTTGATGTAACCTGATACATTAATGCTGGGTCAACAAAATGGATTAATTCAATGTTAAATGAGGTAAGTGCATTTTCTATATATTCTATATTTGAATAATGGGCGTGTAAGCATCCTAACCTTTTTCTCAATTCCATTCCACCTTTATTATATTTCTGCTTATTCTATCAGTATGCGAATCCAGGTGTCTATTGAAATTCAGACCTTTCCTTACATTCCACAAAATGGACCTTTAACTGAACAATTTATTATCACTCAATAGGTCCTTAATTGTTTTTTTAATAAATGAGGTAACAAGTAATTTTAAAAAACCGAGGGTGCAGGGGATTTTAGCTATGATTATTTTTATAGTGAGCATGTTGATTTTTCCACTTAGGAATTAAGCTTGGATGGACTTACTTTTACTCCAAACCTATTATTATTTTCTCAAGTGTTTAAGGTAATTAATAATTATAAAGATAGCGTATAGATTGAAATCAAAACATTCTTCCTTCTATTACATATATAAGGAATATGGTATAAAAATTCCATTTTATACCATATATTCAAACAACTATTTTATTTATTAAGGGACTTTGCTTCAGATCTTCACTTTTGTAAAAACCTTAAAAATTCTCTCCATAGAATTGCTTTCGTATCCTCTTCTTAATTTTGAAGTCTAGACAGTCAGCGTTACAACAAACTTGATAAAATTGCCTTTGTACGACTATCCGTTACTTCATAATAAATTTCTAATCCTTTCCGAGTACCTGTAACCATTTTAGTAGCTTTTAGTTTAGATAAATGTTGACTAATTGTACTTTGAGGCATTTGTAATGTTTCATACATTGTTGTTACGTTAGTAGGGCCTTTTGTAAGCATTATTTCTACTAAAGATAAACGGACAGGATGTGCCAATACCTTTAACACTTCAGTGATTTCTACGTACATTTCTTTATTTGCTTTCATATTTCTTACTCCCCTTTTATATAAATATTATTGATATCCATATATATAATTCGAAGGTATATATGATTTTATGTCCGTCATTTTAAAAAAAGATAAAAAAACTTTTTCCCGAAACTAAAGGAGTATCTTAACATAATGTCTCACTATCAGTAATGATTAGGAATTTCGTTATGGAAGCGAAGGCTTTATATTACATATTACTTACTAAAACCAATGAAAAAAGAGAGCAGGTAACCCGCCCTCTTAAGATGCCTCCTTATGTTCCGTGGAATGCTGAACACTCCCCATTCTCTTTAATTTATTCCATCCTACCGCTACTCCTCGAATAGATGAGAATATAGATTTAATGACAACATAAGTCATAAATTGACGATAAATAAAGCGTTGTAAAATTAACCATGCTAGTGGTTTCGGATTCTCTTCCTCTAATTTAAATGCAAAGAGAGACGCGAGAAGGTCCAATAAAAAGAATACAAGGTAAAACCCTAACACTTTTAGCGGATTGCTACTAAACAGCCCCATAATCATTAATATATCTGCTAAAGGAGCAATGAATTGCAGAACATATTGGAATAACCACATGTTAGGCAATGCAATAAATCCTAACGTTTTATGTTTTGTATGAAACACTGCTTTTCGATGTTTCCAAAGACATTGGAGTGTACCATATGACCAACGATATCGCTGTTTAATGAGACTTTTCACATCTTCAGGTGATTCCGTAAAAGCATAGGCCTTTTCTTCATATACAATTTTATATCCTTGACGTAAAAATGTAATAGTAAGATCCGTATCTTCTGCTAACGTATCCTTACTTAAATATCCAGATTCAACTACATTCTTTTTACGCCATGCCCCAATAGCTCCTGGAACTACTGTAATACAATTTAACTCATCAAAAGCTCTACGTTCTAAATTAAACCCTGTAATATACTCAACATGTTGCCAAGTAGTTAACAAGTTTCGTCTATTCCCCACTTTGACATTACCTGAAACTGCCGCTACATTCTGATCTTCAAAGTGTCTAATCATGAGAGAAATAGCGTCTTGCGCAATAATAGTATCCGCATCTAAAGTGACAATGATCTCTCCTCGCGATTGTTGAAACCCTAGGTTCATTGCCGATGATTTCCCGCCGTTTTCTTTCTGAATGAAACGAACTTTAGGGTGTTTATAAAATGTTTCTTGCATTACTTTTGACGTACCATCTGTCGATCCGTCATCCACAACAATAACTTCAAATTCTCCATACTTACTATCCAAAATTGAGCGAATTGTCTTAGCTATCACCTTTTCTTCATTATATGCTGCTATGACAACACTAACAAAAGGTTGATAGGACACATTAATATAGCGAGATAGCGTTTTTCTTTTCTGCTTCCATGCAAAATAAATTAAGAATAAGAATCGAAAAATACCTAATCCAATAGCAATATAAAAAATAGTTGTTAATATATGTTTAAAGTATCCCGCCCCTGAAAAAACAGCTTTATTGTAAAGTAAATATTGCTTCCCTTCAGAAGAAACAGGAGGCATAATTTCATCTCGTTCTTTATTCATTAAATCTGAAATTGTTACAAAACTATATCCATGCTTTTTAAGGTCTTTAATAATGATCGGCAACGCCTCTACTGTATGGGTACGATTCCCTCCTGCATCATGGAGAAGAACAATATTTCCCTCTCCCTTATAAATGGGAGTAAGAGTACGCTTTACTAATTCATTTGTTGATGGTGTTGCCCAGTCTTCAGGATCAACTTTTTCCCCCACCATTGTATAGTTCATATTTTGTGCACGCAAAATAGGCAATATTTCATTTGATGAATCTGGGTTAGCATCCGCTTCATATGGTGGTCTAAATAAAACCGTAGAATGTCCAGTTATTTCTTGAATTAAACGTTGCGTCGTATTAAGCTCTAATTTTGTTCGTAGTAAAGACGTATCAGCGACGTTAGGATGCTTGAAAGTATGATTGCCAATTTCATGACCTTCATCGTATATTCTTTTCACAATATTAGGATGTAGTTGCGCGTTTTCACCAAGTACAAAAAAAGCAGCTTTTATTTTATTCTCTTTCAATATATCTAAAATTTCCGGTGTATATTTCGGATTTGGTCCATCATCAAATGTTAATACTACTTGTTTTCCTTTTGGTTTTCCATGTTGTTGCACTTCGTATGCAGATGGTAAGGATTCATATACTTCATCTGTAAGATACCCATCTTTTCCTACTTTGAAATCTCTCACCCCATTTTTTCTTTCATTCTCAATCTGCAAAATTTCACCTTGGCCAGCATAATTCACTTCATCTAAACTAGTAATTTTATGTAATGCATTAGGATTTTTTTGTGCCTCAATCGGATTTTTTAAAACTTTCCATATTGTAGGGTCTTCTGCTCCTAATCTCCATAACGCAAACCCCTTTGCATTGTTGTCCATTGCGATTTTCACTTGATTATAGAGAGTAACACTATCTAAGAACCAAGCAGTATGTTCTTTCTCTCCTGTTTTATATCTAAAATAAGGATTTCCACTCATGTTATCCCATTGAATTTTCATATTGGAATCATGAGCCATTGCCATAACTTCTGAAAAAGTTAAAGACTTCGCAGGTTTTTTACTATTTATTTCCCAATCATATCCATAGTTACCGAAAGCAACTATAAGTTTATTAGACGGAATATTCAGTTCTTTTAATGTATATTGAAACCATTTATTTGAAGCAATTGGGCCTGGTTCCCCCGCTCCATAATGCTCATCGTACATCATTACAATCATTCGATCTATTACTTTTGCTAACGCACCATAATCAAAAGCCTTATCATTAGCTGGAACATCTTGTGTGACGAGCAAATCATGTTTATGAAAGGTCGTAGTAAGTTCTTTCATGAAATTTGTTAAGTTTTCTCTATCGCTTTCAGGTACGGCCTCAAAGTCAATATTAATACCTGAAAACTGATTCTTTTTAACTTCGCTTACTAAATCATTAATAAATTTCGTCTTCACATCATTCGGCGAATTCAGTAACTTATGGATAAGATCACTATCAGGGCCAGAAGCTTTTTCTGTATAGTTAGTAAGTAACGGCATAATTTTCACATGATTTTTTTGAGCTAGTTTTACAATCTCTGGTTTTATCTCACTTCTAATCGTTAAATCTTCTTTTAAATGATACCATTCTGGTACTAACGTGGTTAATGAATCGATATTTTCTTTTAAAGACGCTGTACTATTTTCATCCCAATTTACATAAAAACCATACACTTCTTTACGTTGTTTACTATCGTTCATCGAATTCACCAAATTTTTATTATCCTTCATTTCGGTATTTGGCTTGAATTCTTCCTTCTTTAACTGCTCCTCACTAAGTTTTTGATTAATTGGTACAAGTTTCGTATCTTGTTTTATAGTAGGATTCATATTTGGAATTTCTGGTGTTGAAAAAATACTTTGAAAGAAAAAATAAAATACAATACTTATGCTAACTATAGAGAAACATAGAAACGAGATAAAAGCTATGTTTCTCCTTCCTTTCGGATCATAAAAAACAGGTTTTGATTTATCTTTCTCTTGTTGAATGTTTTTCTTCATTATATTTTTCACATACTCCTTCTTAATAGAACTATAGAATAATAAAGTGAAACTTTAATCAGCCTCATCAATCGAACATTTATAAGCAGCCCAACTCCCATCTAACTTCTTTGCCTCAGCCAAATTTTGAGATGGGAGTTTTTACTGCTCACAATAGCGAGATAACTCCTTTTAGCTTTGGATTGAATCTCTCACTTCCATATTCTATTGATTCTTCTTTTCATTTCCTTGTTGGTGGCCCCTATTCTCTTGTTGAGATCCTCTTCCATTGTTTCCTTGCTCGTTCCCATTATTTTCTTTCTGGGACCCTCTTCCGTTGTTACCTTGCTCATTCCCATTATTCCCTTGTTGAGATCCTCTTCCGTTGTTACCTTGCTGATTTCCATTATTCCCTTGTTGGGATCCTCTTCCGTTGTTACCTTGCTCATTCCCATTATTCCCTTGTTGGGATCCTCTTCCGTTGTTACCTTGCTCATTCCCATTATTCCCTTGTTGGGATCCTCTTCCGTTGTTACCTTGCTCATTCCCATTATTCCCCTGTTGGGATCCTCTTCCATTGTTACCTTGCTGATTCTCATTATTTCCTTGTTGGGATCCTCTTCCGTTGTTACCTTGCTCATTCCCATTATTCCCTTGTTGAGGCCCTCTTCCGTTGTTACCTTGCTGATTTCCATTATTTCCTTGTTGGGATCCTCTATTTTCTTGCTGAGATCCTCTTCCGTTATTTCCTTGCTGTTGTTCATTATTTTCTTTTATTTGCCTAGATGGCTGTTCCTCTGTTTTCTTTTGTTCTTGATGTTGTGGCTTCTCATATTTTTTGTCTTTTACAGGAGACAAATCTGGTGATACATCAGGAGATGACTCCGGCTGTGATTGCACCTCTTCTTCGTTTTCCACCGGATTAGACGGCGTGGCAGGTGGAGTAAGCGATTTGTTCTTCTCGTTCTCTTGCTTTATATAGACACCTGTGCCAATTCCAGCTTTTCTAGCATTCTCTCGTACTTGCATCGTGCTACTTTGATATTCGACTGTAATATGTTTTAGCTCATACTCTTTCTTTAATTCTTTCATTGCCTTTTCCAACTGTGATTCTAGCGACTTATCCTTTGCAATAGCGGTTAGCATAACTTGCTTATCATTCGTTAAATACTTATCATCTTGACTCTGCTTTATAATTGTACGTATCACTTCTTGCAATTGTTTATTTTCCCATTGCTGCAATTCTTTTAAAATACGCCTTCCATCATCATTACAAGCTTGTAAATCTATAACGCGAAGATCCTTCGTTACGCTCACCTCTAAACTTGGATTAATGTCAACTGAGACGTAAGCAAATACTTTTTCTTCCGGTTGGTTGTAGAAAAATAACAGCGCACATAGAAAACAAGCAACGAGTAATGATGCCGGCTTTAAGAAATAAGGGATTGAAAAACGCGATGCTTTTTGTTCTTGTTCTTCAAACGAGATTTCCTCTCCAATCACGCAAGAATCCCCTTTTCTTTTACACGTAATAAACTCTCCATTTGGTGTTAAAACAACTACGCTATGTTTTTTTATATCCATCACAATTCCTTTATTCATCATGCTTCCCTCCCCTTATATAATCAAGAATGTATGTATAGTTGTTTACGAAGATAATACACATTGCAATGATATATTTTCTATGCCGCTCCAACGTTTTACGACTTACCCTAACACGCGGTTCAATATGTTTAAGCGGTAACTTTTTCTTTCGGAACAGCTCCTCCATCATTTCTTCTTCTTTTATAATAATCTTCACAATTTCTATTAAGTGCTCACGCGTATCACGATGCTTAGGGGATTCTTTAGCAAGCTCTGAAAATGTGATTTTAAACTCAGCTAACACACTTTGAAAATGAAGAATTTCCTCCTTACGGTTACTATTTTCCATCTCTTTCATATACTCCGTAAGTGATACTTGCATTTCTAACATTTCCTCTTGCTCATCTTCTTTTAAAAAGACAAGGTTATGCTTAGACTCCTTGCGTATATAGTCAATTACATCTCTTTTTATAAGAAGATCAGCAAACGCTAGAAAAGATTTCCCCTTTTTATATGAATACTGTTCAATTGCTTCATTAAACGCAAACAATCCAATACTATATTCATCATCCTGTTCTGTAATATATCTGCGGCAGACAGACGAGATTGATTTTCTAATAAACGGCTGATACTGCACGATAAAAGCTTCTTTATCTTCTTCGTTATTTTGTATGTTATATACGATATCTTCTATTTTTGGTTTTCTTAAGATCTTCATTACTAAACTCAACACTTGTAATCTCCCAGCCTCCTTCACATAGAAAAATGGTCACTAAACAAGTGACCATTCAACCACATTTTGTTAGTACTTTTCTTTTGGTTTGTCTTCTTGCTGTTACTTATATTTTTCGAGACTAACTTTTTTCACCGTTTTCCTAATGATTTCTCTTTTCTCTCGGCACTATAGTTAAACCTATATTTTAATGTACGTTCTTATTTTCTTCCGCTTGTTTTGCTTACTCTTTTTCTATTTTATCTGCAATCCTTGAATAACTCTTCTTTATATCATTGGTAATTCCATCCTTTTATTTCGGATGCCCACTTAATCTAGTAATTTTATTAACACTTCAATATTCTTTCATAATCATTTTTCTTCTATTAATTTTCTTCACTATACATATTCGGAGGAATACAAAGTTTTATGGGGGTCAAAAATATTTTTTATAAAAAATATTTATTAAATTAAGTTGAGCTCTCATTATATATAAGAAAATCTGCTATTCTCATTATTTCCTGCCGATTTTTTCTATTGTTATCTTTCTTGATTATCATAATATGTCTTATGTGCGTATTTTTGATTATTTCCTTTTCATAAAGCAATGGAAAATAAAAAGACAGCAATCGATAAAATTCTTGCAATTTTCCTTGTATATCAAAATGCAGCTAATAATCCCCCTATTGCTGGAGGCTGTCCATTGCTTAATAGCGCAATTGAAAGTACTGGAGTATTCCCAGAATTACAAAAAGCAGCAGCAAAAGGTTATGATGATACAGTAATGTTAATGGCTTCTCTCATAAAAGAAGGAATAGAGAAACAAGAGCTTAAAGAAGATATAGACATTATATCGCTCGCTTCTTTTCTTGCATCTTCAATGGAGGGCGCTATTATGGCAAGTCGAGTATCTAACGATAATATACACCATCAGTATTTTATTGAATAAATAAAACATCACCTTTTCTCTTATTCTAAATAAGTGAGAACTTGCATTGCTTTCATTCAATTTTTATAGGCTTAAATTGAATAAACCCCTCTCATAAAAAGTATTTACTGCTTATGAGAGGGGGATTAGTTTTTAGCAAATGTAGCTTTTGGGACGCTGTATATTATGCATACTACCAATCTCTTTTTCACATACCTCTCCTTTTTATCCTATATTGTACAAAAGAAAGCCTTTTTATTTAAAAGAATATCCACTTTGGTGTCTCCGTTTAAAGAATTACCTAGTTCCCTTTTCCTATAGATAGACAAAATATTGGGCACTAAATGAACTGTCCCTGAAGTAAGGTTCTAAAAATATCCTATCCATAGAGCTACTAAAACTACTACTAACAAAGCAAAACAAAATGTGATATTTCGAATCCACTTTTGTATATCATCAAAATACTTTTCTATAAATACGCTGTAAATAGAAAGCATAGGAAGTAGCACAATGAAAGTAAAGGATCCCAATTTATCGTTAAATTTTTCATTGGTATATGTGCTTACATGAAGGAATAGAAAAATAAACGCTACTATGAATAGCTCAAATATCCTTTTTTTATTCAAATCGCCACCAACTTACATTAATTTCCTTTTATTCCATTTTATCAGAACATAATGTGTAGTAGCATATGAATAATTTATTTATGTCAAAAAGGCCAACAATTCAATATTGTTAGCCTCTACTTTCCATATTGGTACCTTTTATCACTTTACTTCCTAACAACTGGAATCCACATTTCACCAAATACTAAGCCGTCTCTCTGTCCCATCTCAACCGTTGTATTCGGCCCACCAACATAGGCAAAATCTTTTGCATCTGGTAAAACTTGACCGAAGGCAATGTCAGTCAGCTTATTGCTTAGCTCTTCAGCCGTTTTGTCTTCCCCTTTCACTACTAAGTATTCTCCCTTCGGAAACTGGATTACTCTAGATGCTTCTTCTATTTGTGCCTCTGTCATAACACCAGCATAATACATCATCTTGTTATTCACCGCTTCACTCACAGAAAAAATGTATTCATTTGTAGCTAGAGCCTTTAAAGTATCCAGCCTTCCATCTTCTTTAACAGCCGACCAAAAGTCTTCCTTTTCTTTATTGATTCCAGCAAAGTCTGTATAGTCACTCTTAATTTCAGTTCCAATACCTAACACAATAAAGCTATCTTTTTCTTCAATCGTATAATTTTTCATATTCAAAACCTTCCTTCTTTTAAAATGAATCAAATGATTTATCTTTTCATCTGATAAGTTTATAATATCTTTAAATCATGTCAAAAAATGATACTGTTTAGGAGACTCCAATGAAAAAAGTTGAACGTATTAATACAATCATGCGTTATATCAACAATCGCTCCCACTTTACAATTACTGAAATCATACGAGAATTTAACATATCACGATCGACAGCTATTAGAGACATTAGAGAAATTGAAGCTATGGGCATGCCACTTGTTGCTGAAGTTGGGAGAACTGGTGGATATTTTGTTATGCATAACTCTATCCTGCCCGTTGTTCACTTTACTGATAATGAAGTGAAAGCTCTTTTTATTGCCTTTATGGCTACAAGAAATCAACAACTTCCCTATTTAAAAAGTCGCCAGTCTTTAGCCGAAAAACTACTAGGACTCATCTCCGAAACTCAGCAAGATGACCTTGTTCTTTTAAATCAACTCTTGCTTTTTGAAGGGACTAACCCTCATAATCCCGATTTACTTGAGCTTTCTGACCTCCCCCACCCTATGTTAGAAAAACTCATTCAAATCCTTCTTTTGGATAGACATTTATTGATTACTGTCAAAGAAGAAAAAATCAAGTCTTATCCAATTTACCTATTACACCTTTATCAAGAAAAAAGCCATTGGATCATTGAAGGATTTGACTTAAAAGAAGAAAAGAAGCTGATGTTTCCTGTCGATGACCTCATTAATATCGAACCGTACACAACGAAAAAGAGGTTAAATACGAAAAAGATTTTAGAAAAACTCAATAAAAAGGACGAGGTAATGAACCTTGTACTTGAACTTGGCCCAAAAGCAATAGCCCAGTTCAAAAAATACCACCCTTTCAAAGTTTCAATTTCTTATACAAACCCTTACCAAACTACAGCCATTTTAAAAACATTTATCGATGTTCACAATTCCGATGAAGTGACAGAGATGACAAATTGGCTACTTTTCTTAGGGAAAGATCTTACAATCAAGGAAATGCCCGAAGAAGTATTAAACGATTTCCAAGAGAGGTTATGTTTATATTCACCATAAGCAGCGATCGGTTACACCTCAAAATATTGAATTTAATTCGTTACCAGTTGTCCATAATTTTAAATTCCTAGGGAAAACATTGTATTTGCTATCAAAGCTGAACGAAGCTTCTAAGAATAATACAATAAAAAGGTGTGAACTAGCTTTTAGTTCACACCTTTTTATATTAGAGTTTACTATACATACATTAAATTGCTTGTTTCAGATTTGAATGTGGATTTGGTCCATACTTATTCTCGCCTTCGTCACTTTCAATGATACAAAACACAAGTAGAACCGCTCCTCCAAATGGCACCAAATTTAATAGCTGCCACCATCCGGTTTTTCCACTATCATGTAATCGACGAGCTTCCACTGCCAGAGTAGGAACGATAAAAATTGCTATATATAGCAAAGTAATATTGGCTCTTAAATAGAAGACAGACGGAGAATATGAGGCAAAATATATTAATGACCAAAACGTAACCTTATTAACTAAAGTAAAAATCCAGTACTCTTTTCTCGTTGCTCTCCCACTAAATTTGGCATAGTTTTTGAGAGCATATAAATACCATTTCATTTGAATCTCTCCCTTTTCCATCCCCTAAACAATTAATTTATACATTATATACCTTATAAGTATAAATATAACACATCACAACTATGACCTCTATATTTATATAGAATATTCTGTTTATTTTCAAGTTATTTTAGTTAAGCGTTACATACCATATTTCATGGCATTTGTATTCAATTCATTATTCTCCTATTTACTTTAAAACTACTACAATTAAGCGAAGTATGAATGTATTATTAAAGCACGGAAAATCTTCCCGTGCTTTTTCTAAAACGTATATAATTTCGGATGATTTAATTCACTTACCCTAACTGACGTTTAAATGCTTTACTAGCAAAAAAGTACGAGATAATCATGATTCCTACGCACCAAGCAAGCGCAATCCAAATATCGTTGCCAACAGTCCCTTCATATAAAAGGGCACGAATGGCATTTACAATTGAAGTTACAGGCTGATTCTCTGCAAATGCACGAACAATTTTTGGCATCGTTTCAGTAGGTACAAAAGCTGAACTAATAAATGGTAGAAAAATTAGTGGGTACGAGTACGCTGTCGCTCCCTCCATAGACTTCGCTTTCAGCCCTGGAATGATAGCTAGCCATGTGAGCGCTAGCGTAAACGTTCCTAGTATCCCAACTACTGCAAGCCATTCTAGCATATTAGCACTGGAACGGAAGCCCATTAAGAGCGCAACAAGTATAACCACTACGATAGTAAGAGCATTCGCAACAAGAGAGGTTAAAACGTGAGCCCACAATATCGATGAGCGCTTAATTGGCATCGTAATAAAACGTGCCATTAGCCCACTCTTTACATCCGTAAATAATCGCACAGAAGTGTAAGCCACACCGGATGCGATAGCCATTAGCAAAATTCCTGGCAATAAATAATTAACGTAGTTATCCGTTCCTGTCTTTATCGCCCCGCCAAACACGTAGACAAACAATAGCATCATCATAATTGGTGTAATCGCTACTGTAATAATTGTATCCGGACTACGCATAATATTACGCATTAAGCGCCCTAGTAATACCCCTGTTTTGCTTTTCATTTACATCTCCCCCTTTTTACCAATAATCGCAAGGAAAATTTCTTCCAATGTCGGCTGCTTCTCGATATACTTCACTTTTGCTGGCGGGAACATCTCTTTTAGTTCAGTAAGAGTACCTGTCGTAATAATTTTTCCGCCATGCAAAATAGCGATACGATCTGCCAGTTGTTCTGCTTCCTCTAAATACTGGGTTGTTAGCAAGATGGTTGTGCCTCCACCAGCAAGTTCCTTGACTGTATCCCACACTTCGATCCGCGCTTCAGGATCAAGTCCAGTCGTTGGTTCGTCAAGAAAAATAACTGCTGGCGCCCCAATCAAACTCATCGCGATATCAAGCCGGCGCTTCATCCCGCCTGAATACTGATCTGCCCTCTGATTAGCCGCATCCGTCAGGATAAATCTTCCAAGCAAATTGTCAGCGATTTGAACAGGATTGGAGACACCACGTAACTTGGCAATCATGATCAAGTTTTCCCTCCCGGTAAGCATGCCGTCTAAAGCTGCGAACTGCCCTGTCAAACTGATGCTTTGACGAACATGATCTGGTTGACGTTCGATATTAAATCCACAAATACTTACTTCACCATCATCTTGTTTCATTAGCGTCGAAAGGATATTTACCGTTGTCGTTTTCCCCGCTCCATTTGAGCCTAGCAGCGCGAAAATTTCGCCACGCTGCACTTCAAAATCCACTCCCTTTAAGACTTCTTTATCTTTAAAAGATTTTTTTAATCCTTTTACAGAAACCGCTGCATTACTCATACTTTTTCCCCCTTTATCAAAATAGATTACCTATACCCTCTATTTAGTATCACTGATAATCTGTAATACTTAGTAGTGATTTAAAAATATAACTGAATAGCGATGGTGGCAATTCACATTTGTAACCAGCTAATCAGTTGGTATTCCTAATTGTATTTATTTTTTTCTCAACTTCTTCATAATACTTTCATTCAAATCTTCACGATACTTGGAGACATACGTTTTAGCGTTTGCCACTAGTTCGTCAGCAAAAGATGCTACGTCTTCCCCAGTAATGTCAAGCACTTGTCTGCCTTCTGCTGCACCAGCTTCAAACAAATCGATTAATTCATACTGTATGTGCAGCATATCCATACCGTTTCCGGTCGAAAAATTCCACATGTAGTTTTGAATTTTCTTAAACACAAATTGATAGTCCTCGGGTAGTGCTGCAACACGTGCCATCATCATTCTGTACTCTTTTTTATCACCAATTAATTTTTTGAATATTTCCAACATATTATTTTCCTCCTTTTTTATAAAGCAGAACAAGAAACTCTCCAAATATGAGCCGGAACATTTTATATTATGAGGCTAGTTTGACTTCAAGACGTTAATTTTTGAAGATACAAAATCCCATTTTTTCCAAAACAATTCAAGTTCCTGACGGCCTGCTTCATTTAATGAATAAAACTTACGAGGCGGCCCCATATCTGATGGTTTCTTTTCAATATTCACAAGCTTTTTCTTTTCTAATCGTACGAGGATAGTATAAACCGTCCCTTCTACGACTTCGGTAAACCCAAGATCATTCAGGTAGCGGGTAATCTCATAGCCGTACGTTTCACGGCGGCTGATGATTTCCAGTACACACCCTTCCAGTGAACCTTTCAACATTTCAGTTAAATTTTCCATATCCTGATCCTCCTTTACCCCCTATTCTGTCTGACTTATATTCAGTATCACAGAGTACTAAGGCGAATTTTTACTGAATAGCTTTTGAGTAAAACCACACTATTCAGTATTACTTATTACAACTACATTGTATGACTAAGTAGTTGTGAATGTCAACTGATTTTTAAAATTTTTCTAAAAACCGCTATTACCTATCGTTTGCTGAAAATATTTTGAGAAACAGCACTACTCAGTATTACCTATTACAAGTACATTGTATGACTGAGTAGTTGTAAATGTCAACTCGATTTTTATATTTTTCTAAAATCAACTATTACCTATCCCACTAAAAAAAAATGCCCCGAAACAAAAATTCTACATTTTTGTTTCGGGGCGCTATAGGCCAGTTCTTCTTCTGAATAAGACAAATCATCCTTTTGTTACGATAACATCATTTCCATATCTTCCGCTGCATTTGTAATCAGTTTCAAACCGAATGTTTCTTGTAATACATCAAGCACGCCAGGTGAAATAAATTCAGGCGCCTTTGGACCGATGCGAATATCTTGAATGCCGAGACTAAATAGTCCAAGTAAAATCGCAACCGCTTTTTGTTCAAACCATGAAAGGACAATACTAACTGGCAATTCGTTCACTTCACATTGAAATGCATCTGCTAAAGCGGCTGCTATTTTCACTGTAGAAATTGAATTATTGCATTGTCCTAAGTCAATGTAACGCGGAATCTCTGTACCAGGTACAACACCGTACTCTACATCATTAAAGCGGAATTTTCCGCAAGAAGTCGTTAAAATAACCGTTTCTGGCGGAAGTGACGTTGCTAATTCACGATAATATTCCCCGCCTTTTCCTGGTGCATCACAACCTGCGATGACAAAGAAACGCTTAATCTTCCCTTCTTTTACTGCCTCAATAATTTCTGGGGCCAATGATAATACTGTATTATGATGAAACCCTGTTACTAACTGTTCATCCGACTCCATATGTACTTCTGGAAGTTCTAGCGCTTTTTGAATCAACGGTGCAAAATCATCATTTTCAATTTTTTGTACACCTTCTAAACCTGCGATATCATATGAAAAGAATCGATCAGAGTATAATCCTTTAATTGGCATTACACAGTTCGTTGTCGCTAATATGGCACCTGTAAATTTTTCAAAAAGACGTCGTTGATCATACCATGCCTTACCGATGTTTCCTTTTAAATGCTTATATTTTTTCAGCTGCGGATACCCGTGTGCTGGTAACATTTCAGAATGCGTATAAATATTAATTTCTTTTCCTTCTGTTTGTTTTAATAATTCTTCTAACGCAAACAAATTATGACCAGTAACTACAATTGCTTTACCTTCCACATGGTTTTGTGTAATTTGAACAGGTTCTGGAACACCAAAGTGATTCGTATGTGCCTCATCTAACAACTCCATTACTCGTAAAGCCGATTTCCCAACTTTCATAGCCATATCAATATGTTCTTGTTCATTAAAGTTAGAATTTGTTAATGTCATATACAATGCTTCTTGCGTTGTAGCATCTACAAAACCATCCGTATACCCTAGCTGAGCAGCATGCGTACGATAAGCAGCAATTCCTTTTAATCCAAATACAATCGTATCTTGTAAACTTGCTATTGTTTCATTTTTACCACAAACACCTATTACTTTACATCCGCCTGTTGGCGTTTGTTCACATTGATAACAAAACATGATCATCCCACCCTCTCCCAATCATTCCTTACAAATCAAGCATAATACCCATTGAGGAAAAGGGATGTGATATCAATCACAATAAAATATAAAAATTTGTGACAGTTCACATTGTTGACATAATATTGTTACTGTCTTCTAATATTCATATTTGCAAATCATTATTTATTTGCATCATATATCGGCGTACTGTTAAGGAATACAAATATCATATTTATTTAACATTTCACAAAATTTTCCTTACTGATGGTACAATTAAAGTTATGGAGGGATAATATGGTATATACGATGGTTTATTACGGAATACTGTTTCTTATACTCGGTATTGCAGTATTTCTATTTATTATCGCTGGATCACGAAAAATTAGGAATAAAAATCTTTCATTCGTATTGATCGGTTTAGGGATGAATATACTTGTAAGCCCAGTGTCACTTTTTATAGGGGTGATGGCAACAGATTCTCCCTATAGTACTAGACTAGATTTTTGGAAAGGATTTCTCTTTATTCAAGGAATACCTCTTTTCTTACTACTTATAGCTTTCATTTGGTGGCTTATTCGCACGCCAAAAGTAACAGTTCAAACAAGTATTGAAAAAGAACTTGAACAAAATAGTAAAAGTACTAAGAAAAAAGCGACACGAGGACGTCCCATTACTACCTTACGTATTGTAATTCCAATTATTTTAGTAGTAGGCTGTTTGTCTTACATTTTGTATTTACAGGACATTACACTTAAAAAAAGTCATTCTCCAAATAATAAAAATACGATTAAGGTAGTAAAAATAGATTCAGACTCTTCTCATGGTTCCTTTCCTGTAAGAATTAAATACGGCTTATGGGAACATTTTGACACAAGTATTGCAAATGACGGGGAACGTCTCGATTCCTCAAACGTTTCCGTAGATTGGAAAAACGATTATGAAGCAACGATAACGCTACGAGGAAAAGAATCCGTACCTGAAGTTGTGGAATTTGACATATCAAATAAATCCAATGGTCCTGTTTTTAAGAAGGTACAAAAAGTGGTCAGTTCCTTTACCTTTCAAAAAAGTGAATCTCCAAATTTAATAAATATTATCGAGCTTAGAGAAACAATAAAATCAAAAGGACCAAGTCCCAGTTCAACTGTAAGAATCTATTATGGGAAAAGAGGTAGCATTTTAGAAAAATATAAAGAGGTCACTCTTAAGGAAATGTATACGACAGACAACTTCAATATCAATTGGAGAAACGATGAACAAGTACAAGTAGAAGTAATAGAGGAAAATTTAGTAACGGCTACCATCGTGATTGATTTGTCAAAATGAATTTATTTTTCACATGTTATAACTGTGTTCTATCCGGCACACGAGAGATACATAGCATTTACAAATAAATAGATTTATAAACATGATGAACCGCCCCTTTCTTTACAATACATTTACATTATCTTAACATTGTTTACATTATTTATATGATATATTTATATAGAATCTACTTAATAAATTTCATGTACATTGTTATCTTTATAATCTATTATCTGATTGATAAGAGATTATGTTATATTTTCATACCAGGGGTGAATGAGAATGACTGAAACTTTAAAAACACTTATAATGCTTGATGCTACTTACGTTGTTATCGCTATTATGACAGTACTGATATTTGTATACTTGGAATTAAAATCTCAGTAACGTATGCAGGCTTTGCATTTAAATATAGTTAGAAGAAAGCGAGGAGAAAATTGTTTCTCCTCGCTTTTTCTTATTTCAACAAATCCAATGTATGTAAAAGTAATCCTCTGTCCCCTACTTCTCCATGACCAGGCACTACTGCATTTATATTTCTATATCGCGTCAGCACATTCTCAACCGATGTAGACCATTCATTTACATAAGCATCAGCAACGTTCCCTAAATCTTTCGCAGACCTAGATTTCACTAAACAGCCTCCAGCTAAAATGTTGTATTGTGGTAACCATACGACAATATTATCTTCTGTATGCCCTTTTCCTGGGTAAAATGTTTCTACTTTCATATTTCCAAACTTCAAATTTGTAACGGTTTGTAAATCTCCAAGTGGTTCTTCCTATCCATTTTTCTTTGCTAGTTCTGCAGTTAATGCCGTACTATGCGCTTTAATACCTCTTTCTTTCAACATTTTAATTCCGTCAATACGATCAGCGTGCGCATGTGTAATAATGACATCCGTTACGCGCTTCTTAAATTTCTTTTCTACCATTTCTATTAATTCCTTCGTTAACTTATCATCCCAAGAAGAATCGACAAGTACTAAACCTTCAGAAGTAATAAGAACTAGACCGTTCGAAGGAACTGCTTCCCCGTTAAAATAACCTAACTCCGTATGAACCCATACATGCTTGTTTAACTGAGAAATTGAAATGGTTCCTGATTCATTTTTTATTACTTTTTGCTCTAGCTTTTGTTCCGCTTTCACAGAAGAAATTGTACTCATAAATTGAGTTGCTCCTAGTAAACTTACACATACCCCTACTTTTAATAATATATTCTTTTTCATTTTCTCCACCCTTTCTTTCAAACGAAATAGTTATTACCTATAATAGACAATTCATCTCAAATATTTGTTCCATATTTTCTTACATATTTTTCATAACATGAATAAAAAACGCACAAAATTTTGTGCGCTTTAATTGTATTTTGTTAAACATTCAAATTCATACTATAATTTATTTATAACCCTTTAACGGAGGTGTTTTCAATGACTCTCTTCGCTTCTCCATCATTATTCATACTAGCAATCATTTCATTTGCACTAGCCTATTTCATCGGAGTTAAACAATACACTTGGCTCTTATCAGGATTCAATGAACGCCGTGTGCCAAATAAAGATAAGTTATCAAAAATAGTTGGTCTTTATAATTTAACTGCCGGTGCTATTGCCACAATTGGTAGTGTCTTCACTACTCCTAATGTCAAAATCTTATTTCCTATCATTATAATCGGCCACGTTATAATTGCTGCTTATGTAAATACACGCATGGTGCATTGAAAAAAGATCATCCAAATGGATGATCTTTTTTATAATTTATCAACATATTGCTTCGCTTCTAGTAAAGAAAAACCAAAAGCCTCTCTTACTCTTTTAACTGCTGTAACTGTTTTTCCTTCTTCCATAAGCTGGCGTAACTCTTTATTAATTTCAGGTTCTCTATCTATAATTCCCATTTCTTTCGTAATTAGCTGTAATCTATCTTCCATCCTCTTTAAACGTGCATCCGTTTTCTTTTCGATTCTATTTAATTTTTCAACAATATAAATAAACCCAAAGACCGCTATCGGTATGATCATCCAAAATTCCATGACTATCCCCCCTATTAGCTTTCATTTGTTTTATTCCATTATCTTATGTAAATTTTACCATAAAACACATTTAATGTATAATAGTAATATACAACAATGTTGATAAAACCTTTTATTTTAGGGGGGACACTTTATGAAAAGATTTTTAAATACGTTGCTACAATTTGTAGTTCTTTCAATTGCACTACATTTATTATTTGATATCGTTGGCTGGCTTGTTTTCAATGCGCCAATTCAAAACAAACAAGTTATCATTTCCTTACTAACAACTTCATGGTTTATGTACATGTACCGAGATAAATTTTTTAAAACATTCACTTCGAATTAACTAAAAAAACTTCATCGATAAAAGATGAAGTTTTTTCTTTTTCTCTCTATTTACTACTGTATAATAGAACTAACATTCTGTCTTTTTAAGAAAGGAGTCACTATGAACTTAAAAAGTAACGATATATACGAAAAAATGAACCAATATTCCGTTGCAGGTTTAAGCCTTGCTATTATACGTGATGGCAAACTAGACGAAACGATTGCCTTTGGAACGCTTGAATCTAGAACAACTAGAACTGTCACTACGAATTCTATATTCAACTCTTGTTCAATTAGTAAATTCATCACTACAATGCTCGTACTAACGTTATCAGATCAAGAAATCATACATTTAGATGAAGACATAAATGATAGACCCACATCTTGGAACATACCTACCAACCTATTTACCTCACAGAAAAAAGTCACCCTGCGAAATTTATTAAGTCACCAATCTGGAATTATTGATCCTCCTAATAGTTTTGGACATTATACATTTGCACAAGGGCGACCAAACATGTCTGAACTCCTTGCCGGTAAAACATCCTATTGCCCAGTACCAATAGAAATAACTTATAAACCAGAAAGCGAATTTCACTACTCCGATGCAAACTTTTGTATTATTGAACTACTACTTGAAGATATAACTGGAAAACCATTCAATCTTTTACTTGAAGAATATATCATTCAGCCACTCCAGCTAAAAAATAGTACAGTATTCTCTTCTGAAGATATAAATAAAATGGAGACCTTTGCTTGCGAGCATAATAAAAATGGCACCGTTACAAATGAAAAGTATCCATTTTATCCCTTCGCAGCTGCTTCAGGTATTTGGACAACACCAACAGACTTATCAACTTTAGTAATTGAAATCATTCATTCCTTACAAGGAAAGGGCAAACTAAAACTTTCTCAAAAAACAGTACAAGATATGATTTCACCTCAAGGTTGCTCAAAATGGACTGGATTAGGGGTTTTTCTAGATAATTCTAATGAAGACTTACAAATATATTCACTTGGATGGGGCGTTGGATTTCAATGTATGATGGTTTGTTATCCATACCGGGGTAATGGTGCTGTTATTATGACGAACACTGACTTAGGTGTTCATCAAATGGAAGGGATTATTGGTGACGTCTTAAAAATGTTATCCTTATAATGAAAAGAAAGAAGCTGTTCCTTCCAGCTTCTTTCTTTATATAACATTTTTCGCAACAATTTTTATATGTTCTGGTGCGATAATCTCCGTTATACTTTCTTGGAAATCTTCCTGCAACATTTCTTCAACATGTTCTAGCTGCACTTCAACATGTGTGCATTCTAAATTATGTATATTTAATAGTGCATAATGATCTTTTTTCTTAATTACTAAATATTGATTCTCCTCTGTTACTAGTACAGAACCTAATCGTACTCCTAGTAGGCGTTGATCATCAAACTTCACAACCATCCCCCCTTACTTTATATGTAATAAAATAACATTTTATGTAATCTGTTCTTTATAAACTATATCACAATTTATTAAAATATAAATATCATATTTCTTTTTCCTAAAAACCCCCTATTCTTTTATATATTTCGATAGAAAAAACTTTCTCAACATAAAATTAGAATTTTCAGTTTTTATTCTTATGAAAATCAATTATAATAAAGTCAATAAATGTTTGACCTCTCCTAATTCATGTACATATGGATGATCAGTAGTCGCTGCTACTGATCTATTTTTTTGATTTCAGAAAGTAAATACGCCGCATCCTTTCCTACACCACAAATAAGTGCAGAACCTCTTTGAGACTGCCACGGTAAACCGATATAATACAATCCTCCTACTGGACTTATCCCCTTTACATGATTTGGAAATCCATTCTCATTCACTGCCTTTTCAATTTCAATCCAGTTATAATTCTGAATAAAACCTGTTGACCATATAATACTTTCTGCACTATATGTTTCACCGTTCTGAAACATAATGTTATTTTCTGATGCACTTACTACTTTTTCCTGTAGTTGTATTGCTCCATTACGAATGAGTTCCTTACCTTCAAATCCAAAAATAGGATCTTTTCTCTTCTGAAACCATTTCCCCCTCTTGGTACTAACTTCAGCATACAATAAACCCAATTTTTCTAACCAATTAAAAATACTTTTTCTAAAAAAATGTAACGGTAAAAACGTTAAAGGATGACTGATAGACATCATAACTTCATGAGTTTTTGCAAGTTCTACTGCTATTTGCATTCCTGAATTCCCGCCACCTACTACTAGTACTTTCCCTTGTGGAATTTGTGATGGTGATTTATATTGTGATGAATGTATTTGAAAAACATGTGATGAAAGATTTTCTGAAACTGAAGGGATAAATGGTTGATGAAACCCACCCGATGCGATAATAACTTTTTTCGATTGTAAAATTTCTGTAGGAGTGTGCAATTCAAATATTTCTTTCTCTTTCCTTATTTTTAAAACTTCCGTTTGCAATTGGATTGGTAATTGAAAATGTCTTGCATATTCTTCTAAATACGTTGCAATTTCATCTTTATGTGGAAATTCATTCCTTTCCCCTTTTAATATCATCCCGGGTAAACTACTATATTCTCTCGGTGTAAAGAGCTGTAAAGAATCATATCTGTTTCTCCATGAATCCCCAATTCGGTTTCCTGCCTCAAGTAATAAAAAATTATATCCTTCTTGCTTCAAGTAATATCCCATTGTTAATCCAGCTTGACCCGCTCCAATAATAATTACATCTAACATCTTTTTCCTCCTTCATAAAACATATGAATATATGATCATCCGTTCATATGTTTTATGATACAATTTATTTTTCAATAATTCAATTTGTTTAACAAAAAGAAAAAGAGTAGTTTGCTACTTTATGAACTACTCTTCATTACATTTATTTAATACGTAATTACACTGCACTATCTATAAAAAATTTATATAGTAATCCCTTCCGGCTCTACTATCTCTCCTCATAAAATACGATTCTATTTGAAAACGGATCATTTACAGTTAATTCAATTATATCCCAAGGTGTTTTTTCTATATTTGGCTTTGAATAAGCATATTCTTGATTCAATAATATAGAATGATAATCCTCTACATTATCTATTTTGATGCGAATCGCACCACCTGGCGAAGCATCTCCATGATGTTCTGATAAATGTATTACAGCATCATGCAATGAAATTTGCATATATAATGGCATATGTTTCTCATACCGATGTTCCCAATCCAGTTTAAATCCTAAAAAATCTAAATAAAATTGCTTTGCTTGTTCAATATCAAAAATTCTAAATATAGGTGTAATCATTTATAATCCTCTCCTACTTATAAACATCTGCCGCCAATTCCCTCAAAACATCCACATTCACTACTTCAAAGCAACCATTGTTCTTCTTTATAATCTCTTTATCACAAAAAATATTTAATGTGCGTAATAGGTGCCGATAACTCGTCCCTAACAATTCAGCTGTTTCCGTTAAATTCCCACTAAATACAATTCGATTCCCGTGCTGCACCGCTCGTTCTCCCGCTGCTAACATGTAACTCGCAAGTCTATTTTCAAGTGGATATAGTAAATTAATAGTACTATTTTTTGAAAGTCGGTTTAATTTATGTGCTAACGATCCGCAAATACATCGTAAAAATTTCGCATCATGAAATAGTTGATTTCTCACTTTTCCTAAAGGCAAACCAACACAATATGAATCTGCCATTACTTGTACGTTTGAAGCTGTCTTTTGCGAATGAATTAACTCCACATCTCCTAACAGCTGCAAACTATCATAAAAGCATAATAATACAGATTTACCGTTACTTAATGTATTAAATGCCTTCGCTTTTCCTTCAACGAAAAAATATAAATAGTCTATCTCTTCATTTTCTCTACAAATAAACTCATTCTTTTTAAAAAATATAAGTTCCATATACGGATTCATATCATTACTAAAAAAGGAGTCAATATTATTTTGTTTCATATACCCTGCTAATTTAATAGAATTACATACTTTCTTCATCGTTCCCCCGCCTTTACAACTCATCCCCATTGTAATCAAAATTTTCTTCTTCCACTATGACATATGTCATAGTAATACACAATTTCAGCATGATACAGTCATTACAAATATGAAAATTAAAGGGGATATTACATTGTATAACTTTCTTTCTGTCTTTATTGGTGTGCTCATCGCCGTTATGCTTCCACTGAATGGGATTTTATCTGAGTTAATTGGCAAGTATACCGCAAGCGTTGTCATTCACCTTGTCGGTTTAATTGCAGTTATCTTCATTTTAATCGTAAACAAAAATAAAATTCATTTTGATAAAAGTATTCCACTTTTTCTATATAGCGCTGGAGCGATTGGAGTATTCACTGTTCTTTTTAATAATATAAGTTTCTCCGTCCTTGGTGCTTCTATTACGATTGCATTAAGTTTACTCGGTCAATCTATCGCTTCCATCGTTATTGATCATTTCGGCTTATTAGGAATGAAAGTTGCAAAGTTTGAAAAGAAAAAACTAATTGGATTATGTTTCATCTCTTCCGGAATTATAATCATGACAATTTATTAATGGAGGCAAGAAAATGTTATATATTACAATCGCTATTTTAGCTGGTGTTTCTATCGTTGTTGCTAGAATTATTAACGCAACTTTAGCAGCGAAAATTGGAAATTGGGAAGGCACGTTTTTTAATTATATTACTGGATTATTTTTCTCTATGCTATTTTTAATTTTCAGCTCAGATTCATTGCATATTCCAATGCAGACGTTACAATCTATTCCTATCGCTGTGTACTTAGGCGGATTAGTAGGCGTTATCGTTATTTCATTATCCAACTATATCACTCCTAAAATATCAGCATTTTATTTAACGTTACTCATCTTTATCGGACAATTATTTGCGGGGACTATCATTGATTTCATCTTGTCACAAGAACTCTCAATGGGCAAAGTTATCGGTGGCATTTTCGTACTAATTGGTCTCACTTACAATTTACTCGTAGATCGCCCTGTTAAAACTTTGAAGCATAACCAAGTTCAACTATAATACTTTGCGCCTCCCTATCATATATTAATAGAAAAACTCTTCATACGAAGTAATAGAGAGGAGAATATTCTATTAAGAAAATCATTTTACTGCTCGGTAGCGCATTGATTATTTTTGGTATCGTATGGTTTTTTAACTCTGGAAAATCTATTCAAGACTTCTATACAGCAAATAAGCCAAAGAAGAAAGCTACTATTATTTCAACTCAAAGAGATCCAAATGAGCCCCCTGTCTTTTTAGGAAAACAGGAAATAAAAGATATACATGTCGAGTCAATTAAAACAAAAAAGGATATCTTTCTCACAAAAACAGATGAATTAAAAACATTCATGAACAGTATGGATACAGCCAAAAAAGGAAAATTAACATTAGATGAAGAAGGATCAGATTTAATAGACTGTGATATGTGGATTACTTTCGAGGATGGAACTTATAAAAAATATTTCATATGGGTAGTTGACCATCACAGTAACGAAGTGATGATTGCTCAGCAAGATACTCCCGATGATGTAAACCTTACGTACTATCAATTAAATGAAGATAGTTCTAAAAAAGTTTATAACTTATTCAAAAAAATTATTTAAACGAAAAAGTCATGAGCTTATTTGCCCATGACTTTTTGCACTATATATATTCTGGGAACACTTTACATCCCTTTTCCTGTTCTATATCGTGTCCAAAGAAAACAATCGGTTTCTCTTTCATCACAACTTCTTTTAAACGTTTAATTGAAGATAAGGCTAATTCCGAATCAAACCCCGCAAACGGTACTTCATCTTCAAAATTCTCTTTCGTATAAGATGCATCAATCGTTAATAATACAGGACCGGATTTTTCCGTCTCAATTAATAATGACTGATGCCCTGGAGAATGTCCTGGTGTATACAATAATCGAACACCAGGTACCACTTCATAATCACCTTCAATAATTTTGTAGTTTAAATCTGGTAGTATGCACTCTTTCAAATATTCCTCTCTATGCTGCGCTGCCTCATATTCAGCACGCTGTATAATAATTGGCGTATTCAAAAAAGCACCATTTCCTCCTGCATGATCAAAATGCAAGTGAGAACTAATAATATATAGAAGGTCTTCCGGCTTATATCCTACACGTTTTAAAATAGTTACGATTCTATCTTCTTCAGTCATTTTCGGCAAAATCTGTCCCTCTGCAAATGTCCCTTCAAATAAGTTTTCATTATGAACCGCACTTTCTGGCATACCTGTATCTACTAAAATAGGCCCCTCTTCTGTCTCCAAAAGATAACACCATACAGGTAAGTTCAATAAATTCCCCGGTGTGAGCGTACTATTAACAGAAGATTGATCTAACATACAACGACCTGCTGGGATGAAATAAAGCTTCTTTACTGTCATTATGTATCCACCTTTACATTTAATTTGAGATAAAGTAACACAGTAAAAAATTCTGTTTTTTAGAAACAAACTCCTTCCACACTTTCATACCAGCATAAATAAAAAAGCGTGTACTTTTTTACATAATGGCATTTCACCATCTATAATAAAAGAGTAAATGACTCTTACTTTAATGGAGGGAATAGAAATGAAAGCAATTGGTTTACATGAATACTTACCTATTGAAGAAGAAAACAGTTTAATTGATATTGAAGTTGAAAGACCTGTTGCTACAGGAAGAGATCTACTCGTTAAAATTAACGCTATTTCCGTTAACCCAGTTGATACAAAAGTTCGCTCTCCGAAAGATAAAAAAGAAGATGTAGCGAAAATACTTGGTTGGGATGCTAGTGGTGTTGTCGTGCAAACTGGCGAAAGCTGTACGTTATTTAAAGAAGGCGACGAAGTGTTTTACGCTGGAAGCATTACGAGACAAGGTACATATAGTGAATATCATTTAGTTGATGAAAGAATTGTTGGTAAAAAACCAAAAACGTTAAGTGATGCGGAGTCTGCAGCACTTCCTTTAACAGCTATTACAGCATGGGAAGGTTTATTTGAACGTTTAGGTATTGATTATAATAAAAGAGATGAGAATACATTTAAAAACATTTTAATTATCGGCGGTGCTGGTGGTGTTGGCTCGATTGCAATTCAACTTGCAAAATGGGCTGGACTGAATGTCATCACAACTGCATCCCGCAATGAAACGATACACTGGGTTGAAAAATTTGGTGCCGATTATATCATTAACCATCACCAGCCTTTACAAGATCAAATATTAGAGTTTGGGCTAAAAGACGTAGATTATATTTTCTGCTTAAACAATACAGATCAACATTGGCAAGCAATATGTGAGCTTATTAAACCACAAGGAAAAATTTGCTCTATCGTAGAAAATGAACACCCTCTTGAGATGGGTATTTTAAAAAGTAAAAGTGCTACATTCGTTTGGGAGTTTATGTTCACAAAAGCGATGTATGAAACTGGCGATATGATTACGCAGCACGAACTATTAAATAAAGTAAGTGAACTATTAGATGAAGGCGTTTTAAAGACTACTCTAAATGAAACATTCACACCAATTAACGCTGAAAACATAAAGAAAGCACATGCATTACTTGAAAGCGGAAGTACAATTGGGAAAATCGTTTTAGAAAAGTTTTAATAATAAAAAGTCCGATTTCCAAATGAGAAATCGGACTTTTTATTATCTTTATTTACTTGAAATCTCTTGATCATTTGGAACATCTAATGGACGTCGTTTCCCTATTCCGAAAGCATAGAAACTAATTGTTACGATAGCTAAGAAAACAATACCTACAACTAGTGAAATACGTGTATCATCGTTAAACCACATTCCGATTAATACCATAATTAAAAAGGCAATTGTTAAATAGTTTGTGACAGGAGCAAATGGCATTTTGAACGGATGATCTTTCATCTCTGCCCCTTTTTCTTTTCTAAAGTTAATTTGACTAATTAAAATGACGAACCATGGTACCATACCAGGAAGTACGCTCGCACTATATACATATACGAATAAGTTTTTCGGTGCGATATAACTTAATACAACACCGACCGCTAAACCGATAATTACGCCAACTGTTCCGAATAAAGGCACACCATTCCCAGAAAGTTTCGTGAAATATTTCGGCGCTTGTCCATTTACCCCTAACGTATAAAGCATACGACCCGCACTATAAATACCACTATTACAACCAGACATCGCCGCTGTAATAACAACGAAGTTAATAAGTCCAGCTGCTGCCGTAATACCAACCTTCGCGAAAGTTGCTACGAATGGACTACCAATTGTACTTAATTGATCCCACGGATACACAGTTACAATAACGAAAATAGCACCAATATAGAAAATTAAAATACGCCAAATTGTACTTTGAATCGCTCTTGTAAGTGTCTTCTTCGGATCCTTTGCTTCACCAGCAGTAATACCGATTAACTCCACACCTTGGTATGCACCCACTACAAGTGATAAAGCAAAGAAGAATCCTGAAAAACCCCCTGTAAAGAAACCGCCGTTTGACCAAAGATTTGATATGCCAATCGCTTCTCCGCCGTTACCAATTCCGAAGAAAATAAGTCCAAAACCGGCAATAATCATTAATAGAATCGTAACGATCTTAATCATCGCAAACCAAAATTCAAATTCACCAAATGACTTAACAGAAATTAAGTTAGCTGCGCCAAGAATAACCATTGCGATTACACCTGGTATCCAAGCTGGTAAGTCTGGGAACCAATATTGCATATATGCTCCTACCGCAATAATTTCTGACATCCCAACGATAACCCACTGGAACCAGTTACTCCACGCTGTCATATAACCAGCTAGCGGATGAATATACTTATGACCGAACGTCGCAAATGAACCTGTACTCGGCTCCATATACAACATTTCGCCCATCGCACGCATAATGAAGAAAATAAAAATACCTGCAATTGCATACGCAAGCATTACTGACGGACCTGTCCATTTAATCGTGCTGGCTGACCCCATAAACAAGCCAACACCAATCGTTCCGCCTAAAGCAATCATTTGAATATGACGTGCTTCTAAGCCTCTTTTCAATTCTTTGTTTGCCACTTCTCTTCCCCCTCTTAGATGATTCATAACCGCATTTTAAAACAAGATGTCTTCCCCTAATTCCGTTCGGCCTTGAAAATGATGAAGCAAACGTCATTTTACACTAGCTTTAAAGCTATCTTAAAATCGTTTTTTGCCTCTTACAAAATTCTCAAAACCTTTCATCCTCCAATATTCTATAAATCTTAAAATTACTTACCTTATATTAATTCATTAATCTGAAAAATTCAATTATTTTTTCGATAAATTAATATGCATGATTACGTTTAATTTTTAACTGAATTAACAATAAAATACATCTATTCAATATGATTCCGGTATAAATATTATTACAATATAAATAACCGAGGAGTGTATTTCTTCCTCGGTTTCACACCTCATGTACTTCAATCTTTATAGTTGATAACGTAATTTCCCACACGTCCAATTTATATACCAACCAGAAATTTAATATATTAATAAACTACTAACTTCTTTAGTCCAGCCCAATTTTGAGGCAGGAATCTTGCTGCCTCGAAACAGCGGGATAAAATATAAAAGAGTCTCATAAAAAAATGAGACTCTTTTACTATTTCATATTTAACTCATTTTTGAAGTTTCTTTACCTAAAATAAACACTTTAGTAAACACCATCATGATAACTACTATAGCCAGAAAATAAAGTGGCATCACGAGTAACGAGCCCGTATGCAGCTGACTCATTCCCCAAATTATCATCGTTACAATTACATAGTACCCTAAGCTAAACAAAGCTCCGGCTGTACCAATAACATCTTGAAAATCTACTAATGCTAAACTTAAACAGTTAGGCAACGCTACTCCAATTCCTAATAGCAATATAAACATCGCTACTAAAAATACAATCATATATATTATGTTTGGATTTGATCCCAATGAAGTAATAACAGTTAAAAGGATAGCTCCTCCTGTCATTACGAGACAACCGATATATATAATCTTCTCTGGTTTATAAGTAGCAAGTAAACGTTTTGAAACTTTTGCTCCAATAATAGAAGCTGAAGCAACAACAATTCCTAAAAATCCATACATACTAGGCGATAACTGAAAGTATTCAATAAAGATAAATGGCGCTTCTGCATAATAGCTAAATAAAACACCATTCGCTCCTCCAATTAATAACCCATATGTTACTACTTTCGGATTTGTAATTAATCTCTTCAAAACTGAAAACACATTTATTTTATTCGTTACTGAGTCCGTTTTTGTTTCCGGAAGAGAAACAAACGTATACAGAAAAATCCCGACACTCATAACTACTAAACTTAAAAATACGATTTTAAATCCAAACATTTGATCAAGAAAGCCACCAATTAATGGCCCTATCGCTGGTGTAAAGGCAATGACTGCCGAGATTTGAGCAAACATAACATGCCTCTTATGCCCTTCTACACTTTCACGTAGAATCGTTTGTGTAACAACAGAGCCAGCACTTGCTCCAAACGCTTGAATAAAACGACTTACCAATAAAACTTCAATGGAATTTGCAATAAAGCATAAGAAACTCCCAACGCCATATACGACAATTCCAAATAACATTGCCGGGCGACGGCCAATTATATCTGATAACCATCCAATAAAAAATACACCTAAAGCAAATCCAGCAAAATACACACTTAGTGTTAACTGCACCTCATTATCCCTTACATGTAACGCCTTTGAAATGTCAGGTAAAGACGGTGTGTAAATCGTTTCACTAATTTGCGGAAATGCGACAAGAATGATCATTAACAAAAGTGATGGTACTGAGACTTTTTTCATTTTTCATACCCTCCTATAACTTTGAAAATCTCAGAAATAAAAAGACTTTCCTAAGCTACGGAACAGGAGGGGCCATTATAGAAATTCGATCATAAAACAACAAAGAAAACACCTCAATTACGTATGTTAATACTTATAGGAGGGTAATATTAACATTGATTTTTTAAATATACTTTTTGATTATATTACATATTACGTTTCTTTTTCTAGTGCTCGGCCTTGGCGGATTTGTCAAAAAGATAACTTGATGCTACCACCTTTTTATGGAATAATTAGAAATAGTTTGAATTAACAATTCTAATTATTAAATAATAGACTATTATATTTTAATGTCGCAAGCTTACAAACAGGAGGACTTTCGTAATGATTGAAATTTTAAGGACAATATTAAACTTCCTAATCTCTCTATTCTCAGGAGAATTACCAATTGTATATTATGTATGGATTATTACCCTATTCCTAATTCAAATAACCCAATCTACTCTGAACTATAAGCTTTTTAACAAGAAAGATAATTTCAGCACTTATATATCGGAAGGATTACTCGCTTTTATTATTTTATTGTTTGGAGGCATGTTAGTATCCAAGTTACTTGCTTACATAATAGACGATCCTACTATTAGTATGACAAATGTAACACATTATTTTATTTCTCTTATCATATTAACTATATTTGTCGTAATAACCTGTATTAAAGACTTTATAGAGACATCTATAAAGAATAAAAATATATCACTTTTTAGCTTTTTAGTAACTTCCTTAATAACAAGTATACTTTCGTTCAAGTTTTTATCACCTTTAATTGAAGGTTCTTTTTCTCTTTCTAAATCTTTTATCACCACTTTAATCATTCTTGTAACTATATCAATCCCTCTATTAATTTCCTTAGAGGATAAGGATGCAGATGAAGAGTAATTCTTACATCCATAGTGTGAAATTAGATGTCTATTCTTTTTGAACGGTATTACTAAAAAAATAACATAGTCATTGAATGGAAAATTACGTAGAAATGAGGAACTACAATTGAGCATTGAACAACAATTATATGATACAGTGAAACGTTTAATTGACCAAAGATATCCACATGGTTGGGGCGGAGCTGCAGCAATTCGTGTAGAAGACGGCTCCATTTATACAAGTGTCGCCCCTGACGTAATAAACGCTTCAACAGAACTTTGTATGGAAACAGGTGCTATTTTAGAAGCACATAAATTTCATAAGAAAGTTACACATTCTATTTGTCTTGCAAGGGAAAATGAGCATTCTGAATTAAAAGTGTTATCACCTTGTGGTGTATGCCAAGAACGTTTATTTTATTGGGGACCGGAAGTACTATGCGCCATTACAAATTCGAAACAAGATATTATTTTCAAACCGTTAAAAGAGTTGCAGCCATACCATTGGAGCGAAGCATATCATGATGAATTCGTAAAAGAATGGACTAAGAGATAAAGTGATGACTGTTCGCTAATAACAGGAGAATAAAAATTATTCACTAAAAAAGCACCGTCCAAATGACGATGCTTTTTCTATGTAAGAGCTACTAGAAGATTCCCTTCTAGCCTACTCCCATTTATAAGTCCAAAATTGTTCAAGTTGCAGCCATTTTAATGTTGCTGCATCTTTGTTTTTAATTTTTGCGTGTGTTTCTTCTAACATCGCTTCTGTTTGGGAACGATGCGCACCTAGTGCAGCTAATTTATGCTCGAATACTTCACTAATATTATTTACAACATCCGGCTCACCTAATACAGCTTCACGATTTTTCGTAATTGCAACTGCATGAATGACTGGACGTTCTTCTTTTTGCATACGTGATACAGCGCGAACGACAGCGCGACCAAATGCATCATGATCTGGATGTACGCCGTGCTCTGGATAAAATGTAATAATTCGAGATGGATTTACTTCTTGAATGATTGCTTCAATTTTATCTGCAACGAAATCAACATCTTCAAATTCTAACGTTTTATCATGGAAACCAAGCATTCTTAAATCTTGAATTCCCATCGCTTCACATGCATCTTTTAATTCTTTTTCACGTATATTTGGAATCGTTTCACGGTTAGCAAATACATTTTTCCCCATGTTACGTCCCATTTGTCCTAAAGTACCGCACGCATACGTTACAGGTACTCCTTGATCTGTTAATAAGCGAATTGTTCCTCCCGCAGCAAATGCTTCGTCATCTGGATGCGGAAATACAACAAGTACATGTCTCTCCATAAGTTTCCCTCCTTCTTACTTAAATGGCGTTAAGCTTAACTCAAGTGCAACTGCTAAACGGCCTTGATTATCGTGCCCTGCAAGTAATAAACGCTCTTTATCGTCTACTTCCCAGTGCGTAATACCTTCTGCATATACCCAGCCATGATCCATTTTTAAACCAACTCGGTATGGATTCGTTCCAGTAATCTTCCCGCGCTCAAAGCGAATAATTGCATTTCGAATGAATGCACCAACCGTCATCATCTTTTCATTAAAGTGTGACGCATACGCTCCGTTCGTTGTTTCTAAATGAATATATACATCTTTATTTACAAAACGTTCAATTTCATTTTGAATAAGAGAACTATCTTTTACTATTTCCATCGGAATTCACCTCTTTAAACCATTTTACGCAAAAATAATGTAAATTGCTATCTCTATATTAGAGGACAGCGCCCACTTTTCCTAATAATTTGCACTGTGTTTCTTTATTTTTTTATATCATATGTAAAATCATCATTTTTTCCTTCACTTTGTTAAATAGTTTTCTTTCTTTTTTGAATTTGCTACAATATATTTTATCCCGTATGAATACAGCGAGATACATTTCGACAATTGAATACATACTTTAAAGAAGGTGACATGATTGGAACAATCAGCACATGAAGTAGCAAATTGGCAATATTATTTTGCAATTGCCATATTTTTAATCACGTACGGATTTATTATTTCTGAGAAATTGAATCGTGCTGTAATCGCACTATTTGGTGCTGCTATTATGATTATTTTTGGAGTTGTAGATTTACATACCGCTTTCACATCACACATTCAATGGGAAACGATTACCCTTTTAATTGGGATGATGATTCTCGTACATATTACGAGTCAATCAGGCGTATTTGAATTTGTAGCTATTAAAGCGGCAAAAGCAGCTGGCGGAAAACCCATCCGCATTTTATTATTGCTATCCCTATTAACTGCTGTCGGATCAGCATTTTTGGACAACGTAACAACCGTCTTATTAATCGTACCTGTTACACTATCCATTACACGTATTTTAAAAGTAAACCCTGTTCCTTATTTGATTTCAGAAGTGCTATTTTCAAATATAGGCGGAACAGCAACATTAATCGGTGACCCACCGAACATTATGATTGGATCAGCAAACAAACATTTAGATTTTAATGCCTTTTTACTAAACTTAGCTCCAATCGTAATTATTATTTCTATCGTTACACTTGGCATTATTTACTTCATGTATCGTAACAAACTAAAAACAACAACTGAGCAAATTAAAATATTAATGGCATTGAACGAAAAAGATTATATTAAAGATCAAAGCCTCCTTTTAAAATCCATTTCAATTTTAGGACTAACTATTTTAGGCTTTGTACTTCATTCGATTATTCATGTAGACGCTGCCGTTATCGCGATGACAGGCGCTACAATTCTTATGCTAATTGGAGTAAAAGAACACGATATTGAAGATGTATTTGCCCACGTTGAATGGGTAACTATTTTCTTCTTCGCTGGACTATTCGTTCTCGTTGGCGGGTTAATTGATATCGGGCTTATTTCTTCACTCGCAAAAGAAGTACTCGACGTAACAAATGGCGATATCGGTTTCGCTGCGGTACTTATTTTATGGGTATCAGGCATCGCATCTGCGACAATTGATAATATCCCCTTTGTCGCAACGATGATTCCGCTTATTCAAGATTTAGCTACAGGACTCGGACTATCTGTAGACTCTCCACAAATCGAAGTACTGTGGTGGGCGTTATCACTTGGAGCTTGCTTAGGAGGAAACGGAACATTAATCGGAGCATCCGCAAACGTAGTCGTTGCTGGTATTGCAAAACGTGAAGGACATGGATTCTCGTATATGGACTTCTTAAAAATTGGTTTACCGTTAACAATTATTGCGCTATTGTTATCACATGCTTATATATATTTACGTTATTTAATGTAAAAGTTGTAGTGCGTAAAATTATATCGTCAAATACAAAAGGTTTGCAGCACTATGCTGCAAACCTTTTTTTATCACCAAAATATACCGATAATTGCTAATCCACCTAATATCATGCCACCAATTTGTCCAACGATTGCTGGTGATAATTGAACACCTTTTCTTACTTCAACAACCGGTCTTTCGTGCCTTAATTGCTGCACTTCACTTTGAAGTTGATGTACACTTCCGTGTAATTCTTTAATTAATTCCTTTAATTCAGCGACCTCTTCATTTACTGGTTTACTTTTTTCTAAATTCATTTTTCATGACTCCTTATAAGTTCAATCAGTACATTGTAAAAATTCGCCAATTTTCATTATATCTCCTGCATACTACATATATAATTTTGAATGTACTTTCTAACCTTGCAGCTCTATCCATTCATCCCGCAATATCCCCATAATGATGCGATCAAAATACTTCCCATCTCTTTGAACCGCTTCTCTCATACAGCCTTCCATCTGAAAACCCATCTTTTTATACAACTCAATAGCAGCTTTATTATAAGAAATAACATCAAGACCGACGCGGTGTAAATTCAATTCATAGAAAGCATATTTTAAGATAAGATAGATCGCTTCTCTTCCATATCCCTTCCCCCTATCATTTGCATCTCCTATACCAATAGCTAATAAACCCATTCTGTTATTCCACTCTATGCCATGAATTGCAACAAAACCAATTAAGCGATCATCTTGAACTGTCCTTACCATGAAAGAAACACTATTCGATCTCCTTCCCTTTAGTAGACCATCACTTGCTATTTCCTGTAAAGATTGCGGGAATGCTACATCTGTATCAACATTTCTTAAATACTCACTATCTTCTTGCCACATAGCCATTACTTCAGCATCTGCTTCTCTCATAGCTGATAATTTAATCGTTTTATTTTGAAAAAGATTCATTGTCATTTCAAACTCCCCTTTATTAAATAATGGGGATAATTATTCTAGCCTATTTATCCCCTATTTCCATAAACTGCTTTATAAACGGGATACTTACAATAAGTGCTGACATCGGCATATCTCCTCTGCATTAAATTAAATTTATTGTATAATTTTTTATTTATTCTAACAATAAAAAAGACCCTCAAAATTTAGAGGATCTTCCTAACATCGAATCGATATTATTTCGTAAACATTTTCTCCGCTTCATCCATTGCCATTTTGTTACCTAAAGCAGAATAGTCTAGCCATGGTTGGTCATTAATAATGTATACATGCTTGCCTTTAACAGCTTTTAAGTCTTTCCAGATTGGTGTTTCTTGAAGTTGTTTAAATGCAGCTTTTGCCTTATCATCTCTATTTACAACAACAAATATAGCATCTGCATCAAAGTCAGGTAATACTTCTTGGGAAATGACTTCGAAAGGACGGTTTCCATCAATTTTCTCTACACCATTTGCAGGTTGTAATCCTAAGTCTTGGAATAAAATTGGTCCCATCGGTCTTTTCGTACTAAATACACGTAATTCTTTTGCAGTAACGCGAATTGCCATTACTTTTTCGTTATTACCTAACTCTTTATCTATTAAACTTTTTACTCGTTTTGATTGCTCTTCGTAATCTTGAATATATGTATCCGCTTCTTTCTCACGGTTTACAAGTTTACCAACTTGTTTTAAGTGGTCTCTCCACGTACCCTCATCTAAATTGAAAGAATGTGTTTTTGCAATTTTTTCGTATTTCGCTAAATCTTTGCCAGCGTATTTTTCATCCACATAAATTTCAGATGGCTTTAACTGAAGTAACGCTTCCATATTCGAATCTGTTACAACGCCCAGTTTCTTCGTATCTTTCAGTTGTTCTTTTGCGTGTGGTAAGAAATCTTTTAAATCTCCACCAATTACAGAACCTACTGGTGTAATTCCTAATGCAAGTAAATTATTCGTTAAGTGAATAGACATAGAGGCGATTTTGGGGTCATTACTTTTTTCCGTTTTTTTCGTTACCTCTTCATTAGATTTCGTTTGACCACATGCTGCTAGTACTAAAATACACATGATGCTAAATAAAATAGTAAGTTTCTTTTTCATATGTTCTCCTCTTTGAAGTATTTATTTTGTTTTTGTAAGTAAATAAAGAAAATACGGCGCTCCTAAAGCTGCCACTACTACACCAGCTGGAATAGAGTTTGGCTCAAATATAGAACGACCTATCGTATCTGCTAGTACTAAAATAATCATTCCGATAATGCCAGCTAGTGGAAGGAAATGTTGATACGTAGTACCTACTAACTTTCTTGCAATATGCGGAGCAACTAAACCGATAAAACCAATCCCTCCTGCCATCGATACACTCGCGCAAGATAATCCAACCGCTGTAGCTAAAAGGAGTAACCGTTCTTTTTGAACAGAAACACCAAGCCCTGCTGCCACACTATCACCGAGTGACAATGCATTTAACGTTTTAGATTTTAGCCATGCATACGGAGTTAGTATGAAAATCCAAGGTAATAATGCAAGGACATGAATCCAATCCCTTCCCCACACGTTACCAACTAACCATCTAGAAGCAAATGTATATGTCTCATCATTTAACTTGAGAGAGAAAAATAACGAAATCGCACTAAATCCAGCTGAAACAGCAATACCAACGAGAATAAGTCTAATAGGCAGTAAACCTTTTGACCGATCACTCGCAAGTATAATAATTAAAAATGCAGCTAGCACTCCTCCGCCAAATGTAAATAACGGTATTAAAATCGATGCATTCTCATTAATAGAATGAAAGAAAGTAACGAATATAATTAGCCCGAAGGATGCACCTGCATGTAATCCTAAAATACCAGGGTCTGCAAGTGCATTACGTGATAATCCTTGTAAAATCGCACCAGAAATCCCAAGGCCAATACCAGCTAACATGGTGATTATAATTCTTGGCATACGATAATCGTATAGCACTGTTACGCTCTCAAAATCACCATAACCGAAAAGTGTTTGAATTACTTTGAGTGGTGCAATGCTAAGTGTCCCTGTATTTAAGCTAAGTAAAATGACAGCGATACTAATACAACCGAATATTGTAGTTACAGTAATAGCTCTCTTTTTATCTGTGTTCAAAAGATCCTTCACTTATAGCTCCCTCCCAACTTTACGTGCTATATAGAGGAAGAACGGAACTCCAACAAGAGCTACCATAATTCCTATCGCGAGTTCTTTAGGAGGGTTTACTGTTCTTGCCCCTAAGTCAGCTAAAACTAATAACATAGCTCCTAATAATGCTGACATAGGAATAATGAGTCGATAATTCACACCAACTAATTTTCTAGCAATATGCGGAATAACGAGTCCTACAAATCCGATAGAACCAACAGCTGAAACAGATACACCTGCCAGAATGACTACTATAATCATCCCTAGTATTCTCGTTCGGTTCGTTTTTACTCCTAAATTCGTAGCGACGTCATCCCCCATTGATATGAGTGAAATAGATCGCCCTATCACTATCGCAAAAAGAATCGTTATAAGAATAATAGGAACTAAAAACTTCAAATGTTCCCACTTAACCCCTGCAACACCACCAGCGTACCAAAACGCTAAATCTTGACTTAAGTCATAATAAATCGCGATACCTGAACTCAACGAATGCAATAGTGCGGCCATAACTGCCCCTGCAATCGTTAATCTCATCGGTGTTAATCCGCCTGATGTGGCCGATCCGATAATAAAAATGAGTACTGTACTTAAAACCGCTCCAATAAAAGAGACAATCATTAAATAGGAATATGGCATTTGCGGAAAAAAGGCAAAACTAAGTGCTACTACAAACATCGCACCTGCATTTATGCCAAGCACACCTGCATCAGCTAAAGGATTTCGTGTTACTCCTTGCATAACAGCCCCAGCGACCGCAAAAGCCGCTCCTACAACTGCTGCGCCAATTACCCTTGAGAGCCTTAATTCGTAAATGATTTGATGCTGCGTTAATTTCGGATTGTAATCAAAAACCGCTGTCCACACCGTTTGCAACTGAATATCCTTTGCACCAAATGCGACGGCCAAAAATATAGATCCAATTAAACATATAATTGTTAAGCTCATAAAACATATGAACTTAATATGTATCCAGCGTTTATTGCCAGCACGTATAGTAGACTTATGTAACATGTTTCATTTCATCCTTTATATTCAGTTGTTTTTTATAATTATTTTTAATTTATAATCATTATTGATAATAATTATCATTTTTATTTAGAAATTATATCCCCACTTTTTTAAAATAGCAAACTATTTTTTTAATTTGTTAAATATTAAAATACTTATTACAATTCCTTTCTAAAACTTACAAATACATGCAAAATAGACTACTGGCTTATTTTTAAAATTGTAGTATACTTAGTCATTATTTTGATTTTTCTAACAAAAAGGAGATACAATGTTCTATATAAAACAACTATTACATTTCACTTACGAGCAAGCATTATCCTGTTTATTCCCAGTCGTTATTTTCTTAACACTAGCCCTATCAAAAATCATTTCTATCCCAGGGTTATACCGCTATGATTTCATACTCATCGTATGTCTTCTTATGCAGTGGATTATGTACAAAACTGGACTTGAAACAAAAGACGAACTAAAAGTAATTACTGTCTTCCACCTCATCGGCCTTCTACTAGAAATATATAAAGTACATTTGGGTTCATGGAGTTATCCGGAAGAAGCATGTTCAAAAGTTTTTGGAGTTCCGCTTTACAGTGGTTTTATGTATGCAAGTGTTGCCAGTTACATATGCCAAGCGTGGAGAAGATTGCATTTACAAATGCATCATTGGCCAAGGGCTATTTTCGCAATACCTCTAGGAGCAATGATTTACTTTAATTTTTTTACACATCATTTTCTATATGACTTTAGATGGGTATTAACTGTCCTTTTATTCATCGTTTTCTTTCGGACATTTGTAGAATTTTCATTACGAGGCGTTACCTATAAAATACCACTTGTTCTCTCCTTTTTCCTTATCGGTTTCTTTATTTGGATTGCAGAGAACATCGCAACATTTTTCGGAGCATGGCAATATCCAAATCAGCGGGAAGCGTGGAATCTCGTTCACTTAAGTAAAATTAGCTCATGGTTTTTACTCGTTGTTATTAGCATTATGATTGTTACACAACTTAAACATTTGAAGGAGTCGAAAAAATAATGCTGATTATGTAAAAAAGCCCATCACTCATTAAAGAGTGATGGACTTTTTTACCGTCCTTATCAAAGGAGTTATACATTACAAGAGCATAAGCAGTTACACATTATGAACTACTAGTAGCTGAAGAGGTTGCTACAGATGAAGCGGCAATCATCATACCTGTTCGAGAATCACTCGTTTTCCATTTGAGCTCTCCCTTTAATTGTCCATATGTATGTGTGTATTGCTCCAACTTTCGTTCTAATGTAATCATAGTATTCACCCCTATTTCTAGTTCTTCTCTTTTTTATACTTATATTTCATGCAGGTTTCGCAACTTTAATTCTGCATTCCCCTCAATATTTTCCTATCATGTAAAACAAATACAATAACTATTCCTATTTTATCAGTATCACGATGTCAAGCATTCATAATTCTTTAAGCTCAACGACAAAAAGGATAGATAATAAATTATCTATCCTTTTTGTCGTTATAATATTCACAATATAATTTCGTTTTTTATATGCAATTACAACTAAAGAGCTTTAATAATACGCTCCATCGCCTTCATTTGCCCAATATGATCCGCTTCATGATAAAGCATCATACCGTATAGCTCCCCTACTGTTTCCAATCCTAGGAATGGCTCTGGCAGTTTATTTTCAAATGCTTCTGCTGGGATTTCGTTAATACGTTTCGCTTGTTCTTTTAACTGAGCCGTTAACACTTCTAACGATGGTCCTTCTGTTTTCCATTTAGATGGTCTTGAACCATACCCAAACATACCTGGATATTCAGTTGGTAATTGTTTAAATTCTTTTCCAAACATGAAAACTTCTGCTGCCGTTAATACATGACCGATATGCCAGCGAATTGTATTGTTAAAACCCTCTGGCTGTGTATCTACAGTTTTATCGTCTAGCGTCTCCATAAATTTAAGCAATTCCCCACGCGTTATTTCAAATTGTTTTAAGCCAACTAGTCTATTCATTTGATCGTCTCCCTTCTTCATGTACCATTTATTATGAACTAAGAATGTTCAACTTATTAAAGTTTCACCTTGTTTAATCTATCAGAAACAATGAAGAAATACATCAAATATGCTTAGTAAAAATAATAAAAAGGTTCACCTCTCGTACATATAGAATTAGTTACTACACAAATAGTTTAGTAACTAAAAGAGGAGTGTTAATCACATGTTACATGTTTTAAAACAGCAATATAATCTTATTAGCTCTACAAGAGAAACTCTATTTTCATTTTTGGAAGAAATCCCACTAGAAAAATTACATAGTACTGTTCCAAATTTCGGGAGCGGTAGCATTATAAAGACGCATATTCATGTAGCTGATTGCTATCGATACTGGCTTGGATCATTTGCATTTAAGCAAAAGCGAGCAGATTTTTCATTTGCTAGTGATGATGAGATTGAGCATGCAGATGTGGAGAAAGTCCGTGCTAGATTTAAGTTAGTAGATGAGACTGTACAACGTTTTTTAGATGTATACAATGACTGTTGGCTCGAAAATATAGCAAATGAAGTGAAATGGCAAAAAGAGCCTTGGAGTACAACACCGTTATGGCTTTTAACTCATACAGAGACACATGAGTTTCATCATAAAGGACAAATTGTATCAATGGCTCGCCACCTTGGGTACAATCCTCCTGATACAGACCTTAGTTAATGCAATGGTTCTAAATATCTATCAAAAGCTTTAGTCAAATAAAAATCAAACAACTTTAACGAGCCTTACTACAGTAAAATATAGTAAGGCTCTTTCATTTTCATATCAAATAACTGCTCTTAACATATTTATAATCGTATTAATACCAAATTGTCTCCGCATAATTATATGCATCACTATTCGGAATAGCATGTTTCCCTTGCGCCTTTGCCTTTCTTGGATCTAAATCATATACCATTGGTGTATAACATGATGTTTGCCCTTTATTCACAACACCATTTCCTCCAGCACTCCCGCAAGTATATGCCTTTCCATCTGTTTTTCTTACGATTCTTGCATCAGCTTCATTATTATAAACTGCTGGACGAGTTACAGTAACTTTTGCCCACGCTGTCTTACACGTCGTGCTAAATTTTAATTCCACATAAGAATTGGAATCAATCCATTTCTTTTCTTTCGTTACTGCTGATTGGTCACAGCTATTGTAATACGGACTTTTTCCATCATACGAATGATCTTCTGCATATGCTTTATCATTACCAGTCGTACTAAACACACTAGTTAAAACGAGCAATGATAGACAAAAACATGCGCTTAGCTTTTTTAAAAGTTTCAAAGTATTCCACTCCTTTTTAATAGCGTCCTGTTTTTCCATAACCGTTATTAAACGTAACCGCCTCAGCATCTGCTGTGTATCCGAAATCAGCAGTTAAATCAAATACCATTCCTGTATACGTGCTCGTTTGACCTGTTTTTATTGTCTCATTTCCCTGATTAGAAGTGACTGATTTTTGAAATACACCATTTTTGTATTTATTCACAACAGCGTACGCATACACTCCTCCAGAAACAGCTGGTGCTGGTTGATCTAAAACAAACTTAGCCCAAGCTGCATGACATTTATTGCTGTAACGTAAATACACTGTCCCTACTTTTTTACTCCCTTCGTACACAGCTGTAGACTTTGCATTAAATCCATCTGCATCACACGTTGTACTACCTCCGTATACTTTCGTTGTTGCTGGATTTTTCCCGTCATAGTAACTACTTAAATCAGTAGCAGCAAATGTACTTCCTTGGAAACTAAATAATAGCCCTACACTCGCTACACTTAATACACATACTTTCATTAACTTTTTAAACATTTTCAATTTCCTCCCTCAAAATAAGTACGTATAATAAAGACAATCTATCCCCTATGTACGCCCCTCCTTTCATGCTTCCTAGAGGCATCTTACAGAAACGACTAAACGTTGTAAATTTCCTTATGATTATTGGAATATACGAAGAAATTTACGTATCCGTCTAAGAAAAAAAGTTGAGAAATACACATGTTTTAGCATCCTTTATTTAAAACATAAAAGAACCGATACTCGTTTCATGCAAGTATCGGTTCTTTATACAAAATTGCCATTTTTTCTATTGTATAAAATAAATATTTCTCCACTTAATCCGTTGTAAAAACCTCTCTCGTTACATCAATAAATTGCTGCAGTGGCAATGTCATCCATTTATCTTTATGCCAAGCAATTTGTGTATAAATCGGTGAGATTGCACTTTCTACATGTAACTCTTCTATCGTCCCTTCTCGTATATCTTTTTCTACTACTATCGCTGGTAAAACAGCTATTCCTAAATCTGCAATAACACATTGTTTAATTGCCTCTACACTAACGAACTCAATTTTATTTGCTGGATACACATCTTCTGTACGAAGTAGCTCTTCAAATAAAGTCCGGTACGAGCACCCTAGCTCTGTTAGCAACAACGTCTCACTTTCTAAATTTTTTGTAGAAATGGAAGCTTTCTCGAGTAAATGATGCCCTGAAGCAGCTACTATTTTTAATTCTTCTTTCATAAGCGGCTCCACATGTAAAGTATCTTCTGTTTTACATTCGTCCAAAATAAATACAAGATCGACTTTTCCCTCCATCAATTGTTCCTTCGCATCTTTATTGGAATGCGCTGGTTTAAATATAAGCTTGATTTGAGGAAATTGTGCTTTAAACCTCTTTAATATAGAAGGAAGTCTATATGTACATTGGCTTTCTTGCGCACCGATTATTAACGTACCTGCTATTTCTTCATCATCTTTCACAGCCATTTTCGCTTCGTTACTGAGTGCAATCATCTTGTCGGCATATAGTTGAAACTTCCTACCTGCTTCAGTTAAGAAAAGGCGTTTTCCTAATCTTTCAAATAACGGCGTACCTAGCTCAGCTTCTAACGTTTTAATTTGCGCTGTTACGCTTGATTGAGCAAAGTTTAATTTCTTCGCAGTTTGGGTAAAGTTCAAAGTGTCCGCGGCTATTTTAAATGTAATTAATTGTTTTATCTCCATTTATCATCCCTCTTTTCAATCGTAATTTCCGATTGATTTCATCGAAATAATCCTCTTTGTCTATCGATATTTGTATTGTATGATAAAGAGCATCGACAAACAATATAAATGGAGGTATTCCATATGAAAGCACTTTGTTTCGAACAGTTTGGAAATCCAGATGTACTACAATATAAAGAAATACATGACCCAATTATAAACCCAAATGAAATTCTTATCCGTACGAAAGCAATTGGATTAAACTTTGCTGATATTTATAGACGCCGCGGCGATTATCATCTCGCTGGCAACCCACCGTATATATTAGGTTATGAAGGGGCTGGCATTGTTGAAAAAGTAGGAGCTGACGTTACGAATATTAATCCTGGAAATCGTATTGCATTTGCTGATGTACCATTTGCAAATGCAGAACTAGTTGCCGTTCCATCTGAGAAAGCAATTGTACTTCCAGATGCTATCTCTTTTGAAACAGCCGCTTCTGTCTTATTACAAGGATTAACAGCACATTATTTAACGAAAGATAGCTATCAAATAAAACAAGATGATATAGCTTTAGTACATGCCGCAGCTGGTGGTGTTGGGCAACTTCTTATCCAAATAATTAAACTACTAGGCGGAACAGTAATCGGCCTCACGTCATCAAAAGAAAAAGCACAAATAGCTACATTAGCTGGTGCTGATTACGTATTTTTATATACGGAAGCATGGCCTGCGAAAGTACTTGAAATAACAAACGCTGATGGAGTAAATGTTGTATATGAATCAGTAGGTTCTACATTAGAGGAAAGTTTTAGCGCTACTAAAACTGGTGGTACTGTCGTATTTTACGGAATGGCCGGTGGTAATCCTGCGCCTGTTGATCCGCGTATGCTTATGGATACTTCGAAAACTTTAACTGGCGGAGACCTTTGGAACGTACTTACTACGTATGAAGAACGTAAAAAGCGATCTACTCAACTATTTGATTGGATCGCTACTGGCAAATTAAACATTGCGAGCCCTACTACATTCTCCTTACAAGATGGTGCCATTGCACATAAATTATTAGAGAGCAGAAAAAGTACAGGGAAGATTTTATTAATCCCATAATTCATAAAATAAAAAGGAAGCTAGATCTCTCTACCTTCCTTTTCTTATTTTTATATTTCCACACTCTCTTTCCCTTTTGCAACATAACTCATATCTCCAACCGACTCGACTGTGTATGTTCCATTTTGATATATAATCTTCGTCACACTAGCATTTTCTACTCCAAGTTTTGTTTGGCTACTGTCTAACATTTCGATTAATGTAGTAATTAAAAGCCCATGAACGACAACTAAAACGTTGCCGCCTCCATTTGCAGCAGATTCTTCACTAATTTTATCAATCTCTGCTTTTATACGAGTAGAAAATAATTCCCAATCTTCCGCCTGTTTTGTAGGATCCGCTGCTCTAATAAGATTAATCACTTCTTGAATAGAAAACTTCATAAGTTCTTCTGGTGATGCAACGCCCGCAGCTTTTCCAACCACATCCCACATATTTTCAAGTTTTTCACCTTCAAAAATACCAAAATTTAATTCTCGTAAATTTTTTCTTTTCTCAAGTTTTAACTTTGTTTGCTCACTATATTTTAATACTAAATTAGCAGTTTCAATCGCTCGGCCACTATCACTACTATACGCATTCGCAAAATGAACATCTTTTAATCCCGTTCCTAAATTAGAGGCAACTTCCACACCTATTTCTACTAACGGAGAGTCTGCCCACCCTTGCGCACGATGATTCGTATTTAATATTGTTTTACCGTGTCTCGTAACATATAACGTAACTATATTCTCATTGCTATCTGTTTCTCGCTTCTTCATTCAATTCTCTCCCTTTACATTTCTATATCAATTTTACCACCTTAATTGTTCATTGAGCAAAATATACGTAAGTACATTCGTTTAATAAAAAAGCTATCTTTCTGTATATCCCTACAAAAAGATAGCATCTTTTATGATTACATTTTTTAACCGATACTCCTACTCAGCAAATGCACTCGAATATTGTACAATTCCTTCTACACCTTGCAGAGCGTTCTCACTTAGCTCAATCACCATAAACACTTCATCTGGCACTTCAAATGGTGCTTTTATATTCCACTCACTTGCTTTCTTAAAGCCAAATTTCGGATAGTATTCTGGATGTCCTAATACTACAACTGATCCGTATCCGAGTTCTTTCGCTTTTTCTAAAGCAGCTACAATAAGTTTTCCACCAATTCCTTTTTTCTGATGGTCCCTAACAACTGAAACCGGTGCAAGTGCTAACGATTCTACAGAAGTTGCACCTTGTTCTATCGTAATTTTAGATAACATAATGTGACCGACTATTTCTTCGTCTACTGCAACGATTGATAATTCTGGAATAAATGCATCATATTTTCTAATACGACTCACAAGTTCATGTTCTGTTTTATCGCTAAATTCTTCATGTAAAAATGCTTGCTGTACAACTTCTTCTGTTTTTCTATAATCATTTTGTTGCTCTTGTCTAATCGCTACCATTTTAACTTATCCTCTATTCTTTCTTATTTCTTTTTGGATTTTACGAAGCGCTTTTTTCGATCCGCGCTCAATATCATGCTGCATTTTTCTTTCTTTATAATCGACAAATAGTGTATTTAAATCGTATCCCTCTGGGTATAATTCCTTTGCTGCTACCTCTAACGTAATACGTTTTATATTTACTTCAACAAATTCACCGTTATAATATACAACGACGTTATAGAAATTATCTATTTCCTTATAGATAATACCAAAATCATCATAATCCAATAAATTTACACGATCGCCAATTTTGTACTCGTAATGGTTTTCTCTTTTTTCTTGCAGGAATTTCGGTTTTCTAATTTTACTTTCATTCACTTTTTCTAGAGCGTACTCTTTATTTTCCATATACGCCTTCGCTCTTTGCAGTACACGCTCTCTTACGTTCATTTTATTCGCAATCCAAAGTGCATTACTTTCACCTGATTTACCGATTACTAATTTATAAAGCGGTTCTAGTGTCTCACTATTAAATTGCATTGCTGCGTTCATAAAATCATCGTGCATTTCTGAGAAGCGTTTAATTTCACCATAATGCGTACTCGCAACTGTAATACATCCCGCAAGATAAAACTCCTCTAAAATAGAAATTGCAAGTGCTGCCCCTTCATTCGGTTCAGTTCCGCTTCCTATTTCATCAAATAGTAGCAACGTATTATTATTTGACATCCTCATAATCTCAGATAAATTTTTCATATGAGATGAAAATGTACTGAGTGCATTTTCGATACTTTGATTATCACCAATATCTACAAATACATTTTCGAAAATAGCAATTTCTGTTTCTTTATCTCCAGCAATGTGCAAGCCTGACATTGTCGCTAATGTTAACAATCCAATTGTTTTTAACACGATTGTTTTCCCGCCTGCATTTGGTCCTGTAATAATTAAACTACGGTAATTTTGACCGATTTCAAAGTTTAACGGTACTACTTTCCCACTTAAAAGCGGATGCTTACAATTTACTAAACGAATGTAGCCATGATCATTTAACTCCGGCTCTATTCCATCGATTGATTTACTAAACTTCGCTTTCGCAAATACCATATCATATTGACTAATTAACTCCATGTTAATCTTTATACTATAAATGTTTTCTAACACCATTCCTGATAAAGTCGCTAAAATTTGATACTCTTCCATCGCTTCTTCTGCTTTCAAACTTGCGAGTTCCACATTTAACTTTGTAACCGTATGTGGTTCTATAAATACAGTAGAACCTTTAGCGGACGCTTCAACTATACTTCCCGCAACTTGATTTTTATAAGAAGATTTAATTGGAATCGTATACCTATCATCCTTCTTACTAATAAAGAATTCTTGAATATACTTCTTATTTGCACTACTATTTAAAAACTTCGTTAAACGCTCTTTTATTTTTCCATCTACAGAATCGATGTTATTTCGAATTCGTTTTAACTCTTTACTAGCGGCAGAATCAATGCTATTTCCTTTTATTGAAAAATTAATTTCCTCTTCAATACTTTTAAATTCAGTCATTGAATTTGCATAAGAAGCTAATACTGGCGCAAAAAATTCTTTATCTAACATAAACTTTTTAATCTTCCTACAGCCACGTAAAAAATCTGAAACGCTTACTAACTCTTCAGGATCTAAAATCATCCCTTTTTCTAATTTTTGAATCGTACTTGCGATATTTGAAATACCGAAAAAAGGAACATGCCCTTCTGCATCTAATATAGCTCGCGCTTCGGTTGTTTCATTTAATCGATTCCTTACTACTTTTATACTTGTACTCGGCTCTAATTTATTTATTAATTCTTTTCCTAATCCACTTACACAATAAGATTTCACTATATCCTTTAATTCGTTATATTGTAACTTTTCAAAAGTCATCGTATTCATTCTATTTCTCCTCACTATGATTGATTTCTATCATAAATGAAGATACCTACTCATTAGATTCCAATGAGCCCTACATTATTCAATTACCATTTTTATACATTAAAAATATATACAAAAAAGCTGCGGGGATACCGCAGCTTTTACATTTACAAGGCATGAGTAATAACATATGAGGAAATAAGCCATAAAAACGGATGGCAATCCCCTTATTACACGCTTTATAAAGTATTGTAGGTATCTTCATAGGTATCGAAATAAATCCATGACAAAATTAGGGGTATGGTATACATAAAAATCCCCTGTTCTTATCCGATTTATTTCATTAAATTTTTCCTATTTAGTACCTACCGCACTCACAAAAAGCACCTCTCATTAATTTATATTATAGTCATTGAAATCTAATTTACTGAAATCATCATACTATATGTTTCTTGAGAAGTAAAGGTGTCAGACTATTTCCTTACAGACTGTAAAGCTTTCATATAATCCACCTTTTTCTCAAGTGTCTTTTTTGCCTCTTCAGCCGTTACTATATAATCTACCGCAATATGTAGTAATACATCCTTATTATCATTTGGCAACTGAATCGTTATATCATCCACACTACTCTTACTATTTTCAATTATTTTATTGAATTCTTTTATACTTCTTGCAACCTCCGCTAATGTTTCCATATGTACAGGATTGTTTACATCTAAAATAGTATTACTTCTAAAAACTGCCGTAACATAATGCTTCGGATGTTTCTTCGCTATTCTTTTCTCTGCATCCTTATCGAAAACAATATCCCCCGTCTGCATTTGCTCGAAAGTAAACAAAGTATTATTTCCTTTTTCTTCATAATATGTATTGAATCTTTCTCGTAAATCATTCGCTCCTTTTTTTATTTTATAGTTATCATTATTTATCTTTGGAGAACTTCGTCCATCAAAGGATATTTGAAATTGTAAATACGGTTCATCTACTTGCTGTACATAAGCTGTTCGTGTGTCTGGACCTAAAAAATCCTTACCTAGGTGGGGTATTTTAATTCGACCTAGTTTTACAGAAATACCATACTCCGATTTTGTATAACTTTGTGCTCTTCGTTCAATTTCTTCATCCGATATATCACATGATGTTAATAGTAGTAAACTAAACATGATGCTATATTTCATTATTGTTCTTTTCATATTGCCTCTCCTTTTGCTACTACTGCCTATACAGAAATGTCCTTATCGATTTTAAATTACGATTTATATAAAGAACTTCTTCTCATAAACACAAGTGTAAAAACAACCATTTATTATAATTTTACAATTATAGTGTAATTTTACACTATAATTATTTTATCGTAAAGCAAATATAATATTGACGAAAATCACGTCAAAAACATACTAATATTTAGTTCTATAGCAATTCCAATACTGTTTTTTTATTGTATCGAACTTTAAAGTAATAACTTTAATTTCACTGCAAAAAATTAAATACGCGCCTCCGCTATTGCGAATGTCATTTACTTTCTCTAATACATTTAATAATTATGACAAGCAATCATAGGAGGTTACTATATGAGCGAACAATATATTATTTTACATGGACCTGCTCTTGAACCAGGTTTAATTGGTCCCACACTTCCACCAATTCCACCATTTACATTTCCGACCGGACCTACTGGAATCACAGGACCTACCGGTGCGACAGGTTTTACTGGAATTGGAATAACTGGGCCCACTGGGGTTACAGGACCTACCGGAATTGGAATAACTGGGCCCACTGGGGTTACAGGACCTACCGGAATTGGAATAACTGGGCCCACTGGGGTTACAGGACCTACCGGCGCAACTGGTTTAGGAATTCTTCCCGTATTTGGAACAATCACTTCTGAAGTAGGAATCGGTTTTTCAGCAATAGTTAATACAAATGTTAATTTTACAATTCCAGGACCTGCTAGTGGAACTACTCTAAATCCATTAAATAATTCTGTTACAATTGATACCACTGGCGTGTACTCTGTATCCTTTTCAATTGTATTTGTACTACAAGCTATATCGTCTAGTATATTAAATCTTACAATAAACGATTCTATTCAATTCGCAATTGAAACGCGAGTTGGTGGGGGTTCTGGGGTAAGCTCCACATCCGCCAGAACTGATTTACTATCTTTAAATCAAGGGGATGTTCTTCGAGTACGAATAAGAGAAGCTTCGGGTGACATTATATATTCCAATGCCTCTCTTGTTGTTATAAAGGTCGACTAGCTCTTTTATTCCAATAAAGATTCAGGAAAAATAAATATGCATAATATAAAAAGAAGAGAAAGACTTATATTTCAGTCTTCCTCTTCTTTTTTATCATCAATTCACTGCTGAACATATATGGAAACTGATCCTCCACTTACATGGAACTGCCCCCATCCGTCCTTATTAATTGTTACAGTGTTTGTTTGATTACCCGTCATATCGTACCATACTTCCCCTGCGTTATTCTTTCCAACTTCCATCCACTTTGATCCTCCTGGCCCATCTGAGATTAATGTTGCTAGACCAGAATCCGCATGTACACCATCACCTTCTCTTGTCCATCCAATTACATCTGGATGGTCTAAATAATCACGCTGCGTACCATATGCAAAGTTTTTTCGTGCCGTCAAAATCGGATCTATTTTATCTTTTAACGCTGGAATTTCATAACTACTATTTCCGTTTGTACCATAGTAATCACCATAGAAAACTGAAGGATAGCCCTCTGCACGAGTTAAAATAAATGCATATGCCAACGGTTTAAACCACGGACTTACTACAGACTCCAATGATTGTCCAGGCTGAGAATCATGATTCTCAACGAGAGTAACTGCAAGTGTGGGGTGATTTTGCATTACTGTTCCATTTAAAATATTTCTCATATCATAATTCCCATTTCCTTTTGAAGCATAATGAAAATTGTAATGCAGTGGTGCATCAAATACAGATTGATTATAATTGACTTTCGCTAAATAATTATTTAAAGTCTGGATATCATTTTGCCAATATTCAGCCACCGTAAACATTTCTTTTCCTGTTTGCTGTCTGACATGATTTACCCAATCGCGTAAATATTCATGATCAATATGTTTAACAGCATCTAAACGAAAGCCATCTAAATTTAATTCATTCGCATACCAAGTTCCCCAATTTTCCATCTCATTCGCAACATCTGGATGATCAAAATCAAGATCTGCATACATCAAATAATCATAATTTCCATTCTCGCTAGACACTTCCCAGTCCCACGCTTTACCTATCCCCCTAAATTTATAAATTCGATTTAATTTCCTTCCTTCATCCCAATCCGTTCCGTCAAAATGATACCATTTCCATTTGAAATTAGAATAAGCATCGCCACGCCCTGGAAAGTTAAACCCTGTCCATGCATTAATTTCATAATCACCTGATACCTCAATATTTCGATTGTTACGGTCTACCTCAACAGCTGTTACAGTTTCAGTATAATCTGCTCCACCTTTATGATTCATAACTACATCGCCATATACATCGATGTTTTGCTTATGTAAAGCTTCAATTGCAGATTTTAACTGTGCTTTTGTCCCATATTTCGTCCGCACCGTTCCTTTTTGATTGAATTCTCCTAAATCATATAAATCATACGCTCCATATCCTACGTCATTTTGCGTAGTTCCTTTATATGCAGGCGGTATCCAGACAGATGTAATTCCTTTCTGAGCTAAATTTCCAGCATCCGAATGCAAACGATTCCAATGATTCCCATCATTCGGAGCATACCACTCAAAATACTGCATTAACGTTCCATTGTTAACCGTATCTGCATATACTTTACTCCTCCCATATATACTAGGTAAAAACAAAACAATCGACAAGCCGACTACTATTATTCTTTTCAACATATTTACACCATCCCCTTTTCAAGAAAACGTTTGCATAGTTTATCGAAATTATTATAATATTCGTTCTACAATTAGTAAAGTAGCAATCTCTCACTCTCCCACATTATTTTTAGTCTAACTTCACATATTTAACAAATACTTCAAAGTAGTTTTATTTCACATCTTATTCAAGATTGTTTACAATTTATCTATAAAAACATGACGGAGGGATTTCTATGACCGACTTTCAAAAACAATTTTTCGCACGATTACATATAGAAGAAAAAGACAAATTTTCATTTGAAGATTTACCTAACATTATGTACGCGATGGCACAAACTATCCCTTTTGAAAACTTAAATATTCTCGAAAACAACTTTACAGAAATATCAAAAGAAAATTTAAAAGAAAAAATTTTAGTAAACAACCGTGGCGGTCTTTGTTATGAACTTAATCCTACTATGTATTACTTCCTTAAAGACGCTGGATTTGATGTTCATCTCGTTTCAGGAACAGTGTACAATGCTGCAAATTCTACATGGGCTGTTGATTCTGGTCATATCGCAACCGTTTTAACATATCATAATGAACTTTATTTAATTGAAGTAGGATTCGGATCATACTTACCTCTTGCACCTGTCCCTTTCTCAGGTGAAGTCATTCACTCCGTTACAGGAGATTATCGTATTCGTAAAGAAATGACCGAAAAGGGAAACTACATGTTAGAGATGCGTAAAAATAATGAGTTTTTGGATCAATCTTCTGCTGATGATTGGACGTTAGGCTATGCATTTTATTTAGAAGAAGTCACTGAAGAAAAAGCAAATGCGGCACAAAAAATTATCGTTGAACATGAGGGCTCACCATTTAATAAAGTACCTCTTATTGTAAAACTAACTGAAGATGGGCATGCATCTTTAACGAAGGATAGTCTGACAATAGCAAAAAACGGTAAAAAAACGAAAGAAAGCCTTACAGATGTGCAATATAAAAATCTTTTACATTCAAAATTCGGAATTACATTATAATTTTTCAAGCCTTGCCATTTTAGCAAGGCTTTTCAATTTTCAGCAGGGATTTTTTGCAATTTGTTGTATTTCATAGTTATATAGGAATATAACTACATATTTAGAAAGGAAATGATTATGACTGAACTTAAAGAGCGACTACAAGTAGATGAGAAAGAGAAATGGGATTTAACGGATATTTACCATACAATTGAAGATTGGGAAAGCGATTTTCATAAAATTGAAATGTTAACGAAAGAATTACACGAATTTAATGGCAATATTCACGACGGTAATAGCTTATTAGCTTATTTAACAAAGAGCGAAGAAATATCTAGCATAATATCTTTAATGTTTGCTTATGCGCGATTACAATCTGATCTTGATACGCGTGATACTGACGCTCAATCTCTTGTTGATAAAGTGTCACAATTGCACGTGAAAGTAAGTGCGGCTAAATCTTTCTTTTCTCCATTCTTACTTAGCATAGATGAAGACACATTACATTCTTACATAGAAGAAGCAGAAGGCTTACAATATTATAAAGAAGACTTATTTGAATTATATCGTTATAAAAAACACGTATTGAATAAGGACCAAGAAGAGATTTTATCACAAATGGGTGAAGCACTTTCCTCTCCTCAGCATACATACGGCATGTTAAATAATGCAGATATACTATTTGGAGAAATTACAAATGATGATGGAGAAAAAGTAAATTTAACACGCGGGATGTATGCAAAGTTAATAGAAGATGAGAATCGCGAGAAACGTAAAGAAGTCTATAAAGCTTATTACAAGCCATACGTACAATTAAAAAATTCTATCGCGTCTACTTTATCTGCTGCTATTAAAAATAATGTTACTGTTTCAAAGCTAAGAAACTATCCATCAGCTTTAGAAAAATCATTATTTGGCGACATGGTTCCGAAAGAAGTATATGAAAATTTAATTGATACGACGAAAAAAAATATTCAATCACTACATACTTATAATGAACTTCGAAAAGAAAAATTAAATGTAGATGAACTACGCCAGTACGATTTGAGCGTTGATTTAGTAGCGGGTGTAATACAAGACATTCCATATGACAAAGCGTTTGACATCATGATTGAATCACTAGCTCCATTAGGTGAAGAATATAGTGAAACATTAAAAAGCTTTAAAGATAAACGTTATATCGACGTGAGAGAAACGCCAGGAAAACGTTCCGGCGCTTATAACTTTGGTGTATACGGCGTTCACCCTTTCATTCTTTTAAATCATCATGATGATTTAAATAGCCTTTTCACTCTTACTCACGAATGTGGGCACGGTATGCATACGCACTACTCACACGGATACCAACCAAGAATTTCTGCACACTATACTATTTTTGTTGCAGAAGTCGCTTCTACAGTAAATGAAGTGCTATTAATTCATCATTTATTAAAAGAAGCAAAAGATGCTAATGTACGTAATCATTTAGTAAACCATTTCATTGATAAATTTAAAGGCACTTTCTTTACACAAATCATGTTCGCTGAGTTTGAAAAAATCACACATGAAATGGCGCAGCAAGGTAAACCATTAAATGCCCAAGTCTTTAGTGAAGTTTATGAAAACTTATTTAGAGAGTATAATGGCGACTCTCTCGTATTTGACGAAGAAGTAAAATACGGATGGGCTAGAATACCGCATTTCTATCGTCCATTTTACGTATACAAATATGCAACTGGATTCGCTTCTGCAATCCAAATTGCCGATAAATTATTGAGCGGCGATCCAAATGCTCAAAAACATTATATTGAATTCCTTAAAAGCGGAAGTTCAGACTACCCATTAAACTTATTGAAAAAAACTGGTGTTGATTTAACTACTCCTGAACCGATTGAGAGTGCACTAAATCGTTTTAGCTCACTTGTTGAAGAGTTTTCAACTCTATAAAAAGAAGAGCCTCTCGCTAGAGGCTCTTTCTCTTTTATGCTCCCTTTTCTTCTATTAAATCATTCGCCATTTTCCTAAACTCTTGATTAAATGCATCATTCATACCATTTTGAACGTTAGAGAATAATATGACGAACGTTTTTTTATCCCAGTTAAAATTATTAAAAGTATTCCAACCTGCTAATACGCCATGGTTATGATAATAATCTGGATACGTATAGAAACTAAATCCATATTTTCTTGCAGGTGATGCAGTAAACATATCTGAGACACTTTGTTTCGATAACAGTTTCCCATCCATTATTGCCTCATCTAGTCTTTTCATATCTTCAACAGTCGTATACATTTCACCACACCCATACAACCAGTTCATTTTCAAACGGGGTGTAGCGATTAACTCATTATCTTTTCTCGTATAACCTTCTGCTAAAAAAATATCTTCAGGGAGAGTTGCCCCCATTCCAGACTCATGCATTTCAACAGGAGTAAAAATATTTTCTTTCACATATTCAGCGAGCGGTTTATTTGCTATTTTTTCTACAATATACGCAAGTACCATATAATTATAGTCTGTATATTTCCATCCTGTCCCTGCAGGAAATTGCAATTTTTGCGCGCCAATCCACGTTACTAACTTTAATCGTGACGCCGCATCTACCCTACCTTGTCCCTGATCTGGTAACCCGGACGTATGTGTTAACAAATTTCGTAACGTAATGTTTTTATCTGCCGGAAACGATGGAATATACTTATTTACATTGTCTTCAATATTTAATTTCCCTTTTTCCTTTAGCTGCATAATAGATATTGCAACGACTGTTTTCGTAATAGAACCAATGCGATATTTCGTTCTTGGCGTTGTGAATACTTTATCTTTCACATTTGCATACCCATAACCTTTTCGTAAAATCGCATGGTCTTTACTAGCTACAAGAACACTTCCATTAAATCCTTTATCTTTTAAATATTGATCTAGTTTTCCAGCTACAACTTCATAGTGCTTTTTCTCATTGGCATCAACTTCTTGCATATCGTCCTTTTGCTTACTATTTACATTAGAAAATGCCTTTATATCATATTTCTTTCCTTTACTTGCATGTATGAGTGCAACGACACTCCCACAAAAAATAGCAAAAATAAAGAAAACGATTAACCATTTCTTTAACATAATAGGAACCCTCTTTTATCTAGTTTCACTTAACGCACATCCATTCCATTCTATTCTATTCTATATCTATTAATTTTCAAATTTTTTACAATAACTATCTATTATTCATCCAAGTGAACTAGATTCCCTTTTCTCATATTCAGTTTTTGGCTACTCTCTATTGTATTTCTTTCTTGCAAAATTTCCACCTTACAATCGGATGCACCCTACTATAATTTCAATATCTTATGTAACATTTGTTACACACTATAAAGTGAAACTTTAATCAGCCCTCACCAATCGGGCTTTTACGGGCAGCCCGACCCCCACCTAACTTCTTTGCCTCCGCTGAATTTTGAGGTGGGGGTCTTACTGCCCGTTAATGCGGGATAAAAAACGGAGTTGTTAAGATGAAAAATACAGATAGAGATAATCGTTTAGGTGATATGATGTTTCACTATCCTATAATAAAATATAGTTATAATTTAATATTAAGTAAAATAGATTATAACTTTAAAGAGAAATGCTACTGAAAATTTTCAATCAAAATAAATCATGCAAATAACGATACAGAAAAACAACTCATTATGTCTAAAATTACAGGCAATGAACATCATTGAAAATAACTCTCATTTATGTTTTGATTATACAACAAATAAAAAAAGAAATGTCGCTCATTCGGCATTTCTTTAGATTTTCTTCATACAAAATTTACATTGCTAACTTCCCTTTATTTTTTGTTTTTTCTATATAAACTGACTGCTGAGATACATAGTAATACCACTATACATAACCACGCATACGTATACCCTTTCTTATCTACAATATAACCAAATAAAATAGGTGCAACAATAATAGCAATTTGATTGAATGTAAGTGCCAAACTAACCGTTATCCCAACGGAATCTTCACTCGCCAATTCAGCAATTTCGGCGATAAAAAGACTAAACCAACCAATTGAAAAGAAACCTAACAATGCACTTACACCATACAATACACCAGTCGTTACCGTATGTATGTTCATGACTAACAATAGAATTAAACCGATAGAAGCACAGACAGCTATAAATAATGGCGTGCGCCGATTTCCATTATAAAACAAATCACTAATAGATGCTAATATAACACGGCCAATCATTCCAGAAAAGAACATCACTGAAAATACTGTTCCGGCTACAATAGATGTGATAGATTGTTCCTTTACTAAAAATTTCATAAAGTGTCCAACTAACACCATTTGCAATGAAATCATACAAATACCCGTTATATATATTGGATACAACTCTTTTTTACATATCACTACTTTTAGCTGCGTCCAAAAAGAAATTTTAATATGTCCTTTCCTTGCATCCACTTGAACATATGGCTCTTTATAAAACATAAAAAATAATAATCCTCCAATTATACAAATGCATGCCATACTATTTATCGCGTAAGTCACATTATATTGTATCGTAAGAAATGGGATTAGCACTCCCGCTAATGCGCCACCAATCGGTATACCAGCTTGTCTTATTCCCATCGCTAATCCACGATTTTCTTTTGAAAACCATTTCAAAATCACTTTACTTCCTCCTGGCTGGGAAACACTATAAAACATTCCTACTAATAAAAGTACAAATAACAGACCATTCAATCCACTTACTATATTAGTTAGTAAAAACGAACCTCCTAATAAAAATGAACTGATAGAAATTAATAATTTTTCATTATATTGATCCAGTAATCGACCGACAAAAAGCATGCAAAATAACGGTCCAACATTTACAACACTTACTAACAATCCACTTTCCATATTTGTAAGCGCATATTCTTCTTTCCAAAATAAAGCGAAAGCTCCAACACCATATGTTATAAGTGTTGCTGTTGTTTGCGCAATCGTCGCAAACATTAACATAACCCACTTATAAGCACGATTCATTCTTTCTTCGATTAACACTGTAATCCCTCCATCCCCTTCCATTGTATGAAAGTTCTGATATCATATAAAATAAAGATTCATCATATAATCCATCAAAAAAATTGATACCTTTTCGGAGGGATGATACGTGGACATAAAAGATTTAACTATATTTTACGAAGTGGCAAAGGAAAGTAATATTTCTCACGCAGCGAAAAATTTGAACTATGTACAATCAGGCGTAACAATGCGTATGAAACAACTAGAAAACGAATTAGGTGTGCCTTTATTTTATCGTAACGGAAAAGGTGTAACATTAACTTCTAACGGTGAGATTTTATTAACATACGCCAAACAAATTATCCACTTAATGGATCAATCTATAAAAGCGGTTCAAAGTAATGGAACCGCCCCTAAAGGTACTTTGAAAATCGGATGTACAGAATCTACAACCGCGGTTAGGCTGCCATCTATATTAACGGCCTATTATGAGAAATACCCAGGAGTCGAATTGATTTTAGAAACAAATACGACCGAACAACTAATTAGTCTTGTATTAGATCGAAAACTAGACGGAGCGTTTATAGCTGGCTCTACTCAGCATACTGAACTTCATACAAATGTATTTCGTGAAGAAGAATTAGTTCTCATCAGTAAAAAACCTTTATCCTCTCTTAAAAATATAGAAGATATGAATTTACTCGCTTTTAGTCACGGTTGCTATTATAGAAGTTTATTAGAGGACTGGCTTCAAGAAGAAGGAGTCTCGCCTAAACGAGTATTAGAGTTCGGAACAATTGAAGCTATACTTGCATGTGTAAAATCAAGTATGGGAGTAGCGATTATGATGAAATCTATTTTAAACGATCATACACATAACTTATCACTCAATCCTTTACCTAATAGATTCAAAAAAGTTCCTACTACTTTTATTACTAGAAAAGATATATATCACTCAGCTGCACTACAAAAATTTATGGAGATGATTTGACAATGCGTGAAAAGAAAATACGTGGGGTGAAGCGTAAAACAAACACGATGATACAGCGAATTGAAGAACATACAAAAACGTTCCCTTCTACTTTTTATAACGATGAATATTGGTATATGCCTTTACCAGTTTCTCAAGCTTTTATTGAGTCTCATAAAACACCTAGAAAAGTAAAACGATTATGTATACAAACCTTAATAGATCGAGTAAATCATTTAATAAAAATAAAACCGAGTGATACACATACATATCGAGTTGTTACTTTAATTTCTATAGAGAATTTATGGAGATCACAAATTATCGTATTCAAAAACGATGACTACTTTCATAACTTTTTCAATAGAAATAATGAATTTCAAAAATGGATTCTTCTTTCGAATGAAATTGATTTTTGGGAAACATGGGGAATTTCAATTTGTCCTACTGCCCAAATGTTGCACTTTCAAGAAGTCATTTATGATGGGGATGCAATCGATGAAAAAGAGATTTGGTTTATTGGAGAGTTATCTTAAAAGGGGTACTTTCAAATGAAATGCTTCCCTTTTTTCACTTAATAAAATCGCTATATAATGAATTTGTCATTTCATTATATAGGAGGTTTTCACATGGTAATCCCTAAATATCCTAATGTCCCTACTCTTACGAAAAAACAAATCGATCAAATTACAGAAATCACTTTTCTAAAAGACATTACACCACAAAAATGTGATGCAATTTTCGTGTTCGGCGGTTCTCATCCTGGCAATTGGGAAGCTCCTCTAGAAGCTTATCGACAAGGTTTGGGAAATCAAATTATCGTTACAGGCGGTACTAGTTTGCATGGCATGAAACATCCGAGCTGGAATTACGGGGATTTGTCAGAAGCAGAAGTAATTGTAAATAAATTAATGGAACATGGCGTACCAAAAGATGCTATCATGTTCGAGAAAAACTCCCTCCATTCTATCGCTAATGTAATGGAAGCGAAAAAGATTTTTGATTTTACAAAGATCAATCGGCTACTATTTGTATGCAAAAGTTTAGGCGCTGGTCGGCAATATAGAGTATTAAAAAAACATTTACCTAAAACTATTACTTGTATCCCATATACACTTGATACAAGTTTCGATGGTGAATTTATAATTAATAGATATAATTGGATGGAAAATGAGAAGAGTCGCTCTATGATTTTCGGAGAATACTTGAGAAATATTTGCTACGGTAGAAAAGGCGGTATTGAGCCACCTGAAAAAGAAGTTCAAGGCTTAGAAGAGTATGTATCCTACTACTATAATCTAGCATAATAGAAAAAGGTATACCAAAACGTCGGTATACCTTTTCTCCTATTTATTTTTCTTTTAACACACTATGTAATCGATCAGGATAATTTGTAAACATTCCTGTAGCACCCCATTTAATTAACAATCTCATATCTGGTTTCTCATTAATTGTATAAGGATGAATTAGCAGTCCATTATTTCTAGCCATTTTCATATATGACTCATCAATAATTAGTTCTCCGTTATCATTACGTAAGTTTGGTCCAATACCAACTGCATACTTTTTAATTTCTTGAAAATCTTCATTTGTTACACTTTTCGGTTCATGTGTAATGCCAGACCATTCAACAATCTCATTGTTTTCATTTGGATAATACCAAAGCAGTTGAACTAACGGAATATTTTTATTCATACTATTAATTCTTGTTAAACTATCTTTACTAAATGATTGAATCATAACACGGCTAGAAGACATGTTTTGACCTACTAAATTATATTTTTTTAATAAAGCTAATAATTTCTCTTCCATTCCTGGATACACATCTGGTGATTTTGTTTCAATGTAATACTTCATGCTTCTTCCGTACTTTTGGAAAATTTCTTCAAGAGTCGGAACTTTTTGCCCAACATACTCTTGCTTAGCCTTTTCTGGATAAGCTTTATTGAACCAAGTTCCTGCATCTAAGCTTTTTATTTCACTTAGTGTTTTATCTCGTACTTCACCTGTTCCATTTGTAGTGCGGTCAACTGCTGTATCATGCATTGCAATTAATTGGCCATCCTTAGTTAATTGAATATCTAACTCCAAATAATCCGCTTTCATTTTTTTCACTAAATCATAAGAAGCAAAAGTATGCTCAGGTGCATGTCCACTTGCTCCGCGATGTGCAATGTTTAAAAACTTATTTGTATTCCATTCATGCTTCCCTTCTGCTTCTGCATGAACAGCTCCCCCAGCAAAGATGCTTCCCGTCATAAAGAAAATAACTAACACGCTAATAATTTTTCTCATCCTTCTAACCCTTCCTACGTTGCAAATTTCAACAAGTTAATGAGATTTACACGAAATAGAAGATACACTTTCATTATTTTATAAGCCTATATTAAAATTCCAATCTTACAAATATAATTCCTCTATGTTATTACTATACTATTTATTTTCCATATCCCTCCTATTCACATGTAACTCCTTATTGATTACAGTTCATCAATAAAAAAAGCCATAATTTATTTAGAGGACACTTCTGTATCCCTAAATAAATTTATGGCTTATCTCAAATATCTCCGGCCTCGATTAACTTGTCGAAATTAATCATACCAAACCTATTAATATTTGTGAATATTATTTTTTCCGTACGGCGAAGCTTTAATCAGTATAAGTTATATATCTCATACTAATTAGTATTTGAACCTATCGAATTTTTCTGTACAGCCTGATTCCTATCTAACTTCTTTAATTTCCATTCATACAAGATAAAATTCTATTATCATTTGACGTGATATTTACGTAAACCTAGGTTTTATTTAATTACAAATTCTTAATTTCGTATATCTTTTCTTGTAAGTTTAGTTTTCTTTTGAGATTGCAGTATATTTACATGCCCCGAGGCAGCCATGGTTTGTCTCCTTTCCTTCCTTGACAATTTAGACTTCTTTTGAGAATGTAATTCTTTTAAATGTCCCGAAGTAATACCTTGTTTTCTAAAATCAAAGTAAAAATACAAATGTGTACTTAGAGCTAAGAACACAACGAAAAAAATGAGGCGAGAATGATTAATAAAATAGCCAAAGCCTTTTGGCTCAAAATTCCAATACTAATTTGACCAATTATATAACCTAAGCTTGAAAAAAATACAATTTTAGGGGTTTTCACATTTTGATCAGTTATCCCTCTTAAGTGAGCTGTAAAATATTTAATCCAGAATAATTCAGATTTATAAACAATTAAACTATATGCAATAAGCGATAGAATAAAAAATAAAGGTGAATCTATTTTTACGAATTCATAAGCTAACTTTTGCACAGCTATAAAACTACAAAATGAAATACTTAACGAAACAAATCCAGAATATAGTAAATGTTGCAATTGAGGCTGCCGAGGCTTATAAAAGAAAACCCAAATCCCCCATAGATTACATATCACATAAAATGGCAAAGCTACGTAAGAGTATATGTTGTACGGTGGAAATATGAATAAAATGATGAGTAGAAGAAAATTCATGAAAACCCACATAAAGGCCCCTATAACATTCCTTATATCAAATGGTATTAATATTCGTATACAATCCACTATGTTGTTGCCATTATATTTGTCCATTATGCATCCCATCCATTTCCTTCCTCTTCAAATCAACATATACCCATATATATACTCCAGATATACTAAGCACAACAGCAAATAAAGAAAAGACTAAAATTAAGACCGTCGCTAAACCGTTTTGTGATAATGTACCTATACATATTTGTCCAATAACATATCCCAATCCTGATAAATAAACAATTGGAGAAATTTTTATATTGTCATTTTCTTCATTGTTTAATCGCCTTAAAAAACTTTTCATTCCAATAGAAATCAATTTATAAATTGTAAAAATGTAAAGCACAAAAGTAACAATAAAAAACAGAGGTGTTTCAATTTTAATAAAAGTATATGCAATCTTTTGAATCACTATAAAGCTTCCAAAAGAAAAAGTTATCCCCATAAATCCATTATATAAAATGTGTACCAACCTTGGCTCATTTGGTTTATAAAAAAATACCCATACTCCCCATATATTAGCAATCAAAAGAAAAGGTAAAATTATATATAAGTATATAGTAAAGGTTGGAGGAAATAAAAATGGGGTTAAAATCATAAAATTAATCACTACCCACACCATAACGACACTCGATCTTACACTGTCAGGCATCAATTTCCGAATAATTTGTTCTATGCTTTTTCCGTGGTATTTTTCCATATTAATCTCCCAAAAACTAAAAAATTTTATCTAAAGCTGCTCCGATTCCAGTTTTAACTTTATCTTTTATCGAATCCTGTTTACCATCATGATTCCAATCACCTTTGTTAAATTTGATTCCATCAGTTTCTATATTAATTTCTATAAAAACATCCAAGCTTATTCCACTCCAATAAGGGTTCCATTTGCTGCATCACTAATAAGAAATAATGTAAAAAAAAACTGCTTGTTTAAACAGTTTTTTTACATTATTTCTTATTGTATTTTAGATAATACATTTTCTTGGAAAGTACGCTCTTCCTGATCTTCATATCCAGTTGAAACAACTTCTTGAATATCATCATGATTAAATAAATAAGTGAAATCTGGATTCATATAGCCTTCTGGATAAGGACATCCCATATAATCGAATTTTCTTACCTCATCCGTTGCTACTTGTTGTTTTCGCCCAAAAACCATAAGTTTCTTTGTACCTTCTTTTAAAATTACAATAGATCCTATAGGGAGAAGTTGTGAATTCATTGTCTTTTCTCCTTTCTTGTAAGTTTAGTTTTCTTTTGAGAATGAGGTATATTTACATGTCCCGAAGCAGCCGTGGATTGTCTCCTTTCCTTCCTTGACAGTTTAGGCTTCTTTTGAAAATATAATTCTTTTAAATGTCGCGAAGTAATACCTTGTTTTTTGAAATCAAAGTAAAAATACAAATGTGTACTTAGCGCTAGGAAAACAACTGAAATAAATGAAAAAATAACGATTAGCACAATCGCCATAGCTTTTTGGCTCAAAATTCCAATACTAACTTGACCAATCATATAACCTAAACCCGAAAAATATACAATTTTAGGGATTTTCACATCTTGATCAGTGATCCCCCTTAAGCGGGCTGTAAAATATTTAATCCAGAATAATTCAGATTTATAAACAATTAAACTATATGCAATAAGCGATAGAATAAAAAATAAAGGAGATTCTATTTCTACGAATTCGTAAGCTAACTTTTGCACAGCTATAAAACTACAAAATGAAATACTTAACGCAACAAATCCAGAATATAGTAAATGTTGCAATTGAGGCTGCCGAGGCTTATGAATAGAAACCCAAATTCCCCATAGATTACATATCACATAAAATGGAAAAGCTGCGTAAGAGTATATATTGTACGGTGGAAATATGAATAAAATGATGAGTAGCATAAAATTCATGATAACCCACACAAAGGCCCCTACAATATTTCTTATATCAAATGGTATTAATATCCGCATACAATCATCTATGCTGTTGCCATTATATTTGTCCATTATACACCTCATAAAAATTAAAAAATTTTATCTAATACATTTCCAATTCCTGATTTAACTCTATCTTTTACCGAATCCTGTTTGCCATCATGATTCCAATCACCTTTGTTAAATTTGATTCCATCTGTTAACCAACTTATCCCGATAGAAACACCAAAGCCAATTCCGGCCCCAACTACAGTTCCAATTGGTCCCCCAATTACTGTACCTATTGCAGCACCAGTTAATGCACTAGCAGCAGTAGAACCAATCCCAATTGCTGCATCACCAATAATATCACCAGCTATCTTAGTTTTTGACGCTTTATTTTCAATATTTTCCTTTGTATCATTAATTACATCCCATCCTACAGCTGCATAGCCTAAAACATTTGTTTTTAATTTCAATGAATCTTTAAGAATTTCTTTTGGTGATAAAACATATCTTTTTACATCGTCTATTTGCTTTACTTCGGCTAAAGGTAATTTTGTACGCCTTATCACATTAAGTCCATTTTTATCCTTTAGTACGGTCCGATTTTGAAATCTTACCATTTCTTTTCCTTTTTTATTTGTGAAGGGTGTTACACGCAAACCTTTATTATGTAAAGCTGCCAACTTGTAGGCAGCTGCACCTTCAGTTACAGTACCAAGTAAAGTAAATAATGATCCCGTAGGGTTCTCTTTCCAATCACCAATATCGCCACCCAACGGTGCAAACCAATTAACATCAATTGCTTCTTCCCCAAATGAAACTTCTTGTTGATCAGCCTTCTCAAAACGATCAGCAGCTTTTCTTAATGCATCACTATGTTCTTTTAAAACTGTCGTTATAGTAGCTAACACTGAGCCTGCGTATTGGGATTGATTTAACACAGCATCTCTTCCGGATACTTGGAAAGGAAGATCAAATAACTGCTGATTGATACGTTGATGTGTTTCAGATAGCTCATGAGCTGTTTGTTCTATATTAGAAGCTAGTTTCCTTAAATGCTCAGGAGTAACCTTAATTTCACCGCTCACCTTGTTTTACCCCCTAATGATTTAAGATAAAGTACCATTTTCTTTATCTCTTCAGTAATTGTAAAGGTATCAAGGCAAATAAAATTCGTTTGTGTTTGCTTATTATCTAAAACTTTTTGGATTAGCCAATATTGGTTTTGACTATATAAAAACTGAATACAGTCTGTAGACCATGAGTCCTTTATATAATAATGAACTTGAACAGTATTTAATTCTTCACGATTATGTATAATGTTTGCTAACTCTAAGGAAGCTTCATCATCTAAGTAAAGTTTCAAGTAATCTACTAATTGCTTGTTTGATTGATTTAAAATAGTTTCCTTATATGCAGAAGAAGGGATTTTAAATGTATAATTTGGACGAGAGAAAGTATTTTTAGGCTGTAATGCTTGATATATAAATTGCCAAGCTACCTCTGGTGTCCCGCATTCTTTAAATGTACATTGTTTTTCACCGTTATCATCTGTTATTACATTTTGTATAACCTTTTTCTCACTAAAATAGAAAATGTTTTTTTCTAAAGTGCTGTTTTTACTTATCTGTACTTCAATAACAAATCCTGTAGTTAAACAAATACGAAAATATTCTAAAAGTTGTTTGTCACATAATGTTTCATCTTCTTTTATTATGAGTAGCTCTTCGTTTGTTCAATTCTCGTACATTACATCTAATTCTTTGTCTATTTCCTCATCTGACCAATTTTCAAAGGGGTTCTCAATTCCAATCATTGTTTCATGGTCAAATATACCCGTTAATACATATACTTCTTTATTTGATAAAATAAGAGGTTCAATAGTCAAATAGTCCCACTCCCTAGCGTAATATATAATCTCTAGGAAATATAATACAATAAAAAAATGATTCAATCTAGTAATTGCCAACACTTATAACTAAAAACTAAAAAAATTCTAATAACAACAAAGAGAAAGGGAATTAATTTACATATGTTTTTATAATAATAATGTCTCCTCACTAAACAATTTTATTTTGTAAGCCAAAAAAATAGAAGTATCGTCCTATATAAGACAATACTTCCTTAGTTACTTAAAAACCACATAATAAATTACTCATTACCTCCTCCAGCATTACATCTGGATTTACCACTGCTTTTTCCGAACGCCATCCAATAAAGCCATCTGGTCTAATTAGTACAACTCCTTCATTCTCTATCCCATATAATTCACAAAAAACATTTTCTTGAGTAATAAAGTCTCCCCTTAAACCAACGCTGTAAACTTTTATATTTATTCCTAATTTAGATGAAACATCAAATACAGCTTCAGCCCAAGAACTATTTTCTACTTCAGTAAGTAATACAAAATTGTTACCGAATAAGTCTAATATAGAAACTTTCTCCCCTTCATACATTCCAAAAAAATGAGGTGCTCGCGTTCCAGGTCTTCCGTTCAAATCTATGATACCCATTCTATGCGGATTGTCTGAGTCATCTATTATTGCTTTTGAACAATACTGATACCCAACAGTTACAGCTAAACCATCCATAATATTTAAACTGCCTCCCTCCCTATTCGCAGCACGAAACAGTAAACCACTCGCATAATCTGTCGTTAATTTTGCAACAGGATATCTCTCTTCATGATATGTTTCTAACAATTTCGGGTTTGCTTTTCCTTTTATAACAGCCGCTAATTTCCAAGCTAGATTGTGCGCATCTTGTATTCCTGTATTTGAACCAAACCCTCCAGTTGGCGGCATAATATGTGCAGAATCGCCAACTAAAAAAATGCGATTATCTTGAAATTTTGCAGCAGTACTTTCAGTCGCTTCCCACGGTAAAACACTTACTATTTCCGGCTCAACATTTGTGCTTCCAATTGCTGTTTGAATGATTTGTTTACAACGTTCTATAGTGAAATTCTCTGGTCGCTCTCCTTTTAATGGATCGTAGGATACATGGTAAATCCATCTTCTTTCGTTATCAACTGGAATAAGCGCACCAAGAACTTCCGGATGAAGTACCATAGTAAAACCAAATGCATCTCCTTGCATAAACTCACTTAAATCCGCTTCAAAATAAACATTCATATAATAGCCACCGATTGTACCTCGTCCCTCAGTACTTATCCCTAGCTGCTTACGTATTTTACTTTTCGCTCCATCCGCTGCAATTACATAATCACAATAAATAATACTTTCTTCTTCCGTTTCGCGATTCCGAATCGTTGCGATTACTCCTTGCTCATTTTGTTCATAAGAAACTAATTCATGATAAAAAGATAATTCTCCGCCTAATGTTCTCGCTTCTTGTAACATCATCTCTTCTAAAATAATTTGATAACAAGCCGTTTGTTTTGATGGACTAATCTCTTCTATTTTTTGAAGTAACTTCTCATCGTTTCCATACTGAGTCGCCCGCATTTTTGCTAATTCTTCCTTATTCGCCTCAGCTATTGTATGAACTGCTATTCTTCCTCGGCAATTTTCTAATGCTTTACCCGCCGATCTAATTTTTTGTTCTAAGCCCAATTCTCGAAATAACTCCATCGTACGAAAAGTGATTCCACCTGCTTTTGGATGAATTGCAGTAGACGGGTGCCTTTCAACCAGTGAATAATCAACGTTATGTTTTGCAAGGAATAGCGCAGATGCTAACCCTGATAATCCTCCTCCAATAATTAAAACTGGTACGTAATTCAATTTCATATATTTACCCTCCACATCATTGTTCTGAGCTCAGTGACATAAATATAATCAAAAAAACAACAAAGATATAGACTTATAATTCATTTTAAATTATCATATAGATAGATTACGCCCCAAATTACTTTTACTTTTTCATACATCTATAATCTGTTTAAATTATGCATGTATGAAAGAGTAAAACGAAACAATTCACTTTAGTAGACACCAACATAATAAAAACATGATAAGCGGTCGTAACCCTATAAGTTATTCAGGGTACGACCGCTTATTTTTTTTAAAAATCCTTTTCCTTTCTCATCTGTAAATAACATATCATTAAAGCCTTTTCTATCCCCTACCATTTTCAACTCATAAAATTTCATTCGTCTCGATTTTCTTTCCCAATATTGCAGCTCATTCAACAATCATGTAGCATTACCGTATCGATGTAATGGTTCATCATCTTAAACCTTTCGACTAATTTTTTGGAGGTAAAGTGATTGAAATGAATAAACAAGAACAATTAAATGTTATAAAAAAAGATTTTATTGATTCTCAAAAAGTATTATTGGCAATTGGCGATGAAACACGTCAAGCTATTTTGTTAGTTCTCATGGAAACGGAATGCCAAACCGGATTACGTGTAGGAGAAATCACGAAACAAACACACCTTTCTCGACCAGCGGTATCGCATCACCTTCGGGTTTTACGAGAAGCTGGTATTATTTTAATGCGAAAAGAAGGTACAAAAAACTTTTATTATATTGATATACGTACAAAATTAAGTTTATTAAAAAATCTTGTATTAGATATCGAAAAGCTATTACACAACTTTTATTGAAATGTGGAGGTATAAGAAATGAAAGCAATGATAATTGATAAATACGGGAAAGTTCCAATGCGTATGACAGAAGTACCTACTCCTGAAATAAATGAACATGAAGTGCTGGCAGAAATTCATGCAGCTAGTATTAACCCAATTGACTTTAAAATACGTGATGGAAAAGTAAAGATGTTACTTAAATATGAAATGCCCCTAATTCTTGGGAATGATTTTTCCGGTGTTATCGTAAAGGTTGGATCAAAAGTGACTCGTTTTAAAGTCGGCGATGAAATATATGCACGTCCAAGAAAAAATAAGATCGGTACTTTCGCGGAATATATAGCCATTCATGAGGATGATATAGCTTTAAAACCAAAAAATTTAAGTTTTGAGGAAGCGGCGTCGATTCCACTCGTTGGCTTAACATCCTATCAAGCACTACATGATATTATGCATTTACAAAAAGGACAAAAAATATTAATTCACGCTGGGTCTGGTGGTGTTGGTACTTTCGCAATTCAGTTAGCAAAAATAATGGGCGCTACCGTTACAACAACTACTAGTGAAGCTGGTTCCGATTTAGTAAAGTCTCTTGGCGCAGATCAAATTATTAATTACAAAACAGAAAAATTTGAAGAAATACTAAAAGATTATCATGCAGTATTTGATACAATCGGTGGTACAACACTTGAAAAATCATTCGATATTATAAAAAGCGGCGGCAACATTGTTTCCGTTTCAGGAATGCCAAATGCTCGTTTCGGTAAAGAATTTGGTTCCGGACTTTTTAAAACATTCTTATTTTCATTAGCAAGTAAAAAAATTACAGCACTTAAAAAAAAGCATAATGCTCAATATTCATTTTTATTTATGAAGCCAAGCGGGGATCAATTACGTACTATCGCAAATTATATTGAAGCCGGAAAAATCAAACCGGTAATCGATCGAGTTTTCCCTTTTGAAGATGGGCAAAAAGCAATGGAATATTCAGAGGCTGGCAGAGCAAAAGGAAAAATAATTGTAAAAATAAAATAATAACAAAGACTCCATTTTCTTAAAATGGAGTCTTTATATTTACTGTTAAATAGACATAGTGCAGTGAAGTCCTTACAATAGATTGCAAGGGGAAATATCATATTATACTTTTAGCTAATTTTACAAAGAATACATACGTACAAATACATAATAAAAAAATAAACAAGGAGGAGATAAAATGACTACAAATAATGAAGCTGGTTGGAATTTAGATCATAGTTATACGACTTTACCACAATCATTTTATACAGAAATCCCCCCTACTCCCGTAAGTTCACCGGAGTTAGTTAAGCTAAACCATTCACTTGCGATATCTCTTGGCTTTAATCCTGAAGAATTGAAGAAAGAAGCCGAAATCGCTATTTTCGCCGGTAATGCACTCCCAGAAGGAGCTCATCCATTAGCGCAAGCGTATGCTGGACATCAATTCGGACATTTTAATATGTTAGGCGACGGTCGTGCTCTTTTAATTGGTGAACAAATTACTCCTTCAGGTAAACGTTTTGACATTCAGCTAAAAGGTTCTGGCCCTACTCCGTATTCACGCCGTGGTGATGGTCGTGCTGCACTCGGTCCGATGCTACGTGAATATATTATTAGCGAAGCAATGTATGCACTTGATATTCCAACTACCCGCAGCTTAGCAGTTGTCACAACTGGGGAACCAACCTATCGTGAAACAAAGTTACCTGGAGCTATTTTAACTAGAGTAGCAAGCAGCCATATACGCGTCGGCACATTTCAATATGCTGCAGCTCGCGGTTCTATCAAGGATCTTCAATCACTAGCTGACTATACAATAAAAAGGCATTATCCAGAAATTGAAGCTCATGAAAATCGATATACTGCATTGCTACAAGAAGTCATAAAGAAACAAGCAAGCCTCATCGCTAAATGGCAACTTGTTGGATTTATCCACGGTGTAATGAACACTGACAATATAACAATTAGCGGAGAAACGATTGATTACGGCCCTTGTGCATTTATGGATAATTACGACCAAGGAACCGTATTTAGCTCCATTGATACACAAGGTCGCTACGCATATGGAAATCAGCCATATATGGCCGCATGGGACCTCGCGCGACTAGCTGAATCATTAATACCAATTCTACACGAAGATGAAGAAGAAGCATTAAAGATTGCTCAAGATGAAATTTCAAAATTTAGCGTACAGTATGAAAACCAGTGGTTCCTTGGAATGAAAAAGAAATTAGGACTATTTAGCAACGAAGAACAAGATCATTCACTTATTGAGCAACTTTTAAAAATGATGGAGAAATATAAAGCAGATTATACAAATACATTCCGTTCATTAACTCTTAATACGTTAGAAAATACGCCTCTATTCGATAGCCCTGAATTTAAAGAATGGTACAAACTGTGGCAATCTCGATTAGAAAAACAAGAAGAATCGAAAGAAAACGCCTACGAAATGATGAAAAATAATAACCCATCCATCATCCCAAGAAACCATCGCGTAGAAGAAGCACTGGAAGCTGCTGTGACAAATGACGACTATAGCGTAATGGAGAAACTTCTTGAAGCTCTATCAAATCCTTATGCGTATGCGACAGAACAAGAAGAATACTGCATTCCACCTGCACCGACGAATCGTCCTTATCGTACTTTTTGTGGGACTTGATTGTCTAATATAAAAAAAGTGTGTTCATACAAATTATGTGAACACACTTTTTTATATTCTCCCCTCTCAACTAGAACTTTAAAATGCACTTCCCCCGATTCCTTTTCTTTACTCCAAAACAAAAACCTAACTATTCCAATAGACTTACTCATGAGCTTATTAAACAAATATTGAGAAATAAAAATTACATTTCTAAATATTGTTATTTTTGATAATATATTTTATAAGAATATTCAAAAAGCGAGGGGATTTCATGAACGTTCAACTACAAGGTAATGAACAAATTACGAAATTATTTAATGATTGGTATTTAGCTATGCTTAAACAAGATGTGTCCCAGGCGACAAACTTAAAGCATGAAATTGAGGAAAAGGAACTAAACTTTGAAGAAGATGAAAACTTAGCATTATATCATTCCTTACTAGACTTTCGATATAAAGTTTTAGTAGATAGTTTAAGTATTTCAAAAGATTGTTTTGATAAAATAGATTCTTACTTAATCTCATCCAACCATCCACTGGCTTACTACTATCACTTCTTTAAAGGCATTTATGCAACTTTAACCACAGACTATAACTTAGCTAGCGAACATTATGAACAAGCTAAGTTATTACTAGTAAATAACACTGATAATCTAGAGCATGCTGAATTTTATTATCGAATGGCGATTTTCCATTATCACTTTTATCAACCAATTGAATCCATTGAATATGCAACTAAGGCTAAAGAGATTTTCGATAAACAAACTGGCTACGAAGTTAAAGTTGGATTATGTAAAAATACATTAGGTGCCTCATTTGTATATTTAAAACAATATGAACAAGCGGAAGAACAATATAATTCAGCAATACACCTTTTACAAAAATCTAATGAAAAAGAATTAATTTTAAGTGTACGTAATAATTTGGGTTGGTTATATGCGAGTCAAAACCTCTCCACACTCGCAATCCGTCACCTATCAGAAGTAACTGAAAAGAAACCTACACATTTCAAAGCTCTCTTCTTGCAAGCAAGAGAACACTCTAAACTAGATGAAACTAGTATTGCTGAAGGATTAATCCAAAAAGGGTTAAAAATTTGTACTGAATTAAATAATGAAGAATATATATATCATTTTAAAATTCTAAACGAACTAAATAATAATGTTGCTTCTGAAGAATTAGAAACAATTATTCTTAAAGGAATTACGTTTTTCGACAAAGAATTATTATATAACTACACTCAAGAATACTCAGAAAAATTAGCTGTTAAATTTTATAGTGAAAATAACCACATTAAGGCAAGTGAATATTTTCATAAAGCGTTACAAGCAAAAGAAAAAACTTTTGAGAAAGGGGCATTGAAATGATTAAAAAAATTAGCTCTGTCTTTTTAGGACTATCTGTTTTCGGTATTCTAGCTACTGGTATTCATAGTTCATTTACATACCAAGCGGGTCATGCTGATCTTCCTGCACCACAAAGACCTGACCTTGTTCAATCTGTTGACGCAAGTAAAGACTACAACTCAACAACAGCTGAAAAAACACTTTAAAAAATGAAAGACCTTCAATTAAGAAGGTCTTTTTAAATACGCTTATTTAGAATATTTTCCTTTCATGTAGACTTTATTTTCTCATCAACTCCGCAATCCCCCTACTCCCCTCACTACCAACTTTCTTAAGTTCCTCCACAACTAAATTCCGTCTCTCTACAGAATGATTTTGACTTAACTTCGCTTTTCCTTCTATTTTATTAATCTTAATTTTAAAACCAACTATTCCTTTACTTAATCCTGCCATATAATTCGGATCTACATCGTTTAATGAGTACGTGCTCTTTGAATCTTCATATTTATGTACTAATTCTTGAAGAGAGTCTATTAATTCCTGTTCATCCTCAACAATTTCTAATTCTCCATATACATGCACTGCAACGTAATTCCATGTTGGCACTGCATTGTTTGTTTCATACCATGACGGCGATATGTAACTGTGCGGCCCTTGGAATATAGCAAGCACTTGTTGACTCTCAATACCTTTCCACTGTTCATTCGGCCGTGCGAAGTGACCATGTAACGTGAGTGTTTCCCTATTTAATAACAACGGTAAATGCGTTGCATATGGTTCCCCGTTATGGTGAGAAAATAATGTTGCAAAGCTATTTTGTTCCATTATTTCGTACTTCATCTCTTCATCTTGTATTGCGAAATATTTTGGTATATACATAAACTCCCTCTTTTCCGCTCTTTTCTATTTTATTTCCTATTATATTTAGTAATCGCATCAATCAACAGGGACAGTTTGCCATTATTTTATAGTGGCAGCTTTCAATTAAAAAAGAATAGGTCGCATATACTCAATGCGACCTTAGTTTATTTTACCCAATATATTTGTAATAAATGCCGTCTTACCTTCACTATAACTGGATCGATTTTTTGATTCTCTTGCTAACCCTTCCTTTAAACGACCATATTCAACAACAACGTCTTCATGTTCACGAAGGTAATCCCGAAACGCTATATGTCTTCTTAACTCTTCGCTATTTTTATCACACACATATAAATGATGTTCCATCCAAACTGTACTTTCTTCACTCCACGGAACGAAAGCATCCTTTCTGCCAAACGCCTCTCTCCCTTTGTAACTCCATTCTGCCTGATGATAGTATCCTATCGTTTCAAGCCTTTTTACTACTTCAGGAAAAATTTCGTACTCTTCTATTACTATATCAATATTTAATACTGGTTTTACTGCAAGTCCTTTAACAGATGTACTCCCAACATGCTCAATGGACAAAACTAGTTCATTTATTACATTGTTAATGAGCGATTGTAGTCTATAAAATTCATTTTCCCATTTGATGTTATATTCTTCGATAGTAATTCTCTGTTTCAATGTATTCCTCTCCTCAAAAGCAACTATAACCTCTGAATATGAGTATCCTTAAAATCCGTCTCATATTTCAATCCATATCCAAACATTCGATCCATTCCAATATGCGCTGTCCATATTAATCCTATCATAATAACTGTATCTACCTTAAAATAGACACCTATGATAGCTATTACTATCGATATAATATATGTGTGAAAAATATTATAAATTTTAGCACCTACATGATTATTTATCCCATACGCGAACATGGATAAATCCGGCGTTAAAAGGAATATCCAAAATATAATCCAACTAAATTCATATATTGAATACGCATAACTCGTGGCTAAGAAAACAACTAGTCCTTCAAAATGTACAATACGTTTTTGCATTCTTTACCATCTCTATTTTTCTATATTTATAGATACATTTTCATCACTGAAAGTATTCTTTGCATTTTCCGACCAGATAGTTGCTAAAATCGGCCCTGCAATGTTATGCCACACTGCCGCTAATACACTTGGAAGTGCAGCTGCTGGTCCAAAATGTGCTGTTGCCAGCGCAACACCTAATCCTGAATTTTGCATTCCTACTTCTATTGAAATAGCTCTTCTTGTCCCTTCGTCTAGTCTAAGTACGAACGCTGTTATATATCCGAGTAAAAAGCCAAATGCATTATGGAGCATAACTGCAATAAAGATAAGCAGGCCTGAAGAAGTAATACTACTTACATTCGCTGAAACAACTGCAGAAACAATAATGATAATTGCTACAACTGATATGAAAGGGATAACAGTCATTCCTTTCGTATCAGTTTTAGGGAAAAACTTCTTCACTACTAATCCTAAAATAATAGGTATGATAATAACTTGTACGATAGAAAGAAACATAGACATAGCATTCACTGGCATCCATTGTCCCGCGAGTAATAATAAAATAAGAGGTGTAGCAATCGGTGCTAGTAACGTTGATAATGAAGTCATTGCAATAGACAACGCTAAGTTCCCTTTTGCTAAATAAACCATAACATTTGATGCAGTGCCACCCGGTACTGAACCGAGCAACACTAATCCTGCCGCTAATTCAGCTGGCAGATTCATAACGTAGGCTAGTACGTATGCGACAAGTGGCATAATAATAAACTGAGCACATACACCGATAATAACTGGCAATGGTTTTGTAGCAATGATCTTAAAATCAACAGCCTTTAATGTTAATCCCATCCCAAACATTACAACTCCAAGTAAAATTGTGATGTAACTAGTTAACCCAAGAAATGGTCCAGGAATGAAATATGCAATAGCTGCAATACAAATAACCCAAAATGCAAAATACTTTCCAGCTATATTACTTATCGCTTCTAGTACTTTCACCCCATCATCCCCTATCCTTTAACTGAAAAACTTTATTCGGATTCAAAATATTTTGCGGGTCAAGAGCTTTCTTTATTTTTTCCATTACGAGTAATGCCGCCCCATGTTCTTCTTCTTGATACTTCCGTTTTCCGATTCCAACGCCATGTTCTCCCGTACACGTTCCACCTCGTTTAAGAGCATATAAAACGATACTTTCATTTATTTCGTCCGCCTTTTTCACTTCTTCTTTATCGTTTGGATCAACCATTAAGAGCACATGGAAATTTCCGTCTCCTACATGGCCAAGAATACCGCCGACAAGACCAATCTTATCTAACGTCTCTTTCGCATGTTGGATTGCGCCAGCTAATTCTGAAATTGGTACACATACGTCTGTACTCATAAGCTTTTTACCAGGGTAGCTATGAACGTAAGAATATGCTAGATTATGCCGTGCATCCCATAATTTATTTCTCGCCGCAGTTTCCGTTTCAAAAGCAACTTCTTTACATTTATGATCAAAAACAATTTCCTTCGTAAATTCAATATCTTGCTTTAACCCTGCTTCATTTCCATGAAACTCTAAAAACAGTGTAGGCTCTTCTCTGTAACTTGTTTCATTATAATGATTTACTTGTTTCATAGATAATTCATCTACAAGTTCAATTCTCGCAATTGGAATACCCGCTTGTAGTATATTAATTACAGCTTCTACTGCATCATTTATAGTTGGAAACGACGCTCTTGCAGCCATAACATGTTCTGGTATGCCGTATACTTTTAATGTTAACTCTGTAAAGCATCCAAGCGTACCTTCTGATCCTACGAAAACACCATTTAAATGGTAACCTGATGATGACTTCGCCGCTAAATTTCCAGTATGTATTACTTCCCCATCAGCAAGAACGACTTCTAAATCACGAACTTGATCACGCATTACCCCATACTTAACCGCTGTCGTTCCGCTCGCATTTGTAGCAGCCATTCCACCTAACGTTGCATCTGCTCCTGGATCTACACTAAAAAACAATCCATACTTTTTCAATTCTTTATTAAGCTGAGAGCGAGTCACTCCCGGCTGTACTCTCACAAGAAAATCTTTCTCTCTTATTTCGAGTATTTTATTCATAAGCGAAAAGTCCATTGTAATTCCTTTTTCATATGGAATAACGTGACCTTCTAAACTAGAACCTACCCCAAAAGGAACGACAGGTTTTTTATGCTCACTCGCTACTTTCATTAATTTACTAACCTCTTCAGTCGTTTTCGGAAAAACTACTACATCAGGTAAACTACTAGTATGATAAGATTCATCTTTACTATGTAACTCTCTTACTGTCGTATTTACAACTACTCGATCTTCAGGAAGTACACCCTTTAATTTATTTACTAAACGCTCTACCGTTATTTCCATCATACACTCTCCTACTTTCTATAAATTCGAATTACAAAATATGTTAACTATTTTATACATAATAATCCGAAAAATTACATAATTCAAGTTTTATACATATGAAATTCGTTTCATACTGTCGAATAAACAAAAAGAACTTGCAACAATTGCTGCAAGTTCTTTTCTATAAAGTGAAACTTTAATCAGTAGGGGGGTATTCATCCCCCACTGATTATTAGTTGAACCAATCGGGCTTTTACGGGCAGTTGATCCCCTACCTAACTTCTTTGCTTTCGTTGAATTTTGAGGTGGGGGTCTTACTGCCCGGCGAATAGCGGGATAAAACTATATTTTAAATGACTTCTTTATTAACAACATAAACCAAACTAAAGTAACTGCCATTAACGAATGGGAAAACCCTACAATATAAGTTAACCCTTTAAAGTCCGCTCCATTTAGCTGAAGAAGCCCTCTCGCTGCTAGCGAACCTAACATTAAAGTTAATGCGATATTATGTACAACAAACCACTTATTAAAACTTTTCGCTTCATGAAACGCGAATACTTTTGCTAATCCTAAAGCAATTAAAAAGAAGAAAAAGCCGAGTACAAGTGTATGTGTATGCAAAAGATTTAACAAAGTAGATCCTACAATCCCCTTATACTTTCCATACTCCCTAGCGAAAATTCCTGATAATAAACCGATAATCAAATACGTAAACGATGCATTATATAATTTTTTCATTATGTACCTCCTTGAGTAGAATGTGTAGTGTGTCATATTTAGTAATAATGATAGTTATATAGTAAAAACTCCTAGTTACCTAGGAGTCATTGTATAAGCATCTCACTCTTTACAATCAATTCTAATTATAAAATATCCCTTTATACAAAACAAACGAACTTTATGTGAACAAGCAAGATTCTTTTAAAATATGTTGCGATTTCGTATTACGCAATCCATACTAATTATTATAAATGTTAAAGGTGGTGCATTGGATTGATAATTCTTGAAACTGAACGACTCGTTCTTCGCTGGTTTCATATAAAAGACGCTCCATTTATTCTTGAATTAGTAAACGATCCTGCATGGATTCAGTTTATTGGTGATAAAAGGATTAAAAACTTAGAAGATGCAAAAAAATACATCTTAAACGGCCCTGTTGATATGTATAACAAAATGGGATTTGGCCTTTACTTAGTTGAACGAAAAGAAGATCTCACTCCACTCGGGATGTGCGGACTTATTAAAAGAGATTCATTAGAAGATGTCGATATTGGCTTTGCCTTTTTAGAGAAATTCCGTTCAAATGGGTATGGCTTTGAATCAGCTTCTGCTGTAATCGAATACGGAGTACAAAAACTAGGACTAAAACGAATTGTAGCAATTACTACTATTGATAACATCAATTCAGGAAAGCTTTTAGAAAAAATAGGATTTCAGTTCGAAGAGATAATTTCAGACTCTGGAGAAAATTTAAAGCTATTCGGGTATAACATATAATAAATTGTCAGAGTTCACTTTTAATCTAATCAAAAAATATTTCTTACATATACATTCCTAAAAGTTATTATAATTAAAATACTCATTTGTTTTTTAACATTATAGCCACACAAATTCAAATCACAATTCTGATTTTTAGTACTGTATTTATTCTTAAAAACACTCTATTTTGTTCTTAAAGTTGTCAAAACTCTTATGTAGCTACATGAAAAGTTTATGCTAATATGTTAATAAGAAACTATGCGTTCCCTTAACCCTGTATCCGGTCCTGTATTTTTTACAGGGCCTTTATTTATTTAATTTACTTATCACTTGCTTATACACATTAAATTTCATTTCAACTTTATTTCCTTACTCAAAAAATTATAAATGATCTAGGATTAAGTAAAAGAGATTCTAATATTGCATCTCCAAAAAAAGAATGTTACTCTAAAAATAGAATGATGAAAGGAATGATGGATGAATAATGATTAACTAATTTATATTTTAAGTTGAATTTTATAACTTCAAACTACAAAATATAGGGTTAGTCTATCCATTTTTATAATTCATTTCATACTTTATTTGTCATGATTCAAATGATTAATAAGTGCTTACTTAAGTATAAGCGACAGACTACTCCTTCCGATTAAAAATTGGGGGATTTTTTTATTCCCTTTTATGTAAGTTAAAATTTATTAATCGCTAAATTTACCTAACAAATAAAGGAGCGAAAAAAATGACTAATTCAGATACTATTGTGACACATGTAATGCTCTATATAAGTCGTTAATATCCATCAAACTTATATAGAGGAATTAAAAAGTGGATGGATGTTCCGACTTTATATGAAACGTTTCGATATATAAAGGAGGAATTATTATGTCAATGATAAAAGTTCAAGACTTAACTTTTTCATACCCAGGTAGCTTTGATAATATTTTTGAAGGTGTAAACTTTCAAATAGATACGGATTGGAAACTAGGATTTATCGGTAGAAACGGACGAGGTAAAACGACATTCTTTAATTTATTATTAGGAAATTACGAGTATAGTGGAAAAATCCTTGCTTCTGTAGAATTCAATTACTTCCCCTATCCTGTTGCAGATAAGAACAAATTCACTCATGAAATCCTTGAAGAAATTTGTCCCCAAGCAGAAGATTGGGAATTTCTACGTGAAATATCCTATTTAAATGTTGATGCCGAGGTCATGTACAGACCGTTTAAAACTTTATCAAATGGAGAACAAACAAAGGTGTTGCTTGCTGCACTGTTTTTAAATGAGGGCCAATTCCTATTAATTGACGAACCAACAAACCACCTAGACACGGATGCACGAAAAATAGTCTCTGATTATCTAAGGAAGAAGAAAGGGTTTATTTTAATTTCACATGACAGAATCTTTTTAGATGGATGCGTTGACCATATCTTATCTATAAATAGAGCAAATATCGAAGTTCAAAGCGGGAACTATTCTTCTTGGAAATTAAATTTCGATAGACAGCAAGAGCATGAAGAGGCTACAAATGATCGTCTACAAAAAGACATAGGAAGATTAAAACAGTCTTCCAAGCGTTCAGCAAGTTGGTCTCATGATGTAGAAGCTTCAAAAAATGGAACAAGGAATTCAGGTTCTAAGTTGGATAAGGGATTTGTAGGACATAAAGCAGCCAAGATGATGAAAAGGGCAAAAAACCTAGAATCAAGGCAACAAAAAGCTATTGAAGAAAAGTCAAAATTACTAAAAAATGTGGAGAAAACTGAGTCATTAAAATTAGAAGCATTAAAGTTCAAGTCAAATGAATTAGTTACTTTGGCTGACGTGTCTGTTACGTACGATGACCAAGTCGTGAATGAGCCAATTAACTTCGTAGTTGAACAAGGTGACCGAATTGTGCTTGATGGCAAGAATGGGAGCGGGAAAAGCAGTATCCTAAAACTAATTCTAGGGTATCCGATACAGCATACAGGTTTAGTTACATTAGGTACAGGACTCACCATTTCCTATGTTCAACAAGATACTTCTCATTTGAAAGGATCGCTATCAAATTTTATTGAAGAGCACAAGATTGATGAGACATTATTTAAATCCATCCTACGAAAGATGGATTTTGACCGAATTCAATTTGAAAAAGATATATTTCATTATTCTGGTGGACAAAAGAAAAAACTGCTTATCGCTAAAAGTTTATGTGAAAAAGTCCATATGTATATATGGGATGAACCATTAAACTTTATAGATATTTATTCACGTATGCAAATTGAAGATCTAATTCAACAATTTAATCCCACAATGATTATTGTTGAGCATGATAAGGCATTTCAACAAACCGTTGCAACGAAAACTATATCTATGTAACTCCACTCGAATCATTAATAAATCAAGCCATTAGTCTATAAAGCATTTGAATGAAGTATCCAAAAAAGCCTAATTTCTCTACAATCCATTGAGAAATTAGGCTTTTTAATAGAAAAATTAGGATTCATAAACAATGAGTAATTTACATATTAGGCTTATCTGTTAAAGCAGAAATAATTCTGCTCACCAAATCTTCTGGCATCCATTCATAATTTGTATCATTCGATTCATTTGGTCCTAAAGAATCAATGAACTTTTTAAACTTTGGAAATAAAACCATAGAAGTGATCCAATGTATCGTATGATTTATAGAGAAGAAATGAAATACTCCTTGTTTCTCCCCCTCCTGCAATATTTCTTTTAATTGTTCAAAACTACCTACAAAATACGGTTTAATCTTTTCTAATCTTGCACTTTCCTTAATAATCTCCTCATATGCCAATGTTCCAATTTCAGGATTTTCTTTTATATGTGTAATAAAGACTGTTAAATATTCTCTTAGAGCATTAATAGGATTAAATTGATTCTTCTCAAGAAAATTAGGTAACTCATTAGCAAGACCATATTTCTTAAACACCTCATAATATAGGTTTTCTTTCCCATTAAAATAGTAAGAAGCCATAGCAACATTCACTTTCGCTTCTTTTGCAATTTCTTGTATGCTCGTACCTTCATAACCACGCTCTCCAAATTTTTTCTTAGCAGCCTTCAAAATATTTTCCATCGTCTGCTCTCGAGATTTCCCCATTTCACACACCTCAAATAATATATATTTCACTTCAAAAATCCACTAAGGACTTTGAATAGAGTATCTTATTAATGAAGTTTAATTATATATTTAAAGTAATAACTTAACAACCGATGAAAACTTGATTACTTTAAACTATTCTCCACACAACATACTCCTCAAAAAGAAACATCTCCTGAACATCGCCTACCCTATGTCATCATACAAAGAATTCATTTAAAAATGAAATAAAAATAAACACCCTACTTAAAACAATATCTCCCTGCGTGGTATGAATAGCTTTACCTCACGCTCTTTTCTAATTGCGTATAAGAAAAAAAATAATAAGGGCCAGAGTTTATCTATCTTTACAGATAAACTCTGGCCCTTTCATTACGTTATACAGATTTAACATAAACCTTTATACTCATATCTTGATGAAATAATTATCTATCATTTGCAATTCATTTACTAATTAGATTTGTTTAATCTCAATATAAGGTCCTTTAATGTTTAATTTGTTAATGTCATTCGAAATATTACCTACAGTTGTTTTTTCATTAAACGTATAGATCTTTTCACCATTCACAAAGATACCCCAATTTTTATCCTCGTAACTAATACCATAACCAGCATTGCTAGATGTCGCTTTGAGCTGATTTCCATTCATTGAAAAAGATAATTTCCCTTTGCCTTTGTTAAGTTGGTTATTCACATTGTTGATACTACTCATTTGTTCTTCAAGGGCTTTTTGGTTATCAAGAGTAACTTGATGGTTTTTCCAGTCTAACTTATAGTTGTTTGTAAAGAACTCATTATATGTATCTTTATTATTTGTTCCCCACCATTTCGAACTTACCCATTCGATATTGTACTGATCTGATATTCTACGATTTGTTATTTTTAAATCAGATGTAGATTCTGTTTTATCTGCAGTAATAACTGCTACTACATTAGGAGAAAAACCATATCCTGTTAAAGCTGGTACTGTATCTTTTGAAACAAAATTATTCGTTCCTTCATTATAACTACGTGATTTCATAAATAGTTGATTACCGTAGAAAGTATTAAATGAATCACGATTATAAATTCCCCACTCCGGGTAATTAAACGATTGGAATCCTACTTTCCAATTTAATTTTTTATCTGTGTGAGTCTCTAATACCGTTTTATAGTCTACTTGATCATAAGATACACTTTCTTTCCAAGCAAAGCTACCTGTAATACTTGCATCAGCATTTGGGCCTTTATCATTTACCCCAACTTTAACACTTCCGCCAAGTGTATACCCTACTTCAGAAGTAACCTTTGCTGAAGTCATTGTATTAACTGGGGCAGCTTTATGGAATTGAGCGCTATCACCACTTGTTATTTCTGCTTCAGTATGATAAGCCGATGGCCATTTTAAACCTGCGTTATAGTATCCGCTATTAATTGTATATTTAGCATCTATATTACTACCATCAGTAGTAACAATTGCAATTTTTTTATCTGCGTAAGGATCCTCAATAAAAGAAACCTTTATTGAATTTTTAATATTCTGCTTCATGTCATAAGTAGTTTTAAAACTATTATAGACTTTTCCACCATTTTGAAGATTTTCTACAGTTCCTTTAGAATCTGCAAATACAGATGTTGCTTGTAAACCAAGTGATCCAGACATAATAATGGACGCTACCGCAACATTTTTAGCTATTCCATTTGTTTTTTTCATACAGACAGCCACTCCTTCTTAAACATTTAAAAGATATAAACGTATTATTTTTATCTCTCCATACTAGAGATAGATTCATAACGTTACAATGTAGAAATTTATTAATCTTTATGACAATAACTATCAACACTTATTTTGCTAATTTTCACCTCTCACTTATTGATAACTATTATCAATATCATTAAAACACAGAATAATAATTTAAACAATAATTTTAAATACAAATTTAAAATTATTGTTTAAAAAAGTGTAAAAAAATTATAGAATTCTTTATTTAGAGAATTACTATATTTTCATTTACTTATTGCAATCTATATTCAGATACATTATTCCCTTTCCATTCATAATAATCTAAAATCCCCTCATAAATGGCTTCTGCTGCAATCTGCCTTCCGTTTTCTGTAGATAACTTACTGTAATCGATACCATTATCTATAAAAGCAAGTTCCGTTAACACAGCTGGCATGTCATTTTCTCTTATAACATGAAGATCTCCATGTTTAACACCTCTATCGCGTGTTTGAAGTGCGTCTACTAATCGTGTTTGAATTTTTTCAGCTAAAACACGACTTTCTTCCACATGAGGATTTGTTTTTTCAGATTTAGAAGATTTATAGTAATATGTTTCTGTCCCTTTTGCATTACCGTTAAAAGCATTTGCATGTATGCTTATAAAGATATCACCCTGATTTCGCTTAGCAAACTTAACGCGTTCCTGTAAAGAACTTTTTTGATCATATCCAGGTCTAGTATCAGATTCACGAGTTAGTAAAACTGTAAAGGGAGTATGTTTTTCAAGCAATTGTTGTAGACGTAAAGAAGTGTCTAGTACAATCTTACTTTCAGGTAATCCCTTTGTGTTTTTTCCAGGATCTTCGCCGCCATGTCCGGGATCAATAATTATTGCTTTATTTTCTAAAGGATTACTTTGACTATATTGAAGCATATCTGTTTTTGCGGTTAGTTGTGCAGCTTCAGCGCGTGTTATGAATCTATTTGGTTGCCAACCATTATCTGTACCAACTGAAATTTTTAAATTAATTAAGGTATTTGCGAACTTTTCACCCCAATGTCCCTTTAAATCTTCAAATTTACTTTGCCCATTGTTATTACTTTCATTTTGTAGCTTATATGCATTCACTAGCATAGTAGCCATAGCAGCACGAGTAACTTTTCCAGAAGGATTGAAAATTCCATTTCCTTCACCTTTAATTATTCCTGCCTTTTCAGCTGCGGCAATATAAGGAGTTCCCCAGTGGTTTTGTGAATCTTTAAAAGATGGCTTTGCATTTAAATCAATGTGTATACCAAGAGCCTTTGTCATAATGGTTGCTGCAGAAGCTCTATCTAATGTGTCATTTGAACCAAAAGTTCCATCTGGATAACCACTCAATACTTGCTTATCAACTAAATAAGTAACGGATTTGTCAGCCCATGCAGGAACATCTGGGAATTTGTGAGTATCTGCAAAAATACTAGAAGAATAAGATAGTAGACTTCCAGCGAGAATTCCTGTAGCAATTAATTTGTTCTTCAAAATTTAGCACCTCTAAAAATTTATTACAAGTTAGTAAATATATCATTTATAGTTAATCTTTAAATGATATTCCTTTGAATACAAAAATAGATCAAGTTGGCACTAACACTATATTACAAATGAATAAATTTAAATCGAACTATTATTCCGAAAAGAATCTCCAGACATACACTTATAGATTGAAACTATTAAATATATTCACCAACATTGTGTAACTAGTATAGTTACTTATATATACGAGTGTCAATTGAAATAACCTTACAGTTTTGTAAGGTAACAAACTTAATAATATATTAAGTAATTATTAAACAATGTAAACAATTATCTCTTATTTTAAGCTAAGATTGATTCAAAGCACATTCCTTCTAAATTAGCATTGGCGCCTCCTTCAAGTCCTAATGCCCATCTTAAAAAGAGCACTTTTGAAAAGTGCTCTTTTTAGCTACAAACCTAGAATTCCTACAATCTGGCGAGCCTTAACATTATCGATATAATAATGCATCTCTAACCCTCGTCTTTCTGCACGGAGCACGGTTCCCCTTAATTTTGATAGATGCTGTGAAACAGTAGATTGCGGGAGTCCTAATATTTCTGTCAACTGTGTAACATTACACAGTTTCTGGTGCATTAATTCATTTACAATTTTCAATCGAACGGGATGTGCCATTACTTTTAATACATCTACATCTTCCTCTCGGATGTTAGCTAGATCTCTATTAGATATTAATATTGTCATTTCGCATTCCCCTTTATTATTAATTTCTATTTTCCAATTATCCTTATAAGTAGTACTTATATATATTTACCATTTATCCTGTTGAGAAAATGTATTCTCGTTCTTAATCAAAAAAGACACCAATTCTATGAACAGTTTTTACTGTTCCAATGAATTGATGTCCTCTAATTTTTAGCCAAACTATATTTTGTTTTAAAAAAGTTATTTTATAGCAGACATTTTCTCGTTGACACAAACTAGTAGATTAGCGATGGAGATATCAAAATGTATTGATAAGCGGTTGGAAGTAATTGTTTTTTGTTTAATAGCAAAAAACGAGCATCCTCTCAAATTAGATAAGGTGCTCGTTTTCATTTTGATCGGTAATTCTTAATTCAATTTAGTTTCTTTCCAATAAGGAAAGATTAAATCAACTTAAAACAAAGCGTTTTAAATTTAATTCTTAGATCTTACTGACACTTGGAATTGCCCCTTAGAACCATCATCATTTGAAACGTAAATTTTATATGTTCCGCTCGGTAATGGAGATAAAGCATTCTGTACATTTGTAACATTAATTTGTTGTTCTCCAGGTTTTATATAACCACCAACAATTAGCTCCATATTTGGACCTTTCACACTATATCCCATTGTATTTTGACCATTATTTTTCATAAAGAAGCTTAAATTTTCACTCCCATTATATACAAAAGAAGTTACAGCCTCTCCACTATAATCCATTGTTTGAGTTAATAATAAGTCTGCAGGAACATGTTCAACTATATGAATGGTATCATTCGTTTTGTGTATTTCTTCAGCATAAGTATTATTTCCTAACACACCAAGTGTTAATGCTGAAATTACTCCACAACTAAGCACTAGTTTATTTAACTTCATTTTAAGCTCCCCCTTGATGTTTGTAATCTATTACCATCATACATTCTTTTTCAAGTACGTTTTTATGTAATAATTCATATCTTTAAACCTATATATTTTAACTTTATACCTTAATAGTTACTGAAACACTCACATTGATAAAGCTACAGTATTATGAGTCATAAAAAACATGTAAATTTCAAAATTTGTTTAACGAGAATTCATACAATTAAGTACCAACACACTCAAATAAATAGCGTTTCCATTTTAAATAAAATATACTAATGAAAAATTTCGAAATTTCCACTTTATAATTTGGTATATTCCATGTTAATATAACGAAGGCTACAAATAGAATCCACAAAATATATTTTTCCAATGAATATACATACTTAAAATCCTATTATTTTATTAGTAACTCAATCCCAGCTTTACTTATACAAAAGTCAATTCCTAGTGTCATATGTATAAATATCTAAGTAGATTTTTTATCTATTATTTTTCCTAACTTCCTTATCACTTCTAATAAAGTGAAACTTTAATCAGCCCTCACCAATCGGGCTTTTACGGGCAGTTACTGCGGGATAAAAGTAATATTATAGTACTTTTTCAAGCGCTCTTCCTTTTTTAGATAGAAATTCTATTAATAACTAAACATCTAAGTTTAACTCATACATAATCCAATATACAAACTATCGGAGATGCAAACCTATGGGAATATCTACTCTTTTATTAAATACCTTTATAATAATAATTTGTATCCTTAGCTACCACGTATTTTGGCTAGAATTTAAAGAAAAAAAAACATGTAATAATATATTGATTTCTATCCTTGCCTCCATTGCTATTATTTTTTGCATGACTTTTCCTTTTCAGTTACATGCTGGATTTATTTATGATTTACGTTTTATTCCTATCATTTTAGTTTTTCTCTATGGAAATACAAAAAATATTATTTTTATAGGAATTTTATATCTTTCTTATCGATTTTACTTAGGCGGAAATGGCGTTCTTCCCTCATTTATTATCTTTACTATTATTTCTGTTATAACAATGCTCTTCCATTACTTATTACCTCTATATGTTAAAGAAAAGAAGATATTATTGAGCTTGCTTCTTATTTTAGTATGTACAACTTCACTTTCTATCTGCGGTATTGTAACTCAAATACATACAGGTAGTAAAATAGACTCTACTCTCATAGAATTTTTATTAAATTATATAATCATTAATATTTTCACAGTATTATTATCAGTATATTTAATAGAGGGAATGATTGAGAAATATAAAATGAAAGAAAAGCTGCAACGGGCTGAAAAATTTTATATAGCTAGCGAACTAGCGGCGTCCATTGCACACGAAATCCACAATCCACTAACTACAGTACATGGATTCACTCAATTGTTAAATGAAAAACATGCCTCTAAGCTACCTCAGGATCAGTACTTAGAAATCATGTTAATTGAAATGCAGCAAATACAATCTACTATTAATAACTATTTATCTTTAACAAAACCACAGAACATCCTAAAAGAGAAAATAGATATTAATCATATTTTAAATCAAGTGAAAGACACTATTTCACCACTAGCTCTATCATACAAAGTTGAAATAAAACAAAATAATACAGATTCCTTTTATATAAATGGAGACCCCGAAAAATTCAGACTCTGTCTAAACAACATCATACAAAACGGAATTGAGGCCATGATAAATGGTGGCGTATTACAAATAAATATACAGAAAATAAAAGGGAATATTATAATCGATATTATTGATTCAGGGATTGGAATGTCTTCTCAGCAAATAAAGCGGATTGCTTTGCCATTCTATTCAACAACAGAAAAAGGGACTGGGCTTGGTACCATGATTGCTTATAGTGTTATTAAAGAGTTAAATGGTGATATAGAGATAGAGAGTGAATTAGGTAAGGGGACACGCTTTTCTATTAGTATCCCATGCTGATATGACGGAATTATTCGAATGATAAATTCTTTCTACTTAACTTATTAAATAAATTTCAAAAATGCCACTACTTGATTCATTAATTATCTTCATTTCTTAAATAAATTAAAAGTAACAAGGACCAGAGTATATCCGTTTTTACCGATAAACTCTAGTCCTTATTACTTTGCTCACTTCTCTATGAAATCATAATTCATCAACTATTGTATCTCATCTATTAATTAGGTCTACTTAACTTCAAGATAAACTCTCGTGATACTTGATTTCTTACTATCATTAGATACATTACTTACAGTTATTTTTTCATTTAAAGTATAATTTTTTTTGAGATTCATAACGATACTCCAGTATTTATCTTTATAACTGATATCATTACCTGCATTACTAAATATAAGCTAATATTGATTTCCAGTTATAAAAAAACAATTGCCTTTTTTCTACTTTACTTCTACCGTATAATTCCCTGTTCCCCCGCCATACTGATACACATGTAAATAATATTTTCCTGGATACGTGTAGTAACTTCCTACTAACTTATTCCCTTCTTGCTGGGCATACGTAACATAATTATTTAAATCCGCTTCAGAATAAAGAACCCAGTTTACTCCGATATTATTTTCCTTCGTTACATTAATTTGAAGGTTTTTCGCCGTTTCTATATTAATTTCAAAGAAATCACTCGTATCACCATTTCCTAAACTTGCGCGTAAAACTTGATTTAATTGCAGTTTATTTGCTGTTTGGAATGAATTATTTGGCTCTTTTTCTACACCGTTATCCTCTTTCTTTTGAACCGTTACATTCGTTGTAACAGTGTTCGTTAATCCTTTATCATCTGTTACTGTTAATTTCGCTGTATATGTTCCTTCTTTTGTATACACGTGAGTCGGATTTTGTTCATTACTTACAATACCGTCACCAAACTCCCATTTATAAGAAACAATTTTCCCATCTTCATCTTTTGATCCATCGCTTTTAAACGAAATTGCTTCATTTACATTTCCGCTATATGGTCCATTTATAACCGCAACTGGCGCTTTATTCACAGTACCATCTTCCGTATTAATTCCATGGAATACAACATCATATTCAAATTGTCCTGATACATTCACACGATAATTCACAAAGTACGCTGTTACTGTTTTATATCCTGTCCATTCTTTCCCACTTAAACGTTTTAACGTATCATTCACATTTTGTGTAATTGTTTTCCAGTCTTCATATTCCCCTTTTGCAGTAGTACCTGTATACGTTCCTTGCAACGTAAATGTATGAAAGAACTGTGATTTATTTTTCTTAACTGATACATTACTTAATTTTGCTTCTGCTGTAATTTCTGCAGCAATATCTGAAACTGGTTTTGGTGCGTGCGTTGCTAAATAATCATCCGATACTAATGGAACATTATATTTCTCACGGTTATCGACTAACATTTGCATATAATCTTGATACTCTTTATTTAAATTCGCATCTTTACTTAATGCAGAGCGGTATGCATCATATGCTGTTACATCATTTTTCCTAATAAGATCATGAATTTTGTCAAACATATCATATCTTTTAGTGTACATGTACGATTGTAAAGCGAAGGAGTAATTATAGAAATCCCACGTTCCATACTTTGCGTTTAACGTTCTCTCTGCCGTATAACGCTCTGCTGGTTTTGAAGATATTCCTCCTATAATGCTCTTTCTCGGTACAACATTATCGGTTCTCGTTGCACCTGCAAAAAACTCCGCGTTTCCTTCTTCAAACCAAGATAATCTCTCATTCTCATAAATCTTCCCTTGTCCCCAAAGTCCCGGTACTTCATATCTACCTTGCAAGTAATGTGTGAACTCATGTCGGAACAATTCTTCTAAACTATAAATACTTTCTTCTGGCGTACGTTCATAAGTAAAGAACGTACCTGTTCCTTCTATATAAAGACCGCCGTTATTCGTTTCATACCCGTACAATTGACGGTTAAATTGATATTCAGCTGGACTATTATAAATAACCATTGTTAATACATCGTCAGGATTTTCTTTTTCTAAAGGCTGATCACTTTTAACCGTACGATGGAATTGTGCCTTCACTTCTTTTGCCGCCCAATATAGACGTTTTACTTTTTCTTCTGTCACCTTATCTCCAGCTTTTAAAACAATTGCCCCATCATCAAACGTATACGTTTTCGGCAAATATTTTTTCTTTCCATCTTCTCGTATTTGATCTAAATTCACAACATTTCCATTTGCATCTTTCCCGCCATAATTCGTCGCAATTTGCTCAGCAGCTACAAAATATTGCTCTCCTAAATACGGATACATTTTCATTGCGTCCGTTACAACTTGCAATCCTTTCGTCCCTGTACTATGGAATGTACCAAGTCTACCTGTATAATAAATACCATTGTTAATTAACCATCCATTCTTCTCTGTCACCGTTCCAATTAAGGCAAAACGACTTAATTCATTAATATAGCTATCAATCTTTTGGTACCATACTGTATCTTTCGGTGTTTTTCTCGTATCGTACAAATACGATTGAATGTCGTAATCAACACCTTGCATAATATCGTAAATTGCATTTCCAGCTGATAGATTGTCTACCCACGTAGAGAAATTATCGTTATATTGTTTAAAGATCTTTGCAGCTGCTGTTATCGTTTCCACATCACTTGAAGCATTTCCTATTAATTTTCCGTATGATGATACAACTCTATTTTGTTCTAACGTACCGAGTTTGAAATTCGGGTTATTCGCAATCGTTTTTAATGCAGGTAAGCATTTATCATGATAGCTTCTATCATTTAGTTTACTTAATTCTGAATTATAAAATCCTAAATAAAATCCTGAGCGTAATACCTCTACTAAAGTCTCAATCCCTTTTGAATCATCTTTCGTATAAGCTTGTCCTTGCTGCTTCAATTTATCAATAATTGCCTGCATTCTACTATCATTTTGATAGAATGCAAGACTATCCTTATTAAACTGAAATAGCCCCGTAATTTGCTCCCAATCAATTGTTACAAGTAAATCTACTAACTGCTGATTGCTTAGTTGATTTAATTCAGCAATTGTATAAGTTTTCACTGTAGCTAATTGCTTACTTTCTTTTTTCACTTCAGGCGGTCTTTGAGACAAATCAGCAAATTGCAACCTTTTCTCAAAAGACTTATTTTCAAGCACTTTTGATGAATGAGCTAATTCTTGCACTGGTAGTTGTACACCAACTGGCTCCATTTTGAGAACGTTCCAATAAGAAACTTGCTCTCCCTTTGTACCTTCTGCCCATGCGCTCCCTTGAAAACTCCCTAATATGAAACTAGCAAAACTTACCCCTACTAACACTTTTTTTGAATAGCCTTTCATGCTCTCCCCTACCTTACATTTTTTAGTTTCCCGCACCATTATTTTACTATTCTTACTTTTTATTCTGTATTGAGAAAAAAATAAGGGAACGTTCACACACGTATCCATGCCTTGCAAAATTAACACTTGACTTTATGTGCATTTTATATCAAAAAAAGATAGATAATAGCGAGTTTCCTGCTACATCTATCCTCGTTTTTAATGCTATGATTTTAACTTTATAAACGTAACTTCTGGTAATGTTTGCATATGCTGAATAAACGCATTCTTTTCTTCTGACGATATATTTTTCAGCTGCATCCCTACCTTATAAACTATTTCTGTACCTTGCTGTAAAGCTTCCACTTCATATGAAAGTATTGGAATGCCTTTCACTTGTAGCGTTTCTACTATTTGTTGTACCGCTTCATGTTTATTTATATGTATTTGCACCGTTATGTTTTGAGGAAATAAAAATTGCACCTTAAAAATACGGCTTACAATCTCTAAACCAATTAAAACGAGAATCGTCGCTCCAATTCCTACTACATACATGCCAGCCCCAATTGCTAATCCAATTCCTGCTGTAGCCCATAAACCAGCCGCTGTCGTTAATCCTTTCACCGCCTGCTTTTGAATAATAATTGTACCTGCACCTAAAAACCCTACTCCACTAACAACTTGCGCTGCAATACGGCTCGGATCAAGAGCCATATGTTCTTCGTTCATAATATCTGAAAAAGCATATTTCGAAACGACCATTATTAATGCACTCCCTACCGCTACTAGGAAATGTGTTTTTAACCCCGCCTCTTTTGATCGAATTTCCCTTTCAATACCGATTATTGCTCCTAACAAACCCGCAACACCGATTCGTATAATTAAATCAATATTTATACTCACGAGCCCTTCCCCCTTTCATTCATTATAGATAGATAAAACAAAAATTATCACACACATCCATTTATCGATATGAAGGGATTTTACTAAAATACACTTAATACCTAGGCCGTTTTATGTTAATATTTTAAATATTAACATAAAATAAATTACCTCTAATTTTAAACTTTCACTAGTTTTCTTAAAAAACAATGGTGGATTATATGAAATGAGGTTGAGAAAATTTAGAAAACGCTTTCATTTTGTATCATAATTTTTTATACATACTACATAAATAAAGGAGCTTACAAACAATGAACGTCTCTTTACTTACACCTACTACAGATTTACAAGAAGAATACTTAGATTTTTATAAGGAATGGAAAGATAGCGGTGAAAGGATGATTCCATGGGTTATCTCAAAAGATCCTTCTAATTTTACTGCAATGATTCAAGAACTTCACGATGCCCATAACGGAATAAATCTTCCTGAATCTTGGGTACCTGACTCTACGTATTGGCTCGTTACAGATAATAATAGAATTGTAGGAGCTGTTAATATACGTCATAGTTTAACCGAGCATTTATTTAACGCTGGCGGTCATATCGGTTATGGCATTCGCCCTTCCGAAAGAAGAAAAGGTTATGCTACGAAGTTATTAGAATTATCGCTAGAAAAAACAAAGGAATTAAACATCGAGAAAGTACTTGTCGTTTGTGACGAAGTGAATACAGCTTCCGAAAAAACAATTTTACATAACGGTGGGTTTCGTGATGATGATTTCACTGAGGAAGATGGGAATGTAGTAAGAAGGTTTTGGATTGAGCTATGAAGAAGTCCTCCAAAAGAAGTCGGAAGGTAATTATACACCTTCCGACTTCTTTTATGCTGTTTCTATTTCAAACTGTACTGTAATACCACTAGGATCTACTACAGTAAATCCATTTAAAATCTCATTTATTTCATGTTGTTTTTCTATTAATCTTTCTTTCACTTTCTCTAACGCTTCTTTATGCGGTAATACAATTGTATATACTTTAAGTCCAGTTGCATGTGCTGGTGGATGCGGATTATGTATACCATTCCACGTATTTGCACCGATATGATGATGATATCCTCCTGCAGAAATGAATAAGCAGTCATCTTCGCGTTGTTGTACTTCAAATCCTACTGTCTCTACATAAAACTCGTGTGATTTCTCTACATCAGCTATTCGTAAATGTACGTGCCCAACGACAGTATTAGCAGGTAATCCATCAGCCTCATAATCAACGAGTGTTGCCAGTTCTTTTAAATCTAACGGCGTACTTCCTCCTGATCCTTCTCCCCATTGATCACGCGGACGGTCTGCATAAATTTCAATACCATTTCCCTCTAAATCTTGTAAATAAAACGCTTCGCTATATGTATGATCGCTTGCACTATTAAACCTTGAAATTGGTAAAATTTCATTTGAATATGTATAACGTCCTTCTTGCTCAGTCGGACTATCAATTACGTTCTTATTACGAATCACACCAAATAAAGCCGAAGCAAAGGCCTCACGAGTCGGAACTAAAAAGGCTACATGATATATACCAGTCGTACGTGGTTCTTGCAGTACCCCGTCCTCTAACTTTTCAAGAACAAGTAACGTGTTCTTTCCACCTTTTCCTGATAAATACGCTTTATTCGCATCTTGTTTAATTACTTCTAGACCTACTACATTTTCATAAAAAGCAATTTGACGCTCTAAATCTATCACTTTAAATTCAACATGACCAATACGTGTTTTCGGATGAATTTGTACCATGAATAATTCCATCTCCTTATCCCAATATTTTTCTATTTCATATAACCGTTACTATGAAGGATACAACTAAAATCACCCTATGTAAATATGAAAAGTCAGAATTTATACACATTTTTATTTTCGTAATAAAAAAGTCACCTCTTCTAGCTTTTAGAAAAGGTGACTTTATAATTCTTATCTCATTTTATGTACTTCAGCAACTAACTTTCCGCCCTGAATGCCCATATAAAGTTTCACAGGTGCATCATTCGTGTTTTCAAATACTAAGTCTAAGTATGGATATGCAATTGTAGCATCTCTTCCTTGTGGAACGTAACCTACTGTTTTAGAATGTGTCGTTCTCTCTACCATTTTCAAACCAGCTTGATCTGCTGCATTGTATAAAGTTGATGATGTTTGACAAACACCACCGCCATATCCATCTACTAACTTACCATCTACAATTTCTTTTCCTAATTGATATCCTTTATCTGGTGTTGTATCACCAATTAATGCATTGAAAGAGAAACTGTCCCCTTTTGCTAATACAACTCCATTTATGCTAGCTGCTGACAAACGAATATTCTCAATACGTCCACCTGTTGAGCCACCTAAATTCGTTTCATATCTACCAATTACCGTGCCACTTCCTTGCGCATCACTTAATGTAGCGGTAGGTTTTTTCTCAACAATAGGTAACTGATATGAAGAATCCCACATACCTACGTTTAATAATTTATTTACTAACTCTTTTTCCATTAATTCAAAAGAAGGCTTTCCTTCTTGCCAACTTCCGTCAGGTCCTAAACGTGAAGGGACCATCTTTTTGTCAACATTTTTCCCAACTTCCCTAGCAACCTTCTCAACTGATTTTTTAAATTCCGCTTCATCTTCAAAATAACCTAGACTCGATAAATCTAGCTTTTTCACTTCCGTACCTGTACGACCATCTACTAAACTAATAGAATCCTGTACTTCTGCTTTAGCCTCTACCGTGTGGCCACCAATATCACTTACTAACGCAACATCACTAACTTTTGTACCACAGCCACTCACTACAGCTACACATAACACCCCAACTAATATACCCTTTACTTTACGGAACAATATACTCTCCCCTTTTTCCCAATATTACTTATATGTATTATTTCATTTTTATGTATGTTTTGTTACAATCATTTTACAATATATTTATAAAATGTTACAAGTTATTTTTTACTCTATATAAATTACTCTTTTCTTTTCCAAATGTCTATACATATTTACATAAAAGTTTGAGTTTGATAGAATTGTAACTTTTATGTAACCCCACCCTATTATCCAGTATATACCATCTAACGAACGAAATACAAATGTAAAACTACATATTCTTATTTATAAAGAAACATCTTTTGAACATAAATAGGTATTTGCCGTGCCACACTCCGCTTTTACACATACATTATGGTGAATTAACCTATTTTAAAGAAATGGAGGATGTTTTTATGTACCCCTACAATCCATACGATCCATATAACCAAAATGGTTATCAGCCTCAATATGATTTACAAGCACAATACCAACAATATATAGATCCAGCAGAACAAGTTAATCCATATGATCAAACTCGACAATTCCAACTTCCAATCTCTTTTCCTGGTGCTGGAAACCGTCAATTAGAAAGACGAGTAAATGAGCTTGAGCAAAGAGTACGTCAATTAGAAAACACGGTTGAGCGTCATACACGTAGATTAAATCGCTTAAATCAACGTTTACGTACAGTAGAAAACAGACTAAACATTCCATTTGCAGCATTAGAAGACGGATTTTAATTTTGAAGATAAAGTGAAACTTTAATTAGTGGGGGTTTTGTCCACCCCCACGAATTATTAGTTGAACCAATTGGGCTTTTATGGGCAGTTATCTCCCACCTAACTTCCTCGCATTTGCGAAATTTGAGGTGGGAGTATTACTGCCCGTTAATGCGGGATAAAAAATATATAAGGAAGGGGCTCTCCCTTCCTTATATAAATTGACGAAAGTTTTTTCCATCTCTATACTGATAAGAGTGAATGAAATGAAACAAGGTGATAAATATGGATTTCGAAATAAATTATCTTTCCTTTTATGTTGTACAAGTAGAAGGAAAAGGTGAAGCTGTTGATAAACGCTACAAACATTTTCAAACATTAGACGCTGAAGAGTATGAAGATAGCTCCTTAAAAAAATTTTTGAATGGTGAATTATTAAAAATTTCAAAGCGAAAAGTAGAACGTCATGCGAAAACAGAACAAGCTCCGACAAAAATCGGTCGCTTCATTGTAGAAGAAGGGCACGAACTTGATTCAAACCCTCATTACAACCTATTTAATCGCATTCGCTTCGCGGAAACTAAGGAAAACTTCAAAGATATGAGTGAACCACTCGTTTATACATATCTTGACACAAGCGCTGTACGCGGTGGTGTATTTTTAATTGCGCAAGCAAAACTACGTAAATATTTTGATGATCCATTCGTTTTCGTTATGAAATGTGACTTTGAACCGAAAGTTGCTTCCATTTCAGATGAATCCACACTGATTCGTAACGTTGAAATGGCCATCACAACAAAAAACATGAAATCTATCCAATATCCGTACATGCCTGAAGAAGGTATGGTCGAAGTAGGCGAACTAAAAATTCACCAAGCATCACATGCCCGCTACTTTGAAGACTTCTTAAAATTCGTCGAGTACGAACGCTCTATGCCTGAAATTATGAAAACACAAGTAATGGACATGGTATATGACCAAATTGAAGATGTATTTGAAGAAGGTACGGAAGAACGCGAACAATTCGACCAAGCGATGGAAGTATGGGCTGCCAGTCCGAAACGTGAAATTATGGAACAATTTTCAACCGAAGAAGTAATGGAAGCTACCGCACAAATCGTCGAGCATGCTCCTGAAGTGGAATTAAAGCTAAAAGCAGACCATATCTCTGTAAAGGCCCTACTTGCTGATTTCGGGGATCAAATACATATCGCAAAGGTAAATGACCGATACGTATTAATGATTGAGGCTGACACACTTACGTTTGAAAAAGGCTTCTCTCCTATTGAGTTCCTGAAGCCAGATGAATTGCAAAACGTGATTGAGCGGATTGAGAATAAGCAGCAGTATTCTTATAATCCGAACGGGATTGAATAAATCCTTCCATATAACTATTTTTACTGAGCGCTGTTAACGAGCGCTCTTTTATTTTGGACAAAGTTGAAAGTTATATAAAAAACCGATTCTACTAAGAATCGGTTTTTCTGCTTTATAACAAAATATGCTTATTTTTGATTCAAGAGGACATTTGTTGCAGTATTAAGTATATCGCTTCCTTGTTGTACAAGCTCATTTCCATTAAAAGTATCTGCTTCAATATTTCTAGTTGACCGAGCCCTTTTAGTCACTATGTATGTTGTTCAAGTGAAAATGTCACTTCACTATCTCAAATTTATTGTACTCGTAAAAAGATAATTGAAAACGATATTCTGGATGCTCTCTCACCCAATCGTAAGCTTCTTCTAAAATATCCATTTTGTTTTGTAAGTCATTCAGTTTACTACATTCGTCCTTTTTCTGTTTGCACAAAGGACAGAATCCATTCACTATTTCGACACTCGTTGCTCTAATAGTTTTACTTTCTAAATCAACTACTAGACGAAGAATAAAAGAATGCTCCGCTTTTGTAGTCACCATCATTTCAGCAGTCCCATCCTCATTCCAAAAGACTCCGTTTAATTCCATCTGTACGTTGACATCTTTAATATCCAAGTCTATCACTATTACACCTCCCATATATAAGACTCTTAGCTTACTCTTCTATTTTAATCTTTCATACACCACGATTTAAAGATATATTAAGCCTTTTCCAATTCTTCTTCTTTGCTATGAAAGGAAGTGTAATAAACGCTAATAGTGCGGTAAATATTATCCCAAAAGCTAAAACGGTTAAAATGTTAAAGATTGCTTCCATTAAACTACACTCTTTTCCATGTATATTCATACTAAAAACAATAAAATACTCCATTACTAATACGGGACAAGCCGTGAATTTTCCAACTAAACTTCAGCAACTTAATCCTGAAGTTTAGTTGTACATATGAATAAAATAGACTATGTCATTAACTTTTTTCTACTACTTTCTCCATCTCAGCCAAATACCTAATCTGCCTTTCTGCTTTTCTAACCGCCGTACGAAAATGCTTTTTCAGAAGTTCTACTGTAGGTTCACTTATATAATATCTTTCCGTAATACTTTCCCACGTATCACTACTTTCAAATGTACTCCAAACGAAAGGACGCTCAGTATTTTTTTTCATTTCTTTAAATACCCATTTTCGCATCTTTTTTTTCGCTTTTTCTGTTAGTTTTCCGTTCTCTACTAGTTCAAGTTCACCATGTCTTTTGTATCGTTTATGAATATCTCTCTCGCTATATACTTTCAGAAATATGTTTGCTGTATTCTCAGCGTCTGCCAAAGCTCTGTGTTGCTTTCCTTCCCATGTTAAACCGAGCTGTTCTACTGCAAATTGTAAACTTGGTGTATGCTCAAATAATTCTTCATACGCTTGGAAAACAAATTTCTGCAAATCAAATTTGCTCTCTTTTTCCATAGATGGGCATTCTACACCGTGTAATGTACAATCATGAGATAGAAAGCGATAATCTTCTCTTCCCCATGAAACAAATATAGAATCTTCTCCGATAAACTGAATAAATTTCTCTATAATTTGTGGAAATTTCTCTATACCCATTAAATCTTTCTTTGTAATTCCTGTTAATTTTGTCGTATGGCGAGTAAGTCGTGCACCTGGTTTTACTAACTCCGAAAATTCTCCAATTACCTTCATTGTACTCGCTTCTATTTTTACAGCCCCGATATCAACTATCTCTGACGGATCGTCTGATTTATACGGCCTGAAATTTCTCTCTATATCAAACACAATAAAATGTGTAGCGTTTTCCAATTTATTTACCTCTTTCTACATTCCTTTTCACACACATACTTTATCCCGCTTTAATGGGCAGTAAGACCCCCACCTCAAAATTCAGCGAAAGCAAAGAATTTAGGTGGGGGTCGGGCTGCCCATTAAAGTCCGATTGGTGAGGGCTAATAATCAGTGGGGGATGAAGCCCCCCCACTGATTAAAGTTTCACTTTATTTTCAGTATTTATTTATTCATACACTTTATGCATATAATACTTCATCTAAAAACGAAAATTCAATCTCATTATGCTATGTACATAGGAGGTTATTCAATAAAAATACAAAAAAAAAAGAAGGGCAAGCCCTTCTTTTTTCCATAATTACTTCTTGTTAACGTTAGTAGCTTGAGGTCCACGGTTACCTTGTTCTACTTCGAAAGTAACTTCTTGACCTTCTTCTAAAGTTTTGAAGCCTTCGCCTTGGATAGCTGAGAAATGTACGAATACGTCTTCTCCGCCTTCAACTTCGATGAATCCGAAACCTTTTTCTGAGTTAAACCATTTTACTTTACCGTTTTGCATGTAAAAAATCCTCCTACAATGTACCTATATGTACATATTCATTTTCAACCACTTTACAAAAATAAGTCAGACATTAAAAAAACTGCAACTCTGAGGAGATTTAACATTGCTATCCTCCTCGGAAGTTACAGCTCATTTAAATCTCTATATTATTAAAAGTAAAATGGTTTAAATATAATATATCATATCAATATAATAAAAGCAAAGTTTTTTTTGCTATACAACTTTTTTCTTCCATTGCATTGCTTTTGATTCACCTGATCCAGCTACAACATAGCCTTCTTTTTCGTTCACGATGCGCCAGCCATGCCCTTTAACTGAGTCACATACTGTAACAATTCCTTCTTCTAGGAGTACACGACAGACATTACTAACCCCCGCCTTATTTTGCGTTGACGTTGTATATAGCACATGTTGATCTACACTTAAGTCTAAATAGCTACTTGCTTTTTGCTCGCTTTGACATGTGTGCCAATATGTTTTTTCACACTCAATACTTTCATCTATTTTACAAAAAGAAATATTCCCGCTAATTCCCTTGCACGATCCACTTGCTGCTACTAAATAAGAATTGTGTAAAGTCAACGCTGAAATCATCTGATTCATCACGATTTTAATCCTCTTTAATTTACGTGTCTCCAAATTAAAAAGCCAAACGCCACCATATTTAGCATGTATTTTCGTGCCGATAAATAGGTAATGTTTATATAAAAATAACGATCGAATAGATGGTGCCCCGCCACCATACTCAAGAAATGGATGAATGGTTTCCCATGTCGAACCAAAATCATTAGAATGATACAACGTTTTATCTCCATGAGCAATGACAGTTCCTTTTTCATTACTACACACATTCCAACTCGTTGCTTTTGTTGGAAAACGCTGAACTGTCCAGTTCTCTCCACCATTCATACTACGAATAAAAATTCCTTCGTCACCTACACCATACACTACATTACCTTCGCTATGTAAATCCCTAATTCGTTTTTGAAAACCATTTAAAATTTGTTTCCATTCTCCGTCTTGTTCAATAAATAAGCCATTATATGTAGTAGCTAACATCAGCTTTCCATCTCTTAACTTTGTAATAGCGGTCGCACTTAACATTGTCTCCACGTTGACACTCCCATTCTTAGAACTTCTCAGCAAATGCAATTGCAAAATTACTGCATTTTTCAACATCCTCTTCATCTTCTGGAGCTAATTCGATTTTCAATCCATCTTGTACAAGCTCTGCACCGCGTTCTACAAGTTTCTCTTCAAATATCGTTACCGCTTCACAAAACAGTTCATACGCCGTATCTCCTGATCCGAATACCGCTACTTTTTTCCCTGATAAATCTATATTTTCTAAGTCATCATGAAAATCTTCCGCTTCAAATGGTAGTTCACCATCGCCCCACGTATAAGACCCTAAAATGATTCCATCATAAGCTAATAATTCTTCAGCATCCATGCCTTCCATTTCTTGCAATACTACTTCATGATCAAAAGCATCTAAACTAACTTTAATTAAATCAGCAATACTCTCTGTATTTCCTGACATACTTGCATAAGCTATTAAAATTTTCGCCACTTCGGCATCCCCCTCTCACGATAAATGATTCTCATTCTCATTATATTAATAATGAGAATCAATTTCAATTATATTTTTTATTATTTCTTTTTATCCCAAAAAAAAGCACAGATGACTATACAATCATCTGTGCTTTTTTATTACTTTTTAAAAATACCGAACGGCTTTCCGACTGGTAAAACAACTTTTCCGAAGTGTGTATTTAACACTGCTGCTGCTGAACCATAGAAAGATAATAATGAAATAAGAAGTTCAGAATATGCTGCTAAATTATGCATTGCATGCGGCATAACACCTAAAGTACTTAATGAAAGACCAATAAATAAGAAATCAATAAGAACGAAAATCATAAATAATACTTTATGTGTTTCCATTGCACCAATTGTCATAAAGATTGTGAAAATCAAATATCCGATAAAGGCTACCCCAAGCTGTTTTGAATCTGCAGCTTGTGCTAATTTTTCGCCAAATACTCCAAGTTGAATTAACCAAGTCATTCCCACACCTAACCAAAATAGGCCATACGCACCGAATGCTGTTGTACCGAACGTATTGTTATGCTTTGCATCGTGAATGCACGCAAAGATTTGTGCAAATCCTCCTAAAAAGATTGCCCAAGGTAATACAAGAGAAACGCCATCCGTTAAGCCTAACTTTTGAGATGATGCTACAAGTGTTACCATCGCTAATCCAAATAGACCAATTCCAGATGGATCTGCTGTTGTCATTTTCACATGATGTGTAGTTGTTTGATTGCTCATATAAACCTCCTGATTATAAAACATACTCGAATACAATACTTAAATCAGAAGGCTATGTCAATGGTTTTTTTTGTATGTTGTCAGACCTTACTTTTTATAATGATTATATATGCTTCCGACCACTTCATACGGTTTTATATTCACTTTTTCCAACTCGTGTATCGGCAACCATAACGGAATATACATCCCTCTATCTTTTATTTCAAATTCTTCAGCTTTACCACTTCCGAAAACTCCACCTACAATATGGGCATTAAAATAATACTCCGTCCCCTTATACTCCACCTTTGCAATTAGATGCTCCACTTCTATATGTACCCCTAACTCTTCATAAGCCTCTCGCTTCGTTGCTTCTTCGGGTGTTTCTCCTTCTTCAATTCCTCCTCCTGGAAAAACATAATATGTTTCCCCTTCTCGGATACGTTTTATAAGTGCGATTTTCCCTTCCTGCACAATGATAGCCGCGCCGCGATTTCTTATCATTTTATTACCTCAATACGAATCGCAACTGTTCCCCACTTTTCTTCTTGTTCTTTTGTATATATTTTGTATGTACTTTCTAACATTTCCTCTAAACTATCATTTTCACAATCCAATAATTTTTTATCAATTTGTTCGTACATTTCTTTAAAGCTTTCGTATCGTTTTATTTCCGTTACTTTTACGGTCATCGTTTCCTCTGTCGTAAGGTTCGTAAATACAATTTCATCGCCTTTGTTTATTAGTTGACGTTTTTTATCATATAAGCGTACTTCATATACTTTTTTTCCTGATTGAATTGACTGAAACGGTTTATTATATAAACCCATTTCGTATCTCATACAGCCCACTCCTTTTTGTTCAATTCACCTATTAACACAGCTCACCTTGCTACATCTTGCATATAATATTCCATACGTATCGCTTAATTGAGAAAGGAGGCTGAAGAATCATGTTATATTTAAATCAAAAACCAGAATATAGTAAGTATGATATCGGTGATTATACTTATAGTAAAGTAGGTCCAACTATTTTTTCTTGGAATGATGAAACGAAATTAAAAATAGGTAAGTTTTGTTCATTAGGAGAAGAAGTTGTTTTCCTACTTGGTGGTGAACATCGTGCCGATTGGATAACAACTTATCCATTTAATGCCCTCTTCAGTGAAGGAGCACATATTACTGGTCACCCTTCTTCTAAAGGTGATATCGTAGTCGGCAATGATGTATGGATTGGTTATCAATCCTGCATTTTATCTGGTGTTACAATTGGTAATGGGGCCATTATCGGCGCCAGGAGCGTTATTACAAAGGACGTACCCCCGTATGCAATTGTAGCTGGTAATCCTGCAAAATTTGTTCGATATCGTTTCCCACAAGAAACGATTGACAAACTAGAGAGTCTTGCATGGTGGGACTGGGACATTTCTGTTATAAAAGGAGCCATTCCATTACTACTCTCCAACAAAATCGACGAATTTTTCACCTCGCCCGAAAAAGAATCTACATGATTAATGCAGAAAGAGCATCCTTCTCTTACAGGATGCTCTTTCTGCATTTATTTTTTCTTTATTTGCAAGTGATCACACGGAGAACATTGAAAAGGAATTTTCCCTAAACAATTAAGATTCGTTTCGCAAATTTGTTCTATCATTGGAACAAATGGAATGACAACTATATTACTTTCTACTATTTGTGTAACAGGTGGTAACACTGTGCCTACTTGATGTTCGAAACGAATACTCGCTTGATTAATATAATTCCCCGAACCACTTGGGGCACTCTGAACTACTACTTGGAACGAAACTGTTCGTGCTTCACCTGGATTTAAATTCCCTATAAGAAACCCTGATACCGGGCTTACATTTGGTACTGGTGTATTATCAACCGTTACACTTCCAAGGACAAATCGAACACTACTATCTAACATATCTTGAAAACGAATATTTTGTATGACAGTATCACCCGTATTTGTAATAACTGTCGTAAACGTAATAATATCTCCAATCGTTGCTGCCTGTAAATCTGCCGTTTTTACGACTGTCGTTGAGACATTTTGAGGAATAAACGGGATAACAACTGTATTGCTATCACCTTCCACTACTACTGGCAGCTCATTCGGATTTACAATTGCGAGCCCATTTGCTATAGCAGTATTTGTAACTAAATTATTTATTTGCCCTCCTATTATTACAACTTGGAAATTAATAATTGCCGCATCATTTGGCTGAAAATCACCTAATGGAATACCGGTATTCGGAGTAGCAAATGGAAGAGGTACATCGTTTACCGTTACCGTGCCATTTATAAATAACGTATTTGGATCAATGATATCTGTTAACACAATGTTGGTCACAGGAACTGTACTATCATTTATAACGGCAATTCCGTAAGTGACAACATCCCCTACCATTGCTACTTCAAAGTTTGCTCCTTTTGCAACAAATAAGATTGCAGTATTTACCGTCACTATAACTGTATTGCTTGTATCCATCACTGTAACTGGAGGCTCCCCTGGTACTAAAATATACTCTGCTAACGCCCCAGCAACGTTTACTACTGTACCACCATCTGGAAAACTTGTAATCGTAGCTTCATATGTTACAATCGCCGTCTCACCGACTGGAATGTCTACAATCGTAAATCCAACCTGAGGATTTACTCCCGGACGAGCTACTCCATTTACAGTTACACTATTTGGTACAAAATCAGCTTCTGGAGATAGCACATCGATAAATTGAATATTCATAGCATCAGCAGTACCAGTATTTAATATACGAACCGTATACGTTACCGTTTCTCCTACTCCAACGATTGAATTGTCTACTTCTTTCTGCATATCTAAACTGCCTCTATTTACTGGTGTGACTGTCGTATTACTTGAATTCGTAATTGTAAACGGAGGTTCTCCTGGAATCAATTCGAAATCACCCGTTACTCTCGCTGTATTCATAATGCTACTAGAAGGCGGAACTGCGATTACATTTACTGCAAATGTAATTAATACGCTATCCCCTACTGCAAGATCTGGTAATGAAAAGCCTATAAATGGATTTAAACCTACTTGCGGAATCCCATTTATTTGTACACTTCCAGGAACGAATTCTAAACTAGGTGATGGAACATCAATAAACTGAACATTTGTCGCTGTTACTGTTCCCGTATTTGTAACTTGTACACTATACGTTAAAGTATCTCCTAAACGTGTTGCTTCTTTATTTACAGATTTTATAACGCTGAAACGCCCTCTATTTATTCTTGTTATCGTCGTATTACTCGGCTCTGTTACGACAACCGGTGACTCTCCTGGTACTAAAGTAAAGCTTCCTGTTATATTTGCAACGTTAGTAATTGTTCCTGATGACGGGATGTTTGTAACTGTCGCTTGAAACGTCACGATAACCGTTTCACCAACTGGTATATCTCCAACTCCAAAGCCAGTAATCGGATTTAAGTTTGGTTGCAGGGCTCCATTTATCGTTACACTATTTGGTACAAATGACGCTCCTGCTGAAATGGTATCAATAAACTGAACATCATTAGCTGTTACTGTTCCTGTATTCGTTATTTGAATCGTATACGTTAATACATCTCCAATGAGAGTAGCAGCCCTATTTACTTGTTTTATAACATTAAATTGTCCTCTATTTACAGTTGTAAGTGTTGTATTGCTCGGCCCTGTTACTATAACTGGTGGTTCTCCTGGTACTAATACAAAGCTTCCAGTTACATTTGCCGTATTGGCAATTGTTCCGTTTGCTGGAACACTGATAACTGTTACTTGGAATGTAACTTCTACACTTTCACCTGGGCTTATATCTGGAAGCGTGAATCCATTATTAGGATTGAATCCAGTTTGTAGCACGCCATCTATCGTTACACTATCTGGTATAAATGTGATCGAGGACGGTAATACATCACTATATTGAACATTCGTCGCTACCACTGTACCTGTATTTTGAACTACTGTTGTATATGTGATTGTATCACCTAATGCAACAACCGGCTGACTTACTGATTTTAAAACATTTAAACCAGGTTCATTAATTTCTGTTAATGTCGTATTACTTGTTGTCGTCTCCGTAATCGGTGGTTCTGTTTCACTTACAGCAAATGTAGCTGTAACGTCTACAAAGTTAACAACTGTTCCACCTTCAGGTATGCTCGTAACCACTTCCTGATATGTGACAAGTACAAAATCATCTACAGGTATATCTGGAACTGTAAAACCGATGAAAGGATCTAATCCTGGTGCCGGTACCCCATTTATGCTCACACTTCCCGGTACAAATGCTACGCCGGCGGAAGTTGTATCTATAAATTCAACATTCGTCGCTGCCACTGTACCGAAATTAAAGATTAATACATCATACGTTAATACTTCTCCTACAGTCGCTACTTTTTTATCTACTAGTTTTAATGGGAAAATCGAAGCTATATTAATTGTCGTAACGACTAAATTCGTTAATATCGTTTCCGTAATTGGTGGTTCCTGCGGATTTGGTTGTGAAGTAAATGTAACATCTGCATCATTTAATATGACTTCATTATCTGGAATTTCTGTAATCATCACTCGGAACGTTACCTCAATACTTCCACCAGCAATTAATAATGGCGTAACTGTAAATCCTATTTCTGGATTTAAACCGAGTTGCTGCACCCCACCTATCGTTACACTACCTTCTTCAAATGTCGTTCCTTCTGGTATGACATCTTGGAAGAACACATCTGTAACTGGTATAATTCCTACGTTTGAAATGAGCACAGTATACGTTAATACATCCCCAACCGCTCCAGTTGCAACGTCAACTGTTTTTGTTGCTGTTACTTCACCAGGAGGAGGTAACGGTATTGTAACTACCGTTGTATTACTTGAGTTCGTTGTTGTTACAGGTGGTTGTAAAGGATTTAATAAGAAAGTGGCCGTAGCAGATGCTGTATTTAATACTGCTCCACGTGTAGACGGTGCAACTACCGTAACTTGGAACGTTACTGTCAATGATGTTCCAGCTGCAATATTTGGAAGTAGGAAACCAACATTTGGATCAAATCCAGGTTGAGGCGTTCCATTTATCGTTACACTATTTGCTACAAATGTTGTTTCTGGCGCAATTGGATCAATGAAAGAAACATTCGTTGCTGTTACTGTGCCGTTATTTCGAATGACAACAGAATACGTGTAAGTTTCTCCAAGTGCTGCTTGTTGTACAGATGAAGATTTTTGTATACTTAGCTGTGCTGTGTTTACTTGTGTCACTACAAAATTACTATTTGTTACAGTCGTTATTGGAGGGTTTGCTGGATTTATAAGAAAACTTGCAGTAACGTTCGATTGGTTTCTTATATTTCCACCGCTCGGAACACTCGTCACTGTAACTTGAAACGTAATCGTAGCCGTTTGCCCGACCGGAATATTCGGTACTGGGAATCCTGCCATAGGATCCGCGCCTGGCTGTACGACTCCGTTTATCGTCACACTATTTGCTACAAACGCAGTACCAGACGGAATTGGATCTTGAAAAATAATATTCGTTGCAGGAACAGTTCCTGTATTTTGAATAAGAATCGTATACGTTAACGTATCTCCTACACCTGCTTGCGTTGTATTTACACTCTTCATTACATTAAGTGATCCTACATTCACTCGCGTCACAACAATATTACTAATCGTTACAATTGTAATTGGTGGCTGGAGAGGACTTACTTGGAAATCCGCAGTTACATTTGCATTATTCGGAAGAACTCTATTTGGTGGTACACTCGTGATTGTCACTTGAAAAGTAACTGTTACCACCCCTCCAACTGGAATATTGGCAAGTGGAAATCCAGTTGGAGGGTTTAAACCTGGTTGAGGTGTTCCGTTTATTGTTACACTATTTGCTACAAACGTTGTTCCAAATGGAATTGGATCAAGAAATGATACATTTGTCGCTGCTACTGTTCCACTATTTTGAATACGAACTGTATACGTTAACGTATCTCCTACACCTGCTTCAGTAGCGCTTACACTCTTCCTTACATTTAACCCTGAAGAATTTACAACAGTCATAACAGTATTACTTGGCACCGTTACAGTAATTGGTGGCTCTGTTGGATTTACAAGAAAATCTCCAGTTACATTCGCATTATTTACAACATTATTTCCTTGAGGGATTTCATCAATTAATACTTCAAACGTAACAATTGTACTCGCGCCAGTAGGCAAATTATTTAATGAGAATCCAAGTTCTGGATATGCCCCTTCTTGTAAAACTCCATTAACAACTACACTATTTTCGATAAATAATGTCCCTTGTGGAATTGAATCTTGGAAAAATACATTTGTAGCTGGTACACTACCTGCATTTATAATTTCAATTGTATATACTAAAACATCCCCTACCGTTGCAACATCGGTATTCACTGATTTCACAACTTCAAAGTTCCCTGATTGTACTGTTGTATTCACAATGTTACTCGGAACATTGATTGTTACGGGGGGTTCACTCGGATTCACTTGAAAACTTGCTGTTACATTTGCTTGATTTAAAATATCTTCGTTTTCTGGATCCTGTACAATTAATACGTCAAATGTGACTACAACTGTTTGAGCCGCAGGAATATTAGGAAGAGAAAATCCTGTATTCGGATTCAATCCACTTTGTGGTACTCCATTAATTGTTACAGAATTTGCAACAAATGAGACAGCGGGAGAAATAGCATCTTGGAAAAACACGTTTGTTAACGGAACGTTTCCTGTATTTTGGACGGCAATCGTATATGTTAAAGTGTCCTCTAATGCCGCTTGTGTCGTATTCACTTCTTTTATTACATTTAAACCACCTGTATTAACTTGTGTCACAACTGTATTCGTTTGTCTATTAATCGTCACTGGTGGTTGATTCGGAATAACGACGAAATTAGCAGATACATTTCCGCGATTCGCAATCGTACCTCCTGATGGCGTAGATGTCACTCGGACTTGAAAACGCACTGTCCTACTTCCACCTGGAGAAATATTTGCTACCGCAAACCCATTCGAAGGATTTGCTCCAGGTTGTGA